>NZ_RDQR01000021.1 GCF_003703835.1 Auritidibacter ignavus
GCCAGCTAACCCAAGTTTTCGCGCTCAAACTAGCTGAGGCACGACACTGCAGCCACGCGACCTCTCGCGCTCACGATCTGTGAGGCACGACTTACCCTTCGCGCTCAGTTTGACATGAGGCACTACGGTCTGGTCGCCGTGGGAGCGTCTACCGGGCTCTCTTGCGCCAGGAAGGCTACCGTTCGACATCAAAATATGAGATGTTGCTGGGACCGTCTTCGTAGTACCAGCAATCATTCACGCCACCATTGGTTCCTAGCCCATCGGTTCGGACCTGGACGTCGTAGTAACTAGTCAGATCTGAGGGGCTGGAATCAATTTGTTCGCCGATGGCCTCAGGGCCAATGATGACTGTTTTCCATCCCACCACCGCATAATTATCGGCCAGCACCTGCACCGCACAGGAGACCGTGGCGTCGTGCTCTTTAGTGAGCTGGAAGCGAACAGTGGCATGATCTTCGGAGACGATGTCGAAGCCCACGTCTTTATAGCTCAATCGGTCTTCGGTCATCGAGTAGGTCCACACACCGGCGAGCGCTACGGCTAGAATGAGAGCCGTCACCGCAATAATGATCCCCCAACGACGCCGTCGCTCCTGCCTTTCAGGCGAGTTCTTACTTTGGGAGCGACCATAACGATTGGCTAAGCTATCAGAAGCCGATGCCTGCGCCGGAACTGGGCTATTGACCATAGACTTAAACTCTACCCAGCCACGGCGTAGCACAGCCAATGTGACCGCGAAGCAGTGGATCAGGAGTACAGACAACTCGTGAGCGTTTCAACACAACAAAGGTCCGGATCATCGCAACACCCAGAGTTTGGTGTGCCCGTAGGATCCGAGGACTACGGTAGCACGCAGCCGAGTGACTATCAGCGTCCAGAAGCCACCGATGTTCCGCCCTCCCAAGGGTTGCGCCTGATGGCTGTTCACGCACACCCTGATGATGAATCCTCCAAGGGGGCGGCGATGATGGCAGCATATGAGGATGCCGGTGCTGACGTCATGGTGGCATTGTGCACCTCGGGAGAAGCTGGGTCGTTGCTGAACCAGCACTACCAGGGTGACGTTGCCCGTTTGCACCGAGACATGACCGCGGTACGGCGAGTCGAGATGGAAGAGTCCTCTCAAGCGCTTGGCATAGACTACCGCTGGCTCGGGTTTATTGATTCGGGCCTGCCAGAAGGCGACCCAGTTCCCGAACTACCCTATGGGGTTTTTGCCAATTCTGATCGTGATACTCAGGTCGCGGTGCTAGTACGACTGATTCGAGAGTTTCGCCCCCATGTGTTGATTTCCTATGATGAGATCGGTGGCTACCCCCACCCCGATCACCTGCGCGCTCACGAGATCACCGTCAAGGCGTATCAAAGCTCAGGCGATCCGCAAGCCTATCCGGGCACAGGGCAAGCGTGGGAAGTATCCAAGCTGTACTACGACCGGGCTTTCAACCCGGATAAATATTTTGCCCTGCACAAAGCCTATGAAGCCTCCGGCCAGACCTCGCCTTATGCGGATCGCATTCAGTGGTACGAGCGGTTGCAATCCGGTGAAGACCCGGACGCGTGGCGGTTGACCAAGCACCAGGTCACCACACAGATTCCAGTGGGGAACTACCTGGACCGTCGCGATGCTGCACTACGGGCTCATGCCACGCAGATCGATCCGCACGGGTTCTTCTTCACCCCCCACGACATTGTGCGGGATGCCTGGCCCTGGGAAGACTACGTGCTGATTGACTCGCGCGTACCAACTCACCTGCCCGAAACCGACCTGTTCTCCGGTCTGCGCACCCCCACCCCAGACCAGGCAGATCAGGGAAACGAGGCCTGATGACAACTGCCCTGCAGACCGCGGTCCTGCTGGCCGCTGAGGAATCGAACTTGCGCCCCGGACTCGACCAGGAAGAGGTCACTCCGGGTATTGAAGGGTTCCTGCTGACCTTTCTGATGGTGGCGCTGTCCGTGGTGGTTATCCGCATGATGGTGCGCTCGGTCCGCAAAGTGAAGCTACGTTCCAAAACCGCCGAAGATATGCTGGTGGAGCGAAACCAGCCAAGACTTTCTGAGAAACAACGCCAGCGCCCTGAGATCGACGAGCTTAGCCCTGACCGTCTCGGAATGATGCGCAAGAAGTACCCCGGCTATTTGGACTCGCCTCCGCTCGAGCCACAAGAGCCTGAATCTGGGCGGGAGCATCGCTAGAGTTGGGGTATGGACTATCCCGACCTGTTTTATCGACTTTACGAGCGCCGGTTAACTCAAGGCCTTGACGCCTCCCGTTTGCCCGGGCATATCGGTGTCGTCCTGGACGGCAACCGGCGCTGGGCGAAAGCCGCGGGGGAGCCTACTGCCCGGGGTCACCAAGCTGGTGCCGATAAGATCCTCGAGTTTTTGGGGTGGAGCGCAGAGATCGGGATCCCAATGGTGACTCTCTATATGCTCTCCACCGATAATCTGAATCGGGATGCCTCCGAGCTGAGGTCCCTGGTCGCTATTATTTCCGATACGCTCAAACGGCTGGAAGAAGGCGAAATCAACGGTCGGCCGATCAAAGTCCAACCCGTGGGGTCGACCGAGATTTTGCCAGCATCGCTCTCCGAACAAATCCGTCACCTTACGCGGCGCGGTGCCCAACACAATGAATCCGGGATGCACGTGAACGTGGCAGTCGGTTACGGCGGTCGTCAAGAAATCGTGGACGGGGTCAAAGAGCTTCTAATCGAAGCCGAAGAACAAGGCCAAACCCCCGGTGACGTGGCGGAAAAACTCAGCATCGAAGAAATCTCGAATCGACTGTACACCCGAGGTCTTCCGGACCCCGACCTGGTGATTCGGACCTCCGGTGAACAGCGACTCTCCGGATTTTTGATGTGGCAGTCAGCCTACGCCGAATTTTACTTTTGTGAAGCTCTATGGCCTGATTTTCGGCGGGTTGATTTCCTGCGTGCCCTGCGTGATTATGCCTCACGACAGCGCCGGTACGGGAGTTAAAGCCACAGCTGCGCACCTGCGGGATTCACCGGGAGTTCATGTCCTGGTTAGCTCTTTCTCACTGAATGCCCGTACCCTCTGACTCGTCAGGAAAGGTACGTAACCGAGAGACCTCTTACATTAACGGCAGGAGCTTCCACCGTGTCGCTTACCCCTCCCCGTTCTGTTTCCGTTCCGCAGACCACGGCGGCAGAACACAATATCGACCAAAACCAACAGACCCCAGCATCAGAAACCGAGGTCAGGACTTATCTCCTGGATACCTCGGTTTTGTTGTCTGACCCGCACGCTCTGCTGCGGTTCGCCGAGCACAAAGTCGTGTTACCGATCGTGGTCATTTCTGAGCTGGAGAAGAAACGTCACGACCCGGAACTAGGTTATTTTGCCCGCTCAGCATTACGGTTGTTGGACGATCTACGCGTCCAACATGGGTCGCTAAACCAGCCGGTCCCGCTCAATGACGAAGGCGGTCAACTGGTGGTCGAGCTCAACCACATTTCGGTCGACGTTTTGCCCTATGGCTTCCGTGGCACTGATAACGATTCCCGCATCCTCGCGGTGGCTCAGAACCTCTCGGATGAAGGTGAACGCGTCACCGTCGTGTCCAAAGACCTACCCATGCGTGTCAAAGCCTCCTCCATGGGGCTGGAAGCCGATGAATACCGCAACGAACTGGTCAAATCTTCCGGGTGGACCGGCTTGGACCGCCTGGACGTCACCGACGAGCAGCTCTCCCAGCTTTACTCCGGAGAGAACCTGCTGGATGATCGTGTGGCAGAGATGCCCATCAACACCGGGCTGGTTCTCAACTCCGGTACTGGCTCTGGACTAGGGCGCGTCACCGAAGACCACCAGATTCAACTGGTCAAAGGTGACACCGAAGTCTTCGGCGTGCACGGTCGCTCAGCCGAACAGCGTCTAGCCATCGACCTGCTCAACGATCCCAGTGTCGGGATTGTTTCGCTGGGCGGTCGCGCCGGCACCGGTAAGTCGGCGCTGGCACTGTGTGCAGGTTTGGAAGCAGTGTTGGAACGTGGCGACCACCGCAAGGTCGTGGTCTTCCGTCCGCTCTACGCAGTGGGCGGACAGGACCTGGGATACTTGCCCGGTTCAGAGGGTGAGAAGATGTCTCCGTGGGCCCAGGCGGTCTTTGACACCCTCGGAGCGTTGGTGTCTCCGACCGTGATGGATGAAGTCATCGAGCGCGAATTACTTGAGGTTTTGCCCTTGACTCATATTCGCGGCCGGTCTCTGCACGAGTCGTGGGTGGTGGTCGATGAGGCCCAATCATTGGAGCGCAATGTGCTACTCACGGTGCTGTCCCGGATCGGGCAGAACTCCAAAGTCGTGCTGACCCATGACGTAGCGCAGCGCGATAACCTGCGTGTGGGCCGTCACGACGGTATTGCTGCAGTTGTCGAGACGCTGAAGGATAACCCGTTATTCGGCCACATCACGCTGACCCGTTCGGAGCGCTCACCGATTGCAGCGCTGGTGACTGAACTACTTGAAGACCGCATGCACTAAGCCCCGGGCCGCAGCCCCACACATCGTACACAAGCCAGGCAGGTCAGGACACGATACGTCGGGCCTGCTTGGCTTCTTTTAACGCCTTGCGTTCAGCCCGGATATCTTTGGTGAGCGTCAGCGCGGCCACGATGCCGGCAATCACCCCGCCCAGGTGTCCTTGCCAGGACACACCTGCCTGCGGGAACAATCCCCATACCAGTCCGGCATAGCCGATAATCGTGATCACCGAGATCAGCATGGCCCAGAATTTACGGACCAAGATGCCGTAGATCATCAAGAACGCGGCATAACCGTAGATCACCCCGGACGCGCCAGTATGCACCGAGTTGGAACCGCCGATCAGCCACGTGATGACACCGGAAATCAGCCAAATCTGAAGGGTCACCTGACCATACTTGCGCGTGATCACCGCCAGGAGTGTGCCCAGGATGATCCAGGGCACCGTATTGGAGAGCAGATGAGAAAAACTAAAGTGCAGCACCGGAGCGGCGGCAATCCCGACCAACCCCTCGAGACTGCGTGGTTGAATACCGGCGGCATTCGATAATGCATACCCGGTGACGGCGTTGATGATCTGCAAAACCCACATGACCGCCAGCGGCACCAAGACCGGGGCCCACGCCCACAGAATGCGACGGGTTAGGGAATTGTCATCGCTGGACTGCTCGCGTGACTCGGCGGATTCATCTGTACGGGAACGAAAAAGGGCCATAACCGGTCCGATCCTTCAGGGGACAACAAAGGGTAGGTGAGTTTCTAGTGTCCAGTCTACTGAGAACTCCCTACCAGTCAGCTGTGGCGAGATACCCACAGGGGGCGCACTCGCGCTCGTGAGACCGCATGTCTCTTCGGTATGCTCGCAACTGTGTTCAGCCTGCTGTCGGAAATGACCTTCTCAGCCCACACCCCGGGGTTCGTGTGGCTGTGCTGTGTCATCGCGATGCTGATCTATGTGGTCAGCTGCATCGTGTTGTTCACGGTTGATGTGCGGCAACACCGGCTACCCAACGGGTGGACTGCGACCTTGGCCATCGGTGCAGTGGCCTTCTTAGGCGTGAGCACGTTGATCGCTCCGCAGGATTCTGTAGCCCATGGCAGACTAGCCACGATGGTCGTGGGCTTGTTCGGATATCCCGCGGTGATGTTTGTGTTGCATCTGATCACCCGGGGTGGCTTGGGCATGGGGGATGTGAAACTTGCCGCCGGGCTGGGCGCCTATACCGGTTTTGTCGGCTGGGAAGCCACGGTGGTGGCGCTAGTGTTGGGCTTCGTGTTGGGTGGCCTCATTTCCCTGGTTGCGGTGGTGTTCACCTCGGCGACCTGGGCCTCACGCATTCCGTTCGGGCCAGCGATGATCCTCGCAGCCACCTTCGCTTTGCTGGGATAAATGTCACCTGGGGCTCCAGAGGCGATGTGTCCTAGCACGAACACCGGTTCTGATCCTAGAGTGGACATCACGTCCACCGACGCCTGTCGGGTCCACTATTCCGATGACCGACTTTTTGGAGGGTTGCCATCATGTCATCAGCTCTTTCTGCTCTGTTCGATGACCTGAAAGACATCGTTGCCCAACGTACTGAGCTCTATCAACACCTGCACCGCAACCCTGAACTGAGTATGCAGGAACACGACACCGCCAACACTATTGACAAAGAGCTCTCCGACCTGGGGTTGGAGACACAGCGTATTGGTGGCACGGGAGTCGTGGCGGTCATCACGAACGGCCCGGGTCCGACCGTGCTGGCCCGGGCAGACATCGACGGACTACCGGTGACCGAGAACACCGGGTTGGATTACACCTCGGAACGTGAGGGCGTGATGCACGCCTGCGGTCACGATATGCATATGGCCACGTTGTTCGGAGCCATCGATGTGCTACTCCAACACCGCGACGCCTGGTCCGGAACCTACATCGCCCTCTTCCAGCCTGGAGAAGAAAAAGCTGCAGGAGCCAAAGCCATGGTTGAAGACGGCTTGGTCGACAAGATCCCGACCCCCGATGTGTGCTTTGGCCAGCACGTGATGGTTTTTGAAGCCGGACATATCGGCGTCGTTGCCGGCCCGGTCATGTCGGCCGCCGATTCGGTGAAGATCACCGTCCACGGTCGAGGCGCCCACGGATCCTTGCCCCAAAACTCCATCGACCCGGTCGTGATCGCCGCGACGATCGTGTTGCGTTTGCAGACCTTGGTCTCGCGGGAGATCTCCCCCTCCGACTTTGGTGTGGTGACCGTCGGCGCGCTCAACGCTGGGTCCAGTGCCAACATCATTCCTGATAAAGCCGAGCTCCGTCTTAATCTGCGCACCTACGACAGTGCGGTGCGTGACAAACTGGTGGCCGGCATCGATCGTATTGTACAGGCCGAATGCGAGGCTGCTGGAGTTGAGAAAGAACCGGAGATTGAATACTACGACCAGTTCCCGCTGACCACCAACGACGAGAGCCTGACCGAGCGAGTGGCTGAGGCCTTTGAGCAGGTCTTTGAGGATGGTCAGGTGTTCCGTAGCGCGCGGGTGCCGGCCTCGGAGGACTTCAACATCATCCCTGATGCCTTCGGAGTGCCGTATCACTACTGGCAACTTGGTGGCACCGACCCGAAGCTATTTCGCTCGAGTCTCGAAAACGGCACGTTGGTCGAAAACATCCCGGTCAACCACTCACCGGGTTTCGCTCCGGTCATCGATCCCACGCTGGAAGCTGGCATCAAGGCGCACCTCGCAGCTGCGTTGACCTATTTGGGACAGGACCAAGCCCCCCCAAAGCTAGCGGATCGATCGTGTTCCCCCTCTCGTTCTGAACGTCGTGACGCGGTTATGCTCCATGGCGTGAACTTTACTCCAGAGACGGCCGTTTCGGTCTCACAGATTGTCGTCATGCTACTCGTCGCAACGATGCTGGGCCCTTGGGCCAAACAGGTCTTAGCACCGCAACGACGCCACCGGAGGCATCGGTGGTTGCAGGTGACCTCGTGGCTGTCCTACTTCTCGAAGGTTTTTGCGCTGTTTGGCTTGCTGATCAACATGCAGGCGGTGTCATTGCTGTTGGTCGCGCTATCCCACATGGGCGTATTTGCGCTCGCACAGCCTGATACCGCCGGGAGGAGACGTCCTCGGCGTGCGCTGATCAGCCAGTAGGAACTCCACAGGCCCCGGAGCAGTAACGCTGTAGCGAACTGTTCGGAGCCTGCGGTGGTTGGTACGTGGTGATCTCGGGACGATCCTGGTCCCGGGGAGCTTACTCGCCGGGGTGGGTCATCGACATCAAATCCAGGGCCTCGTCGAGCTGTTGTTCGGTAACGTCACCTCGGTCCACATAGCCCAGGGCAATAACGGCTTCACGCACGGTGACCTTTTCGTTCACGGCGTGCTTGGCGATCTTGGCAGCTGCTTCGTAGCCGATCAGCTTATTCAGCGGGGTCACGGTCGACGGGGACGCACCAGCCAAGAAGGCAGCGCGCTCAACGTTGGCCTGAATGCCAGCAATCATCTTCTCCGCCATGACCTTCGCAGAGTTGGACAGCAGCCGAATGGACTCCAGCAGGTTCGCTGACATGACCGGGATACCCACGTTGAGTTCGAACGCACCGTTGGTAGCAGACAGCGACACAGTGGTGTCGTTACCGATCACCTGCGCGCACACCTGGATGACAGCCTCACAGATCACGGGGTTGACCTTGCCCGGCATGATGGAGGAACCCGGTTGAAGGTCCGGGATCGCGATTTCGCCCAGACCGGTGTTGGGGCCCGATCCCATCCAGCGCAGGTCGTTGTTGATCTTCATCAGCGAGTAGGCGATATTGCGCAACTGTCCGGAGGCTTCCACCAGGCCGTCACGGTTGGCTTGAGCCTCGAAGTGGTTGCGAGCCTCGGTGATGGGCAGACCGGTTTGTTCCACTAAGAGCTCGATCACGCGCTGGGAGAAGCCCTTCGGGGTGTTGATCCCGGTACCGACGGCAGTACCGCCCTGGGGAACCTCGGCTACTCGGGGTAGCGAGGCGTCGATACGCTCGATGGCGTAGCGCACCTGAGCGGCATAGCCACCGAATTCCTGGCCCAAAGTCACCGGGGTGGCATCCATCAGGTGCGTCCGACCGGACTTGACGACCTCGGCGAATTCTTCAGCCTTGGTTTCGAGCGAGCTGGCCAGGATGTCCAAGGCCGGCTTGAGGTCGTTGATCAGCGCGCCGGTAACGGCGACGTGCACCGAGGTGGGGTAGACGTCGTTGGAAGACTGGGAGGCGTTGACGTGGTCGTTGGGGTGAACCTCGGTGTCCGAACCGGCCTCGGCCAGAGCGCGGGTGGCCAGAGTAGCGATGACCTCATTGGTGTTCATGTTTGAGGAGGTTCCGGAACCGGTCTGGAAGACATCGACCGGGAAGTGGTCGTCGTGTTCACCGGCAATGACCTGATCGGCTGCGGCAATGATGGCCTCGGCACGCTCGGCGTCGAGCACACCCAGTTCCTGATTGGTGCGGGCAGCGGCTTTTTTGACCTGCGCCAGGGCGTAAATGTTCTGCGGTTCGATCGGCTTGCCCGAAATCGGGAAGTTCTGCACGGCCCGCTGGGTCTGGGCTCGATACAGCGCGTTGATGGGGACTTGAACCTCACCCATGGTGTCGTGTTCAGTGCGGTACTGTTGCTGGTCGTTGTGCTGTTTGGTCATTGGTTGTGTCCTCTCTGACTGATCTGACGGATGTGACGGATCGAAGGGGGCCTGGAGTGGGGACGGTGGGGCTTAGGCAGTGACAGGTCCTAGCGTATCGCCGACCTGCACGGTGCCGTCGGCTAGCGAATAGGTCAGGGCCATCACCGCGGTGCGACCGGCTTCCACGGCCTCGGCCACCACCCGGTTGGAGTCAACCAGCCGATGGACCATCTGGTCGGTGTGTTCTAGCACGGTGCCGTCGACGTCGGTGATGCCGGCCTGGCGGGCCGCCATGACCGATGGCGTGATGCGCTCGACCAAAGAACGCAGAAAGCCACCGGGGACGGTGCCGGACTCATAGGACTCCACGGCGGTGGTGACTGCACCGCAAGAGTCGTGGCCCAGCACCACGATCAGCGGTATATTGAGCACCCCAACACCGAATTCCAATGAACCCAGCACGGCATCGTCGATGACTTGCCCGGCGGTGCGAATCACGAATACATCGCCGAGACCGACATCAAAAATAATCTCGGCAGCCAACCGCGAGTCAGCGCATCCGAAAATGATCGCAATGGGTTCTTGAGAGGTGGCCAGCTCTTGGCGACGGGCAGCATTCTGGTGCGGGTGGGTGACTTGTCCGGAGACGAACCGGGCGTTGCCGTCTTTGAGCGCCTGCCATGCCTGATCAGGGGTCAGTGTAGCGTTGGCGTCCTCGGTGGGGGTATCGGTCATGCGTCAGCCTCCTGGGGCGGGGTAGCAGTGGATGGTGCGGTAGCCGAGGTCTTCTCCACGGCGACCTCACGGTCTTCGATCAATGTTGCGGTCAGCTGCGATAACTGGTCGTCGGGTAGCGAACCTGACACCACGAGGGTGACCGGTTCGGTGGCCTTCGGGTCGGGGACCTCCCCAACTAAGTAGGTGTGTCCATCTTCTGCATAGTAGACCTCGAAGGGATAGTTCAAGATTTCTGCAGCACCCTGGGGCTCGCCACTTTTGACCCGGTCATCAATCCACAACTCTCCAGCCCCAGCCGCCTGATCGACGCCAAAAAATTCGTCGTCGTCGCTGGAGTACCCCACCGACCAGTAGGGTGTGTCATCATCGGCAGAGGGATTGTGCCAGCGGGCGTAGTTGGCCGACCAGTCCTCGGGAAGTTCGGGAATGACAGGATCAAAGCTGGCCACACTGCTGGCCTCGGACGCGGTGGCTGCGACGTCAATGTCCAGGTCGTAATCGCCACCTTGGCGCGGGTTAAAAGCGATCACAATACCGACCACGACCAGCGTGATTAACACCGAATAGGCGATTCCCTGAATATTTTGACGCATCCGCTGCGACTGAGATTTCGTGACCCGCGGTTTGGGCGCCTCCACGGGTTGCTCGGATGCCCCAGCGGGGCGGGACTGGTCTTGGCGCTCAGAACTCACCCCTCCATTCTGCCAGCAATGCGGACCGAGGGGTGGCTAGCTTACGACGCGGCGAGTGTGACCGACGGTGGCATCGAGGACGACGGACTACGATAGAAGAACAACAGCACACCACCACGAGCCACCGATCGGCTCACCGAACATGATCTACAGCTGGGAGCGCACTATGACAAGCGAAGATATTGGCACCACCGACCCGACACGCCCGGACCGAAACTTGGCAATGGAGCTGGTCCGGGTCACCGAGGCCGCCGCGATTGCTGCCAGTCATTGGGTGGGCTACGGAGATAAGAACCGTGCCGATGGCGCCGCGGTCGACGCGATGCGCGCCTTCATGGACACCGTGAACATGCGTGGCACCGTGGTGATCGGTGAAGGTGAGAAAGATGAAGCCCCGATGCTGTACAACGGCGAAGAGGTCGGCGACGGTTCTGGCGCTGAAGTCGACGTGGCGGTGGACCCCATCGACGGCACCCGGCTGACTGCGATGGGATACAACAACGCGTTGTCGGTGTTTGCCGTGGCAGAGCGGGGTACTATGTTTGACCCCTCGGCTGTGTTCTACATGGAAAAGATGATCGTCGGACCTGAGGCTGCTGAAATGGTGGACTTGCGTCTGCCGGTTAAACAGAACGTGCACCTGCTGTCCAAGGCCCTGGATAAGCCGGTCTCACAACTCAATATCTGCGTATTGGATCGTGGCCGTCACGAGGGTCTTGTGCGAGAAATTCGTGAAGCTGGTGCTCGCGTGAAGTTCATTATGGACGGCGACGTGGCCGGCGGTATCGCCGCGGCCCGGCATAACACCGACGTGGATATGATGCTCGGCATTGGTGGCACCCCGGAAGGCATCATCACTGCGTGCGCGGTGAAGGCCATTGGCGGAATGATTCAGGGCCGGCTGGCTCCCACCGATCAAGCCGAGCGCGAGAAAGCACTTGAATACGGCCATGACCTGGATCGGGTGCTGACCACCAATGATTTGGTGTCATCCGATAACTGCTATTTCGCCGCAACTGGCATCACCGATGGTGACCTGTTGCGTGGTGCTCGGTACTACCGGGACCGGGTTGAGACCCAGTCGATCATCATGCGTTCAACGTCCGGAACGGTGCGCATCGTTGAAGCAGAACACCGGCTGGATAAGTGGAATAAGTGGGTGCCGGCGCCAGAGCGCTAAACGTGGGCGCTAACTCCGCGCGGTGGGCACGCCAGTGGCAAAGACCGTGGAGTTTGCGGATTGGGCGACCATCGATACCGGGGCTCCGGCTGCGTGGGAAGCGCTGGCGTGCGGGAGCACGGCCGCCTGACCGGGGTTGAGCTCCAGCTGGCGGGTTCCACTGGAGAGCATCACTGACCCGGCGGTGCAGACCAGGATCACCGGCTGGGCGAGGTCCGGGACTAAGACAGTGGCAGGATCGAGAGTTAAACTGAGGTTCTCGGTCTCGAAATCAGCGCGAAGCACGCAGAATTCCTTGACCGGTGGGCACAGCGAGCTGAGCGTAATGCCTGTGGCGAGGTCGGTGTTGGCACGTTCATCACGGGGGTAGACCAGTGGTTCACCCACCGGCGCATAGTCGAGCAGGGTATCGAGCTGGTCTCGGTCAATATGCTTGTTGGTCAGCCCACCACGCACGACGTTATTCGAGGCAGCCATGACTTCTAGCCCGAGTCCTTCCACATAGGCGTGGAGCTGCTGCGCGGCGAGGAAGATGGCCTGTCCCGGGGCCAGTTGTACTCGGTTCATCAGCAACGTGACCAACACGCCCGGGTCTCGGGGGAAAAAGTCCGCTGCCAAGGCGGCGGTATCGAGGCTTTGGTCATCCCGACGAAGTTGTTCGGCGTGATGGATGACTTGGATCACTCGTTCGACCCACCCGGATTCGGGATCGACCCAGGGTCCGGAAGGGTCCAAGAGCAAGTGTAGGGCTTGCCGGATGTTGCCACCGCTAAGAAGCAAGGAAATCCGGGCCAGAGCTGCTGAGAGGTCGGTGGTGACCTGCTCGTGGTGTTCTGCTTCGGCCTCGGCCAGACGCTGGAAAGAATAGGAGGCCTGCACCGGATCCCGGAAACCACACAGGGCGACGAAATGCGTGAGTGCGATCAGCATCTCAGGTTTGTGCTGATCATCCTGGAAACACCGGCGCGGGTCGGATAGCGCGATACCGGCGGCGTTTTCTCGGGCGAAGCCCTCGCGAGCCTGCTGTTGGTTGGGGTGGGCCTGCAACGACAGGGGCTGGGCGGCTGCCAAGAGCTTTGTAAGAAAGCCAAGCTCTCCGGTGATCTCGGTCAGCGGGACCGTGGGGTGTTCCTGACCTTGCGGGGCTGAGTCGAAAGGATTGAGATCGTGCTCGTCGATGTGCACAGCGGAGATTCCCGACGGGTGGGTGCCGAACCACATCTCAGCTTCGGGTCGCCCGGTGGGTTCGCGGGATTGCAGGTCCGCTAGCAAAGTGACTGAGCCCCAGTCGTAGTCTTTCAGAGTGCCCTGAAGCGCGAAGAACGCAGGCATGGGCGAGGTCTGTGTGTGGGAAGTCATGAAATCACCGGTGTCCTAGTCCCCGGGGTGGCAGTACTGGTTGGTGGAGGAAGCTTCCTCCAGGATCGCGGTTTGTCCGGCATCATCGGCTTGCATCAGAAATTCTTCGGTGAGCGGTTCACCATTGGGTTGCTTGGGCGGTTCTGGCCAGTCCTCGGAGTCTTGCGAGGTGGCGCCACCACGTTCCCGCCCGGTGATCTCATCACCTTCAATATCGGTGGGAATGTGCACCGAGACAGGGGCCAGATGCGTTGCCAGGGGAGTGATATGGGTACCGGTCGCCGCGTTGAGCGGAGTGCCGTCCTCAGCCACAAGGGAACCTACCCGCTGATGAATCTGATCGAAATCAGGATAGGTGGAGAACTGGTTGCCTTGTTCGCCGAAGTCGGGCGCACCAATCGTGAGACGTTTCAAGGGTAGCTTCTGTGACTGGGCGCCGAGGTTCAAGAACGTACCCAGCTGTTGACCGGGCAGATCGGTTTCGACGATCTGTTCGCCGGCGCTCAGAATGTCTTGGAATTTCGTCAAGAGTGTTGGCAGATCAAATTGGGCGAGCATCGCCTGTTGGATACATTGCTGACGCCGGATTCGAGAATAGTCCGAAGAATATTTACGCGATCGTGCATAAGCCAGCGCGTCATCACCGGAGAACGTGTAGGTTCCCGGACCCCACCAGATATTGCCCCATTGTCCGGTATCCGGGCGGGTACCGCGGTGAATGACCCAGCCGCCGGAGGTCACCGTGACCCCGCCCATGGAATCAATGAGTTGGGCGAAACCGTCCATATCGAGCATGATGTAGCCCTGAACCTCCAGGTTGAGAATGCCGCTGGCCGCATCCTTCATCGCTTCAGCGCCTGGATCGTCAGCGTTGGGGTAGAGGTCGGCGTGATTGTTGCTCACATCGGTGTACAACGCGTTGATGATGCACTCATCGCCACAGTCGAATCCGTTGGGGTAGACGTCCCAGAGCGGAGAACCCTCCCGGAACTGCGCGTTCTGGAAGTTGCGCGGAATGGAGAACAAAATGATCTGACCGGTTTCGGCATTGATGGAGGCGACCGAAATGGAATCGGGCCGTAGACCGGCGCGCCCCTCACCGGCGTCTGCACCCATGACCAGAAAATTATAGCGCCCATCGACCGGGGCCAACGCCGGGCCGGAGGCGAAGATATTGCCGATGGTGGTTCGGGAAGAGTTCACGATCAACGCGGCAGCGAACATGGACCCTGAGGTCAGCAACATCGCCAGGGTGGTCACCACAGCCACGATGGGTTTCATTCCCGGCGCTAAGGCACGTAGGCCAATGATGGAAAAAGTTGAGATCCACAGCACGAGCCACACCAGACCTAAGAAGGTCAGCACGACCACCAAGAGCAGCTGAGCGGAGGGATAGCTGAGGATGTGAAGCAGGAAGCCTCGCGCAAACAGAGCTAAAAGCGCGGTGACCACAATTAACGCCCACACGGCAACAGTCACGCCCAATCCGAAGCGCCCCAATTTTCGACGCCCAGTAATCGACTGCGCGCCACCAGGGACAAAAATGGTCAGCGCGATCATGATGAAAGCGCGTTTGGTGCGTTGTTTCCAAGTTCCAGCAGAGACGTCAACGAGAGCATCGTCGCTGCGATAGCCCTCGAATTGGGCTTCGAAGCGCTCATAGCGTTCACGCCGGGCAGCAGCTGATTCCTTAGCAACTCCGCGTTGAGTAGCGGTAGGGCGGGGAGGGGGAGGCGTCATAGTACTACCGGAGTTTAGTCGTTGGTAACAGACCTACGGTGGTATGTGAGGTGGCGAGTTTAGGTCGTCGGGCGAGTTTAGGTCGTCGCTTGCCCAGCGTTACCAGGACGGTCAGCCAAAGTTGAGCGCAAACGCTGGCCTTTGGCATGAGCCGCATCGCGCAACTCGGCGGAGAAGGTGTGCAGCCGGTCACGCAGAGCTTGTGCTGTCTCGGCATCGTGGTGCGAAGCCCCCAGGATGCGGGCAGCCAGTAATCCGGCGTTGCGTGCTCCGTTGATCGAGACGGTGGCCACCGGAATCCCAGCGGGCATTTGCGCGATGGACAATAATGAGTCTAGCCCTTCTAGGGACTTGAGCTTCACCGGTACGCCAATAACGGGTAGCACCGTGGTCGAGGCCAACATTCCGGGCAGGTGCGCTGCTCCGCCGGCTCCGGCGATCAGCACTTCGAGCCCATTGGCTTCTGCCTGGGTGCCGTATGCGATCATTTCGTGTGGCATCCGGTGTGCGGAAACGACATCGGCCTGATAGCTGACCCCCAGTTCTTCGAGAACTTGGGCCGCCTCCTGCATGACCGGCCAATCTGAGTCCGAACCCATCACCAAGCCCACGCGAGGAGCCGTACCACCGTGTGGTTGCGGTGCTGTGGTTTGGGCGGTGCTGTGCTGTTCAGGATGGTCGGATGAAACCATGAGCCAGAATATCCTTATCTATCCGGAAGTTCGTCTGTTGCCGGCTCGGAGCCGTCGCGGATGATGGCCGCGGTGCGTTCGGCGATGCGACGGGCATCGTCTAAGGAACGCTGCGGGTTCGTCAGGACGTTGACATGGCCCACTTTACGCCCAGGACGTACCGATTTGCCGTAGGCATGGATCTTCGCCTGCGGATAGCGTGTCATCGCAGTATTGAAAGCACCGTAAAGGTCTTCGTTCGCCCCGCCTAGGTAGTTTTTCATCACCGTGAATTCAGCCACCGGCGTGGTTGACCCGAGAGGCAGATCCAGTATCGCGCGTAAGTGCTGTTCGAACTGGCTGGTTGTGGCTCCATCCATGGACCAGTGCCCGGAATTATGGGGCCGCATTGCCAACTCGTTAATCGAGAAACCCGACTCAGAATGGGGGTCCTCGAACATCTCCACAGCCAACATGCCGGTCACGCCCAGTTGCTCGGCAATAGTGACAGCCGCCTGCTGAGCTGCGCTAGCGATGGTCTGGTCAAGGTTCGGGGCCGGTGCGGTCACCAGATCACAGACCTCATTGGTCTGGATGGATTCCACCACCGGGTAGGGGGCGGTTTCTCCGCTGGGCCGACGCGCTACCTGAGCGGAGAGCTCCCGGGTAAATTCCACACAGTCTTCGACCAACAGTGCGTCGAAGGGCAGGTCAAACCAGTTAGCGCTTTCGTGAGCGTCCTCTGCACGGCGAATCAGACGCACACCTTTACCGTCGTAGCCACCGCGCGGGGTCTTTAATATCACCGGGTACCCAATGGACTGCGCTGCGGAGATCAATTCCTCCACGTTGGATACGGCCCTGTATGCCGGTTGTGGCAGGCCTAAGGCCGTCATTTTCCGGCGCATAGCCAATTTGTCTTGGGCATAAAGCAATGCGTCAGGGCCGGGGTGAAGCGCGACACCCTCAGCCTGCAGGGTCCGGAGGTGCTCACTGGGGACATGCTCGTGGTCAAAGGTCAGCACATCCACTGATCCTGCGAAACGTCGCAACGTGTCCAGATCGTGATAATCACCCACGGTGGACCGACAAGCAGCTGTGGTGGCGCTGACGCCCTCAGCTTCAGCAAGAACGTGTAATTCGATTCCTAACTCAATGGCGGGTGGGGCCATCATACGGGCCAACTGTCCGCCGCCAACTACGCCAATCTTCGGAAAACTCACCCTCTTAGGGTACCCACTTCTGGTGCGGTAGCGTGAAATTCAGGAATTTGGCAGGTGAAGGTACTAGAGTATCGACGTTATTCAGCAGCCCACCTTGGCTTCACCTATCGACCCACTCAAACCAAGGAGAGACAAACACGATGTTGTCCAGCCTCTACCAGCGCATTCGAGGTCTGGTGGCTTTGCTGTGGCGCGAGGTTGCCAAATTCGGTGTGGTGGGTGGCATCGGGTTCTTTATTGACACCGGTGTGTTTATCTGGCTGATATCAGGACCAATGGAGGGGTCCAACACCAAAGCCAAACTGGTGGCCACTGCGGTGGCCACCGTCTTCTCATGGGTTGCGAACCGCTACTGGACCTTCCGACACCGGCGACAGTCCAACGTGGCGCGTGAGCTGGTGCTCTTCCTGGTGATGAACGCTATCGGTGCGGGTATTCAAGGCGCGTGTGTGTTCATCGCCGACTACCTGTTGGGCGTCAACTCTGCCTTCGGGCTGGTCATCGCCGGTAACGTTATCGGGTTGTTCTTTGGCACCGTTTTCCGGTTCTTTGCCTACCGCTTCTGGGTGTTCAGCGAAACCGTCGAAGCCGACCCCGCCTTTTCCGATGACGAAGTCCTGATCGGCTCGCGCAGCGGAGACACCCCTGCAGACAACGCCAGCACCCCGCAGACGTCCTCGTCTAGTGGAGCGGGCGGGACTAACGGGACAAACGTTGCTCGGCCAGAATCTGATTAACGAGCCGCTGATCCTCAGGGGCTTGTAGCGAGCTGAGTCCGAGCAACACCACCACCCCGTGGTGACTCCATGCGTGCAGGATAGCTTCGACCAGCTGGCGTGAGCACCGTAGCCCGTCGGTGGCAATTAGCACCCCACCGGTGACTAACTCCACGCGGGAGCTCAAGCCGGCCTGGGACAACTCCCGCGAGAGAGCAACCGGATCCATGGGGGGTTGCCAGGCAGAAAGGATATTCTGGGGCGGATAAGTCGGCTGATCGGGCTGAGCGAGCACCTCTTGGTCAACCGAGATTAAGGACGGATCGTCGTCGGCGCTAGCACCTACCACAAAGATCTCAGCTGAGGTATCTAACCACCGCTGGGGGCGGTCTGTGATGACCAAATCTGGCTGGTCACCGGTCTCAGCAGACTCACCCAATACGCCATGGTCAATCGGAGCGGGATATGCCAATGTTACGTGGCGTTGATGGAACAGGGCCCCGAAGACTAAACACGTTGTGAGCCAATCAACCGGTAGGTCAATGACACACGTGTGATGCGGATCGTCGCATCCAGTAGCACTCAACAGGTTCGCGACTTTATGTACCCAGTTCATGGCCACCGTTCCTGAGAGTTCGGTGCGAACTGTCTTAGAATTAGCTGAGGAATCAGGGCCCGGATCAGGTGTCGCACTGGTCGCATAATCGACAATGACGGGGGTAGGTCTATGGGCCAATTCGGCGAAAAGATCGTCCTGGTCACCTAGCGGGTCTCCCGGTATAGAGCCGGACGAAAACAACGATGTTATCGATACCACGATCACTGCCCTTTCACGGCAAACACCTTGAGATTTGGTTTCTTCTCACGCCGGATCTGCAGTTAATTGTAACTTGACCTCAGGGAGTTACAACGGTGTAATTAGAGGAAATACGACGTAGAGAAAGTGGCCCTACCGGTCTGATCTACGGCTTGGCGCTTCCCGTGCTTCACATCGTTATGGTGGTCAGCTCTGCTGGACGAGCTGTGGTCCTGTTGTGGATAGGTTCCACCTTGCCAGAGCTGTCGGTGACCTCGGGTGAGCCACGCCGTGACCGACGGGTCGGTCATGATGAAAGGAACCTGAAGGTATGGACAACGCACAACGGCAGGAAGAATCCCGCCGCGGCGCACAGCATCGGGGGTCAGCCTCGCGTGCCGTGCCATCAGACTGGTTTCTCGACCCGGCCGATCCAGATGCGGCCGAAGCGATCGAGGCGAGCCTCGACGATCAGGCCACCGCTTTTTTGGCAGCCCACGAAGCTCTCGAGGATCTTGACGAGCAACAACAAGCCGACCTGGAGGCTGGCCAGTCTCATAACGTCACAGCACTGCACTCCGTTCCGACCGCCCCGCAGAAACAGGCGCCTTCCTCAGGGGTACAAAGCATCTGGCTGGGCTTGCCCGGCTTCGGTGACACTGCCGATGACGGCGAGCTGGCCTGGCAGGCCGATGCGCTATGTGCTCAAACAGACCCGGAAGCCTTCTTTCCCGAAAAAGGTGGGTCAACGCGCGATGCCAAACGCGTCTGCGCCCAATGCACGGTGCGCCAAGAATGCCTGGACTACGCCCTAGCTCACGATGAACGCTTTGGGATCTGGGGCGGAATGTCAGAACGCGAACGGCGCCGGTTGCGTAAGAAAATGTCCTCGTAGTTCCCATTATCGTGCCTACACCCCACGTCACCGCTGTCGTTTTAGCTCAAACCATCACCGGTGGTCTGCCCGAAACTGTCGCTTCCGTCCTGGGACAGCATCGGGTTCCCGACCAGCTGGTGGTGGTCACCTCGGCAACTGTCGACGCTGAGGAGCTCGACCGTGTCAATGTCCTATGTATTGATGCGGACATGGACTGGCACCATCTGATCCACCCCGACCCCTCGTCCACGTCGCTGGCGACGGCGTTGCGCAATCTCCCCAAGAACGGCCAGGTAGGAGAACCGGGCGAGCAACAGTCTGATTGGCTGTGGCTGATGACCAACTCGACCGTGGCTCAACCCAACGCGCTGCAAGCGGTGCTGAACGAAACGGAAGTCTCGCCTTCGGTGTATATTGCCGGGGCGAAACAGGTCGCCTTTGAGGACCCGCGCCAGCTTCACGACGTGGGCCTGACCGTCTCCACCCGGGGTGAGACCTACACGCTGGTGGAACCCGGTGAATTAGACCAGGGCCAGTACGACGACCGGTCTGATGTCTTTGCCGTCTCGGTGCCCGGCATGCTAGTTCGGGCAGATATCTGGAACAAACTCGACGGTTTTGACCGCCTCAGCCCCGCGCTGTCTCGCGGAGTAGATCTCTGCTGGCGGGCCCGGCTGGCTGGTGGTCGCGTCGTGGTGGTTCCCTCGGCGGTGATCGAGAACTTCGACGACGACCAGATTCTGCAACGAATTGAAGCGATCAACGAACGTCGCCAGCACCAGGCCGAGCAGGACCAGTCTGAGCAAGGGCAATCCGAACAAGACCACGTCGAACAAGACCCCACCTCAACGTCAACGACGACCGTGCCGATGCCCGACAGCCCGGGGGTGGCCGAATACCAAGAGTCGGCAACCTGGTTGCGCATCAAACACTGCCCCGGTGCCACCCTGATTGTGCTGTGGCTGTGGGTGCTGATCTCTAGTTTCGGTATTTTGCTCGGCTCTCTGGTCGTGAAAGCGCCCGGCGTGGGCTTTGACCGTTTCCGCGGGATCTGGCGCGCCGGAAGTCACCCGATCCGGCTGGCTCGCTCCATCTCTCGGGCCTCCGAAACCCGCACAATGAGCCTCTCGGCCGTCGATGACCTCCGGGCAGATCCTGCCGAAATCCGCAACTTCCGACGTTCGCTGGTTGCAGAAGACGAACCTGAGTTCACCATCGGTGACGGTACCGGCTCCACCAGCGCGCCAGCGCAAGACGAACCCACCGGCGGGCACGACGAATTCGTCGCACTGGCCACCCCCGAGCGC
This sequence comes from Auritidibacter ignavus, assembly GCF_003703835.1. Classification (GTDB taxonomy): domain Bacteria; phylum Actinomycetota; class Actinomycetes; order Actinomycetales; family Micrococcaceae; genus Auritidibacter; species Auritidibacter ignavus. The sequence goes on from NZ_RDQR01000021.1 coordinate 20,466, forward strand.
AACTGGGTCGGGCTCGGTGCGGTCGCTTTGCTTCTTGGTTTGGGTGCGCTCAGCCTGATCGGGTTGCGTGCCTTTTTTGGCACACCGGCCCTGAGCGGCGGGTCCTTAGTGCCGGTGACAGCCGGCATCACCGAGCTGATCGACACCGGTTTCGCCGCCTTCGCGCCCGTTGCCGCCGGTGCGTCCGGCTATACGGGTCCTTCCATCTGGATTCTGGTGTTGCTGGCCCTGACCGGCTCGGCCTCCATCGCCGTAACCACCCTAATGATGCTAGCGATGCCACTGTCCGGTATCGCCGCTTGGGCCATGGCTGGGGCGATCACCCGACGCCGGGGCGCCCGCGTGGTGATCGGACTGTTCTGGGGGCTTGCACCCACTTTGTTGATCTCCCTCGGACAGGGCCGGTTCTTCGCTGTTGTGGCCCACCTGCTCTTGCCGTTGCTCGTGCTGGCCGTCATCCGCGCCACCGGTTCCGCCAGGCCCCGCCGGGCGCCGTCACTGATCGGAGCCTCCGCCAACCCCGATGTGAGGACCGTGACCTCTCGCCCCGGATTTGGCGGGGCATTATCCTGGACCGCATCCGGCTGGGTGGCGATCCTGATGGCGCTGATTACCGCCGCTGCACCGGTGTTGCTCCTGCCCCTCGTGCTGATCGTGGTCCTGCTGGCATCCTTTGTGGGCACCCGTGGCAAAACGCTGTGGTGGACCCCGCTACTAAGCCTGTTACTGATGGTCCCGGTGCTCTTCACGCAATGGAATAATCTGCGCGCCATCTTCGCCGATCCCGGTGTACCCCAGGGCTATCTGCCCGCCAACCTTCTGGAACAGCTCCTGGGTTTCCCCGAAGCCCTAGACCCCCACGGCGGAGTCGCCAGCCTACCCTGGCTGAGTGACTGGTTACCGCAGATCCCGTGGGCCGGGATTATCGTGGCGGTGATCAGCCTGCCGGTGCTACTCTTGGCGATCTGCGGTGCCTTCCACCGTGGTGTCAGCGGTGTCCATGCGCGTGTGGGGTTGCTGATCGCTGCCGCTGGGTTGCTGACCGGATGGTTGGCGACCACGGTTCCCGTCTCGGTGGATAGCGCGGGAACCCCGGTATTGATATACACCGGCACCGCCGTCTCGTTGACCGGAGTCGGGCTTCTCATGGCCGCCTGTAGCGGACTCGAGGTCCTCATTCGGGCCTCGACCGCTCTTCACGTCATCGCGGTCAGCACCGGATTGGTGACCAGCCTGGTCGCGGCCATGGTGTGGTTGATCCCCTCGGTGGTTCCGCACGACATCTTAGACGATGCCCGCCAAGACGCCGCGACCACGGTCACCTTGGAAACCGCCAACCCTGACCCGAGCTTTGCCGACCTGACCGCCCAACGTCTGATCACCGGTTTCCCAGTGCGCACCCTTCCGGCTACCGCCGCCGATCAGGGCACCTCACCGGTCAACACCCGCACGCTGGTATTAGAACGCACCCATGACGGCATGAACGCCACCCTGGTCACCGGTGCCGGTGCTTCGCTACAGGACTACTACGGAACCTGGACCTCGCGGGCGCTGACCGGGCCCCTCTTCAATCCTGAAGTCGCCACTGCCGATGAGGCCGATGAAACCCTCCGCTCGGTGGCAGCGACTCTGACCTCTGAGTCTGGTGGGGACCCCCGCCAGCAACTAGAAGACCTCGGCGTTGGCTTCGTCGTGCTCCGCGACCCTGATGGGGGAGAGGCTTCCATCGCGTCCTCGGTCGACGCCATCACCGGGCTGGCCCCGGTCGGACTGACCTCAGAAGGGTGGCTGTGGCGGGTGAACGCTCGCACCGATGACCAGCAAGACCAAGGTCTCGCCGTGCTGGCCACAGAGTACACCGGTCAGCACAGTAGCGGCGTGAATACCGCAGCGATGCGTATCACCCGCGAGGACGGACAACCGGTCTGGCTGGTGGGCTCCGATGGTCTGGATGGCCAGGCCCAGTTCCCCGAGGTCCTTCCCACCAACCTCACCGAGGACTCCGAGCAGCCGTTACGCTTGACCCTGGCCTACCGCGCCGATCCCGGATGGCACGCCGAGCTTGACGGCGAACCGCTCACTGCCGTTACCGGCGAGAATTCTGGTTGGCACCAGCAGTTTGAGCTACCGGACGACGTGGCCGGCAAACAGCTACGTGTCAGCTACGATCCGGGGCTGTTCACCTGGTATTGGCTGATTCCTGCCGTGGCGCTACTGGCCACGATACTGTTGGCCATCCCCTCGCCGGTCACTCGCCGTCGCCCCAGTGCCCCGTCCTCGCAGGCGGGTCCCGGTCAGACCAACGACCTCGGTCTGTCCGATTCCGAGGACCCCTCCCATGCAACTCCCGCCGATGCCGAGGCCGATGCCTTCGGGTTTGGCCCCTACACGCCTGATGACTCCTGTAGCGGAAGGCAATGATCCCCATGACCGACCACGAAACACCATCGTCCGATCACACCGACCGCACCGAGCCTGTCGAAAACGCTGAGCGCCTCCGCCAGGATCGCTCTCGAGCTAGGCGAGGTCGTCGTGCAGCCTCCGGGGAGAACCTTGTCGCTGAACAATACGCAGAGGCCCGCGGCGCTCGTCGTCGCGCGGTACGACGCGATCAGGCGCTGAAACGGTACCGTAAAGAGTCCGCCCGCGCGAAAACCGGTTCCTCAACCCGACGGATGTGGATCAGCGCCCTAGCGGGTGTCGGTGCACTGGTCGTGGTGGGCGGGATCATCGGTGCCCACCAGGTGATCGATACCGCGCCGGTCTCTCTCGATACCTCGGCCCGTCCAGCCTCCATCCCCTCGGCACCGTCCCAGAGCGTCTGTGCCCCGGCCCCACGGCTACCCGCCGGGGCCGGAGAAGGCGAAGACGTGCAGTTCTCCCCGGTGTCTTCCGACGCAGCCACCTCCATCAATGTGGCCGCCCGATCGGATCTGGCCGGAACCATCTCCGGACTGACTTTGCGGGCCAGCACCGACAGCGGTGTACCCGAAGATGCTGATGCCGAGGCCGGCGAGGACGCCGAAGAGCTCTCGGCATCGCAACCCGAAGAAGTCCAACAGGGTGAACCCGCCAGCGCTGGAGCCGATGGAACCCCGGTGCGCCGGGCCCTGATTTCCCAGAATTCCGACGCGCTGGCAGACGAGGGCATCGCCGGAGTCATCGCCGCTGAACCCCTCGGCGGTTCCCCCGCCGTGGTGGCGGGCTCCTCGGAATTCACCGCCTCAGACGGCGACCTGCACGGCTTGAGTCTCTCCGGTTGTACCCCGGCCAGTCACCAGCAGTGGCTTACCGGCGCTGATACCACAATCGGAACCACCTCGGTGCTGTCCGTGACGAACCCCTCAGCCTCGGCTACCGCCGTCGACATCTCGCTCTACGACACCGATGGTCCCGTAGCGGCCACGGGAGTCTCCGGAATTACCCTGGCACCGGACCAGACCCGTAGTTTCGTGCTGGGTGGCCTCGCTGCCGATGCCTCCGACCTGGCAGTGGGGATCTCCTCCACCGGCGGGGCGGTTTCCGCCTCGATCCAGCACCACCGCCTCGACGGGGTGGACCCGGTAGGAGTTGACACCATCCAAGCTGTGGACTCCCTGGAGAACCGAGTGGTGATCCCCGGGATTGTCGTGGATCCCGACAACGACACCGCCGGTGCCGACCCCAGCCTCAGTATTGCTTCTCCATTAGCGGACGCATCGGTCGAGGTCCAGATCGTCGACGAAGACGGTGTGGTCGCCGGCGCGGTTCCCGACACGGTCGACGTCGATACCGCAACGGTGTCCACCCTCGATTTGAGCGAACTAGATACCGGGACCTATTCGGTCTACCTGGTCTCCGATGCGCCTGTGGTCGCCGCCGGCACCGGGACCACCTCGGATACCGGACCCGACCACGAAGTGTCCTCGGTAGCCTCGGCCCCGGCTTTAGGCTTCGACCAGGTGGTACCCTTTGGATCAGCCGGTGACTCGCAGCTGGTTTTCACCGCCCCCGAAGACGCCGAAGTCACCGTCACACCGATCGATCACGAGGGCGAGATCGGGGAAGACCAGACCGAAACTATAGCCGCCAACACTTCCGTGCCGGTCAGCTTTGACGACGACGCCGCCGGTGTTGAAATTTCGACAGATTCCTCGGAAGTCTACGCTGCCGTGACCACAACGTCCTCGCAGGGAATTTCGGCCTATCCGGTGGTGGGGCCACAAGCAGCTCCGGCCGGTGCCCCGGTGCGAGTCGGCTGGTAACAGGCCGGCCCTATCTGTCCTGCAAGCGATATCGACGGCCACCGGGCGTTGGGCCGGGCGTGGTGTTGGTGAAATCCACCAGGTACCGCGAGTACAGTATGTGGAGTGGCAACCATACGACAGTGTTCGAAAACAGGGTGTAAATCTCCGGCAGCAGCGACGCTGACCTTCAACTACCGTGATTCCACGGTCGTGGTCGGTCCCATGTCGCAACGAGCCGAACCACACGCCCATGACCTGTGCGCTCGCCACGCTGTGGAAATGACCGCCCCGGTGGGATGGGAAATGATGCGGTTATTCCCCGATGAGAACGCGGTTCCCACCCCGGAACCGGTCGCCGATCCAGATGATTTGCTCGCGCTGGCCCATGCGGTGAGTCGGCCCTCCACCGACCCTGCCCAGACAGAATCCGAGCCACCCGAGGCCTCATCGACCACCGAGGAACTCGACAAAGACCCCGGTCGCACGGATCGTAGTGTTGAATCGGCACACACCGATACTGCCTCCGGTTTACGTCGCCCTGAAGCTATGGGGCCCGAGGGGCCGGCGCGACCGTTACACGCCTCCGGTGGAGAAGCTCCCGGGCTACGGCTGGTCAAACAACCCCGCCCCCGGTATCGCGAAAGCTGAATCTGCCAGAACATTCTGGTCGTCATGTCGAAATTTACCGTCTGAGGCCCACCATCGTCCTGTACCGGATACGCTGGGAGTTATGAGCATTAACCCTGCAGCAGATCCTGCCTTCTCTAATCCCACGACCGTTGCCAACGCGCCCTTTGATTTCGCGATTCGTGACATCAATCTCGCAGCAGCTGGCCGGCACCAAATCCGGCTGGCCGAACAAGAAATGCCGGGCTTGATGGCCCTGCGGGAAGAATACGGGGAATCCCAACCACTAGCCGGGGCCCGTATTGCCGGGTCGATTCACATGACGGTCCAGACCGCCGTGCTCATCGAGACTTTGGTGGCCCTGGGGGCCGAGGTGCGTTGGGCCTCGTGCAATATTTTCTCCACCCAGGACGAAGCCGCAGCTGCCATTGTGGTCGGTGAGGGCACTCCCCAGGCCCCCGCCGGGGTGCCGGTATTTGCCTGGAAGAATGAGTCTTTGGCCGAATACTGGTGGGCAGCAGATCAAATCTTTGCCTGGCCTGAGGGGACCGAACCAAACATGATCCTCGACGATGGCGGAGACGCCACCATGCTGGTGCACAAAGGCGTGGAATGTGAAGCCGCAGGAGCAGTTCCGTCTCCCAGCGAAGAGGACTCGGAAGAATATGGTGAGGTGCTCAAGGTCCTGGCCGCCTCCCTGGAGGCCGACCCGCAACGTTTCACCCGTCTGTCGCGCGAACTACGCGGCGTGACCGAAGAGACCACCACCGGTGTACTGCGGTTGAACCAGTTGGCTGAATCCGGTGAGTTGTTATTCCCTGCTATGAACGTCAACGACTCGGTCACCAAGTCTAAGTTCGATAATAAGTACGGCATTCGCCACTCGTTACCCGACGGCATTAACCGTGGCACCGACGTGTTGCTGGGAGGCAAGACGGTCGTGGTGGCTGGGTATGGTGACGTGGGCAAGGGAGCAGCCGAGGCCCTCTCCGGTCAAGGCTCTCGAGTGATCGTCACCGAGATCGACCCGATTACCGCCCTGCAGGCGGCCATGGATGGCTACCAAGTGGCTCGGTTGGAAGACGTGGTCTCTACCGCCGATATTTTCATCACTGCTACCGGTGGCCGGGACATTATCATGGCCGAGCACATGCAACAGATGAAAGATAAAGCCATCGTCGGAAACGTCGGGCACTTCGATAATGAGATCGATATGGCCGGTCTCGCCCGGATTCCCGGAATTAAGAAAGTGGAAATCAAACCGCAGGTCCACGAATGGGTTTTCGAACCCGGCACTGAGAACGAGCACTCGGTGATTGTGCTTTCTGAGGGGCGACTGCTGAACCTGGGCAACGCCACCGGCCACCCTTCTTTCGTGATGTCAGCATCGTTCACAAACCAGGTGATGGCTCAGATCGAGCTCTTCCACTCTCAAGGTGATGCCGGTTCGATTACCGGCCAGACGTATCCGGTAGGGGTCTACACGCTACCGCGCATTCTTGACGAAAAGGTCGCACGGTTGCATCTTGGGGCCCTTGGGGCGCAACTGACCGAATTGACAAAGACACAGGCCGAGTACCTGGGCGTCGACGTCGCGGGGCCGTATAAGTCCGAGGACTACCGCTACTGACCCCTGTTGACGAGTAGCGACGGCCGGTACCGGAGCGGGTATAGATACTCCTTTTCCGGTGCCGGCCGTGGTCGCGCTTAGTGTTGGTTGAGCTCAGCTGAGAGCTGGCGCTGGGACTGCTGACGGCTGATCAATAGCTGATAGTCACGATTGCGTCGTTCGGCCACGACCGCGTGGAGATACACCGTCGGCGGTGTTTGTGCAGGTGGCGCCGGGGAGACATAAGGATCCACTAGTTGAAGCAACCGTTGGGTATGCAGGTTCTGGGCCTGTGGGGTCATCCGCGAAAAGTTTCGCAAGTACTGGTTGATTTCTACCAGTAATTCATCGGGTATGCGTCCTACATCGGCGATCTGAGCCCAACGATGTAGTTCCGCTGGCACGGTTGGCAACGGCTCAGGTAGTCGCGGTTGCCGGTCGTGAATCACATAGGTTCCTGCCATCATGTCGCCGAGACGTTTTCCGCGATCATTGAGAATGGCACTCATCAGTGCCACGGAGCCCAAGGTCAGCAACAATTCGAAAAACCCGCTCAGCGTCCGGATGAGGCTGTGCCGAAAAACGACGGCTCCGCCGTCGTCACGGATTACTCGGGTGCCGAAAACCAATTTGCCCACCGATTTTCCGCCCGAGACCGTTTCCACCGTGAGGGGAATTAGCACGAACCAGAAGACAACGGTGAGAAGGCTAAACATTCCCAACGCGGCCATATCTAACTGTTCGATGACGCTGGCCAAGACAACAAAAGTGGCCCACAGTCCGACCGCACTGAGCAAAATGTCGATGATTGTCGACATGCCACGCACGAAGACGGTAGCTGGGTTCAAATGCAGAAGAACCGCCTGACCGGTCACGACCGAGGTGGAGTTGCTCACGGCACCAAACTTTCGACTCGCTGAAGTGATGGTACTTCTTCAGCATAGCGGGTAGCCTGGCCTCGTGGACTTAGAGGCATACACGGCAGTGAATCGCGGTGACTGGGAGCGGCTTCAGACCTTGTCGAGAACCCGCCGACTCAGTGCGGCCGAAATCGATGAGCTGACCGAGCTCTATGGGGTGGCATCCACGCACCTGTCGGTCATCCAAGCCCAAGACCCACATGGCCCCCAGGCTCGCGGACTGTCACTCATTGTCGCCGGCGCCCGACAACGGCTCAGCTCTACCCCGGGAGATTTTACCCGCGCGTTTACGGACTTTGTGATCTATCGGCTCCCGTATGCTTTCTACACAATTCGCTGGTTGACTCTTGTGCTCGGGGCGCTCTTTTGTGCGGTAGCCACCGCTTATGGGGCTTGGGTGTATCAACACCCCGAAGTCGCCAATGCTCTGATGTCCGAACAACAACAAGAAATCTACGTGGAACACGAGTTTGTGGGTTATTACTCGCAGAACCCTGCCGCTTCCTTCGCTGGACAAGTCTGGACCAATAACGCCTGGATCGCCGCCCAAGAGGTTGCCTTCGGGATTACCGGGTTCTTCGTGCCTGTAGTGCTCTACCTTAACGCGGCGAATGTCGGGGTTGCTGGTGGCATCATGGCCCGCCACGGTGAAACTGACACCTTCTTCAATTACATTCTGCCCCACGGCTATATGGAACTTACCGCCATTTTTATTGCCGGCGCTGCCGGGCTGTACATCTTTTGGTCCTGGGTGGCGCCGGGCCGACACACCAGGTTGTTTTCCTTAGCCAGAGCGGGGCGAATGTTGATTACCGTGGCCATCGGTTTGGTGGTCGTGCTCTTTGTTTCTGGCCTGGTCGAAGGGTTCGTGACCCCCGCCGAGATACCCGACGTCTTGCGTCACGGTATTGGCCTGCTGGTTCTTGCCGCTTATTGGTGCTACACCTGGATTCTGGGAGCTCGGGCGGCACGGATGAACTTGGACGCCGACGTGGGGCAATACGATGGTGGAACCGTAGAACTAACCGCCTAAATTCGGACTTTCACGCTGGCTGGAGCTCTCTCAGCACACCATTTCCGCCACGTGTCGGTGTGGCCTAGAAATGACCGGGGTAGCGACGACTACTGTGGGGGACAACGAGTGCTACCCGTTGCTATTCACCCGCGCCGCGGAAAGAGGTTTCTTGTCGATGTCTGACAAAACATCACCCACCCCCGATGAGGCCCCAGAGTTTGAATCTGGCATTGACTACGCCCGTTTTCAGGAACCCGACGACGCTGAGAGCGCGGACGAGCAGAACACGACCGAGTCCTCTCCCACAGCATCGTCACCACAGTCCACCCGGGACACCTCGGAATCAACCCCGCTCTACAGCCAGCTCTCCGAACAGGACACGGTGAGTCATGACTCGGTGGATCAACCCACCCACCCAATCCAGACCCTCCAGCCTGACGCTGAGCCCTCATCCGCCCCCCGGGACTCTGACGAATCGTCTCGGACAACCCCTCCGGCGGACCCTCACGACTCCGGATCGGCCACGACCGCCGCCACCACTGCCATGCCGAACTTCCTCAAAGACCATGACGACAGGTCCTCGCTCGACCGTACTCAGGCTCTCGACGATGGAGTAAGCAACAGCACCACGATGGCCGAGTCTGAAACGGTGCACGAAACCCGGGCCAGCCGGCGACGGCCCAACGCGCAGGCTGAGCTACCTCAGCCCGAAGCTACGGGGGCTCCTGACGTTGCCGCCGTCGCTGGTGCTACCCCTGTTGCTGAACCAGCAACAGCAACCGGAACGCAGCACAACCTGCTGGCAGACCACGACGGTCTACCGGCAGACACCCGGGAAGATCGGGTAGCCGAACAACAACGCCTCCTCACAGACGCGCAGGCGCGTCTTGCTGCCCGCGCCCAAGCACTTGAAGGACCCAAGACTCTCTCCCGGATCCTGCAAACTGTGCTGGCAATCATTGCCCCCATTGCCTTCTTAACCGTGGTCATTCGCGCCGTGGCTTCACCCTTATTTCTCTGGATTGAATACCACCGACCCGGGTTCCCCGCCGATGACTTTGGCCTGACGACCACTGAACGGCTCGACTACGGTTCCTATGGGTTGGATTACCTGTTTAACCTCGCCTCACCCAACTACCTGGCGTCATTGACCTTCGCCGATGGGTCACCACTGTTCACCCAGGACGAGGTCTCTCACATGGCAGACGTCAAGTCGGTGATGCTAACCTCGATGCTGATCGGAGCCGTATTGGTCATCGCTTCGGCGATCATCATGGTGGTGCTCTCTCGGATCTCGAAAGGCGCCATTCGCCGTTCACTGTTTGCGGCCAGCATCTGGCTGTTGCTCGTCATCGTGGCCCTGGCTGTCGTGGCCATCATCGCCTGGCAGGATTTCTTCGCCGGCTTCCACGCGCTGTTCTTCGCTGACGGAACGTGGACTTTCTACGCTTCCGATACCCTGATCCGGTTGTACCCCAATCAGTTCTGGATCGACGCCGGTCTCGCCGTCGGAGCGCTGACGGTGTTGACCGCGGCGATCACGCTGGTGGCAACCTGGCCGACGAAGCGCCGGAAAAAGCGCTCCGCCCAAACCCAGCTGATGATGCTGGCAGCCCGCCAGCAGTGGCCGACGACCGACGGGAAGGTCACCGAGGTCAGCTTGGAAGAAGGATCTCGCCCTGGGCGTTAAGTAGTACGCTATAAATTCCCGGCAGAGCCGGAGGAGTACAGGCTCTCGATCTGGTCCTGGAAGTCCTCAATGACCCGGTTGCGCTGGAGCTTAGCCGCTGGAGTGACATAGCCGGCTTCCTGGGTCAGCTCGGCGGAGATGATCTTAAACTTCCGGACCGACTCTGCCCGAGACACCGACTCGTTGGCCTGATCGATATACTGCTGGATCTCCTCGCGGACCTGCTCATCAGTGGCCGCCTCAGCCAAGCTGAGCGGATGCCGGTCGTGCTGTTCGCACCAGTGCTTTAGCGCATCCGTATCTAGTGCGATCAGCGCACCCACAAACGGACGGTTATTGCCCACCACAACAGCCTGGTCGACCAGCTCGCAGGTGCGGATGGCTTCTTCCAGGGGAGTAGGTGCGACGTTCTTTCCGCCTGCGGTCACGAGCAGTTCCTTCTTCCGGCCGGTGACATATAGGTAGCCCTGGTCATCCAGGCGCCCAATATCACCGGTGTGGAACCAGCCGTGCTCATCGACGGCGGATTCGCCGGAAGCCTGTGCCCCGTAGTAGCCGGGAGTGACCGCAATACCGCGCAACAGAATCTCATCGTCGTCGGCCAGCTGGACTTCCATGCCGTGCATGGGTCGGCCCACGGAACCAATGCGGGTAACGCCGGGAACATTCACCGTCGCCGGGGCGGTGGACTCGGTCAGGCCATAGCCCTCTTTGACGTGAATTCCCATACCGGAAAAGAAGTGAGCCAGTTCGGGATGCAGCGGGCTGGCACCGGAGATCGCCACTCGGGCATTGCCACCCATCAGCGCTCGGATCTTGAAAAAGACGAGCTTGTCAAACACCTTGTGCTTGAGCTTCAACGCCATGGACGGACCGGAGCCTTCTCCGCGTTGTTGAGCGTCGCAGGCAGTAGAGTACTCAATAGCGACCTGGCGGGCAGCGCGGACGATCTTCTCCTGGCCCCCTTCTCGGGCCTTGTTGATGATGCCGGCCTCGACCTTCTCCAACATGCGCGGAACCAGCAACAACCAGGTTGGGCGGAAGGACCCGATATCCCGCAACAGGTAGCCCAGGTTGGGGGTATGGGCAATCTGAATCTTGCCCACCAAACAACCAAACTGCACCGCACGTGCCAGAATATGGGCCAACGGTAGAAACATCAGGGTCCGATTTTCCGGTGCGGCCAGGATCTCACTGGTGTACTCCAGCAGATTGGCTGCGCCCAAGGCAAGATTCCCGTGTGTGATGATGGTTCCCTTGGGGCGACCGGTGGTCCCGGACGTATAGACAATGGTAGCCGGGTCCGAGAGCGTAGCGGCGGAACGGGCCTGCTCGAGCTGCTCATCGGAGATGGTCTCGCCGTCGGTCGTCAGTGCATCGAAGAGGTCCTCGTCGAGAGCCAGCCGTTCGATGCGGGTGGAATCGGTGGCGGACTGATTCAGCTCATCAACAGCTTTCTCAGCCGCCTGGGCCTGTAGTGTGCCCTGGTGCAAGATCACCGTGGTCCCGGAATCGGAGAGAATATGACTAATCTGGGCCGGGGAGGAGGTGTCATAGATTGGCACTGAGATCGCTCCGGCAAACCATAGCGCCTGGTCAATCACGGCCCACTGATAGGACGTCGGAGCCAACACAGCAACGAGGTCGCCGGGTTTGATGCCACGGGCAATGAGGCCTTTGGCGACCGCCCGGACGCGATCTAGAAATTCGCGATAGCTCACATCGATCCAGCCTCCAATGCCGTTGGAGAGCGCGTAGGCGGGAGCCTCGGGGCTGTGGTGGGCGGTTTTCAGCACCAAATCGGTGAGATTGGAGTCTTCGGGAAGGGAGACTTTCAACTGGGTGTTTACGTACCGCATGGGTTCCTTCTCTACTCTCGCTGAACGGTTAAGACGCATCGTTGATCAGCGGTTCTCACCGAATTAAATCCAGGACTGAATCCACATCCGCCACCGCCATTGATCATAGGGAATCTCTTCGGCGGTCCAGATCGGCATAAAGAACGCTGAGACCAGCATAATCACCAGAATATAACCTAGGACAATGACCAGATTTCGGGTTTTGGCTCGGGGATTGTGGCCGGTTTCCCACCGCAACAACCAGCCTAGGCAATAGACGATGGCCAGAATCAGGAAGGGCTCGTAAGCGATGGTGTAGAAGAAGAACATCGTCCGCTCCGGCCAGAGCACCCAGACCAGTTGTCCGGCCACATAGGCACCCAAGATGGCGCCGACGCGCCAGTCGCGCTTGGCAAACCACACCACCGTGAGGATAATAATGGCCACCGTGCCCGACCACCACAGGATGGGGTTGGCCAGATCCAGGATAGCTTCCGAATAGTGTGCTGCCCCGCAATCACCCGAACCGTCGTCGGTGGATTCGTAGTGGAAGGAGACCGGCCGGCCCATAAAGGGCCAGGTCCACGGCGACGAAGCGTAGTTGTGTCCCGAATCCAGACCGGTATGGAAGTCGGTGGAGGCACGATGGTAGTGGAACCAAGAGCGCAACGTGTCAGGGATGAGCGATCCCAGCCACGATTCGGCAGGGTTGTCCTCGGCCCAGTGACGGTGATAGCCCCGGGAGGAGACAAACCAGCCGGTCCAGGTGGCCAAATAGGTCAGGAATCCAACTCCGACCACGCAGACGAATGCCCACAGACCATCGCGGAGAATCCCGCCCAGCGCCCAGCGCCTGATCCCGACCACGCGACGGGCGTTGAGGTCCCAGAACACCGTCATCAGCCCGAAGATTGCCACGAATGCTAGTCCGGAGAGCTTCACCGAACACCCGGCTGCCAACAAAATGCCGGCCACAATACGCCACGGACGCCACCAGATCATCGGCCCATAGCGCAGTACCTGGGACAGGGTTCCGTTGCGATAGGCGGAGTTGATTGTGTCGGCGAGTTGCCGTCGTCCATGATCACGGTCTAAGACCAGGGCGCCGAAACCAGCCAGGACGAAGAAGGACAAGAAGATATCCAGCAGACCGGTCCGGGACATGACCAGGTGGTGGCCGTCGACAGCCATCAATAATCCCGCGGTGGCGCCTAAAAAGGAAGAATGGAAGATTTTCCAGGCGATCAGTGACAGAATCAGCACCGACAAGGTTCCGACCACCGCCGAGGAAAAGCGCCAGCCGAACCCGTTATCGCTACCAAACAGTAGCATCCCCAGGCCGATCAGCCATTTGCCCAAGGGTGGGTGGACCACATAGGCGGGTTCATTGAGCGGTTCGGCCTCACCGGCGATAAAGGCGTCGTTGATGTCTTCTTCCCACTCCATCTCCACACCGAAGTGCAACAAGGAGTAGGCGTCTTTGACGTAGTAGGTTTCGTCAAAGATCAACTTGTGTGGGTGGTCGAGACGGTGGAATCGCAACAGCGCGGCCACGGCAGCGACCGCTAAAATCAGAATCCATTCCCACCGCTGGGTGGTCAGTTTCTCACCCAGCAATCGAGCACGAAGCACCGTGTCGGTATAGGCATGGTCGATAGAATCGAGCCAGGTGCGGCGAGCACCTTGCCTGGCTGTGGGAGCGGGAGTTTCTGTCAACGACACACAGAACATCGTACGTGAGAACACCCGGCGGTACGGTATTTGCGGGAGAAGAATTGAGAGGGGATCAATGAAGGGTGGCCCAGACACCGAAGCTCATGACTTGCACCAGGCGGGCGAGGGCCAGATTGTGTTGGTTGCGACGCCGATTGGAAACCTGCAGGACGCCACTGACCGGCTACGGACCGTGCTGGCTAGCGCCGAGATTATCGCCGCCGAAGACACCCGCACCACTCAACGGTTAGCTACTGCCCTAGGAGTGGAGATTCGTGGTCAACTCATCAGCCACCACGAACATAATGAACAACGGTCCACCCCGGAGCTACTGGAGAAAGTACGCCAAGGGGCCACGGTTGCGGTGGTGACCGATGCTGGCATGCCGGTGGTGTCAGACCCTGGTTTCCGTCTGGTGCAGGCGGCGGTACAAGACGGGTTGACCGTGACCTGCGCCCCGGGGGCTAGCGCGGTCACGACCGCGCTAGCAGTCTCGGGATTGCCGAGCGATCGGTTTAGCTTCGAAGGGTTTGTTCCGAAAAAACACGGCGAGAAAACCCGGTTCTTGACGGATCTTCAGGATCAACCGCGCACGCTGATTTTCTTTGAGTCCCCCCCACCGAGTGGTCGATACGCTACAGGTAATGACTGAGGTCTTTGGCGAAGATCAGATCGGGTGCGTGGCCCGGGAATTGACGAAACGGCACGAAGAGGTGGTGACCGCCTCCTTGCGTGAGTTATTGGGTTGGACGCAGACGGCGACGCTTCGCGGAGAGTTTGTGCTCTTACTGGCTCCAGCTGACAACCGACGGGTCGAACTCGATGACGAACAACAGCTACGGCTCGTGGACGAATTGGTTGCTACCGGGATGCGCGCTAAAGACGCCACCAAACAGATCGCACACGAATACGGCGGTTCGGCCCGGACGCTGTACAACCTCTACCAACAACGTCGGTGATCTCCTGCGACCAGGGGTTAGCTCCGACAGATCAGCCCCGGACACTCAGTGACCTGCCGGCGGGGTGACCGGTCTGGGGTGGACTGTGTCTTCCGGGGCTGTGACGAGGAATTCATCGTCGGTCGGGCAGGGCGCTAGGGGAGCAGGCCCCCCACACTGGCACGGAAGCCACCTGAACCAGCGGCACGCCGGGCCCGGGCAACGTCATAACCGGGGCCGTAGGAGGTCAATGCCGGGCGCTGATCTGCCGGGGTACCTTTCAGACGTTCTTCCACCAGGTCGACGAGGGCCGAGACGAAGTCGGGGTGGGTGCCCGGAGTGGCGACGCGTTTGAAGATCAGTCCGCGCCCCTCGGCTTCCTCTTTCGCCTCGTTATCCAGGTCCCACCAGACTTCCATGTGATCAGACAAGAAGGTGACCGGAACGACGACGATGGCCTTCTTCGACTCGTCGAGTTCGCTAATGGCATCTCCAATGTCTGGTTCCAGCCACTTCTGCCAGGCTGGGCCCGACTCCGACTGCCACACCGACTGCCAGGAGATCTCGGAAACACCGAACTCCTTCAGGACAGCGTCAACGATGAGTTCAGCCACGGCCACGTGCTGTTGCTCGTAGGTACCGCGCACTTCGGGGTCGTGCTCATCGGATTCGTCTGAGACCTCATTGTGGGTCAGCGGAATCGAGTGGCCAGCGAACATGAACTCCACATCGCGTTGCAGGTCCAAGTCCGGGGTCTCGGTCTGCAGTTCGCGCACCTTGGCGATGGTGTCTTCGATGAAGGGGTTGATGAAACCGGGGTGGTCGAAGAATGCCCGGATCTTATCGATCTGGACTTCATTCCACAGGTCTAGGTACTCCAGCGCGTCGGCGAAATCCTCGCGGTATTGGCGATTGGAGGAGTACGTCGAGTAGGCCGAGGTCACCAGGGCAAAGATCTTGGTCGGCTCTGGTTTCGCACCGTCTTCGGTGTGGTCGGCCTTGCGAGCCTGCGCGTCGGCGTGAGCCTGGTGGATGGCCTCGGTGAAGTAGGGCTCCCAGTTGCGGTTGCCGAAGTAGATCGGCAGGTCAATACCGCGGGCAACCAGTTCCTTCTCCAGGGCTTCTTTCAGCGCCAAGTTCTGTTCGTTGATCGGGCTGACACCACCGCGCTCGCGGTAGTGTACGGCGACTTCTTCTAAACGCTCGTCGGGGATGCCGCGACCGGCAGTCACATTGCGCAGGAACGGGATGACGTCGTCCTGGCCATTGGGCCCGCCGTAGGAAGCCAATAAGATCGCGTCAAACTCGGTGGGTTCTTCAACCCATTTCACACCGGACTGGGCGTGGGGTGTGGCTGCGGGAACGGCTGCACCGGCCTGAAGCACGACGCGGGAAGCCGGTTTGGGTTTGGACCATTCGGTCACGGTTCCTCCTGAGGATCGGGGCCACGTTGAATCACAGCCGTGACGCGCGGTCACGACCTGATCTGTAGGGTCACTTCTCAGTCTAGTTCTTCCTCAATACACCGCTGTCAATGCGACCCTGTGCCCCGTAGAACGGGAGTGGTCATGGGCGGAGAGTACACTACAGATCTGGTGCCTGCATAGCCGTCAAACCGTCAGGAACGGAGTAATGCTTGGAGTGGGAGGTGGCTCCGATCTACCGTTGTCCGTGCTCACGCGTGGTAAGGAAATGATGAGTTCGAAGAAGTCGAAAAAGTACGATCAGACCGGCGTGCCCGAGGCCTATCGGGTGCACTGGCCTGATCCAGCCCGTCCCGGAGTCGTAGACACTGTGTCCGAAGGGGGTGGCCCACGTCGTGACACCGTGGATGAATACACCGGAAAGCAGCGGGTGCTGGTCTACCCGAAAGCGCCGGAACCTTTGGTCTCGCCGATCATCGACAACCACGCTCACCTGGATTTTCGTGACGGACTCGTCGAGGTCTCCATTGCCGATGCACTAGATACTGCCGAATCCGTTGGTGTAGCCGGGGTAATCCAAGTCGGCTGTGATCTGGACTCGGCACGGTTCACTCTTGAATCCATCGAGACTCACCAGCGCTTACTCGGGGCCGTGGCCCTGCACCCTAATGAAGCTGCCGAGATCTGGGATCAGCAAGGCCAGGCCGGGCTGGAGCGGGCCATTGAGGCTATTGCAGAGATGGCCCGGCATCCTCGCGTCAGGGCGGTGGGAGAGACCGGGCTCGATTATTACCGTACTGGTGCAAAAGGCCACGAAGCGCAACAATATTCCTTCCGAAAACACGTGGAGCTGGCCGTTCAGTTGGGTAAAGCAGTACAAATCCACGACCGCGAGGCGCATGAGGATGTTGTCGAGATTCTGCTGTCTATGCCGCAACGCCCCGAACACGTGGTTTTTCATGCGTTTTCAGCAGGGCCCGAGCTGGCCGACATTTGTAACGAACACGGTTGGTACATGTCTTTTTCAGGTCCGGTGACTTTTAACGCGAATGACCGCCTGCGAGAGTCTGCAGCCCTGGCACGGCCAGAGCTGATCCTGACAGAGACGGATTCTCCGTTCTTGACTCCTCATCCGCGTCGGGGACGGCCTAATGCTCCGTATATGACGCCACTGACGTTACGAAAAATCGCTGAGGTGCGTGGTACTGGTGAACAGCAGATGTGCGAACAGGTGATGGCCAATACTCGGCGTGTTTACGGGGATTTTTCCTAGATTTCGGTTCGGCAACGGTGATGTGAGGATACCGTCAGTCAACCCTCGGCAACGGTGTGTTGTTCACAAAAATCGTTATAGAGTTGAGACCTTCGTTATCTTTCCGTTATTGTATTGGAATGTCGACGGGGGACACTCCCTTTGTTGAGGGCTTCCCCACTTTTCAGATCTCTCGTTGGTCGCTAACCATCACCTACCCGAAGCATTGGAACACCTTTTCATGTCACGAGTATTTAGTAGTAGCGTGAGCAAGCTCGTCGCGCAGCTGGCAGCGCTTGCGCTGGTTCTGGGCGGGCTAGCAGCTTTCATCCTGACTCAGAACAACGGAAGCGCTCAGGCACAGGATCAGCAGAACTCTGGCCAAGGGGAAGCACTCGATATCGATCTGGCCTCCAGCGTTCAGCCACTGACCGACTTCATCCCGGCAGCACCCACTGTTGTGGAGGTGACCCGTGCCGGTGAAACCGAAAACTACGCGGTGTACGCCGATACTGTCGGGGAGGCTCTGAGCTTGTCCGGCATCGAGGTCGGCGAGAAGGACAAAGTGAGCCCTTCCACCGACACTAAGATCTCCACCGGTGACAAAATCACCGTGCAGGTTGTCACCACCGAAGAGCTTGTCGAAGAAGAAACGATTGAGTACGAAACCGTTCGTGAAAACGACGACAGCCTGGAAAAGGGGAAGACCAAGGTAGAGACCGAAGGTGAAAACGGCACCGCTGAAGTCACCTACACCGTCACCGTGATCGACGGCAAAGAATCGTCCCGCGAAGAGACCCACCGTCAAATCACCAAAGAACCGACCGACGAAGTCGTGAAGGTCGGCACCAAGGAGAAAGAGCAGCAGGCTAGCTCTTCATCGTCTACTTCCTCGTCTTCCTCATCATCGTCGTCCACCTCCTCCGATGACGACTCAGAGGATTCCTCCTCGGATGATTCTGAAGAGTCCTCCAGCTCCGGCGGTGCGGCTCCCAGCTCTGGTGTCTGGGCGAAACTGGCCCAGTGCGAGTCCGGTGGCAATTGGTCGACCAACAGTGGTAACGGCTACTACGGTGGCCTGCAGTTCTCCGGTCCCACCTGGAAAGCCATGGGTGGCACCAAGTACGCGCCGACTGCTGATAAAGCCACTCCGGCCCAGCAGATTGAAATTGCTAGCAAGTTGCAACGTCAGTCTGGCTGGGGCCAGTGGCCAGCTTGCTCGCGTTCCCTGGGACTGCGCTAATAACACTCTGGGCTGACCGCAACGGCCAGGACCACGAAAGAGCTCGAGCATCTCTCAAGAGGTGCTCGAGCTCTTTCGTGTGGTCAAGTGAGGTGGTAAATACCACTAAAATGATGACTGTGACTGCTGAAGCCCAACGTCTGCTGTCGGCCGCAGATATTCGTCGTCTTGCCGAGCATTTGCAGCTACGCCCGACGAAATCCTGGGGTCAGAACTACGTCATCGATCCGAACACCATTCGTCGAATTGTTGATCAGGCACAGCTTGACCCCACAGAGCACGTTTTAGAGATTGGTCCCGGGCTGGGCTCGTTGACTCTGGGCCTGCTTGACCAAGCCACCGCGGTGACCGCGGTCGAAATTGATCCGGTTCCCGCCGCAGCGTTGCTTGAAACCCTAGAACACTTCCGTCCTGGCGCGTCGCGTTGTGCCAGTGTGCTGCAAGCAAACGCTCTGCAGATTGATGCTGACCAGCTCCATGACGTACGCCCGGCTGCGACCAACTCAGCACCGACCGCGCTCGTGGCAAACCTGCCGTATAACGTGGCGGTCCCTGTCCTCCTGCACATTCTGGCGTCAGTGCCCAGCATCCGACACGGGTTGGTGATGGTGCAACAAGAAGTCGCCGATCGGCTCTGTGCGGCACCGGGCACCAAGATTTATGGAGTTCCCTCTGCCAAACTGGCCTGGTACGCTACCGCACGCTCCGCTGGAACTGTGGGAACCCACGTTTTTTGGCCCGCACCGCGTATTAAATCCGGGCTTGTGCATTTTCACCAACGCGAACCAATCCAGACCACAGCATCTCGGAACGAGGTCTTCACCGTTATCGACGAGGCGTTCGCACAGCGACGCAAGACCCTGCGGGCAGCACTATCGAACTGGGCCGGCTCTGGTGCCTCAGCAGAACGGATTCTGCGGGCAGCAGGCCTCAACCCCCAGGCCCGTGGGGAAGTGCTCAGCATTGAAGATTTTGCCGCCATCGCTGAGCAGTCCAAGACCCTCGGAGTCGGCGGATGAGTCTACGTCCCGGAGAGTTCTACGGACACGTCACGGTTACCGCGCCGGGCAGGATTAACCTCACCACCGAGGTCGGGCAACAGCTCAGCCCGTTCTACCACCAGCTAGCCACCATCTCACTGGCGATCTCCCTCAGTGACGAGGTCGTCGCCGTCGCCCGTGACGATGAACATATCACCGTCTCCATCTCCGACTCCTCCCGCGGAATCCTCGATCCCGCTGATATCCCCGATGACCATTCCAATGTGGTTTTTCAAGCAGCTGACCTGTTGCGACGCCGGTTGCAGCTTGAGCCGGAAACTCACGGGGTTGACCTGTATTTGACCAAAGACTTGCCGTTGGCAGGCGGAGTGGGTGGTCGCGCCGCCGACGCTGCGGCAGCACTGATGGCCTGCGCTGCCCTGTGGGACCTGCACCTGTCACGGCGTGACCTGGCCCAGCTGGGAACCGAAATCTCCACGCAGGTCCCGTTTGCCATCCTGGGCGGTGCAGCGGTGGGGATGGAACGCGGTGATGTATTGTCGCCGATCCTGACCCGGGCAAGCCTCAACCTGGTGATCGTTCCAGCCTTTTCGGTCTACGCGCCGCGCGAGGTCTATGCCAACCTCGCCTCCCTGCGTGATGAAGGTATCCAACCACAGCGGGAGTGTGCAGCAATTGATCCCGAACTACTGGACGCTCTGACTCGTGGGGACGTGGAAACGATCGCGTTGCTCATGCACAATGATCTGCAAGCCGCTGCCGTCTCACTGTTGCCGGAGCTCTCCGACGTGCTGGATATAGGCATGCAAGAAGGTGCTCTGGCTGCCATGATCTGTGGGGCCGGACCGACCGTGATGTTCTTGGCCCGTAACGCTGACGACGCAACGCAGTTGGCCTCACGGGTAGAAGAACGTTGCGGGATCGCCTCCATCCCGATTAGCGCACCGAGGTCAGGCGCTCGCATTCTGTAGAGTGTTTTACCGGTATCAACCTGACCGATTCGTCATGTTGACGTAGTTCAGGACAGAGGAGGGACGCTGTCGATGGCTCACTTGCTTGGTGCTGAAAATATCTCGATGACTTTTGGAACCCGTACCGTGTTGGACGGGGTGACGCTGGGTATCTCGGAAGGCCAACGAATCGGTATCGTGGGTCGAAACGGCGACGGTAAATCAACGTTATTGTCGATTCTTACCTCACAACAGAGTCCCGATACCGGCCGGGTCACCACCCGCAATGGGCTCCGAATCGGTGTGCTGACCCAGTCCGATGCGTTGCGTGGCGCGGACACGGTGGGCTACAGCATTGTGGGAGGCCGGGCAGAGTACGAATGGGCCTCACACCCACGCATCCGCTCGATCATTTCCGGGCTGGTGGCCGATCTGAATTGGAACGCCGCGATCTCAACGCTCTCGGGTGGACAACGCCGTCGCGTGGCTCTGGCCCAGTTGTTGGTCGAAGACTGGGACGTGATTGGCCTGGACGAGCCTACCAACCACCTGGACTTGGAAGGGATTCGGTGGTTGGCCGATCACCTCAATCAGCGTTGGACAGCTCATGAAGGCGGGCTGTTGGTCATCACCCACGACCGGTGGTTTCTGGATGCGGTGTGTACGGATACGTGGGAGGTTCATGACGGCATGGTGGAGCCTTTTGAAGGCGGCTACGCCGCCTACGTATTGCAGAAAGTCGAACGGCAACGCATTGCTGCCGCCGCCGAGGCGAAACGTCAGAATTTGATGCGCAAGGAGTTGGCTTGGCTGCGTCGAGGGGCACCGGCCCGGACCTCGAAACCCAAATTCCGGCTCGACGCTGCCGCTGAGCTGATTTCTCAAGAGCCCCCAGTTCGTGACTCGATTCAGCTTCAAGCGCTGGCCGTCTCCCGGTTGGGCAAAGATGTGGTGGATCTGGAGAATGTTTCGGTTGACTATGACGGGATCCACGTGCTGAACAATGTCACCTGGCGCATTGCACCGGGGGAGCGCACCGGAATTCTCGGCGCCAACGGCGCCGGCAAGTCTACGTTGCTGGGGCTGATCGCCGGAACCGTCGAACCGGACTCCGGACGTGTTAAACGTGGGAAAACCGTGAAATTGGGAGTCCTCGACCAGAAGTTCTCGCAACTCGAAACGATTCGCAACGACCGGGTCCGAGACGTCCTGGCACGTACCAAAACCTCATTCACCATCGACGGAAAAGACTTCACCCCGGCCCAATTATTGGAACGGCTCGGGTTCAGTCGTGACCATCTGTCCACCCCGGTCAGAGACCTGTCCGGAGGACAGAAACGACGGTTGCAGCTTTTGTTGGTGCTGTTATCGGAACCGAACGTGTTGATCCTGGACGAACCCACCAACGACGTGGACCACGAAATGCTGACGGCTATGGAAGATGTGCTGGACTCCTGGCCTGGCACTTTGTTGGTCGTCTCCCACGACCGATACCTGCTGGAGCGCGTCACCGATCAGCAATATGCCATCATCAACGGGACCTTTCGGCATTTGCCCGGTGGCGTCGACCAGTATCTCCAGCTCGCCGAACAGGCTGAGAGTCAAGCCAAGACGACACCGTCGACGAACCAGAAACAGCAACAACACCATTCCTCCGGCGCTGACAACGTCGCCGGTAACGAACAGTCACGTGGCTTGTCTGGGGCTGAGAAACACGCTGCGCGGAAAGAAGCGTCCTCGATTGAGCGCAAACTGGAGAAACTCAACACCGAACTCACTGAGCTAGAAGAAAAAATGGCCACTCACGACCAGACAGATTTCGAAGGGCTTGCGGACCTGACAGCCCAAGCCTCCGAGCTCCGCAAAGAGATTGATACCAAGGAATCCCGTTGGCTGGAGTTGCTCGAAGCGGTAGAGAGCTAACTGTACTTCCCCGGGAGGTTGTGAACACTCGCGGTAGGAAGAAGACCTCCGGTACAGATGGGGTTAGCACAACCTGCATCTGAAAACCGGAGGTCTTCATGTTCCACTCTAATGCACCGTTGACTCCTGAAGGCCGTCGTCGCCTTGCTGTGTTGATTGTTGAGGACGGCTGGACGATTCGTCGAGCGGCCGAACGCTTGCAAGTCTCACCGGCCACGGCCTCGAAGTGGGCCGCTCGCTATCGGGCCGGGGAGCCGCTGACGGATCGATCGTCGCGGCCGCATCGGTCACCCCATCGGTTGTCTGTTCGCAAGGAGCGGCGCATCATTGCGTTGCGGTTCACCCGCCGGGGGGCCCGCATCGGATCAGTTATCACCTGGGTATCGCCCGCTCCACGGTGGGTCGGGTGCTGGCCCGATACCGGATGCCCCGGTTAGCGCACGTGGATCAGACCACCGGGCTGCCGGTGCGCACACCAGCCCCCATCCGTTATGAAAAATCGGCTCCCGGGCAGCTCGTGCACGTGGATATCAAGAAACTGGGCCGAATCCCCGACGGCGGTGGCCATCGGAAACTCGGGGTCGCAGGCCGCAAAAACAACGGGTACGGCAACACGGGCCGCGGCTATGCGTTCTTACACCACGCCGTGGATGATCACCCGCGGCTGGCCTATTCTGAGATCCTGTCCGATGAGCGCAAAGAGACCGCCGCAGGGTTCTGGCAACGCGCCCAAGCATTCTTCGCCGATGCTGGGATCACCGTGCAGGCCGTGATGACTGATCATGGCGCCTGTTACCGCTCACGCCTGTTCAAGGCCAACCTTGGGGACACCGTCAAGCATCGCTTCACCAAACCCTACCGACCCCAAACCAATGGCAAAGTCGAACGCTTCAACCGCACCCTGGCCCAGGAATGGGCCTATGCCCAAACCTATTACAGTGACCAAGCCCACGCCGCAACCTACCCCGACTGGTTGCACTACTACAATCATCACCGACCCCACACCGGCATCGGCGGTCTCACCCCAGCTGAACGCGTTCACAACCTCGCGGGGAATTACATCAGTCGTCTGCGTCGGTGCTCGGCATAACACTGTCGAGGTTCTTAAACGCAGGCGTTACGATGCTAACCGCAACTACGATACCAATTACAGTTGCCAGAGAAAGCCCTGCCGCCGGTAGCCCCCAGTTGCTCGCGACAGCAGCTATTGGGGCAGACGATACAGCTGGCGCCGCGAGCATAATAGTATTCTGAGCGCTTAGCACTCTACCTCGCATTTGGTCCGGCGTAGCCTCAATTGTCGCTACTCCAATCACGGCCGAAACGGGCGCGCCAGCAAGGCCTATAACCACAGCGGCGGTAATTACGAGCCAAGGAGTTGCCATTACTCCTAGGCCGATGTATCCCACCAAAGTCCCAATCATCCCGACAACAAACCAGGTCCGTCGCGATATCTTTCCTACAGTCACAGCGTATATACCGGCCCCGACCAGGCTTCCGGCGGATAGGCATGCGACGACCAGCCCCGTGAGCCCGGGAAGATCTTCAGCCGCGAAGAATGCAGGTAGCAAGCTCGTCTGCAGCGCAGCGGAGGTGGCAACAAACAAAGCGGTAAGCGCGGTGGCGCCAAGAATAAGGCGCTGAGAGAACAAGAACCGTAGAGCCACACCGAGTTCAGACAGAACTGCAACCATCGGAGAGCGGTACTGATGCTTGTCCGCGCATTCCAGAGCGTCAGGGTCTCCTGCTCTATGTTGGATTCCATATGAGGCAACTGCAGCGGTTAGGGTCGTAGCCGCAGTTACAAATAAAGTCGTGGATCCAACGCCGAAAACGGCAATCAGTAACCCACCTAGACCCGGACCAGCCAACATGAGCGCACCAGAAAGAGCCTCGCGTGTTCCAACAAGACGATCAAGTGTGTCTGGGCGTTCATTATTCAACTTAGCCAATTTCGGCAAAAGTGCCTCTCTGGCAGTCATTCCAGGCGCATCCCCAAAAGCTCCTAACACTGCCAAGCCGATGAACCAAGCTAAATTTAGTCCTACGGTTGCGTCAACAATCGGAAGCGCTACAACCGCACTGGCAGAAATAACATCACTGATGATCGAGATCGTTCGACGATTGATGCGATCGATTAACACGCCGGCGAATAGTCCAATCACCGCGCTCACTGCAGATGTAACGCTCGCCACGATCCCGGCGGCGAGGATGTCACCGGTTCGCGCGAGCACCAAAAGAGGCAGGACGATTGATGCGATGCCGTTGCCCAGGAGGGACAAGCTATAGGAGCCGAAGTATGCCCATGTGCTTCTGTTCATGGCACTATGAAAAACTATGCCGTCGCGGCCAGGTCAACACTCGGAGCGAGAGACTGATCATGAGCTCGGCGGCAATGGAGTCTGTAGTCGGCGTCGGTCGAGGTCAAGCTACGTTTCACGCTTCGCCAGGCAGCACTGCCGAGGCCAACACGCGCGATAGCGCGAGCCCCTTCTTCTCAGTGGACACGTGCATGTCACGCGGCCGACGTGCGCTTCGCGCACACGGCCGTCCGTAACTCGTGGCCTAGATGCCCCGGAGTGCCTCATGTCAAGATCCCCGGGAATTGCAGGCTGTGCCTGACACATATTTTCCCCGCTAACCGGGGTCTGAGCCGGCCCGGGTGTGGTGGACCTTGATGCCCGCGGGGTCCGGTTGGGCCTGAGTTTTCTCGATCTCGCGCTCGAGCTTCGCGGTCTTGGTCGCGGTGAGCTTGATCAACCGTTGCTGGATTTGATCGATCTCGGCAGCCAGGTCGACCGGATCCAGACCTGCCCGGTACTTCTGAAGCTCTTGTTTCTGCTGGGCGTTGAGGATCCCGGAATCCAGCAATCGTTGATACGGTGTCTTCGCAGAGTCGTAGACGCGTTTGCGGCGGCCGGCACGATCGGTGGAATACCCGGTCGGTTTCTTCCTCGGAGTGAAGAAGTTCAGGCGGTCGTTGACCAGCGGCCACAGGCGTTGGAGAAGCTCCAGCTCGGTCGCGGTGTCGTAGCGGTAGGAGAACCCGTACCGGCGCACGAGGTGGTTGTTCTTCGATTCGATGGTGGCCTGATCGTTCTTCGTGTACGGGCGTGCCCGGGTGAAGAAGATCTTGCGGTCAGCGGCCCAGTCGTTGAGGTTGTGGTTGATGAACTCGGATCCGTTGTCGAAGTCGAGTCCGGTCACCAGGTAGGGCACAGTATTGACGAATTGTGTGCAGGCATCGACGACGTGGGTCGAGGCGTTGTTCTTCATCGGGTGGGTATAGACCCACCCGGTGTGCATGTCGGTGTCGTTCACGCAGCGGGCGAACTCGCCGTTGAGGGTCGGGCTGCAGTGGGCGAGGGTATCGATTTCGAAGAAGCCGGGTTCGTCGTCGACTTCGTCACCGGCCTTGGGCACGGTGATGGAGTTCCGCAGCAGGCTCCCGGGCTTCGTCGCTGACTTCCCAGGCAGGGGATCCTTGTCACGGACTGGTTTGAGGTACCGGTTGATGGTCGCCGGACTCATCGCCAACAGCTCGGCACGCACGCTGTGGTTGTAGCGGCCTTTGCCCGGGATCAGGTGGGTGGGCTTCGAGGCAGTCCAGCAGGCCTTCCATGGCTGTGGCGAGGTACTGACCGCAGATGCCGCCGGCGATCGAGCACACGTATGGCAAGATCTTGACCGCGTCGTAGGAGTATTTGCGGGCCTTCGTCTTCGGCCTGTCGATGACCGCGACTGTGGCTTTCACGCGTCCTTTGGGCTGCCGGGTACGGCGGGTGAGTTGCTGGCGGGCGTGGTCGGGGTTCTACCCGGTGAGTTCGGTGACGGTATCGAGGATCGCGGCTTTAGGTTTCTTCGGCGCTTGCGTGTAGGCGGTGGCGTAGTTCTTCGTGATCTCGATTCGGCTGCTCATAGATACGTCCTTGTCGACCATGACCCCATCGTCGTCGTGCCTGGTGGCCCGGGAGAAAGATTTCGCGTGGATTCTTCTGTGAGGCACGACCCCTTACTACGCGGGGACTTTCTATGAGTCTCGTCGCAGGCGGTCCGTCAGCTGTGGGCTCGAGCGAAGATAGTGCATGACGCGACCCCGTCGCTCAGGGCGGAGGGCACGACTCAAGGAAGAGAACATGTCCATGCAGACCGAGAACACCATGATGGCGGAAGCAGTCTTCGGCGACTTTCAGGACACCATCGACCTGATGGAGCAGGCTGAGCGCGAGGAAGCGTTCGCCACGGACCCTGAGATGGTTGCAACCACCCCCGTCTGCGCAACGATCGGTACCGCTCTGATCATGTGCTAAAAGGCGGGAAACCCTGATTGGGCCCTACCGAAGCAGTCGCCTATTGCGATCGGGTAGGGCCCAATCTGTGCCCGGGGTCCTGGCCCAGCACTAGTAGTTCTGCAAGCATTATTGATCGTTGTGAAATCGATCGACGGAAAAGGTGGACGCGATGGAGCGGATGGGGTCTCGGGTCACAGTATCCGATGAAAAGGAGTTCAAGAGGTACGTAAAAACAGCGCGAGGCTTCGACAAGGAACAGCGACTTCTTAACCGGGAGTTCCAGGCTATGCAAGCGGCTGCAGAGATTCTGGATGAAGCCGGAAACCCGGTCGCATTGCCAAGCACACGTATCCTCGACAACCAGATTACCATGGAGACCCCTCACGGATATTCCTCCCCGATCAAGGATTTTTTTGATCGGGATCTTCCCACGGACTGGCGAGGTCAAGTTTCCCTCATCGGGAAGAAGCTAGCCATCCTACACCGAGCGTCAATAGATTTCGGCGCGGAGCCAGAATCACCCATTCTGTATCCTATTCCGGCTCACCTCTTCATGCACATCACTGACGGCGCGCTATGGACGCTAAAGCAACTTCCAAAACAGGTGCACGAAACGTTAAAGAGAACGATCACACAACTCCAGGAGATGGAGTCAGTGTTCATTCATGGCGATCTCTCGATAGACAACGTACTTACCACTGAGCACGATGCGGTGTTTATCGATTGGGAGCTGGCGGGCGCGGGACCGAATCTGCATGATATCAGCTCACTAATGGCATCGTTCCTTGCATCGCGTGTGCGGGCACAAACCGCGGGAGGTACTGTACGTACCAGCGTGCCAGCTGGCCTTATGGGGGAATTTAAAGAGTTCACTGCCCACCTCCTAGGCGCATACGGGTTTGCCTCCGACACCGACGAGGCGGTGCTTCTCGTGCGTGTCGTAGCCTTGAAACTTCTTGCGCGGTCACAAGTGGTGGCCGCTGCATCGGTTCCACAGACTGCGTTGGCGACGGTTTTGTTACGCATGACAATAAACATGACCGCCAATGCCACTGCTATAAGCAAAGGGTTGATGCGGGATGCTAAGTAAGGGCACTAGGTCTGCACTGCTTGAAACTGAGTATACGGCCGCGGCGCGTTGGGCCGAAGAATGTCTTAACTCTCTATTTGTCGATGGCAAGGAACTTAGGAGGTGCCTCAACGGTGAGTCTGTTTCAGCCACTTCGAGTGTCGCAGCGAGGACGGTGAGTCGCTGGCTTTACGAGGACGTCCACTTAAAGAGGACAGGAAGCTCAGTGGCGCGAGGCGCCGAAGTGGCTAGCCCCGTGGTGGCATCAACAGCACTGAGGAATGCACGCCGAACTAGTCTAGGCTGGAGTCTGCGACCATCCGCCGAGGGCGCTACCGTCGCGACATCTGCTTTGAGTGGTGTCGAGCTTCTCATCGCTGCCGAGCAGCGTAGCGAGTGGATTGTCGGGCCTGATGCATTAAGCGTACCAAGAGTGCGTAAAGGGGCTCTTCACAATCGAGGGTGTAGACGGGGCTTGAATCCTCCGCTCTCGAGCAAGGACCTGGCGATGTAGTTGGTTGGGTTCCGGAAGCCCAGGGCGGATCCGCGCAGGTGTTCGAGTCGTCCGTTGATGGCCTCGGTGGGTCCGTTGGAGGTTCCGGGGCGGTCGAAGTAGGCCAGGATGTCTGCCGCCCTTTTCTTCAGCGTCC
>NZ_RDQR01000022.1 GCF_003703835.1 Auritidibacter ignavus
TCAAGGGAGTCGAGCCGGCAGAACGTCGTGAGATCAGGAGATGATAAAGTAAGCTTGGACACGTCGAGGTCTTTCGGATGGACTGTGTAAGAACTTCCATCATCGGAAGACCTCGACGTCTATCCGGGCAGCGCCACGCCGTGTCCTGAAATCACTGATCCACACCCTCAATTACGAAGAGCCGCCAATGCCAAGGATGATGGCAGCCGTGGCTCCAATGAGAACAATGCTTGAGATGTTCATGGGCTAGCTTCCTGAGAAGGGTCTCTGCGCAGAGAACGTGGTGGCAATACCCGAAATGTCATGACATTTCGGGACGGAACTCAGCCAGCAGGTGATCGGCGTAGGTCGGTTCCGGGGGATGATCTCGTGCGTGCGGTCCGCGAGCGCCCACCTCGGTGGTGGCTACCTCAGCAAACAGCGCCGCCAGTGTCAGCGAGAGTGCTCCGCCGTTGAGGTGGTAGAGCCTGCGGTGCTGGTCGGTATACCCGGCGACCGGATCGGCCGAAGACTGTGGCACCGTGGTCAGGTGTTCGACCACGGGGCGCTCGCCTAACACCTCGGCGAGATGGCTGGCAATGTCCTCCGGCGTGCTCTGATCGGCCATGCGTACCCGGATTCGCCCGCTGGTATCGGGGCGGATGGCAGCTCCAGCGGTGAGCACCACATGGTGGAGATCGACGCCGATGGGCTCGGTGACGGCCAGCACCTCGTGGCCGGTCGCCGGAACATTATCGGAGGCGAGGATTGCCACATCGGCGGTGATTTCCTCGATCTCGCCCCAGCCGCCCGGCTCACTGGGGTGGTCAGCGGGTAGCCGGTACCGCAGCCGCAGGTGGGCCTGCCGATCGGTGGATGACATCGATTCGAGGCGTCCGGCGACGATGGCGACCCCGGCTTCGGTGAGTTGGGAGACCAGTTCGGCGATGAGTCGGTCATCGTCCAGGTAGCCCTCGGAGTCGATGAGCAGAGCGTGGCCCGCCTCGGCACCGCCCGCATTGAGTCGCACGCTGGGGGCCAGCTGTGCCAGGTCAGCGCGACTCAGGGTGGTGCTGGCTACCTGGTCTGCCGGGCCGGTGGGATGAGACCGGTCGGCAAGCACGATGACCCCGGTCAGGTGTAGCCAGGGTTGGAACTCCTCGGGGCTGGGGCCCTGTTGGTCCTCAACCCGTCGCATCAGTGCTGCGTCGTGCACGCGCGAGTGGGCGGCCAAACCCTGCCGGATCAATTCCTCCAGCGCGGGCCGGGCGATGGTCGTGACCTGGTTGATCACGGCGCCGAGACCGGCAAAGTCCGCACGCGGACCGGCAGGGCCCACCAGCGAGTCGTCGTGGTCGATCACGACCACCGAATGCCCGGCGTCGGCGAGCGAGACCGCGGTCATCAGCCCCTGAATGCCGGCGCCCAGAACGACAACGTGTGCAGTGTCCATCGTTGATGTGCTCCTGTAGGTTGTGTTGGTGCCGGGTTAGACGTCAGCGGGTGCGGGGGCCGGGGTGGTAGCCGGTGTGGCCTCGGGGTAGGTCCCGGCTGGCGTGTTGGCCCGCGGACGCGGTTGGTCCGAGGCGTAGCCGTTGGCGTCGTTCAACGCGCGGATCAAGACCACCAGCCAGGCGAAGAGGATTCCGGCCATGGCCAGTTCCACCCCGGTGAGGTTGTAGTAACCCAGTGGCCACCACAGCACCGCCGCAAAGATCGACAACCCGATCATCAGGTAGGAAAACAGGTAGATCACCACCGGCACGCCGGGTAACCAGATCGGGATGGTGGCAAATAACAGGAGGCACACGGCGGCCAGAATTTGGGTAAAGAGTGTGTGCAGCGGGTCATTGATATTGATGGGGACCATCGAGATCCCCACCAGACAGGCACCGATGAGCATCAGCCCGCTACGTAGCATCCAAATGGAGCCTCCACGTTTGCCCGTGGACCGACGCACGTCGGAGTAGGTGCGCAAGTCTTGAGAGATGAAATTGGCCAGCGTAAATAGCACCAGCCCGGAGACGGTCAGGGTGGTGTTGAAGGTCCAGAAGGACAGCACCCCGGCCTGGCCGGTGCCGAGTTCGGAGAAGAAGGCGTGCCACCAATACGGGTTTTCGGCCAGGAGCATGGCGGCGATAATGCCGGAGGCCATGAACACTGCCAGCAGGCTGGAAAGGGAGCGCGTTGAGGCGCGCGCGGCCGAGCTGAGGCCGAAATACCCGGCAGTTGCGACCACGATCCCGATCATGGCGGTGGCGGCAATCGCGTCAATTTCGAGTCCCACGAAGGATTGCTGGAATAACCGGAACAGCGCCAGACTGGCCAACATCACAATCGCCCCGTGCAGAATGATCAGCCCAACCCAGTCCAACACCAGCCAGAACCAGGCCCGGGATCGCATCCACGCCAGCGCACCACGGCGGGGGGCAGAGGCGAGTAACAGGCCAATCAGCGTGGCCAGCGCTGCGGTGATCCCGGCAGAGATACCGGTGACGGTTCCCACGGACGCGAAACCGGACAGGGGCGTGAGCTGGTCGGAAAAGAACCACCAGCCCACCATGGCTCCCAGCGCCCCGGCGATGATCGCTACCCAGATACCCCAGGATTCAATGCGAAATGAGCCCGAACGGGGTGGGGAGGACGCTGCGGGGGCGGTGGTCATTACTCCATCATAGATTCACCGCCCGGGCCTGCGTCGACAGCTGGCCCGTCACCGACACCATTCGATTGCCCAGAGAGGTTTAGGCCCTCCCGGGAATATACCCCCTCGGGGTATAGTTATGGGTAGTGAACGACCCAGCATCAGGAGAGACTTGCGATGAGCACCACGACACCACCACCAGTTCCGGACACAGCACAGCACCGGCATCAGTATGGCTATACCGATCATCGGCAGAGTTATCAGACCAGGTTGCGTCGGATCGAAGGGCAGGTGCGTGGCATTGAGCGCATGGTGGCCGATAACGAGTACTGCATTGATGTGCTGACCCAGATTTCTGCTGTCACCAAGGCTCTGCATGCGGTGAGTGTGAAACTTCTTGAAGACCATCTGGGCCACTGTGTGGCAGCAGCCGCCGCGTCCGGAGATGAGCAGCAGTTACAGGAGAAGGTCGCCGAAGCCACCGCAGCAATCGCCCGGCTGACTCGAAGCTAAACACAGTCCACTGACAGGAAGGATTACCCGCCATGACTTCCACCACCACCCTGGATATTTCGGGAATGACCTGCGAGCATTGCGTGCAGGCAGTCACCCGTGAACTCACCCAACTACCCGGCGTGGAGCAGGTTGCGGTGGACTTGCACCCCGAAGCCACCTCGATCGCTACGGTGACTGTAGCCACTGACACCCAAGCGCCGACTCATCACCAGTACGCCGAGGCCATCGACGAAGCCGGCTACACCCTCGTTGACGCACACTGAGTTGACACACACTACGAAGGACACTGAGATGACCACCCCGTCCAACGACTCGACCCACCACGGCTCCGCGGACACGCCCCACACCGGCGATGACCGGTCCGTCACCCTCGATATTTCCGGGATGTCCTGCGCATCCTGTGTCTCCCGGGTGGAACGGAAACTCACCAAACTCCCCGGGGTCTCGGCCACCGTCAACCTGCCGCTGAATAACGCTCGCGTGCAGGCCCCCGAACAGGTCACCGACCAGCAACTGATTGACGCGGTGGCCTCGGCCGGCTATGACGCCGAAGTGCACCACAGCCCACACCACCACAGTGGGCATGAACACCACGCTGAGCACGACCACCACGACGGGCAGGATCAACACTCCGGTGAAGACCATATGAACCACGGCCCATCGGCCAGCACGCTGAAACCCCGCTTCATCGTGGCGGCGATCCTGACCGTGCCGTTGTTTATCATCTCGATGTTTTCGTTCGCCCAGTTTCCCCACTGGGGCTGGGTGGCGCTGGTGCTGTCCACTCCGGTGGTGTTTTATACCGCCTGGCCTTTTCACTCTGCAGCGTTCGCAGCGGCCCGGCACGGCGCGTCGACGATGGACACGCTGGTGTCGCTGGGCGTGTTGGCGGCCTGGACCTATTCCACCATCGGGCTGGTGATGGACCCGATGATGACCGCGGTCCCCGGCCACCACGACCATCAGCTGTATTTTGAGACCGCCGGAGTGGTCACGACCTTCTTGCTGCTTGGCCGCTGGCTAGAAGATCGCGCCAAGCACCGCGCCGGGGACGCGCTGCGAGAGTTGCTGACGTTAGCGCCCGAAACCGCGGTGGTGGTCCGTGAGGGCACCGAGGTCGAGATTCCGGCCAGCCAACTGCAGATCGGGGACGAGTTTGTGGTCCGGCCCGGGGATAAAATCGCCACCGACGGCTACGTGGTCTCCGGTCATTCCGCCGTTGATACATCGTTGATCACCGGAGAATCCGTCCCGGTTGAAGTCGGCCCCGATGATACGGTCACCGGGGCGACCATCAACTCTTCGGGTCGTCTTCTCGTTCGGGTGACCCGCACCGGCGAGGACACCACCCTGTCACACATGGGGCAACTAGTCTCCGACGCCCAGTCACAGAAGGCCCCCATTGCCCGGATCGCCGACCGCATCTCGGCGGTCTTCGTCCCGATCGTACTGGTCATCGCCGCACTCACTTTGATCTTGTGGCTGGTCTTCGGCACCGGGCAGCAGGCCTTCCACGCCGCGGTCACGGTACTCATTATCGCGTGCCCGTGCGCCTTGGGTCTGGCCACCCCGGTGGCGCTGTTGGCCGGCACCGGCCGTGCCTCCCAGCTGGGCATATTGATCCGCGGCCCGGAAGTCTTAGAAGACACTCGCCAGATCACCTCGGTGGTCTTCGACAAGACCGGCACCATCACCCGAGGTTCGATGTCGGTGTCTGAGGCCACCAGCTTGGATGAGCGTTTCTCTTCCGAGGAGATTCTCCGGTTGGCCGCCGCCGCGGAGGCCGGCTCCGAACACCCCATCGCCCACGCCATCGTCGACGCCGGCCAGCAACTCGGCCACCTACCGAAGGCCACCGAGTTCTCCGCCACCGCTGGTGGCGGCATCTTCGCCACCGTAGAAGATCATCGCATGGTGCTGGGTCGCACCAGTTTTGTCACCGACCAGGCTGGGATCAGCCTCTCCCCGGAGGCCGAACGCGCCTTCCATGCTCTGGAGGAAACCGCAGCCACCGCGATCTGGGTCGTCATCGATGAGGCCCCGGCCGGGATCATTGCCGTCCGCGATCAGATCAAGGACTCCGCCGATGTGGCGATCGCAGACCTAACGGAGATGGACCTGACCCCCATGTTGCTGACCGGGGATAACCGCTCGGTGGCCACCTGGGTCGCCAGTCAGGTGGGCATCAACACCGACCACGTCGTCGCCGGAGTTCACCCCGAGGACAAGGTTGCCAAGATCCGCGAACTCCAAGAAGCTGGCGAGACCGTGGCGATGGTGGGTGATGGCGTTAACGATGCCCCGGCCCTGGCCCAAGCCGATTTGGGCATCGCGATGGCCTCAGGCACCGATGTGGCCCGTCAGGCCGCACAGATCACCGTGATGGGATCCTCGCTGGGGCAGATCACCCAGGCGATCCAGCTGTCTCGGAAAACGCTCCGGGTGATTAAGTCCAATCTGTTCTGGGCATTCGCCTATAACGTGCTCGCCCTCCCGGTGGCAGCCTTCGGGCTACTGTCCCCGATGATTGCCGGGGCCGCGATGGCACTGAGCTCGGTGCTGGTGGTGGCCAATTCACTGCGGCTGACTCGTTTCGCCCGCTAGTGGTCCGGGGTGCCAGCTAGGGTGAACCCATGCAGATCTATGGATTTACCCGCTACGGTGGCCCCGAGGTCTCCGGCGTGCTCGACGTCGAGGTCCCGGAGGTCACCGAGAACACGGTGCTGATCCGCACTGAGGCCTCGGGACTGAATCCCGGAGACCTCAAGGTCCGGTCCGGGGCCCGCACCGGGTCATTTCCCGTCAGATTCCCCATGGCCATGGGGCGGGAAGCCGCCGGGACCGTGGTCAGCCTCGGACCCGGTCTCACCCCGGAGGTCGCGACTCAGATTCCGGTGGGCACCCGGGTCTTCGGCTCGGCCGCTGCCGGAGTGGGCACCCTGGGCGAGTACACACTCCTGACCGCTACCTCCGCAACCCCGATACCTCAGGGATTGAGCGCTGCCCAAGCCTGCTGTATTCCGACCTCTGTGGGCACCGCCTGGGATGGGCTGGCCGAACTCGAACAAGCCGGGCTCAGTCGTGGCGAGACACTGCTCGTACTGGGGGCCGGCGGAGGTGTGGGCTCGGCGGTGACCGGATTAGCCACCTGGCGCGGCCTCAGGGTGGTGGGGGTGGCCTCGGAGAGTAAAAAAGAACTGGTCGAGTCCTTGGGCGCCAGCCACGTGCCAACGGGGGCCCTTGAGGCTGTCTCTGATCAAAAATCCCCCACCATCGCTGCAGTGTTTGACACCGTCGGGGGCCAAACCCTCACCGCAGCGGCTACCTTGCTGGCCGGAGACCACTGCCCACCGCGCATTCGCTCGGTGGCCGACCCAGCATTGGCCACCACCCTGGGTGGCAGTGGAGTGACCCGACACCGCCGTCGCGAGATCTTTTCCCGCATCGCCACCCAGCTGACCCAGCACCCGACCTTGCCGGTGGTCTCAGAGATCCTCGACTGGGATCGGGTCGCCGAGGCGGTCGCCACCGTCGAATCCGGGCATGCCATCGGCAATATTGTGGTGCGCGTGAGCTAGACGAGTCGTTGCTCCCGGGCTACCGCAATCGCCTGGGTGCGATTATCGACCCCGAGTTTTTGATAAATATGCACCAGGTGGGTCTTCACTGTTGCTTGGGAAATAAACAGGCTACGGGCAATATCGCGGTTGCTTTCCCCGGTTGTCAAGGCCTGCAAAATCTGTAGCTCCCGGGCCGAGAGTTGTGTATCGGCCGGTTGTTGGGCCCGGGAAATCAGCACCTGGGAGACTCTGGAGGAAAAAGCATGATCACCCCGGGCGGCAGCTTGTACTGCCTCGTGTAATCGGTCCTCAGCAGCGTCTTTGAGCAAATACCCCACCGCTCCGGCGGAGACTGCCGCCAGAATATCGGCCTGAGAATCATAGGTGGTCAGAATCAGCACCGGTGGCGCTGACCCTGTCTGCTGGGCCTCTTCGGCTAATGCCCGGGTGGCCTCGAGTCCGCCCATCCCGCGCATCTGTAAGTCCATAACCACCACGTCGACCCCATCCGGTCGGTGGTCTGCCAACGCCGCGGTGCCATCTGCGCCTTCGGCGACCACACTGATGTCTGCAAAGCTTTCCAGAATGGCCCTGAGCCCAGCACGGACCACCGGGTGGTCATCGATCAGCATCAGCTTAATCATCCTCGCCTCCCAGCGGTATGCGCAGTCCGATCACGGTCCCGGCGCCCGGGGCTGACTCCACACTGAGCTCTCCTCCGGCCTGAACGGCCCGGGTCTTCATGCCCGAGAGCCCGAAATGGTGCTCGGTGTCCA
Source organism: Auritidibacter ignavus (assembly GCF_003703835.1). Lineage (GTDB taxonomy): Bacteria > Actinomycetota > Actinomycetes > Actinomycetales > Micrococcaceae > Auritidibacter > Auritidibacter ignavus. Next base: position 7,476 of record NZ_RDQR01000022.1, read on the forward strand.
CGGCCTCGGGGTCAAACCCGGTGCCGTCGTCGAAAACGTCGAGAGTGAGCATCCCGGCGGTGGCTGTCACGGTGATCACCACTGTGGAGGCCGCGGCGTGAGCCAGCGCATTGGTCAGTGCCTGATCGGCGATGCGTAGCACCGGGGTGAACCGCTCGGTCTGGATCACTAGCTGTTGGTCCTCCACCGCCGGTTCACCGCGTAGCAGCAGCTCCACCGGCTGGCGTTGGGCGCGCGCTTCGGCTTGGTGGCGTTGCACCATCGCCCCTAGTTGTCGCATCAGCTGTGACCCGGTGGGCGCCTGGTGGTTGTCGTCGAGCGCCTCGGTGGCCGTGGCCGGATCCGCCATGGTCTGTACCAGTTTGCGGGCGGTGGCAAGGTTCTTTTCGGCACTGTCGTGCATCAGGTGGAGCTGATCGTGCAACCGTGCGGTGTCCTGGTCGGCTACGGCATGTTGGGCGGCCCGGGAGAGGAGCACGAGTGAGGAGAATCCTTGGGCGAGGGTGTCGTGGATTTCTTGGGAGACCCGTTGACGTTCCTGCAACTGTCCGGCTTGACGTTCGCTGGTGGCCAGCTCGTGTCGAGTCACGATCAGGTCCTCGACCAGCTTGCGGTATCCCACCGCCTGATCGTGCAGCACGTGATAGACCCGGTAGGCCACCACCGCCACCACCGTGCCGAGTACCGGTCCGATCACCCCGGCGACCTGCACAGCCCCGGAGGCCAGGTACTCGGCTCCAATGGTGACCGTTAACAGCACCAGCAGGCATCCGAGAGCAAGCAGTCGACTGATGGGTGTCAGCACGTGAATGCTGACGAAGACCAAGGGAAACATCACCCAGATGAATTCGGCCGAGATCAAACACAGCATCGTCCAGCCACCGATGACCGCCACGAGCCACACGGGCGCATAACGGGAAGCCAGCCTGGACGCAGCGAGCCCGACTCGGCGTTCCCAGACGGTGCCGGCCACATAGATGGCAGCAACCATCACAGCCAAGACGACGACCGTGATCTGCATCCCAGAGCTCAGCGTTTCGCAGAGCACGGCTCGGATCGTGGCGAAGACCAGCAGAAACGCAAACATCACGTGCAACACCACCCGCAACCAGCGCATCACCGACTCCACCGGAGCCGGATGGCCGGTGGTCAGATGCGCTACGGGCTCGGGTGTCGCAACGGTCACGTATTGTCAGCGTAGTCGGGTTTCTCACCGAGTGCATCAACCAAAAGGTTGAGCCAGGTTCCAACCGGTTAGCCGATGTGTCTGCTCTTCCTCACGCGAAGACTAGAAGGCATAGCTGGTGAGTCAACGAAAGGAACCCCATGTTTCTTGCTGTTCGTGAAATATTCCATGCCAAAGGCAGGTTCAGCCTGATCACCGCAGTGATCGCGATGATGACCCTGTTGCTGATTATGCTGACCGGGCTCACCGCCGGACTCGGCGCCCAGAACACCTCCGCGTTACAGGCCCTGGACGCCGACCGGGTGGTGTTCTCCGCAGAACAAAACCCAGACGGCTCTACCGCCGACCCCAGCTTCGCCAATTCCCAGATCACCGCCAGCCAGGCCGAGGACTGGGCCGAGGCCAACGGTGTAGATCACGTCGCCGGTCTGGGTGCTAGCCAAACCACGATGGAGACCGACTTCACCTCCTCGATCGCTCTGCTGTCTCTGCCGGAGGGAACCGCGATCCCCTCAGGGGAAACCGTTCGGCCCGGCACCGCTCTGGTGTCCCAGTCGGTGGCGGATGACCATGAGTTGCGCGTCGGCGAGACCATCACGGTCGGCTCTGAACAGGTCGAGGTCGCCGGTATGAGCGAGGATGAGTACTACTCACACTCCCCGGTGGTCTGGACCGACACCGACACCTGGGCGGCCGCCACCCACCAGCAAGCCGATGCCGAGACCGTTGTGGGCACCGTGCTGTTGGTCCAGGGCACCGAGCCCGACGAGGCCGATGGCTCGTGGTCCACCACCGCCGAAAACACCGACACCCTGGCAGTGACCCCCCAGGAATCTTTCTCTGCACTGCCAGCCCACCAATCCGAACAGGGTTCGCTGGTGAGCATGCAGGGCTTCCTCTACGTGATTTCTGCTCTGGTCATCGTCTCCTTTCTGACCGTCTGGACCTTGCAACGCACCCGCGAGCTGTCGGTGCTTCGCGCCCTGGGAGCCTCCGGGACCTATCTGTTCAAAGATGCCCTGGGTCAAGCCGGCATCATTTTGGCCGTCGGCGTCATCATCGGCACCCTGGCCGGTAGCGGACTCGGCGCACTAGCAGCCGGTGTCCTACCGTTCGAACTCACCTGGCTGACCCTGTTCGGCCCGATGGTCGGTATCTGGGCGCTGGGCATGATCGGCGGACTGATCGCCACCCGCAAGGTCGCCACCGTCAACCCACTCGAAGCCCTAGGCACCGCAGCCTAGCCACCAGCCACCGACCCCAACCAGGCTTCTGCCCTCTCTGCACACAGGAGACATCATGACTGCATCGACACTGACGACACCAACTCTGCAACTGAACCAGATCACCCAGATCTTCCCCGACGGAGACTCCGACATCACCGCCCTGGACCACGTCGACCTCACCGCCCACCCCGGTGACGTCACCGGACTGCTGGGAGAATCCGGATCTGGTAAGTCCACGTTACTGTCCATCGCCGCCGGCTTGATCGCCCCCACCAGCGGCGAGGTGATCATCGCCGGCGATGACATCTCCTCCGCCTCGGCGTCGGAACGGGCCCGGGTACGGCTGAATCACATTGGTTTCATTTTCCAGCAACCGAATTTATTGAGCTCGCTGACCGTGATGGATCAGTTACTGATCACCGAGCACCTGCGCGGTGTGCGCGGTCGGGCCCTGCGCGCCCGTCGGTCTCGGGCCGAACAGCTATTGGAACGGGTTGGTCTGCCCGGCTACGGGTCCCGCAACACCTCCCAGCTCTCCGGCGGTCAGAAACAGCGTGTCAATATCGCCCGGGCACTGATGGGTGAGCCCGACGTGCTCCTGGCCGATGAGCCCACCTCGGCCCTAGACCACGAGCTGTCCACCCGGATCATGACGTTGTTGTCGGAGCTGACCCACGAGTTGAATCTCGCCTCGGTGATTATTACCCACGACCGGTCGATGCTTGCGGTAATGGACCGCACCGTGGTGCTACAGGACGGTGTGCTCCACGAACAGCACGAGGACGACCCCGCCACCCCACAACTCGCGTACGCCTCACCGGAGGTGTGTTGTGTTTTGCCTCACAGGCGGTAATCTAAGGGGCGAACACTTCGTCGGCATCGGAAGGAACCCCAGGCTATGTCATCAACAGCTGAGACCACACACCCGGTGTTATGGGAGCCTACCGCTGCACACACCGCCCATCATCCGATGACCCGTTTTGCTCGGCGAATCGAAGACAAATATGGGGTGACTCTGGCAAACTACGCGGACTTGCACCGGTGGTCGGTGGATCACCTGGCTGACTTCTGGCGCGAAGTCTGGGAGTTTTCCGATGTGATCGCCTCGACCGGCTCCGAGACGGTTTACGAGGGCGAGGAGATGCAGCACACTCGCTGGTTCCCGGATGCTCGTCTGAACTTCGCCGAAAACATGCTCCGCCATGTTGCCACGCAACCCGAGGCTGAAGCCATCATCGGTGAACACGAGCTCAGTGGCACCGAAACACTCACCTGGCGACAATTCCACGACCAGGTTGCTGCACTCGCCCACTATCTGCGGGCAGTCGGGGTACAACCCGGGGACGCGGTCTCGGCGGTACTGCCGAATCTGCCACAGACCATGGTGGCCATGCTGGCCACGGCCTCGGTGGGTGCCATCTGGTCAGTGGTCAATACGGACTTCTCCGCCCACGGTGTGGCCGACCGTTTCGCGCAGATTGAGCCGAAGGTGCTGATCACTGCCGAAGGGTTCGAGTTCAACGGCACCTACCGCGATCTGCGCCCGACCATTCCCGCCCTGCTCGAGGTGCTTCCTACCGTGGAACATCACCTGCTGATTGACCGCTACTGCGCCGATGAGCACCTCACCACTGCCGGGGTGGAGCTGGGCGACGAGTTACCCGATCTGGGCTCAATCACCTCCACCCGGTACTCCCAGGTCATTGCGGAAACCCACGAGGCGGTATACGAGCAAGTACCCTTTGGCCACCCGCTGTGGGTGCTCTATTCGTCCGGCACCACCGGCAAGCCCAAAGGCATCGTTCACTCGCACGGCGGAATGACCATCGAGTTCTACAAGCTCGGTGGCATCCACGCCGGGTTGGGGCCCGATGATCGCAGCTATTACGCGGTGGCCACCACCTGGATGGTGTGGAACCTGTTGCTAGCGATGCTGATGTCCGGGGCAACCATCATCACCTACGACGGCTCCCCCACTGCCGGCGGACCCGCCAAAACCTTCGAGATCCTGGCCAAACACCGCGTCACGTTCTTCGGCACCGGCGCCGCCCTGCTCTCACTGGCCGAACGTGCCGGGATCTTCCCCAACCGTCAGATGGATCTCTCCAGCATCAAGACCATGATGGTCACCGGCTCCCCGTTGCCCGACACCACCTGGGAATGGGTGTATCAGGCGATTAATCCCGACCTGCGACTGGGTTCGGACTCAGGTGGCACCGATATGTGCTCGGCCTTTGTCGGCACTAACCCGTATCGGCCGGTACGTCGCGCTGTGTTGATGGGTGCCTATCTGGGGGTTGATGCCCGCGTCGTCAATCCCGAAGGCCAGCGCGTCTTTGACGAGGTCGGCGAACTCGTCGTCGCCCAGCCCATGCCGTCCATGCCCATCTACTTCTGGAACGACCCGGATGGCCAACGCTATCACTCCGCCTATTTCGACGTCTTCGATGGCCTGTGGCGTCACGGGGACTGGGCCACCGAACTCTCCGGGGGCGAAACACTCAGCGCAACCGGCGAGACTGCTGGCAACGGCTTCATCATTCACGGCCGGTCTGACTCCACCATCAACCGTGGTGGCATCCGGATGGGCTCGGCTGACATCACCCAGGTGGTCGACGGGGTTGACGGCGTCGCAGCATCCATGGTGATCGGTGCCGAGCTGTCCGGTGGCGACTACTATATGCCACTATTTGTGGTGCCCATCCCGGGCACCTCTGTGACCGAGGAGCTCAAACAGGATATCGTCACGGCCATTCGCACCCGGATTTCTCCGCGCTATGTCCCGGACGAGATCATCGAAGCCCCGGCAGTACCCACCACCAAGACCGGCAAGCTCTTGGAGGTTCCGGTGAAACGACTCTTCCAAGGTGCTTCACCCGATACCGTCAATAAGGCCACCGCCAGCGATGCCGACACCCTGGAGTGGTACATCAAGAAAGCTGAGGACTTCGTCGCTCAGCGTCAGTGACGGTGATCAGGCGAAGATCTCGGAGGCCTCAGTCAGCAACCGGACTTCTTCGTCGCTGAGTTGTAGCGTGGTGGCTTCCAGCAAGGCCGGGAGTTGTTCGGCCGTGCGGGCTGAGGCAATCGGGGCCGTGACTCCACGGGCCAACAGCCACGCCAGCGCTACGGAAGCCGGTTGGACCTGGTGGTGCTGCGCAACCTCGACGAGCTGGTCCACCACACGCAGACCGTCAGCGTTGAAGTACTCGGAGACGTGGTTCTTTCGTTCGGTCTCTAAGTCAGCCTCGGTGTGATACTTCCCGGTCAAGAACCCTGCTGCCAAACCGAAGTAGGGGAACACCGCGAGATTATTCTCTTCGGCCACGGCCCGGTAGGTGTTTTCATAGTCGGCACGACGAACCAGGTTGTAGTGCGGTTGGATCGCCACCGGCAACGCCAAATTCTCCTTTCGGGCCACACGGAACCACTCCCGCATCCGATCGGGCGAATAATTCGACAGACCGATATAGCGAATGTGCCCGGCGGTGACGAGCTCGTCAAAGGCCTGAGCTTGATCGGCAATCGGCACCTCAGTGTTGTCGAAGTGCCCGTAGTACAGATCGATGTAGTCAGTCTGGAGACGGCGTAGGGACTCCTTCACCTGCGACTGAAGATAATCCAAGGTCTGTGGTGCCTGCGGAAAATCGCGGACTTTGGTGGCCACCACCACGCGGTCACGAGGCTGGCGAGCCAGCCAGGATCCAATCACGGCCTCGGATTCACCTCCCACAGCATTCGGCGCCCAATGGGGGTAGGTGTCGGCGGTGTCTAAAAAGTTACCCCCGGCATCACAGTAGGCGTCCAAGATCCGGTGGGCGGTGGGTTCATCTGCGGTCCAGCCGAACGTATTAGTCCCCAGGTTCAGTGGAAAAACGTCCAAGTCTGTCTGGGGGATCGTGACACGTTGTTGCGTCATCGCCGAGCCATCCTTTCTCTACCGGGGGTACTGCTTTTCTCATCACAACACATCAGCGGGGGTGGATTCCAGGACCTCGTTGACCAGACGGGCTAGTCCAGGCCACGGGCGGTGAGCGCATCCCCAAGATCATCGGCGTGTTTCAAGCTCAGGACCAAAACGGGTACCGCCCACGACCACGGCGCGATGCGCACACCCCGGGCGCGTTGGGCTTCTCTGACCTGGTTTATGACCGCCGAGAGGGTTCCCACCGAGTTGAGCATCAGCCCCAGCGCCAACCCGATCTTCTCCGGATTCGCCCCGAACCGGCGCAGGGGCCCGAAGAGTTTTTCGGTCGTGGCCACAATGCCCGAAATCTCGGTGGTGCGGGTCAGCACCTGGGCGAGCAGGATGATCGAGATGAGTCGTGCGGTATTGGTGGCAGCGTGGACGGGGTCCAGAAAGATCAGCTGGGTGACCACCAGAAAGACCAGCAGAAAAGAGAGTCGCAACAGGTCGGTCACCAGCAATCGCAACGGAAGTTGGGCCACCAGATACCCCAGAATCGGCAGGAGCACGAAAACTACGGCCGCCGGATAGGAGGGTGGAATCAGAAACAACACCAGAGCAGTCAGGGCCAGCACGAGCAGTTTCAGCCCGGCCGGGGCTCGGTGTACCAGCGAGTTTCCTGGGATATAGAGCGAAATCATAGTCGTTCCTGGTCGATCTCGGAATGAATAAAGTCCAGGTAGTTTTCCACCACGGTACGGGGGTGACCGTGTTCGCGCAGACGTCCCTGGTGGATCCACAAGCAGTCGTCGCAGGCGGTGGCAAAGTCCAGGTCGTGGGTGACCAACACCAGCTGGGTTTCTCTCGGCAGGTGCAATAGTCTGCGTCGGACTAACAAGGCGTGGCGGGTGTCCAGCATCGAGGTCGGCTCATCGGCGATCACCAGCTGTGGCTCGGTAATCAGTACCGAGCACAGCGCCAAGCGTTGCAGTTGTCCCGACGACAGGGACAGGCACGGCCGATCGGCCAGCTCGGTGAGGTGATGCGCTTCCATGGCCGCCTGCACGCGGGCGGCCATCTCGTCTTTGGACAGCCCGGAGCCACGCAATGAGAGCGCGATGTCTTCTTCCACCGTGGGCATGACCACCTGAGCGGCTGCCTGCGGGAAGATCATCCCGATCCTGCCACGCAACCCCGGAGCCATTTTCGCTTTCCCAGGCCCCTGGGAGACCAGGTGTCCATTCACCGTGGCGGCACCGGAGGTATATCCCAGCAGACCGGCCAGCACGCGGGCCAGGGTGGATTTACCCGAACCGTTCTCGCCAATAATGGCGATTCGAGGTGCGTCGAGTTCGGCGGTGATATCGGTCAGAAGTTGTGCTTGGCCGGAGGATTCACCGGGTGCATCAACCCTGACGCACAACTGATCGAAGGCAATCGTCATCGTTATGATATTCCCATGGTCTCTCGGAAAACATCGGCCCCTATCGTGGTGGATGATCTCATCCGGTGCGGACTGGAGATCCTGCGCACCCACGGGCTAGCCGATGTCTCGATGCGCCGGGTGGCCACCACACTGGGGGTGCGGCCCTCGGCATTGTACTGGCATGTCAAAGATAAACAGTCGTTGCTGGCACTGATGGCCGATGAGATTTTGGCTGGCATGAAGATTCGTAACACCGATTCATTGAGCCACCGCGCCCTGACGCTGTACCAGGGATTGCTCGCCACCCGCGATGCCGCAGAACTCGTCAGCTCGGTGATTGCACTGGGAACCGGAGGCAATCGGCTTCGGCGTAGCTTACGCCAGGCCAGAGAAATGGACCAGGAACCAGACCCGGAGTTGCTGACCGACACGCTGGTGTCACTGATCTTAGGTGCGGCCGTGGTCTCCCAACAGCGATTGCAGGCCGAACAACTGGGCCTGACCACCGCGGACACGGTGCCGGAGCGGAACCAGGTGCGCAGTGATTTTGCCCAGATGCTCAAGGTGGTTATTCCCTCCTCGGCCTCAGGCGCGGAAGGCCTTCGGGTAGGCGCGCCACAGCCCCATGGTGATCAGCACGGTCAGCACCACCTTGGTGAGGTCACCGGGCAAGAAGACCAGTGAGGTATAGGCGGTCTCCAGCATGCTCAGCCCGGTCATCAGCGCCTGCCCCGGGATACCAAAAGCATAAATCACCAAAATACCGCCGACGATGCTGCCCAGTGCCACTTTCCACCAGGTAATGCGCAACCCGGTACGCCATGAGCTCGCGCCGTGGACGATCAGGCCGATGACGACAACACCGGCCAACCAGCCGATCAAGTAACCCACCGTCGGGGTGGCGAACACGCCGATACCACCACGACCACCAGCCAGCAGGGGCAGTCCCAGTGTTACGGCCAGTTCCAGCAGCGCCACCGCACCGAGTCCGCGCCAGGGTCCCAGCACGGAACCGGCCAGCATCACCCCCAAGGTTTGTAGCGTAATGGGCACACCGCCGGCAATATTGATGCTGCCAACGAGCCCGAAGGCTCCGATGAGCGCGGCAAACACCGCTATTTGTGCCAGCGCGCGGGCCGAGACACCGCCTCGAAATCGAGAGGTTCTCGCCTCGTGTTGAGGTGTGCGCGCATCGTCAGGGGTGGTGGTTTCAGCCATGATGTGAATTCTTCCAACGGTCGATGAGGGGTCATCCGCAGGCGGGACACCTGAGGGTTTAAAACACCGTTCACTGAACAGCGTTCAATACATGGTAGACCCGCAAGCCCCACCTGCGAAAATCCGGGTCAATATTACTGCGGATCGGGCCCGAGATCTGGCTGTGGATACGGCACCGGATCGGCATTTTCGCGTACAGTATGACACGCAACCATCATCCGAAAGGTGCCCTGTGATGAACGATTCCTCATCCCGTCCGATCAACCCCGACACCGGGCTGCCACAAACCGCACCCCAGGCTGGATGGCCAACGGCGGTCGACGCTGGCCCGAAGGTCATCTCCTACCGCGTCAACGTCAAGGCCAGCCCGGAGGAACTCTGGGAGATTCTGGCCGACCCCCACCGCCACCACGAGATCGACGGCTCTGACACGGTCAAGCCCAAAGTCTCCGGACCGCACCGGCTGACGATCGGCGATACGTTTAAAGTCGCCATGCACAAGTTCGGCATCGACTACACCATGAAGTTGACCACGGTGGCCGCAATCCCGGGAGAGATTGTGGAATGGAAACACCCCGGTGGCCACACCTGGCGCTGGGAATTTGCCACCGATGCGCACCACCCGGGCTACACCACGGTCACCGAATCCTTCGACTATTCCTCGGTGCCGTTCTTGGTGGCGATGGCCTACTACTTCTCGAATACCGTGGCATTCAACGCCCAGGGTATCCAGGCATCGTTGACTCGACTGGCAGGACGCTATCTCTGATCATGACCACTTCGTATCCCGATCCGCACTCCGACGCCTGGCAACCGGGCGAAACCGAGCCGGGGGCAGAATATCGGCGCGATCCGCACCCGCAACAAAAGACCGCCGAAGAAGATCTCAACCTCCCCGAGTTCTTGGCCCACCCCACCAAAGTGGATATCTTCCTGCTGATCATGCTGTTCGCCATGGCCGTGTGGGGCATTGCTCTCATCCCGTTCCGTGCCTGGCTGTTGACCGAGCCGGTGGCCTACACGTTATTGGTGGGTGGCTACACCTCGTCGGTGATTGGTGGCGCCCACGCCTCAGTCGGTGAAGGGCCCTGGTGGATGTACTGGTTATTCACTCTGGTCGGGGCACTAAAGTTTGTCCCCTTCTACTACTGGATGGGTAAACGGTGGGGCATGGATTTCATCGACATGTCGGTGAAGTACACGCCCTGGCTGAAGAAAATGGCCCACCGGGCGATGACGTCCACGAAGGCCAAAGGGATCACCGGCGCACTGGTGCCCCTGTGCTATACCCCCGGACCAGTGCCGAGCAATATCATCAACGCGTTGCTGGGGTTATTGCGGGTCTCAGCTGGATTGATGATCGTACTTAACGCGGTCAGTGTGCTAGCAATCAATGGGCTGTTTATCTGGTTGGGCTACACCTTCGGAGATCAGGTGCTGGCCGTGGTTGAGGTCGTCAACCGCTATCTGCTGTGGATTACGCTGGCGCTGATTGTGGTGGCGATCTTCCAGGCTCGTCGTACCATGAAACGCAATGCGGCCCTGAACGCCGACACGAACCAGGACGAACCTGGGAAAGCCAACGCGCAGGACCGCAACGTCTAAGAACCAGATCAGGGCCACATCCCGACCGGGTTAGTACGCCTTCCGGCGTTGCTCGACGACCAGGTGGATCAGCGCGAAGGTGCCGTCTTCGTCCACAGCTTTCAGCGCACGCTCGAGAGCGGCCGGAATCTCCGCGTTGTGGGTGACCTTGACCCCGAACCCACCGAAGGCTTCCGCCATGCCAGCGAAATCCGGGTTGAACAGCTGCGTACCGGACACACGTCCCGGGTAATCGCGTTCCTGGTGGGTGCGGATGGTGCCGTACTCCTGGTTATCCATTACGATCACCAGCGGGGTGGCACCGTACTGGCGGGCGGTGGCCAGTTCCTGCCCGTTCATCAAGAACTCACCGTCACCGGCAATCGTGATGATCCGACGGTCCGGGTAGTTCAACGAGGCGGCCACACCCGAGGGCACCGAGTAGCCCATCGAGCCGTTACGGGCCGAGATCATCGAGGCATAGGAGCGGGTCGGGAAGTAACGGTGGGCCCAGTTGGTGTGTTCACCGGCACCAAAGGTAACCATTGGATCCTGGGGTGCAGGAAGTGCCGCAACCAGATGGGCCATCATTTCATCCATGGTGGCCGGGCCTTCACCGGTGATCTCCGGCAACGCCGCAAACTCTTCCTGTTGGGCCCGCATCTTCGCGGTCCAGGTCTTCCAGGAGTCCTTGACCTCGAGGTCCATGCGGACCAGGTCGTGGATAAACAGAGCCGGTTTCGCCACGATCTGGTAGGACACCGGGCCAGAACGACCGCGCAGTGACGGGTCGATAGTGACCAGGAAGTTGGTTTTCTCCCAGTTCTGGCGCACCCGGAAACCGTCGGTAACAGTATCACCGGGCACCGTGCCAACGAAGACGATCAGGTCGGTTTCTTCCAGCAAATCGTAGGTGGGCTTGGGCCGACCATACCCGATTGGCCCCACATAGCTGGGTGAGTCAAAGGGGATGGTGCCTTCGGTGCGCCATTCCGCTGCTGCGGCGATGTGGTGGTCTTCCAGCCATCGGGTTAGTTCCTCAGCGGATTCGTGGCTCCAGTCGTTCCCACCGGTGATGAATAGCGGCTTATCGGAGTTCAACAGCGCAGAGTGCAGTGCCTTCCAGTCGTCCACGGTCATACCGCCACCAGCCACCGGAATCTGTGGGTGCAGCCGGGCGTCAATCTCGTGGGTGATGACATCTTCGGGCAGACCGACAATCACCGGACCGGGGCGACCCGAGGCGGCTGCGAACATCGCTTCGGCGACGATCTCGGAGGCGCGCTCAGCATGGTCGAGCACCATGACACGCTTGGCTCCAGAGTCAAACCAGGCATGCGGATCGAATTCCTGGAAGGCTTCCTTATCGCGGTGTTCGAACGGGATGAGTCCAACAAACAGCACCATCGGGGTCGAGTCCTGCCAGGCGGTGTGCAGTCCCACGTGCGCATTCGAGGCACCGGGACCACGGGTCACCATGGCCACACCGGGGGTGGAATTCATCTTGCCCTCGGCTTCGGCCATATAGGCCGCCCCGCCCTCGTGGCGACAGACAATATTGTCAATGGGTGAATCATAGAGTCCGTCTAGCACGTTCAGGTAGCTCTCCCCTGGAACGCTGTAGACGCGTTTCACGCCGTGAGCGACCAACGTATCAACGATGACGTGGCCGGCAGGCTTCTTCTGGCTCATCTGGCTCCTCAGCTCCACACAGAATGTGTTTACAACACTTTTTCATCATGAACCGCGATCTCATGGTGGTGGACAACGGTTATCTCTCGCTTGACTATCCAAACTACCATCGACCCGATGTCCGCCCCGTCACATTCCGGGGCAGATTCAGTCCTTTGTGAACATGCCGGGACATTTCTATGATGTCCACCACGTTCGTTGCACAGAACGCGTTAGGAGGAGCGACCCTCACCGTGCTGTGGGTCCTCGCGGTCCGCATCCTCCGCGTGCTGCGGGGTTGAGTCGCTCGGGTGAGATGCTGGGGAGCGCTGCGCTTCGGCCCGTTCGGCCTCAGCGCGTTTTTTCGCCCGCGCTTTGGCCATGGCTTCACGGTGCATTTGTTCCGAGGACCGGTTAATGCCGGAGCCTTCGGAAAGGTGTTCGGGGTTGTCTCGTGATGCCAGCTGGAGCAAGGAGACCACCAGCAGGGAGACGATGAAAAACACCCCGAAAGCGATCAAACCCAGGTCCAGGCGGAGGGGCCTATCGGGGTTGTTCAGGCCACCGGTGGAGGCCAGCGTGACCACGACACCACCGATCAAGCCGAGGACGGCTGAGAAAATCAGGGGTGCCGCAACGCCGAGGGGTTTGTTCTTCTCGGGGCCGTTCGGAGGTTGCGGGCCGCGCTGAGTAGTCACGACTCACGCTCCTGGGGTGCTCGATGATCACAATACATAATGCCTGCACGCTCCGGATGATCCACGTCGTGGGGCACCAGGGCGCACCTGACTATTCTAATCACGGCATGCTGACAGAATCCGCACGTGACCTCTCAGAGTGAACAACAGGGCGCACCACAGACCAGCACTGCAGGTCAGGATTCTTTCGGTCTCCACCCACGACGACGAGCCCGGCGGGTGTCGAGATAGTACCCCACCCCGGGAATACTGCAAAACACCGCGTGAATAAAGGCCGCCGAGCCCACAATACCGAGCAGATTGTGGAAGTCAGCGCCGACGAAGATCGCGATGACGGTGGCCACCGCCGTGAGCACATCGACGGCTCCGGGGATCAACCAGTCGCGGGCCGGGGGAAATTCTTTGCGGTATCCACCACCGGCCACCAGCTGAGCAATGCCGGCAACCAGCAAGGCCAGGCTGAGGATGATCGCGGTGGCCATCACCCCGGCGGAGAACAGTTGGGCCCCAACTAATGCAACCGGCCCAAGCACCCAGGCGGCCGCAGCCATCGACAAAGGCGAGCGCATGGCCTCCGGCACCGGTTCCTGGCGCAGGAACTCCCACATCGCCACCCCGGTGAGAAACAGGTAGATGGCGCAGCTGACATTAACCCAGGCAGGGCCGGAGTCCATCAGGTCGGGCGCTTGGTAGATCAGCGAGAAGATCCCGAAGGCTAAGGCCACCCCGGCACGAATCATATACGGTCGAAAAATCAGGTGGGCGGTGTCGGGGCTGATCTTGGACGGAGGCTGCTGTTGGGTCTGAGTCACGGGAGACATTCTAGGCAAGAAAACGTTCTCCGGCAGTTTTCTCCTTCGCGACCGGTATGACAGAATATAAATGTCCATCACGAGCGGCCGAGAGATCTGGCTCCGTGACGCCGCAGCAATCTATCTCGAGTGCTAATGCCAGAATCGATGGGAGGAAGAATATGACAACGTTCACCGAACAGCCCCAGGTGGCCGAATCTGAATCCAACCGGGTGTCCGGCGTGTTCCACGGTTCCGCTCAAACAACCGTGAGCACCGGTGCGTACCGTTTCCTGGTTGATGAGCCGGAAGCCTCCGGTGGAAAGAATGCAGCGCCTAACCCGATGGAATACATTCTCGGGGCCACCAACGGGTGTATTTCCGTGGTGATTGAGGCCAAGTCCGGCACACACCAGATCCCGATTCAGGGCATTCACACCTACTCCTATGCCTCCCAGGATTTGGGTGGTCTGGTGGCAGGCCGGGATGTCCAACCTCACTTTCACACCTATCATTTGGCCGTGTTAGTCCAGACCGATGTGCGCGACGCGGACCGGCTACGGGCCTTCGCCCAGGACGTGGAGCACGCTTGCCCGGCAGCCAACCTGTTGCGAGCGGCCCAAGGGCTACAGCTGACCGTGCACTGGCAGTTCGTCGACCGGCTGGTTGATCACGATGCCGAGGCCGTGGTGAATCAGGCGCTGGGGGTCCCCAACCGGAATGAGCCGGTGGACGCTGCCGAACCATTTCTGACGCTCACCAACCCCGATGCCTAGGACGAGCGCGACGGACCGACCTCACTGCCCAACACGATCCAGGCCTCGCCCCGAATCCGCCACCACAGTGTCAGCGCACGAGCGCCCAGATATACCACGGCGAAGCCGACCCAGACCAACACCACCGATACGACCCCGGAGCCGTCGTCGAGCTGGGCGGCCAGCCAGCCGAGAAACAGAATGAACGGCAGGTAGAGCACCAAGGCAACCACTGAGGCGATCCCGAGGTATTTGGCGTCCCCGGCCCCCATCAGGATGCCGTCAAGGATGAACACATACCCCGCCAGCGGCTGGGCGATGGCCAACACCATCAGCCCGGCCGCTCCGGCCTGGATCACGACCGGGTCTTGGCTAAACAGTCGCGGGATCACCGCAGACAGCCCGGCCAACAACAGCCCGGTGATCACCCCGAAGCCCATCGACCAGCGGATCATCGTCCGGGTCAGCTCCCGAACTTCCCGGCGGTGGCTGGCGCCGAGTTCCTGACCGACCAGTGCCTGGGCGGCGATGGCCAGCGCGTCCAGGGCGAAGGACAGCGTGGAGAAGATGGTCATCACCATCTGGTGGCTGGCCAGCACTGGGGCGCCCAGTTGTGTGGCGGTCAGTACTGTGACCAAAATCCCGGCACGCAGTGCTGCCGAACGCACCAGCAACCACGACCCGATCTGGGCGGTGTCTTTCAGCCCCGCCAGGGTGGGCAACAAGCGACCGCCCTTTCCCCGGTAGCGGGTGGTGAGAATCATCAGGTAGATGCAGAACATCGCCCATTGGATCACTGAGGTGCCCAAGGCGGAGCCGATCACGCCGAGTCCGACCACGTAGATCAGCAGGTAGTTGACCGCAATGTTGATCGCAAAGCCTACACCGGCGACCACCAGCGGGGTTTTGGCGTCGGCCAGTCCCCGCAGGGTGCCCACCGTGGCCAGGATAGCGGTCATGGCCGGAAGCCCGATCATCGAATACTGCAGATACTCCACCGCGTGAGCCTGGGTCTGCCCGCTAGCCCCCAGCGCGCTCAGCACCCACGGGGCAGTGAGAGCCAAAGGTATGGCGATCACCACGCCCAGTAGCAACCCCAACCAGATACCGTCACGACCACGTTGCAGGGCCCGGTTGAGCTCACCGGCACCGAGAAAACGGGCGACAGCCGGGGTGGTGGAATAGGCCAGAAAGACGAGCAAGCCGGTCACGGTCTGCAGCACCGTGGCGGCCAATCCGACCCCGGCCAGCTGACTGGTACCCAGGTTGCCGATCATGGCGGTATCGACGACTAAAAACAGTGGCTCGGCGATCAGTGCCCCGAGTGAGGGCACGGCCAATGAAAGAATCTGGGCAGATACCGACCGCGGCCGGTCTGAACGGCGGGACTCAGCCTCAGGCACCGCGTTAAGCCAGGCCTGCCCACGGTGCGATGGTGAACCACCATGCCGCACCCAACTGCTCCCGGCCTTGTTCCAACAGCTCTGCCGGGGTGAGGTAGAGCAGACAGACCGCCACCGCGTTATTGAAGGCGTGTTGGACGTAGCTGAAGGCCAGCGAGAACTTCATCAGCGTGTAGACCAGCGAGAACGCCAGTCCCATCACCGCGTACGGAATGGTTTCAATGATGTTGAATTGGCCCGCCCCAATGAAATGTAACAGCGAGAAGGTGATCACCGAGATCGGTACCGAAACCCACACCGTGACCCAGCGGGAGAGCTTACCGATCAGCAGGTGGCGGAAAATGTACTCTTCGACGAGCGGGCCACAAATTACCACAGTGATAAACATCAGCCAGAACGGGGCCACGGTGGTCATTTCCTCGAGCACCAGCTGGTTCTCCGAGCTGGGGACCTCACCGATCAACACGGTCACGACCAGGTTGATGATGATGGTGCCGAACCAGATGGCCGGAATCATCAACAGTTTCAGTGGCCACAGCCGGCGGAAGGACCGGAGCGAGGACAGTAGCGTCGGGCCGGCGGCGATGAGCACCAACACGGTCATGATCAGGTAGTTGATCAGATTCACCGCGAAACCGATTTCAACCGGGAACACGCCCCGGGCAAGGTCTTCGACGCTGACCGGATCGGTGCCCACCAGCCACGCCGAGAAGGACACAAACCCTGGAATGAACAGCATCAGCGCTCCGAGTCCGAGCAGAAACAGCAACACGTAACCCAGCACGGCGAGCAGGTCGCGCCACACAAACGGTCCGGGCCGGCAGTCTGGGATCACCGGATCGCGGGGCTCGCCCAACCGGGAGGGCGGTGCGGAGCCGGGCCATCCCGACGGGATCGGATACGGGGCGCCGGCGGGCTGGGTCCACCCCGGCGGAAGCTGTTGCTGATCAGTCATGAGTGCCAGTCTACTGGGGGTACTGGTCACCGGTGTTGTCAGTGTTGTGAGTGGCACCGTTGCTGGCATACTGATCGTGGTACAGCCGGGCGTAGGCGCCGCCACGGCGTAGTAGTTGCTCGTGTCTGCCCTGTTCGACAATCCGGCCGTGGTCCATGACCAAAATATGGTCGGCGTGTCGGATGGTGGATAGCCGGTGGGCGATCACGAAGGTGGTCCGATCTGCTCGAAGCGTGGCCATGCCCTGCTGGATCAACTCTTCGGTGCGGGTATCGACCGAGCTGGTGGCTTCATCCAGAATCAGCACCTTCGGGTCGGCTAAAAACGCTCGGGCAATGGTCAACCGCTGTAACTCGCCGACGGAGAGGTTCTCGGCCTGCAACGAAATCTCCGTGTCATACCCCTCGGGCAACGTGGTCACGAACTCGTGGACCCGGGTGGCCTTTGCGGCTGCTATCAGCTGCGCTTCGGTGGCCTCGGGCCGGCCGAGTCGCAGGTTCTCGGCGATGGTCCCGGTGAGCACCACCCCGTCTTGGAGCACCATGCCGATCTTCCGGCGCAGTTTGCCCCGGGAGATCTTCGAAATGTCCTCGCCATCGAGGGTGATCCGACCGGCATCCAGCTCGTAGAACCGCATCAGCAGATTCACCAATGTGGTCTTACCGGCCCCGGTGGGACCGACAATGGCGACCATCTCCCCGGGCGCCACATCCAGGTTGATCTCGCGAATCAGTGGCTCGTCGGTATAGGAAAAGCTCACGTTCTCAAAACGCACCGCACCCCGACCCGAGGTGGCGTCTGGTTCCGTGTCGTCAATGGCGGGATCGGCTTCGGGCTCGGCATCCAAGAACTCGAAGATCCGCCCGGCCGAGACCACCGCGGAGATCACCATATTCGAGGTGGAGGCCACCTCGCTGACCGGTTGGGAGAACTGTCGGGAGTACTGGATGAAGGCAGTCACCCCGCCTAAGGTCATCGACCCGCCGGCGACCTTCAGCGCACCCAGCACCGCCAGGCCCACATAGGCCAGCTGGGTGATCCACTCCATCAGCGGGTAGATCAGCCCTGAATAAAACTCTGCCTGAGCCGAGGCAGCATACAGGCGCTGATTGTCTTCGCGGAACTGGTCGCGCACCCATTGCGCCCGCCCGAAGGCGACCACCACCGGATAGGAGCTGACGGTTTCTTCCACGCGCGCGTTCACCTCACCGGTCATCGCCCACTGTTCGGTGAATTTCCGATGTGACCGGGCCCCGACCAGCACCACCACGATCGCTCCGGCAGGCAGGATCCCCAGGGCTACCAGGGCCAGCTGCCAGTCCAGCGCCAACATCATCACCGCGATCCCGATCAGAGTCATCAGCCCGTTGATCAGCGAGACCATACCACCTTGGATCGCCCCGTGCAGGTTATCCACATCGTTGGTGGTGCGCGAGAGGAGATCCCCGCGCGCCCGGCCATCCACCCAGGCCAGTGGCACCCGGTTCAGCTGAGCCTCGATCCGCTGGCGCAACCGGTATACCACCTGCACCGACACGCGGTTGACCACCAGTCCCTGCAGATACTCAAACCCCTGGGCCACCCCATAGAGCGCCAGGGTCAGCAGCGCGTACCGGTTCAGCTGGCTGAAATTAATGCCCGCTCCGGCGGTGTGCTGGGAATCGACCGCACCGGAAAAAATCACATCCATGGCCGCCCCGAGCATCAGCGGGGCCGCAACCGCGGCGGCCACCGAGACCACCGCGAGCACCGGAACCACCAGCATCAGCCGCCAGTGGGGGCCAAAGAGTCCGAGCACCCGCCCGCTGGTGGCAAAAAATCCCGGGGTGTTCTGTGCTGGCTGCGCTGACTGCTCTGTCTGGGCCGTCTGCTCTGTCATGAGGTAACCTGCTGCGAGTCGATAATCTGCCGGTAGACCGCATTCGTTTCGCTCAGTTCGGCATGCGTGCCGATCCCGACGATCCGCCCCTGATCGATGACCAGGATCTGATCCGCCTCGGTGATCGCCGAAACGCGCTGTGCCACCATCACCACACTGGCCCCACTGTCCCGCTGCAGCCGAGCCAGACCGGCACGCACCGCCGCCTCGGTGCTGGCATCCAGCGCCGAGAGCGCATCATCAAACACGTAGATCTGTCGCCAACCAACCAGCGCGCGAGCGATGCTGAGCCGCTGACGTTGCCCGCCGGACAGATTCGCCCCACCCTGACTAACCGGATATTCTAGGGCCGCCGCTAGTTCTTGAGGCAGAAAGTCCCAGCACTGGGCGATCTCCAAAGCCTCGCGCAACTGCTCGTCGGTGGCTTGCGGGGCGGCGAACCGCAGATTCGAGCCCACTGTTCCGGAAAACAAGGTCGCGGTTTGTGGGGCGAGCCCCACCAGATCCGACAGCCTCGCGCGCGGGATCTCACGAAGATCCACTCCACCGATCCGCACGGCCCCCGCGGTGGGATCGATCAGCCGGGTCATCAGCTTCACCAGCGTGGTCTTCCCTGACCCGGTGGAGCCGATGATCGCTGTGGTGGTCCCCGGGGGAATGCGGAAACTGACCTCATCCACGATGGGTGCCTCGGCCCCGGGTAGCTGGACCTGCACGTGATCAAACACCAGCTCCGCCGAGGCCGGCTGTGCCCTGTGTTGGTGCGGGGAGTCCAACTCCGGTTCGGTAGTCAGCACCTCCTGGATGCGCCGGGCTGCCACTGCCGCCCGCGGGATCATCATGAACACGAACACGCCCATCATCACCGCCATGAGAATCAGCGTCAGATACTGCATCAGCGCAGCAACGCCACCGACCTGCACTTCCCCGGCCGCCACCCGGTGCCCGCCGAAATACAGCACCGCGACCATCGCTGCCTGCAGGATCATGGCGATCACCGGGCCCATCAGCACCATCCAGCGACCAATGCCCAGGCTGATCGCAGTCAGTTTCCGGTTCGCCCGATCAAACCGTCGGGTCTGCTCGGCCTCCCGCACAAAGGCTCGCACCACGCGGATGCCAGCGATCTGCTCGCGCAGCACGGTATTCACCCCGTCAATGCTGTCTTGCATGGCCTGGAATAACGGCATCACCCGCGCGAAGAGTAACCAGACGAACAGCAACAGCACCGGGACTGCCACCCACACCACGGCGGAGAGCACCACATCTTGTTCCATGGCCATCACCAGCCCGCCGACCAGCATAATCGGGGACAATAACACCGTGGAGGCCACCACCAAGGCCAGCGACTGCACCTGTTCGACATCGTTGGTGGTCCGGGTGAGCAAGGTGCCGGGACCGAACTGTTGGACTTGATGTACCGACAGGTCGGTGACCTGCTCAAAGAGGTCGGCCCGCAAATCCCGGCCGATCCCCATCGTCGCCCGTGCTGCGAAGAACGTGGCCGCGACCTCACAGACCACCTGAAGGCCCGCCACCCCGAGCATCACCAACCCGGTGGAACCGATATATCCGGTATCCCCGGTGGCAATTCCGTGATCGATAATGTCAGCATTCAGTCGCGGCAGTGCCAGTGTCGCCATCGTGGCCATCACCTGCGCGATCACCACAATCAGCAGATGCCACCCGTAGGGTTTGGCGTAGCGACTGAGCAGGCGGAGAAGCACTCTCGCCATTCTACCGGACGGCCAGACCACCCAGCATTACAGGGCCCAGGAATAGGCAATCTCATTGCGCATCCGCACCAGCTCGGTGCAGTGTTGCTCCAGCTCGGTTTCCAACACCGTGCGCGGATGCCAGGGTCGAATTCGCTTGGCCTTCCCGTCCTCGCCGGGATCCACCAATACCGTGATCCCGTGGGCCACCGGGATCTGCGTGGGGTCAAACCGGGTCGAAGTCCAGGCCCGCAACATCACGTGCATGGAGTGTGCCGAGGTGTGCACCAGGCGAGCCTCGATCTCCAGTAAGTCACCGCCGTACACCATATTCTCGAACCGCACGCCCCCGGCAAAAACCGCAACCACATTGTCCTGCACCCAGCGGGCCCCGCACACGTTGGCGGCCTCATCCAGCCACCGCAACACCGAGCCACCGCCGACGCGTACGCCGACACCGGCATCCGGTTCGGAGACAATAAACCGCAGACGAATGATCTCGGCGGTAGTCTCTTCCTGCTCCGGAAAAGCAATGGTCATCAACGACTTTTCGGAGGCCTTCAGCTGATCCGAGCGGGCCTTGGCTTTCACCGCCCGCTCCTGGGCCGCATCCGTGGTCGGCTCCCAGGGCTTGACCCGGACCTTCTCACCGTTGTCGTCAATGGCCACATAGACCATGATCACCTCGGTGGCCACCGTCGGTTGCCCCTCGTCATCCAGAATGGTCGGAAGCACCAACCGAGACTGCACATGTACCGAGGAGGTTCCGGTATACAGCATGCGACACTGCACCGTGATCGGGGTTTCCACCGGCACCGGATGCGCGAAATGCAAGTTGCCCACATACCCGGCGACCACATTCGTTCCGGTCCACGAGGCCGCGGTGGCATACCCGGCCTTATCCAGCCAGCTCATCACCGTTCCCGCGGTCACGCTCCCGGTCGGAAAATCGTACGCCTCGGCACGAAACTGCAGAGAAAGTGAACTACGGGAGCGCATGCCTCTCAATTTATCACTGTGGCATCGACCATAATAGAGACCATGAGCAACACAGCACCGCATTCACTGTCCCCCACCACCGTGTCCCGCATTCACGACGCTGCTGAAACCCTCGGAACCAACCCGTTGCTGGACTGGGTCTGCCGCCTGCTGGATGGTCGCGCCCGGCACGGAGCAGACGGCGATCCGGATATCGCCGTGCTGGGCGGAATGGAGGCCGTCGAGGACTGGATGGGCCGTGTCTGGGCCGCCCAAACGCTACTAGAACTCTGGCACCACACCGCCACCACATCCGTGATCACCGCGCTCAACGATCCCGCCTGGCAGGTCCGCGTCATCGCCGTTGAGGTCGCCGGTTACCGTGACCTCAACGAGGCCACCGACACCTTGCTCGACCTGCTCGACGACCCCACCCCGCAGGTCCGCTCGCAGGCCGCCACCGCGTTGGGCGAGATCATCTCCGCCGAGAACGAATCCGCCCTGAAAGCCCTCAACAGCGCGGTCACCAGCACCGATTCGGTCATGGCTGACGCCGCCGAGTCTGCGCTGAACCGCGTGGCCGAACGCTTTGACCGCAGCGACCTGCGTCCCAGCCCGCGGTACTAGCCGATTACAAGAGATAAGTCGGCCCTGACGATCAGCACCTCGAAATACCCCGCTCGTGTCGCGCGCTCATCAACGCGTACCCATTAATACGTACGGGACATCCTTCGGTAACTCACCCGTCACGATCAGGCTACCTCTCACACCTATGGTCAGTGCGTCGAATATCACTCTGACCTGGGAGAAAAGGTGTCACACTCTCTTCACTCAACTACCGCGCACGAGCGTGGCCGGTCGACGCGGTTCCGTCGTTTCGGTCGCTTCGCGACGATCGCCACACTCGCTTTCGGCCTCACTCTGTCACAGACCCCGGCATTCGCCACCCCTGCATTTCCCCACTCACAACGAACCACTGAGCAGGCATCCAAACAGCCCGTTGGTGAAACGCTCGAGACAGGCGGGCTCAACCTCACCGGTAGCGGCTCGACTCTGCATCAAGCAAACACTGAAACGATTGCCCCGGGCCTCAACCACACCTCGTTCACGCGCGAACAAAAGACCGGCTTCCAAACGGGTCATGTATTGAACGTGGACTTGACCGACGCTTCACTCTCACTCGATGTCGTCGATGGCGGTTCTGTGTCCGGCGTTTCGAGCGTATCCAATCAGATCGAGAACGAAGACAACGTCGTCGCTGCCGTCAACGGTGATTATTTTGATATGAACAACACCGGAGCCCCCATAGGCACAAATGTGTCTGCTTCAGAAGGGATCCGTTCCATCGCAAATGGCTCATCACAGGCGCTGTCTGTGCATGAAGGAACAGCGAGCATTGGAGCACTGACCAGTGCCGCCACGGCCACCATCGAAGGCAGAACCTACGACGTGCCGTCGGTGAACTCGCCAACCGAAGACCGCGACGGCATTGCGTACTACACCGCTGCCTGGGGCACAACACCGATTTCTCAAGCTCTGTCTGCCAACAAACGGACCGCCGTCAAAGTCATCGACGGGGCTGTTACCGAGATTCTCGAAGCCAGCGCTCTAGATTCAGACACCAATCTTTCCGAGGGCGAGGGCGTGCTCGTCTTTTCCGGTTCAAGCTCGGATCACGTCCCGACTGTTGGTACCAACGTTGAAATCTCGGTAGCGCTGGACCGCGATGTTGACCTGGCGGTTTCTGGCCAACAGGTGCTCGTCCGTGACGGTCGCGCCACCGGCGCAGAACAGGCAACTGCCGCCCGGACAGCTGTCGGGATCTCTCAAGACGGGACACAGCTATTTGTCGTTTCAATCGAGGGTCGGCAAGATGACGCGGTCGGTATGCGGCTCAGCGAACTTTCGGAGTTGATGGTAGATCTCGGTGCCTACCAGGCTCTCAACCTTGATGGTGGTGGATCCACCACTTTGCACACCCGCAATCCAGGCGACGCATCAGCATCACCGACCAACCGTCCTTCCGACGGTAAGGAGCGCGACGTCGCCAACGCCCTCGTCTTCCGTTCAACTGCTCAGGCACCGGCGGAAACCGCCGGCGTCACCGTCAACCCCGCAAGCGACTCGGAACGAACCGACCGCGTATTCACCGGACTTGGCCGGACTGTCATCGGTACCGCAACGAACTCCAGTGGTGATCCACTCCCCGCTGACGTCGCAATCTCTCCTGGTGATGGCCTCGAGCTACTCGGCACCCCGACACAGAACGACCGAGGACAAACAGTGGCCCGAGTTACTGGAACGAAGCACGGCCTCGCAACCGTTCGCGGTGAAAGCAACGGCGGAGAAGGAGAGCTACCTGTACGCGTTCTCGGAGAGCTCGAGCATCTCGAGCTAAGTCATCAGAGAGTAGCGTTAGAAAATGCGGATGCTTCCGCTTCGGTGCGTGTACTCGGAATTGACGGCGACGGTTTCCGTGCACCCATCGAAACCGAGGATATCGAGGTTTCCAGCAACGACACCATCGAGGTGACACCCAGTGGCGTGGACACTTTCACCGTGTCCCCGAACGCCGGTAGTGGAAGTGGCACCATCCACTTTAAAGTCGGCGAGAAGCGCATCGATCTCCCAGTGACCATTGGCTTCGAAGACGTCACTATTTCTGATTTCTCAGATGCTGACAGCTGGGAGTTCAGCCAGGCCCGCGCCTCTGGATCGGTCTCCCCTAGCGAGGGTGAAAATGGTGAAAATGCTCTTGAAATCTCCTACGACTTCACGGGGTCGACTGCAACTCGGGGCGCTTATGCTGCTCCGCCTCACCCGATTCAAGTGGATGGACAGCCCCGTTCAATTACCCTGAGCATCTACGGTGACGGCAATGGCGCATGGCCCCGTATTCAGTATTTAAACGGAGCAGGCACACGATCGAATCTTGATGGTGGAAATATCACCTGGCACGGGTGGCGAGATGTCACGTTCCCCGTTCCCGACGGGATCGAGTATCCCATCACGATCGAAATGGTGCGACTCATGGAAACGCGCCCTAACGCTTCCTATTCGGGCAGCGTGAAAATTGCGAACCTGGGCGCCGTGGTAGCCCCCGACACTGATGCGGGCGAAAAGACAGAAATTCACGATTCCGTTGTCGATACCGCTCGTCTGTATGAAGAACGACCGCAACAGATCGCAGTGATGAGCGATGCTCAGTTCGTCGCTCGTTCACCTCAGAGTCAAAATGTCCAAGGAGCGCGACGGGCACTGCAAGAGATCAAAGCCGCATCTCCTGATGCAATATTCATCGTTGGCGACTTTGTCGATGAGGCCTCGCCGGAAGATTTTGAACTCGCTAAGCGGATCCTTGATGAAGAAATTGGTGATGAAATTCCGGTGACCTATGCGCCCGGAAACCACGAAATCATGGGCGGGGAGATCGACAACTTTGTGGAAGCATTCGGCGACACAAGGACTTCTCAAAATCTACAGGGGACACAGTTCCTGACCCTCAACACCGCTCAGGGCGGGCTCCGGTCCTCCGATCGAGACCAACTTCCTTGGCTTGAAGATCGGCTGGAAGCAGCAGCCACAGATGAAGGCACGACCAGTGTCGTTTTGATGTGGCACCACCCAATGAATGATCCGCTACCAACCAAGCTCAGCCAGATGGGAAATCGCGTTGAAGCACGAGAGGTCCAAGACCGTCTGTCCCGCTTCCGGACCGAAACAGGCAAATCCGTCGCGGTTATCAACGGACATGTTGGAGTATTCCATGCGTCAACCGCCGACGGCGTGCCCGCAATTATCAACGGCAACAGTGGCAAAGGTCCCTCCGGCACACCCGAGACCGGAGGATTCGTCGGTTGGAGCATGCTCACAATAGATCCTTCTCAGGGCATCGTCGGTAAGTCCCCAGAGCCTGAAGTCGCACGTAATGCCTGGCTACAAGTGCAGATGCATCCTTTTGTCGATTCGATCACGCTCGGTGCAACTACCGAGCTCCCGTCAACCATGACGGTCGGTGACCAGGTATCCGTTGACGCTAGTTTCACCCAGGACGGCAAGCACATGCCGTTTGTCTGGCCGATGAGCGCCAAATGGGGTGGCGACCACGTAGAAGTCAACAATGGTGGATCAGAAGGGAATGCCGCGGTGATCCGAGTCAATCCTGCCACTGGTCAACTCGTAGCCACCCAACCGGGTACCGCAACGCTCACCTTCACGATTAATGGCGAGACCGCTTCACACACAGTCGAGGTCGTTGCCGCCCCAGCACAAGATCCCGAGGAGGAGCCGGAACCTAATCCAGACGCTACCCCTGAGCCACAACCGGTTCCGGAGCCTACCTCCGAAACAAGCACCGCCCCGCAACCAGGACCAGATACAGAACCAACCCCTGAACCCACCACGGGAACCACCACCCCCGAACAACAACCAACCCAGGAACCCACCGCGGGAACCACCACCCCCGAACAAGATATTGCTGGAGATCCGGGAGCTGGAACAGAACAAGTTCAAGAAGATTCTCCAGGTCGCGCTGAGTCAGAGAAAACTGGCACTCTCGCGAGCACAGGAGCCAACTTACTCCTTGTCCTCGGGGCAGGAATACTGCTTCTCGCAGGGGGATCTCTAGCCGCACTGTCGGCAACACGTCGCAGACACTAGGGACCTAGCCTACGAAATTGCCACCCCGGCGCATGCTTCAGCCCTCTGACAATGCGCGGGGGTGGCTCTCTTCGACAGCTATTCCGCAAATCTGATAGGCGGGTAGAAACATGGCCCTTGAGATTCTGGCACCCCCAACGCTTCCCTCAACCATTCGTCCCCCTTGCGCACGCCCACGCACCGGTGTAATGTGAAGTGCATCACAATTAAGCGCGGGTTTACTGCCAATAGTCCTCAAGCACCCGCTGGTGATGGCTCAGGTTTTGTGTGTTGACCGAGCCAGGAGGGCACTGCGGAATCCAGCGCGATCACCACAGAAGTCTCAGCGAGCCGATCTTCCACGGTGACGAGCAACACCTCGGCCCTGAGACAGTGATCGCACCGCAGAGCCCTCCATTTCTCTGTTCAGCCCGCGTCCGCCGAGCCTTACAGCTTGCCCGACGTGAACTCCTCCCACTTCTGAGCCGAATCACCTACGGTGATCGTATCCTCAGGCGCGACCACTCCCCCTCCGAGATAATCCTCATACCACTGCTGGACTTCCTCAGACTGGTACGCCTCCTGTAAGACCTGAGCCGCCTCGGTATCGCGGAATTCCGGCTTGGCAGCCACGACAACAGTGAAGGGGACCTCAACCTCAGGATTATCCTCGAGAATCAGAGCCGTCTCCTCCACGTCATATCCGGCTTCGGCAATCAATCTGACGAACCCGAAGCCCGCGTCAACATCGGGCAAGGACTGCCCCAAGGACTGCTGATCGATTTCGACGAACTCGAGATCCTTCGGGTTAGCGGTGATGTCCTGTTGAGATAGCGCCGTCACGTCTTTGGACTCATCCACCTCGATCAAGCCTCCCTCGGCCAACAGCTTGAGAGCACGACCGTTATTGGAGGTATCGACGGGAATGGCAACGGTCGCCCCCTCCGGAAGCTCGTCCAAGGTCTCGTACTTCTCCGAGAAAATACCGGAGGGAGCGTAATTGACCGAGAAGAGTGGCTCAACATCGGTTCCGTTGTCTTGATTAAACTGTCGCAAATAGGCCTGATGCTGGAAGAAGTTGACGTCGTACTCGCCTTGGCTCACCGCCTCATTCGGCAACACGATGTCGGTGACATAGGTGGTCTCAAGTGTCCACCCCTCTTCCTCAAGCTGATCTTTCACGATCTCAGTGGGCTCTTGGAAGGGCGCCGATTCGGTGACGATCATCGAAATGGTCTGTTCCTCATCAACAGTGCTTTGCTGATTAGCTAACCCGCAGGAGGTCAAGGACAGCCCGGCCAGCAGGCTGGCGCCGAGAGCGCCCCACCGCCGCGAGGGTGCAGTGGTGAGCATGGTGATTGTCATGGTGAGTTTCCTTTCACAGCAAGATTTCTGAAGGGCCTGATGACCACTGGCGAGCTAGGCCAAGCGTTTATCGGTGATGCGCACCAGGCGGTTACCCAGGATTTGCACCGCGCTGACCAGCAACAGCATCAGCACGATGGCAACCAGCATGACTTCGGTTTCATACCGGTAATAGCCGTAGCGGATCGCGAAGTCCCCGATCCCGCCACCTCCGACCAGGCCGACCATGGCCGAATACGAAATAAAGGAGACAGTGGTGATCGTGATGGAGCCGATCAGCGCCGGCCGGGCGTCTACCAGCATGACCTGCCGGATGATCTGACCACGGGTCGCCCCCATCGCGCGGGCTGCCTCGATCGGCCCGGAGCCGAGTTGATTGATGTTCTGTTCGACCAGTCGAGCGAAGTACGGGATGGCATTGACCGTCAGCGGAACGATAGCCGCCGCTGTGCCGACCGTGGTCCCCACCAGCAAACGGGTGAAGGGAATGATCGCGATCAGCAGGATCAAGAACGGGAATGACCGCACCGCATTCACCAAAGCCGATATCACCTTATGCAAGTGCGGTGAGGGCGAAATCCCGTCGGGCGCGTGGTTGACCAACCAAATTCCCAACGGAGTTCCGAGCAACACCGCAATCGGGATCGCGACCCCGATCATAACGAAGGTCTGCAACAGTGCTGTGGTGAGTTCGGGAAGGAGCTCGAGGATGCGTTCCATCTCACTCACCCACCTTCTGCAGTGCCAACTCCGCGGCCTCTTCCACCACGACAGGAACATCCGGGGGCGTACTCCGTCCCTTCTGTACCGAGATCCCTTCAGAAAGCAGGTAACGCCCGATCGCGGTCTGAGGCTGGAAGGTTGCGGCCCGCAGGTCATCGGTGGTGAATTGCTCCACGATCGAGCCATGCTCCATGACCGTCACGTCATCGGCCAGGGCTTTAATCACTTCCATTTCGTGGGTCACCAGCACAATGGTGATCCCCAGTTGAGCGTTAATATCAGCCAGATATTGCAAGACCGTGGCAGTAGTGAACGGATCCAATGCCGAGGTTGGCTCATCGCACAACAACACATTCGGCTGGGTGGCTAGCGCCCGCGCAATCGCAACACGCTGTTTTTGGCCACCAGATAGCTGCGCCGGATAGGCCCTAGCCTTCTCCGCAAGATCCACCAAGTCGAGCGCTTCCAGCGCCCGCCGGCGACGCTCACGTCGGTCTTTCACCCCGGAAAACGTCAAAGACTGCTCGACATTGGCCAGCGCTGTGTGATTATTGACCAGGTTGAACCCCTGGAAGATCATCCCGATCTGATGGCGACGCTGACGCAGTTGCTCAGCGTTGAGCTGTGTCAGCTCCTCGCCATCGACCCACACCTGCCCGGCCGTGGGCCGTTCGAGCAGATTGATATTGCGCAACAGTGTGGATTTACCGGCCCCCGAAAAACCGATAATGCCATGGATCGAGCCCCGACGTATCTCAAGGCTGACGTTATCGACTGCGGTAATCTCACCACCTTTGAACGTTGTGGTGACGTGACGCAGAGAAATCATAGGAATCCTCCATCGTAGCTGGCATTGGCACCTTTGCCTCATATGGCGGGTTGCCTCGACGTCTTCGAGCCAGGTCTCTCGGTCGATCTGGATGGTTACCGGGCTAGTCTGACACACCACAATGAGGCTGTCATGACCGCTGTCACATACACGACTTCAGAGATCGACGAGCCCGTTCAACCTCAATACAGACCCAGAGATGACTCCGTAAGACGCCACACTGCACGCTATCCACAGTCACAATCGGCGGTCTTATCGTGTCCTCAGGAATCGATACTATGTTCTACATAACGAATGACAGAGCATATTATCAAACAACTGATCGATGATGGGAGGTGTGCACGATGACGGTCACTGACGCACCGCGCGCCCGCCACCCATTGTCATTTTTGGATCTCGATGGCGTGGCCGGGGCCTCCATGGGAGATAAGGCCGCCGCTGCTCTGGTCTTGCTCAAATCGCTGGGGCAGGACCTGGCCGCATCGGACGCTTACGAGAAATTCGCTCGCTACACTCCCGAAACCGCGAGCGCAGACTGGAACTCGTCGCTCGCCTCCGCCCCGCAACAACATGACTCCACGCGGTTAGTGGAACCTGACAACTACTGGGACTCGTTGCCGGAAATAAACCATGTGGCAGAAGCCTTGCAGACTGCGTTGGCCGGGGCCCAGACGCTGTTGAGCGGTCATACCCAACGCGCCACGGCGTCCAGTGCCGATCAGCAGGATCTTTTGGGCGTTCCCGAGGGCGCTCGTGGTTACCGGGATGGCCGGAAGTACTTTACCGAGTCTGTCGGGATCGGAACTCGAGAAGCCAAACAACGCCAGCAACGCTCCGAATTCATCTCCGGCGGTCCACCACCGATCAGTGGCGGCCCCGAGATCCCACCGGAGTTTCCCGCAGCGACGAAGGCCTTCAGCATTGGGTCGATCAGCACAGAACACTTGGACCGGCTCATTCGCCTGGTCAATGATGTCAAGAAGTATGCCCGGAACACACATACTCCACCTGGTTTGATCGATCGACTGCTTGATGAGGTCGTGCCCCTGCTGGTCGAGCGCGCCGAGGAACTCAGCGTCAACGAGTTCAACACGCTCTGCAAGGAATGGCTACCCAAGATCTGCCACCACATTGATCAAGACGGCCCGGCACCCGAGGAGGTCGTCGACCCACAGCGGGGCCGGGAAGATTTTTGGGTCCGACCGCGTGAAGATGGTGGCCTTGATTTCGGTGGTACGGTGTACGGGTTGTCTGCCGAACTCCTCTCGACCATCGACCATGCTGCGAACAACTACGCTGCCCTGAAAAACAACGCCACCAACGAGGCTCAGGCGCAGACGCCACGCAATCCGCTGATCAAAGCAATCATGGCAAACTTCCCAGAGCTGAAACCCCACGATGTGATCAGTGTTGACGAGAACGGCACTGAGCAGGTGTACGCAGAGCACGATCTGCTCGACCGGAGAAGTCGCAATCAGCGTACGCTGAATGCACTGTTCGCGGTCCTCACCGCGGGACTCGGAGCAGGCCGTCAGAAGAACGCGCTCCCCTCCACCCGCGGTCAAGATACGAAGATGATCGTGACCATGGACTACGAAACCTTCAGCCATCAACTCTCCCGACGCTTCCAGCTCGATGAGGATCTCAGAAGGTCCACACTTCGAGATTGGTTGGTTGATGACCCCACCACTCGCGGACACAGATTCCGATCCGAAGGTCAATATTCTGCAACGATTCATCCCTCACGACTCAGAGCGATGGCCTGCCACGCCGGAATCATCCCGCAACTCATGGATGGCGATCACGAGGTCCTAGACATGGGACGGCAGCGACGCGATTTTTCCGCCGCTCAACACCGCTGCCTGGTGGCTCGAGACCGCGGGTGTGCCACACCGGGGTGCACTATGCCTCCAGCCTGGTGCCACGTCCACCACATCACAGAGTGGGAACACGGTGGCGAAACGGACATCGATAACGCGGTACTACTCTGTAGCGCCCACCATACCGATGTGCACACCGGTAAGTGGAGTATTGTCAGAGTCGACCGCGAGGGAGTGTGGTTCTCACCGGCTCCGTGGCTGAACCCTGATCCCACTCCCCGTCGAAACGTCAGGGCACACAGTTAAGATTTCAAAACTTTACTTACACTTTTTTCTAGCTCTTGATCAGCCTGTACGCCTGGTTCGAGAATCTCTGTGCTTATCGGTAGTCCCTTGGTTTTTACCGCTACTTTTATGGCCGAAATGAAAAGATCAGCTGTGTCATAAAGTCGCATCAAACTTGTTATACGAGTAGCACACTCGACCACGGTCTGGCAGTGTTTTGCTTGGTAAGCCCGGTGTAGCCTGACGAACAGCTCGGGTTCAACATTGGTCAACCCAGAAAGTATCCCGGCACCACCACTGACTCTGTTGGTCAAATAGTACTCATCAAAACCCGATAGCACTGAAAAGTCATCCCGGGCTTTCGACACAGCTTGAATAACTTCCCTGGTATGCGAAGCAGAATCCACCGTATCTTTGATCCCCACAATATTTTGATATTTGCTCGCGAGACGGGTTACAAGCTCCGGGCCGAGGTCCGAACCAGTCCGGGCCGGAAAGTTATAGAGCATAACCGGCATGTGGACAGATTCAGCGACGGTAGCGAAAAACTTCTCAGCCGAGCATTCCGAAGGGCCGAAGTAGTACGGTGAAACCACAACTACTGCATCTGCACCATGTTCGCGCGAGAAATTCGATAATTCGATTACGTCTTCTTGGCGAGTAGCTCCGGTCCCCACTAACAGTTGGATCCTCGAATCAAGATGCTCAGCCAGAATAGCCACGGCTTCTTTCTTTTGCTCCAAGGTGAACCCGTAGAACTCACCAATAGAACCAAAGAGCAACACGCCGTCTATCCCAGCCTCAACTAGATGATCGAGGTGTCGTTTCCAGTTGTCAAAATCGAAGGAACCGTTTTGCAGCGGGGTAATTGACGGCGTATAGACTCCGTTAAACATTATCGCTCCTGACCAATTTGATAAGCGCGAAGCGCGTTGAAGGCGAAGACATCCTCGTCATCTTTAAAGACTGATCGGACAAAGCAGAAGTGCTCATCGAAGTCAGCTCGCACCGGGAAATTTGATGCGTAAAGCACTTTGAACTTCCCGAACGTTTCGGCAACATAGTCCACTACTTCCTTCTGCACCGGGTCATCGCCGGAGATCTTGACATAGCAGCTAGGCAACTGGGCCAAATCCCGCAACGCAGCTCGTGATTCAGGGGTCAAATCGGTGACATTGCCCAGGTGATCCAAAACGAGCTGTGCTTCAGGAACCTTAGCCAGGGCTCGGGCTATATCCGTGATGTCTTCGCCTCTGCATGTGACATCAAAGGGCAGAGGCAGAGAGCGCAGACCTTCTATAAAACTCTGTTCCATCACTCTTCCAGAAGGAGCAGTGTGAAGCGGCTCTCGAATGCCGGTAGCGTGGACAGGCACCCTCATCCACGGGCTTAGTTGAGATCGCAAAACCCGTCCGAGGATTTGTGGTCTCTGACGTTCGTAGACCAACTGATCTTCCTGTTCTGGATCATCTTGATCAATTTCAACGTAGACCCCACCGAGAAACTCGACGTCATCATACTTGTCATATTCAGCCCGAAGATCCTCGAACCGGTACGTTCGGTTCAGTCTGTCGCTCAGCCACGGGATCGACTGAACATTCGGATCCCACTGGTGAAAATGGGCGTCAATGACCTTCATACAACCACCCCTTTGGTCAAGATCAAATTGGCATACTGCGCGACTTCGCCCGTAGCCACCACTGCATAAGCCTGCTGAGCCTGCTCATAGAAGTCGAAGCGGTTCAAAAACCCAATATTCTCCTCGTTTAGGAGCTCGATATAATCGTTCCAGATAGGCGTTTCTACCCGATCTCCAGCCACGACTTCCATAAGCGTAACGGGTTTCTCAATGTAGGTATCTAACGGGATCAGCTCAAGAACTGCCTTGACTAGCCGTAAAGTCCCGTGGCCATCAGCACGCACAATCCGCTGCCCGATGGAAGTCGCGGGAAAGTGCGCGTCCGCAAGCACAATTGTGTCCCCGTGGCCCATTTCAGCAAGGACCTTAAGAAGTTCCGGCGAAATGACCGAGTCAATTCCCTTGAGCATTGTCCTAACTCACTTTCTGGTGGTAGCCGATTCGAGAACCGGAAATGCCGTACCAAACCAGGTAGGCAAAGCCAATCAGAGACACAAATAGCGAAGCTTCCAAACCGAAAGCGTCTTGGACGAAACCCAACAGGAGCGGGATAACTGCTCCACCGCCAATAGTCATCGTGAGTATCGCTGCACCGTTCTTCGCCGCGGCTCCATCAATGCCACGCAGTGCCAACGCGTAAATAGTTGGGAAGCCAATCGACATAAAGAAGTAAAGCACCATAAACGCGATCACTGAGATGGGCCCGAGTCCAAGTGCCGCTAAGAACATCATCGCAAAACCAGCACTGAAATAGATGGCAAGAACTTTTCCAGATTCAACGTATTTGAAAACTGGCGCCGTGGCGAAGCGCCCCAACGCGAAGAGCACAGTCAGAACTGCCAAAAGGGTAGAAGCCACTCCGGCGTTGATCCCGTCCCACTGCTGCTGAGCAAAGGTCGAAAACACTGAAAATCCAAGAGTTTGCAACCCCACGTAAACGAACAAGGCAACTACACCAAAGGTGAAGTAGGGCCTAAAGAACACCGCTCCAAACCTCGCCGAATTAGCCATCCCCACATCATCGCCTGCGGGTGTGGGGAGTTTGGCGAAGACGAATACCAGCAACACGGCAAGCACAACAATACCGATGACCGTATAGATCAGTGCGGTCTGCCCCATAAAAGTATCCCGGGCTTCCTGGAAGCCGGGGTCGCCGGCGGTTACCGTCTCACCCAGGATCAGGCCAAGCAACAAGGGGCCAATGACCTGACCAATACCGTTAAACCCCTGGGCGATGTTCATCCGCGTCGACGCAGTACTTTCACCCCCAATCTTGGTCATATACGGGTTGCAGTTAGCTTCCAGCGCAGCGGCCCCCAGAGCAATAACGAACATCGCTATAAGAAATATCCAGTAGGACAATGTAGAAGTCGCAGGGATAGTCAGCGCCGCACCGAGAACAAAAAATACGAGCCCGACAATCATGCCACCCTTATACCCATGCCGTTTCGCCACCATTGTTGCTGGGATCGCCATCACGAAATATGCCCCGAAATAAGCGACCTGCAAGAGCGAAGACTCCGCACCGGAAAGTTGAAGATAGGTGGCAAACGGGTCACGGATGCCATTGACGAGGTTCATGGTCAAACCCCAGATAAAGAAGAGGGCAGTAACCAAGATAATGGCCGTGCGGACGGCCGAGGTTTTTCGTCCGGTATTTTCCGCAGACATGATGGCTCCTAATTCAGCGCGCGGTCGAGATGAACGTACCCACCGTCAACGTAAATCTGCTGACCTGTGGTGTGGCTGGACAGTGGTGAGAGCAAGAAAACACCCATATCAGCGATTTCTTTCGGAGTCGTCATCCGCTTTTCCAAGGGGATGTTTTCGGTGATCTCCTCAAGTCGCGCTTGTTGTTCGGCTTCTGCCCCGAAAGTTTTAATCCAATTGGCATACATCGGGGTCCAGGCTTCTGCAACCACAATCGCATTAGCACGTACCGAGTCCTTCGCAAGGGCGGCCGCCCACTCGCGTGTCAGACCAAGGATCGCACCTTTCGCGGCCGCATAGGCGGACGTCTTTCCCTGACCCGTTACCGCGGTTTTGGACGTGATATTTAGAATGGACCCCTTAGATTCGCGCAAGTAATTCACCGAGGCATGCACGGTTTCGTAGTAATGGGTGAGATTGCCGTGCAGAGACTTCTCGAATTCTTCCCAAGTGGTGCTATCTAGATCCAGGTTGTCATTTGTCCCAGCGTTATTGACCACTCCGGCCAGGACACCGTACTTCCGGTAGACTTCATCAACGATCGGTGCAATTTGCTCCGTATTGTTTAGGTCAACCGTGTAATATTCATAGGTAGCGCCTAGATCACTCATTGAAGCGGTAAAATCCTCATCGGCTTCCGAACGGTTCAAGACGACGGGTATAGCACCTTCACGTGCCAGAGATTCAGTGATGGCCCGTCCAATGCCATGTTTACCACCGGTAACAATTATGGGTTTTTCTGCTAGTTTCAGATCCACGATAGGTCTCCTTATTGCTGGTTTAGAAGTCGCTGCGACGCGGCGTCAAAGGTATATGCCGTGATTGATTCAGGCTTCATTTCGCTCGACGCGCCTGGAGTTCTGGGAGCCACATAATGGCCCTGACGAATTTCGGTGGGAGTCACAAAATGCTCGTGTAGGTTATCGACATATTCGATGAATCGGTTTTCTTTAGTCGCCGAAACGGCGATATAGTCAAACATTGACATGTGAGCCACCAACTCGCATAGCCCTACACCGCCAGCATGGGGGCAAACGCGAACTCCGTACTTAGCGGCCAATAGCAAGATCGCTATGTTCTCATTCGGTCCGGCTACCCGAGTGGCATCCATCTGATAAACGTCTAGAGCACCCGAAGTAATGAACTGCTTGGCGATGATCCGGTTCTGCATTTGTTCACCGGTCGCGACTGGGATAGGGGTAATGGCCTCACGTATCGCACGAGAGGTTGTCAATTCTGTTGTGTACGGGGGTCGGGTTTACAGGTATGGGTTCATTCGGTCGGGGTAGGCTGCCGCGAGTTGGGCTAGGGCCTGTTTCCAGTTCGTGGTGACTTGTCCTTCGACGAGTCTGCCGGCGGCTTTGCGCTGGCTGGCGGGTTTGCCGCGTTCCTTGGCTCGTTGGCGTGCGCGTTTGTCCTCGATCGTGCAGATCGCTAGCCACAAGAGTTTCA
>NZ_RDQR01000023.1 GCF_003703835.1 Auritidibacter ignavus
ACCCAACCCGCTCACGCCAACGGGCCAGATCGTCCTCCAGCTATCACACGCCTGCTGCGACAGGCACCGAGCGGTGTCCTTTCACCACCGCAAGGTTCGAGAGCACCTCGTGGCGCTCGATGTCAGCGACCCACAGCCGATTCGGGGCCGGTGCTTTGAAGTCCCGCATCACCAGATCCGGGCGCTCATCCGGTGTGCGCCCGGGTACCGTGGTGCGCGGTTTCCGGCCGCGGACCACGCCGCTGATTCCGGCCTGACGCATCGGCCGTGCGACCTGGTCACGGCCGACCTTCCAGCCGCTTCGGCGCATCGCATGCCACATTTTGCGAACGCCGTAGACCCCGTAGTTGCGGGCATGCAGGTCCTTGATCACCACGGTCAGTTCCCGATCACGGATCTGGCGTTCGCAGGCCGGGCGGGTCTTCGCTGCCCGATAACCACGCGACGTCATGAATCCACACTCGCGTGCTGCAAGTGTGCGGCAGATGAGCTCGACCCCGAACCGATCACGGTACATATCGATGTAGGCGATCATTTCGGCGAGGGGCGGTCGAGCTCGGCTGCAAAAAAACGCGGACGCAGTTTTGAGAATCTCATTGGCCCGGCGCAGCTCCCGGTTCTCACGCCGTAACCGGCGCAGCTCTTCAAGCTCATCCGTTGTCGCGCCCGGCTCAGTGCCGGCATCACGTCTGGTCTGCTTCAGCCACCCGCGCATCGTACTGATGCTCTACCGAAGCTCAAGGGTCTCGCGCAGTTTGCCGAGGACTATGGTTCTGAATTCCGACGCATCGAGTCAGTGGCCGAGGCTGGTGGGAAGCTTCGCGTCCTCGACATCGGCCGACCCTCAGTTCGCGAGGCGACCGCTCAAGCGACCGATGCGAAGTCGCTCTAGACTTCCGACCTCGCCGATGACTACCAGTAGCCCTATGACGGTGGGCCCACAGCTCAAACATGTTCGGTGAAGTCGCAACCGCGAGTGCCATACCCATGCGTCTACCGGTACTTCATCGTTCCCTTGACCCTCTACAGCAAGTTGAACTGCAACATGGGGACCTCCTAGTCGTTGCGTGGAGTCCATACATGCTCTGATCAGGAGAAATAGCAAACGGTGTCGCGCACTCAGGCAGGATCTCTCGGAGCCTACCCAGAGGAGCACGTCGTCACACCACCCGAGAGCATTGTTGCGCGCGAAATCCCGTCTGGTTCACCCTTCTTTGGAGGCCAGCCGGGGTAGCGGTGTGCCGGGCACTTAGCGGTTCAGCAAGCTAATCTCCAAATGGCAGCACTGGGACGAATTCCCAGTTCATAGCCGGTATAGACGCTATTCGAGGCCTCCGTTCCGCACTGGGGTCTTGTATCCATCGTGACCGGTTGTGCGATCCGTGACCAGGCTCCGGCGGGCTTGTCGTCCGGTACATTGGCAGTCCTGGCACTCGCCGACGCCGAGACAGACCATTTTGTCGGCTCCTTGGTGCTCTTTGACATCAGGCACGACGATGCCGAAGTCGGTTTTTGGATTCATCCCGATGCACGAGGAACCGGGCACGCTCGCCGAGGCTTGGAACTGGCGTCACGTTTCGCTCATCGTAACGGGCTGCAGACACTGACAGCGCGCACGCTACCTGACAACGAGGCGTCACAACGGTGCCTGGCAGCAGCTGGCTTCCGTAAGGTGGCGCGAAGTGTCGGGGCCACACCCGCCGGAGAACACAAGGAATTGATCCACTACCGACTCAATCTGGTACCGCCCGTTATATTTCCGTTGCGCACGCAACGACTGCGACTCCGTCTACATGAGCAAAACGATACCGGGTGGCTGTATCAGCTCTACTCGCAACCCGAAGTGGCCCGGTATTTACTGGATGATCCGTGGACGGAAGAGGTGACCGGACGCAAGGTAGCTGACCGTCTGAGCAAGTCCGATATCGGTGGTGAGTGCGGAGCGGTGGCACTGGTCATCGAACACGAAGGTGTGCCGGTCGGCGACGTAATGCTGTGGCTTACCGATCACCAGCACCGCCAAGCAGAAATCGGCTGGGTGCTGGACCCCCGCGTAGGCGGACGGGGACTTGCCACCGAAGCCGTTCGAGCTGTCCTGGCCCTGGGTTTCGAGCACTATGGACTTCACCGAATTACTGCGCAGATGGACGCACGCAATAGCGCCTCCGCGGCCTTGGCTCGCCGCGTCGGTCTACGACTCGAAGCACACCACATCGCGGACTGGTTTAGCAAAGGCGAGTGGACCGACACTCTGGTATTTGCTCAACTAGCCTCCGATTTCATCGAACCCAGCGGCCAAACTAACCCAAACTCACCCCTTCTCGAGGTGAGGTCGGGTCAGTGGGTCTCCGCCAGGAGCCAATAGCTTCTATATTTTCACACCTGCAAGCTCGTCGGGACGTGGCTCATCGTGACGTCAATTCCGTGTGGTACGGCTTGCCCGACGGTCACCCCTTGGTGTTGGAGGTCGGCTACGGTCTCGAAGCTGGGCAGACGCGCTGGGAAGATTGGTGCGAACCGTGGACGATATCCGAGGACGTACCGACGAGGCACTAGATGCTTTGCCAACTGGGGACAAGGCCGTTAGTCCATCGACACGTTGCACTACGAGAAGGCAATCGTGATGGTCGACTTGATGGTGGAGTTAGGGACCGAGCTCGTATTTGGCGAAGGGTCCGATCGTGGGCCATAGGTCTGCATCGGTGTTGCGCGAGGCACGTGAGTGTTGGACTGTCTGTATTCCGAACCTTATGGCCGGTGACCTTTACTTCAGCCAGCCCATCCGTGCCCTGCGGGCACCACCCAGACCCTTCAGAGGCATTCGCACGACCATAATGTGATGGAAGTTCCCCGCCTGTTGTGTCTTCTCCACACCACAGAAACTCACAAACCCGTTTTGGGCTCCAAGAGGCTGCCAATCAAGGCCCGTACTCGCGTTTTGATCTCGTCACGGATGACACGCACTGCCTCGAGGTCTTGGCCTGCCGGGTCGTCAAGTGTCCACTCTTCATAGCGCTTGCCCGGATAGATCGGACAGGCCTCCCCACATCCCATCGTGATGACCACATCTGAGTCCTGCACGGCCTCGGTGGTGAGCACCTTGGGTTGCTCAGCGGTAATGTCGATTCCCTCTTCGCTCATAGCAGCAACGGCAACAGGGTTGATCTGCTCAGCGGGCATCGATCCTGCCGAGCGCACCTCGATCTGGTCTGCTGCCAAATGGCGCAGATAACCGGCGGCCATTTGGGAGCGCCCGGCATTGTGGACGCAGACGAACAGCACAGAGGGTGTATCGGGTCTTTGGGTGGTCATGGACGGGTCCTCTTTCGGCATGAAGGAAGTGCTGGGCCCAGCGTGCGAACACGTGGTTGTATCTCCGGCAAGATGGCAATCAGCCCCTCGGGTGAGGCCAGAACGGGATCACTCACGGCCCAGTCTTGATAGCGTACCCCAGGAATAATGGGGCAGATATCGTCGCACCCCATCGAACGTGAGAGGCTTGGGGAAACGCTCCCGCGCAGTCTGGCTTTCGACGTCGGTCAGCAGGGACACCACATTCGGGTGCACGGTGTCGGCCGGAGCAGAACCAGCAGAGCGAGCCACCGCGTATCCGTCGGTGCTATCGTGCAGAACGGCAGCTACAAGCTGGGAACATCCAGCGTTGGCCACACAGACAAACAGCACTTGTCGTGCGACGGCGGTGTGAACCCGGGTCAGATCAGCCAGTCGTTGGGTGGCGAAGCATTTGGTCCGCCGCAGAAGCTCCGGGGCGCTCGTCGTGGTGTGCACCGCGACGGTATATGACTCCCGGATAATATGGGTGACGAGTCGCTTGGGCACAGTGGTAGCCGTGCCAGACAATTCCGTGACGAGACCACCCAGTTGGTCATCGATCTCTTGTGGTGCAACAGAAGGTTTCCGCGCCGGTGGCGTGTCCGTGGCGGAAGCCGGGTCGAAGGTCTCCACACCCGGGTCACACGACCTTCCGAGTCGACGAGACCAACAGTCCTGAGAACGGTCAGGGGGTGCGAGACGGTCGGCTGAGTCGGCACGCATGGCCTGGAGGGCGGTGGGTGTACATTCCGGAGAGGTCAGTGTCGGCTGACTCATGAGACACTCGTAACTTGTGAGGCGGATTCGGGCGGATACGGATCGGTATTGAACCAATCGCGGGCAATCCAGAGGGAGACGTACACCAGTCCCAGCAACACCGGGACCTCAATCAGTGGCCCAACCACCCCAGCCAGAGCTTGTCCGCTGGTGGCGCCAAAGGTACCGATAGCGACCGCAATGGCCAGCTCGAAGTTATTACCTGCCGCGGTAAACGCCAGCGTTGTTGACCGCGCGTAGCCTAGACCCAGACTCTTGCCTGCCACGATGCCCACAAACCACATCACCACGAAATACACCAACAAGGGCAGAGCGATCCGTGCCACGTCAAGCGGGTTGTTGATAATCGCTTCCCCTTGGAGCACAAAGAGGAGCACGATGGTAAAGAGGAGCCCGTATAACGCCCACGGTCCGACACGTGGGAGAAACCGGCGTTCGTACCAGGCCCGACCCCGGTACCGTTCGCCGATCCACCGGGAGGCGAATCCGGCAAGAAGCGGAATCCCCAGGAAGATCACCACGTTTAGAGCGATCTGACCCATCGAGACCTCGAGCCCGTCTGTTCCGAGGCCGAGCCAGCCTGGCAAAACGGTGAGATAAAACCAGCCAAGCACCGAGAACATCAGCACTTGAAACACGGAGTTTATCGCCACCAAAACCGCCGTGGCTTCACGATCACCGCAGGCCAGATCATTCCAGATCACCACCATCGCAATACACCGAGCAAGCCCAACGATAATGAGTCCGGTCCGGTACTCAGGTAGATCGTGCAAGAACACCCAGGCGAGAATAAACATGACTGCAGGACCAACAAGCCAGTTCAGCACCAGAGACGACACGAGAAGTTTTTTATCTCCGGTAACGGCGACGACTTTGTCGTAACGGACTTTGGCCAACACTGGATACATCATGACCAATAGCCCCAACGCGATCGGCACCGAAACCCCACCGATCTCCAGCTGGGTCAGCACATCAGCAAGAACCGGCACGAATCGTCCCAATAACAATCCAGCGAGCATGGCCAGCCCGATCCATACCGGAAGCCATTTATCCAGCGCCGACATCCGCCGTGAAGACGCCGCCACAGTAGGCATTTTTGTTGCAGTCATCTGTCATCTCCTGACGTGTTCCACAGCAACGACTAACCACGTTCTCTTGGTGTACTCCACCGGACCGGTCCAACGTTCGGCAGACCGTGATTCGATCTGCCTCTATGTTAGTGACTATCTCATGAGCGTGGTCGATTCAGGTGTCATGGCTTGTTTCGCCTACCTCCGTGACGCGTTGGCCTGCGTTGCATCTCAGATCGGATCTACGTTGCCATCACGACTGCAGGCAGGAGCTTGTGTTTGTTTCGATAACCGGCACGCGAGTTATCTGTACCAATCTGAGGACCAAGACCACTTGACCACAAGGGAAAAGAACACAAAAGCCATAGTGCAGCAATCAGCTACAGGGCCATCAGCACCTCGTCGTAGAACCTTTCCAGCTCCAGGATGGGGTCCCAGCCGCTCCATCGAGGTCGTGGGCACTTGTCTCTACACCAAGAACATTGCCAACGTGCTC
Source organism: Auritidibacter ignavus (assembly GCF_003703835.1). GTDB lineage: Bacteria > Actinomycetota > Actinomycetes > Actinomycetales > Micrococcaceae > Auritidibacter > Auritidibacter ignavus. The sequence continues at coordinate 5,677 of NZ_RDQR01000023.1, forward strand.
GATTTTTCCGCGACAACAATTTGTTCACGCCAATCTTTCCTTGTCGTTGGTGCCAAATCCCGATAATCCGCATGATCCCATGGCGATCAGTGTTCGAAACAACGGCAAGTTGCTGGGATACCTCAGTCGTGAGGACGCTCTACGCTACGGTCCTGAAGCACACCGGTTGGCAACCTCAGGGTATGCGCGCGAAGTTCAGGAATATCTCTTCAGGCAGAGCACTCAATCCCAAAACTGGTACCCCTCCACCGAGATTCATTTCGTCCTCCCAGAGCCGGGACATGGGCTCCCTTGAATCAGTCCATTCCCGATAGCCTCTCTGTCTTGCCTCACGGCGACGTTGCACAGGTCTTGAAGGAGGCAGACCACTTCGAAGTCCTCTGTGATGACGTTCCACCAGCAAAGGGGTAGCGCAGGCCACAGAACTTACCATTCATGCGCTTCGGTCCTCTGAGCTCAGCAACGACTGGAACAGTACCATGCCGTTCTATCCGGTTCCGGTTGCTGAGTCCGATAGCTACGATGTACCGCCTGCTTATCAGTATGAACCGGAACAACCAGCCAGGCACTATAGGCCCACTCATCACAAGAAGTGGCCCCAGGGCACTCCCCACGATTTGCCAGCTTCGCTCCATCACCGCAAACAGTTCCCCGATTCCTCATTCACTCCTGGGGCTCCAGAACCAATCATCGATTTTCCAGAACCAGCCAATCCTGAACTGATCATTCTTCAACGTTCCAATAAGGGTGATAAGACCGTACGCGTCCTCTTAGACGGTCCAACCGGGGGCCTGACAACGAGACTCGCTACACCGTCGATCACAACAACACGACTGGCACAGACACACATCGAGAAAAGAGTCCTGATGTTCTGCGACGTCGTGGAACCATACGGTTGATCACTCTCCTCATCATTGGAACCGTTCTCCTCGTCGTGATTCCCGATGTGGGGTGGGTTCTGGGCCCGTTAGTAGCCCTGTTTGGTGTTTACGACAAGAACGTGCACAATCGTTAGGCCTAGGTTCTAGAAGACGAAAAGCAATGGGGACAACCGGATTCACACCGCTTGAACGGCCCCCGCAGACCGAGAGGTGTTTGCTTGCGGCCTCGCTGATCAGCGTCAAAGACGGCAAGCCAAGAGGACTCACAACTCGAGATCTGCTGTTCGTTCCGGGCACGTGATTCCCAAAGCCCAACGCGTTAAACCAGCAGGTGTGCATCTTCGTGAAGACGTTTCGGTGCTGTACAACCACTATTCAAAAAACGATCCATACCAGGGTTGTAGATCCACCGGCAAGGTGCGGGTTTACCCCTGTTCTTCCGGATCCAGCCGCTTAATGGTGCGCATCTCTGCGGCCCAGAACTGCGCTATCTTCTTCCGCCGGTCCGAGTCATCGCTCAACAGATCAGCCAACCCGAGTCCGCGAGCCAAGTCCAGCGTCGTCTGGATGAAACGACGAGTACGCTCATCGGAGACATCGGCGTTGAGAATCCGCACCGTTTCTGTATAGATGCCACGTGCGAATTTATCTTCCAGTGGCCGGATACGCTCTTTGAGGGCCAGTTCGGACGCAGCGACGCACCAGATCTGCAGGGCGGCTTTAAAGACGTCGGAAGCGTAATATTCCAGGACTTTCTCCACGATATGGTCGAAGTCATCCCCCGGGGTAGCCTGCGATCTAGGTGCTTGGAGCCCTGCCTGTTCTCGTTCCTCAAACATGTAGTCGATTGCTGTCAGAAACAGATCTTCGCGGGTCGGGAAATGGTGTTGCAACGCACCACGGCTCACCCCGGCTTCTTGAGCGATCAACGTCATCGTCGCACCGTGCCAACCGGATTCTGCCAGGCAACTGATAGTAGACCGCAGGATTCGATCTCGAGTAGCACGGCTACGATCCTGCTTAGGCTCGTGCGACCGGTGGGACTGTGAGGAAGCACTGGAAGTGGTCATAAGTTTCAATCCTAGACCTCAGACGCCACCGCGCCGGGTGATGACATCATCACCACACACCCGAGATAGAGCTTGAGGGGCGTCAAAATTCTTCGCGCAAAACGTTCTTGCGAATTTTGCCAGTTGACGTCTTCGGCAAGGCTTCGACGAACCACACTCTCTTCGGTGTTTCCACGCCGGACAGGTGGTCGCGCACATGAGACAGAATCTCTGCCTCGACCTCGGAGGCAATCTGTTGTCGCTGTTCAGCACTCACTTCTGAAACGGCAGGAACCTTATCGCTACAAACTACGGCTGTGACGGCCTCACCCCAATGATCGTCAGGTGTCCCGATTACGGTACATTCGATGACTCCGGGGGCATCGGCAACGATTCGCTCAACCTTCATCGACGAGACATTCTCACCGCCGGTTTTGATGATGTCCTTGACTCGGTCAACGAACCACACAACGCCTTCGTCGTCCATGTAGCCAACGTCGCCACTATGGAACCATCCGTGACGAAATGCCTCCTGATTGGCATCGGGCCGATTCCAGTACCCCGCGGTGACGTGTGGACCGCGGTAAACGATTTCACCAACCTCTCCGGGAGGTAACAATCTACCGTCTGGAGCCATAATTCGGGTGCGCACCGTTGGGGAGGGCACTCCCCACGACCCGTTCTTACCGTGTCGATGATCAGTACGTTGAAACGTCGTCGCCGGCACAACTTCTGTTTGTCCCGATCCCAGCACTTTCCGTGCATTCGGCATCATGGCATCCATACCTGCCAAAATCCGTTCGGGCATCTGTGCCATTGCGTACATGGCGGTCTCCATCGATGACAGGTCCCGAGCTTGGCGCTGGTTTTCGGCGATCAGGGCTGCCCACATCATCGGTAGACCCGTGAAAACCGTAACTTTCTCTCGCTCAATGGCGTCAAGAACAGCAGCGGGATCGAACCCTTGCTGAAGCACCAACGTGCCACCCAGAAATAACACGGGCTTAGCGAGGGTGTTCAGCCCCGTGACATGGAACAGCGGCAAACATAACAGCATGGTGCCAGGGTGCTCACCCCAATCTTTTCCGATCAACACCGCATTAGACATCACACCGGTCACCACCGCGCTGTGCGTTGCTAGGGCACCTTTTGGTCGAGCGGTGGTTCCCGACGTGTAGAGACACTGAACGATGTCGTCACTGGAAATGATGAGTCTCAGTTCATCGTCCACCGGTGTGGCCAAAAGATCTGTCAGATTTACTCGCGCATAGTTCGTCGCCATCGACAATGCAGCCTCGTTCTCGACCGCACCGGTTCCGGTTTCGCGCACAACGACATTGTCAATCGTGACCCCTTCGGCAATCGTTGCTTCCAGCAGGGGTAGCATAGCGTCGTCGATGATGACAGTCCGCACACCGGCATCGTCGAGAATCCAGGTGATATCTGACGGCGTTAGCGCGTAGTTGATGGGTAATGCCACTCGCGCGGATTTGGCGATCCCGAAGTAGATTGCCAGAAAATCCGCGCTATTGGCTACCATGATGGCGACCGGTTCTCCCTGTTCCGGGGCGTCGGGGAGATTAATAATCCCGCGGGCTATCGCTTCGGCATCGTGGTCCAGCTGGGCATAACTGATACGTCGTTCTCCTTCCACAACGGCAATCTGTTGTGGATGTTTCTCGGCGGCGCGGGTCAACGCGTCGCCCACCGTATGACGACGGGCAAGATTGAGATCAACGGGGTCGACGGTACTGGTATCGGGTTTCATAATGTTCTCTTCCTGGTGAATTTATGGGTCAGTAAGAAGCAGTAGAGACGCAAACCGCAGGCCAGGATCCAGTAGCGCAGAGCATCGAGAAGAGAGGTTAAACCGGATAGCCATCCATTCGGGCAAGCACCTGGAGCATGACCTCGTCGGCGCCACCGCCGATCGAGGACAACCGCACGTCGCGGAGGAATCGGCTCGTCCAGTTCTCCTCCATATAACCCATGCCGCCATGGACTTGTAGCACCGTATCGGCGACATCGCGTAGCAAGCGTCCAGCTACGAGTTTGCCCACGGTGGCTTCCCGAGTAATGTCTGCACCGGCATGAGATAGCCGGCACATCTTTTCGTTGTGCGATCGCAATAGTTCCAGTTGGGCAGAAAGCTCGGTCAACTTGAACACGGGGTACTGGCGAGCGGCAAGGGGTGCCCCGAATAGCTCACGTTGTCCCAAGTATTCCCGGGTCTTAGCGAGCGCCCACTCACTGGCACCGACGGCCGTGAAACACGCCGAGAGACGCTCGACCACGAACTGTTGCATCTGTTGTTGGAATCCCCGACCGATCTTACCGATCGTATTTGATACCGGAACCCTCACCTCATCGAGGTGTAGCTCAACGGTGTCAGAGGAACGATTCCCGAGTTTGTCGAGCGTGCGCGAGATGGTGAACCCAGCAAGCCCTGAGGGCACAATAATCTGCGACATCCCCCGATACCCGCCCTCATCGGACGTCCGGACCAACATGCAGAACCAGTCGGCCTGAGTGCCGTTGGTAATGAAGATCTTGCCACCGTTGATCACCCAGTCGTCACCGTCGCGACGGGCCTTGGTGGACAGACCTGCGACATCTGATCCGGCCCCGGGTTCTGTCACCGCGATGGCCGCCACTTGTTGCCCTTCAAGGGCCGGGCGTAGATATTGCTCTTTCAACTCCGGACTACCAAAACGGGCCAAGGATGGCGTAGCCATGTGCATCTGGACGTTGATTGCCATCGACACTCCAGCGGTATTCCCCTTGGCCAGTTCCTCGGCGAAGACCATCTGGTACTCCATGGGCGCGCCTTCCCCACCGTCTTCTTCGGGATACCCCAGCCCTAAGTACCCTGCTGCGGCCAACTTAGGAAACAGTTCGTGGGCGTCGAAGACTCCGGCGTCCTCCCACTGGTTCATTCTGGGGACAATTTCCTTGTCGCAGAACGATCGGACGCCTGCGCGAAACTGTTCGAGGTCAAACTGGTCAAGATCGTCTGGTTCTTCGGTCATATTCGCCTCTCTGACGCCAACGACATGGTGGCTTACACCGGTTACACCGTGTCTATCGTGATGCAGGTCACATTAGCACCCTTAATGAAGAAAAAACAATCACGCTTGCTTGTTGTCAAAAAATGTGCCAACATGAGGTCCACGACTCGTTCAATCCGCTCCCACGGGAAGGCACGTGAGCATGGACTCCGAGCACAGCAGGAACAATCCCTTACCCACCCGAACTGGCCACTGTCCTCGTGGTGTTGCGAATGCGGACGCTATCTTGGCTGACCAGGATGGCCCGGTGGTGAGGATCGGTAATGCTTCCGGGTTCTATGGGGATCGCTTCGCCGCTTTCGACGAAATGGTTCGGGCCGGCGTGGACGTCATCACCGGTGACTACCTTGCAGAACTCACGATGCTGATCTTGGCCCGGCAGAAGGCAACGGATCCCACCACAGGATTTGCGCGCACGTTTTTGTCTCAGCTGAAGCACTCGCTGGAGGCCCTGGTTGCCACCGATGCCCGTGTAGTCGTCAATGCGGGCGGGATGAATCCGTCCGGGCTAGCTGAGGCGATCAATCAACTGGTGACGAAGACCGGAGCTGAGCTTCCGGTGGCCTATGTGGACGGCGATGACCTGACTGACCGCAGTCAGCAACTCGGTTTGGGCCAACCACTAGCTGCCAATGCCTACCTGGGTGGTTTTGGCATTACCTCAGCCTTACGGGCAGGGGCACGGATCGTGGTAACAGGGCGGGTGACCGACGCTGCGCTGACCACAGGTGCAGCTGCCTGGTATCACGGGTGGGAACGGGATGATCTTGATGCCCTGGCCGGGGCGATGGCCGCCGGCCACGTCATCGAGTGCGGGATGCAGGCCACCGGTGGAAATTTCTCCTTCTTTACCGAGATCCCCGACTTGATCCGTCCCGGATTCCCCATCGCTGAGATAGCCACCGACGGTAGCTCGGTGATCACCAAACCCGTCGGCACCGGTGGTGCTGTCACCGCCGAGACGGTGATCTCCCAGTTACTGTACGAGGTGGCCGGGGCCAGATATCCCGGTCCGGATGCCACCCTGCGACTAGATTCCATCACGGTCACCGATCTCGGTGCCGATCGAGTGGCGTTGAGCGGAATCCTCGGTGAAGCCCCACCACCGACCCTCAAGGTCTCAGCTACCGAACTCGGTGGATTTCGACAGGAGATGACCGTCTATCTCACCGGCCTGGACGTCGATGCCAAGGCGAATCTGATTCAAGCGCAGTTCCACCACGCCCTGAACACCGCTGGATTACCGATGCCGCAGCAGTTGCAATGGACGTTGGCGCGCACCGATCACGCCGATGCGACCGTGCAAGAGGAAGCGAGCGCCCGCCTGACCCTGGTCGCTCGCGACAATGACCCCCAGGTGGTGGGACGAAAATTGGCAAATATTTTTGTCGAGATCGCACTGGGTAGCGTTCCCGGTATCTTCTTATCTTCTCCGCCTAGGGAAGCCGAAGTGTATGGCCGGTTCCGTCCGGAATTCGTTCCCCAGACCACCCCAACTCACCGCGTGCATTACCCCGATGGGTCGGCAGAAGTCATTGTGCCACCTGAACGCACTCTGCGACTTGAACCCACGGACCTGGACGAGCACTCCCCTGCTACCGGGCACGGACCCACCATCACTCAGTCCTCGTCCGATGCCACGGAATCCTCTGTTGCGTTGGGCCGATATTTCGGTGCCCGTAGCGGCGATAAAGGCGGGACGATCAATGTTGGTGTCTGGGCCCGTAGCAACCCGGGCTGGACTTGGCTGCGCCAAGTGCTCACACCGGAACGACTTCGCGAGTTGCTCCCAGAATTTCGAGATCTCCCCATGGACCGTGTCGAGCTGGCCAAGCTACGGGCGGTGAATTTCGTCATTCACGACGCACTCGGGGAAGGCGTCGCCTTCGGTGCCCGCTTTGATGCACAGGCCAAAGGTGTGGCCGAGTGGTTGCGCAGTCGTCACGTTTCACTACCGTCCGACGTCACGGAATTTTCGGGCCTCGACGATAACTTCACGACCGGATTCGGAGTATCCTCATGACTCGTCTCATCAGCACCATCGACACTTCCTCCCCGGAGTTCCAGCGGAGCGAAGAAGCGATGCTGAACAAAATCTCCGAGATCGATGCGGTCTTCGAGCAACTGGCTGCAGCCGGTGGTCCGCGTGCCGTGGCCCGCGACCGCGGTAAGCTCACCGCACGAGAGCGCATTGAGCTCCTCATTGACCGCGACAGCCCCTTTCTTGAGCTTTGCGCCGTCGCGGCCTGGGGATCAGATTTTCCCGTCGGAGCCAGCATCATTGGTGGCATCGGAACCGTGTGCGGGGTTGAATGCGTCATTATTGCTAACGACCCCACGATTGCCGGCGGTACGTCAAATCCATTCACGCTCAAAAAGCAACTGCGCATCATGGATATTGCGCTGAAAAACCGGCTTCCGCTGATGACCTTGGTCGAATCAGGCGGGGCGAACTTACCGACACAGAGTCAGGTCTTTATCCCGGGGGGTGATTCCTTTCGGCGACTAGCCCAGCTGTCTAAAGAGGGCATCCCCACGATCTCAATCGTGTTTGGCAACTCGACTGCGGGAGGCGCCTATCTTCCGGGCATGAGTGATCACGTGATCATGATCGAAGGCCAGTCGAAAGTCTTTCTTGGCGGACCACCACTGGTGAAGGCCGCCACCGGCGAAGTGAGCGACGATGAATCACTGGGTGGAGCCGGAATGCACGCGCGAACCTCGGGGCTTGCCGATTATTTCGCCCACGACGAGCAAGACGCATTGCGTATCGCACGCCGTGTTGTCTCCCGGCTCAACCACCGCAAAGCAGGCCCCGCGCCTGCCACCTCGATGCCACCGGTCTTCGACGAGGAAGAGTTGCTCGGCATCGTGCCCGATGACCTCAAGATTCCATTCGATCCGCGGGAGGTTATTGCCCGGGTCGTTGATGGGTCGGATTTTGATGAATTCAAGCCTCTTTATGGTGCTGGCATGGTGACCGGTTGGGCGAACATCCACGGTTACCCGGTGGGCATGATCGCCAACGCCAAGGGCGTGATTTTCAGCGAGGAAGCACAAAAGACCACCCAGTTTATTCAGATTGCCAACCGGCAAGCCACTCCCCTGGTGTTTGTACACAATACAACCGGATACATGGTCGGTCGCGCCTACGAGGAGGGTGGGATCATCAAACACGGTTCGATGATGATCAATGCGGTGTCCACCTCCACGGTTCCCCACATCTCTGTGCTGATCGGGTCCTCGTATGGGGCCGGCCACTACGGGATGTGCGGCCGTGCCTTTGACCCGCGTTTCCTCTTCGCCTGGCCCTCGGCCAAATCGGCAGTTATGGGTGGCGCCCAATTGGCCGATGTGGTGACCTCCGTGGCGAAAGCTTCGGCCCAAGCCCGTGGTACACCCGTCGATGTCGACGCGCTGGAACATCGCCGAGCTGCCATCGAGCAACAGATCGAAGACGAATCTCTGCCACTGTTTCTCTCGGGTCTCGTCTACGACGATGGGATCATCGACCCCCGAGATACCCGCACGGTGCTGGGGCTGTCGTTGTCGGCCATTGCGAATAGACAGGTCGAGTCCGATCGGTCTTACGGAATTTTCCGGATGTGAGGAACCACATGACTGTCCAGACCACAACACGCCCGATCACCCGGGTGCTCGTCGCCAACCGTGGGGAAATCGCTCGACGGGTCTTCGCCACATGCAAAGCCCGCGGGATCGGAACCGCAGCGGTATTTTCCGATGCGGATGCCCATGCTCCGTTCGTCGCCGAAGCCGATCTTGCCGTGCGTCTGCCGGGTACCGCCCCAGCAGACACCTACCTGCGTGCCGAGCTCGTGATTGCGGCCGCCCAGAAAATGGGCGCCGATGCGATTCACCCCGGCTACGGGTTCCTGTCCGAGAACGCTGGCTTCGCCCGAGCTGTTATCGAGGCCGGATTGATCTGGATCGGTCCGGATCCCGCTTCTCTTGAACAGATGGGGTCCAAAATCGAGTCCAAGCGCCTCATGGAGCAGGCCGGCGTACCGGTCTTGACGGATCTCGACCCCGAATCCATCACCGAAGCTGAGTTACCGGTGCTCGTCAAAGCCTCAGCAGGTGGTGGCGGTCGCGGGATGCGGATTGTGGAACGTCTCGATGAGCTTGCTGACACCGTGTCCTCGGCCTCGCGCGAGGCCGCCAGTGCCTTCGGCGATCCCACGGTTTTCTGTGAGCGCTATATTCCTACCGGGCACCATATCGAGGTCCAAGTGTTTGGTGACCGGGCCGGCAACGCCTGGGCAGTGGGAGAACGAGAATGTTCGATTCAGCGTCGCCACCAGAAGATTATCGAAGAGGCGCCCGCTCCGCTGGTTGAACGCCGGGGCGCGCGAATGCGTGAACGTCTCTATCAGGCCGCTCGCAACGCGGTGCAACGGCTGGGGTATATCGGAGCAGGAACCGTTGAGTTCTTGGCCGACGAGGACGGGTCCTTTTACTTCCTGGAAATGAATACCCGCTTGCAGGTCGAACACCCGGTGACTGAATGTACCACCGGGCTCGACCTCGTTGGGTTGCAGTTGGACATCGCGGCCGGGGCAGAGCTGGTCGGTGACGAACCCCGGGCTCAGGGACATGCCATTGAAGTGCGCCTCTACGCCGAGGACCCCACGCAGAATTGGTCGCCCCAAGCCGGACCGATCCGAGAGTTCTTGGTGCCGGAAGTGGACGCTGTCTTCAACAACCCAGCACCCGGACACCCGGCAATTCGTCTCGATGCTGGTGTCCAAGCCGGAGATGTGATGGGCACCGATTACGATCCGATGATCGCGAAGATGATTGGTGTTGCCCCAACCCGGCACGGTGCCGCACGCAAACTTGCCTCAGCTCTGGAAAGGATGGTGTGGGACGGCCCCGTCACCAATGCCGACCTGCTCGTGAGCATCCTGGGCGAAGAGGATTTTCTCTCGGGGCACACCGCCACCTCCTACTTAGAGGATCATCCTGCTGTGTTCACGCCGGCCACTGACGAGACCACCACAAGGTTGTTTGCCGTGGTGGCAGCCATCGCTACGGCGGCAGCTGTGGCCGAAGGCGCTCCCGCGTGCCCCGATGGCGTGGTGGTGCTCGGCGCACCAGAGAACGCAGACCAGGCATTGGCCCGCCACATCGCCGAGGAGAATCCGCGACCGCGCATTGGTGGGTGGCGGTTGTTCCACCCCGACTGGCGAACTCGCGCCTTCCTTCTCGGTAGCCAGGAGATCTCCATCGACTATCGCCAACGTCGGTATGGCTGGGAGATCTCCCCCAGCTCGGTGCCTGACGTTAACAGCGTGGAGGTCGTCTCGGCATCCTCGGCTGTCGTGCGGCTGCGCATCGACGATGTGGAGCGACGTTTCGTCGTGTCACGAACGGGCCGTCAAGTGGTCGTCACCGGGTCCGAACGGTCCGTAACGCTCACTGAGGTCGAACACTTCACCGATCCGGAGACGGTCTCTGCACCGGGTAGCCTGATCGCGCCCATGCCAGGCACCGTGGTACATATCGAGGCAACAGTTGGTGACGCCGTGGTGGCAGGCCAAAAAATCCTGTGGGTGGAAGCTATGAAAATGGAGCACGCCATCACCAGCGATGCTGATGGCATTGTCGAACAGCTCACGGTCAGTGTCGGTGATCGTGTTGACGTTGGTGCCGTGCTGGCCGTAATTGTTGCCCAGAGTGAAAAGGAGGCTGTCACAGCATGACGAGCGTGGTCTATACCCTCGAGGGGTCAACGGCGACCCTGACACTCGATGCACCGGAGAATCGCAACGCGATCAACCAGGCACTACTGCAGGGCATCTCTGAGGGGTTGGACCGGGCCAGTGCTGATGATTCGGTACGCAGTATCGTGCTGACTCACACCGGTTCGGTGTTCTGCGCTGGTGCAGATCTGAAAGACCACTCCTTAAACGACACCGAAGGTGGCACGCCGACGACAGGCGCTTCGACTGCGAACGCTGTCATCCGTGAGTTGCTAACATGCCCTAAACCGATCATCGCAGCGGTCCACGGTCATGTCAGGGCCGGTGGAATGGGCTTTGTGGCTGCCTGCGACTTTGTCGTCGCGGGTCCGCAGTCCACTTTCGGGCTCACCGAAGTGCGGATCGGGGTCGTCGCCGCCATGATCGCGCCCGTGGTCTTAGCCCGGCTTGGTGACCGAACCGCAGCAGGTTGGCTTCTTCGGGCACGCACCATCACCCCAGACGAAGCGCTGTCAGCAGGCTTCATTTCTCATGCCATCACTGACACCGATGGTTCTGTTGACGGCACGGTCGAGGAGATTCTGACCGACTTACGCAAAGCTGCTCCGGCAGCGCTGGAAGCATCAAAGATGCTGGTCAACCGTCATGTTCTCGAGCTTATGGATACCCGTGAGCAGGACATGGTTGAGCTCTCCCAGCGCTTTTTTGCCGGAGATGATGCCAAAGCCGGGATGACGGCGTTTCTGAACAAACAACATCCGCCGTGGGTCCTGGACGCCTGATCCCACGATGCCTAGTCACCGATCATGGCCTGATCACCCAGCTCGCTACTGGCATACGCTGTGAGGTTCAGCTACTAGTTGTGAAGATGGCTGTGAACTGATCATTTGGAGTCAAAGCACCGAGATTTCCGATATCAGCGATAACGGGGACCAACTGGACCGGTCAATCTGTGGTATTTGTCAGCATCTCCATGCCCTTCGAAGATCCAACCAGCGTCCACTCAGCATCCCGGCTGTACACCGGATCGGATAGGCCTGCCCCGACCGCAGTCCATGAGCGTGTCCCCCAGACGCTGAAGTTGTCCCTCGACACCTGCGCTCCCCGGGCACGTAGACCATATCCCCAAACAGTCATGCCACCACCGAGCCAGCCCGCCCCCGAGCAGGCTACCCACTTCGGCGAAACAACGAGGTAGGAACGCCGAGCACCCATTGGTCGTTGCCGTCGGTCGCGATGGGGCGTGGCAGAAATTTCGAGCCGACATCTGCCCACATTATCCGCTCCTCAAACAGGCGCGTCGAAAGCGTTCCACCACCGGCCGCTACGGCGCCTAGCAACCTTATCGAGATCTCTCACGGAGCTGACCTCGATAGTGCAGAGCACCTGTGGTCGCAGAGGCGCATGAATTCGTGATGGCCCGCGATGATACGGATCTGCGCATCTTTGATGCATGGACGGGCTATGGGGTCGTCGAGTGACGGTGGGTCACCTACACTAGTTGGCATGTTGTTTTACGGCACTGCTTCACTGCGTCTGCGCCGCCGCTAACGGCGGCGAGCACACTCCCCGTTGTTGCTCCTGCCTCCGGAGAAATCACCCGGCCGGGCGGTTTATTCATCGTGCCCGGTTCCACAACCACCACGGAGCAAACAGTGCCTACCTATCACGGTGGCCGTCATGAACACGGCCAAAACTTCCTCACTGACCCATCAATCATCGCCACGATAACCCGACTCGTGGCCGCGACCAAAGGCCCGATTATCGAGATCGGCCCCGGTGATGGAGCCCTCACCACGCCACTGGCCCAGCTGGGGCGAGCGGTCACTGTCGTCGAGATCGACCCTCAGCTCGCAAAGCGTTTGGCAGGCCGTATCCCGTCACATGTGGAGGTCATTAATGACGACTTCCTGGGCTACCGGCTTCCGCCATCTGAGCAGGTGATCGTCGGCAGCCTGCCATTTCACCAAACCACCGCCATACTGCGACGCATGCTGCACGCCCCAGCATGGAGTGAGGCGATCCTGCTGGTACAGTGGGAGGTTGCCCGCCGCAGAGCGGGCGTTGGTGGTGCCACAATGATGACCGCACAATGGGCGCCGTGGTTCGAGTTCAGGCTACACAGTCGTGTTCCCGCTCGCGCGTTCACCCCACGTCCGAGCGTGGACGGTGGAATCCTCACCATCCAACGTCGCGAACACCCGTTGTTGTCCCCGGCACACAGACGTCAGTTCCGCGCCTTGGTCCACCGTGTCTACACCGGACCTGGACGCGGGATCGCCCAAGTTCTGGCACGCAACACGACGCTCGGCTCACTGCAGACAGTTAAAGCGTGGCTAACACGCCACCAGGTGAGTGCCACCGACCTGCCGAAAGACCTGCCGGTCCCGGTATGGGTGGACCTGTTCAAAACCGCACGCTCCTCGCCACCGCGTCACCGCGCACCGTCGTCTTCCACAAGGCGAGGCCGATGAGTATCAGACCCTTGCGACGACCCTTACCTGAGGAGAATGCAGCAAGCCATGCCGACCCGACTGAGACAGCCACACATCGTGTAGCACGCCTCCTCTGTCAAGATCCCGCACAGGACTGGCGACTTCGTGACCTCGCCGACCTTGTGCACCTATCGATCTCGCAGCTGGGCAGGACCTTCAGCCAGCGCTTTGGAATGTCGCCCATTCAGTACCTGTCTCACGTTCGAGCCCACCGTCTTGCTGAGCTCTTGGTGACGACTGACCTTCCGATCGGTGTCGCTATGGCACAAGTTGGGTGGCATAGCCGTGGCCACGCGGCACGTCAGTTCACCGCGATTGTTGGGGTCAGCCCATCCGCGTATCGACGCGCCGCAACCCAGCGAGCAGACCTAACATGCCCGTGCTGCGGACAGTGCCGGGAATGATCCCGGTGACACCCACACAGTATCCGAGCTCCGGCGGTGCCAATAGACCGGTTGCTGGCATGGCCAATCGAGTGCCGGCTGGGCATGCGTTTGACAGATGCGCGGAACGCTACCTTGCGTTCCGGAGCATCCTTGACCCGTTGGGACATCCCACCGTCGTGATCTTGCCTGCGCTGTGTGGTCGAGGATGCTCGAGACCTCACCGCTGTCACCTGCGAAGCGGACCTCAACGACGACGTGAGTATCTTTGACGAGCTCGCGGAGGTTAGGTGCCACAACAGTCCCCGCTGACGGCAAGTCCCCTCAGTCATGATGCGCTACCAAATGTATGGTCGAACGCTCTCCAGGCGTTGTCGAGATACGGTCTGCGCGATAGCGGATCTCTGAGACCGAAGACGACGTCCTCAAGCCATCTGCACCGGGCGTGGAAGCGGAAGCGATGTAGCTCGTCTTCAGTCAGAGGCCCGTTCAACGCTTCCCCAATGTGACTGGCCGCCTCAGGCCCCAGGTCCCGGTAGATGGATCCAATGTCACGGGCAGGGTCGGTGAGCGCCACATCGGTCCAATCGATGATGCCAGTCACTGTTCCGTGGTCATCGACGAGAATGTGTTCGGCCCCCAGATCGTTGTGCTGTGCGATAAGGAGCGACCGTGTCGGCGGGGGCGGCTCGTCCAGGAACGCGCGAATGAGACGTCCCTGCCCCGCACTTAGGTGACCACGCACCGCCCGGTAGCTACGCACAGCGTCCTGATGCCAGGCGTGATATGGATACCGATCAGCCGGCAGTTGCGAAGCCGGCACAAATCGGCGGAAGGCCGACAACGCATCGATGATGGCCTGCCGAACCTCCGTCGAGTCCCGCTTTCGTCGACGAAGCAGTGGCGTGCCACGAAGTCTCCTGTAGACAAACGTGCCGAGTTCGGCCTCATAAAACACTGGTATCGGGATTGGGACCGAGGTGACGTGCGCGAGCGTATCGAGCAGGTGCACTTCGCGGTTGAGGGCTTCGTGGTCAGCCGAACACCGCACGATATAGTCCCCGACAGCGATGGTCGTGTTCTCTGCTCCGGAGTCGAAGAGGACTGGCTCGTCGTTGGGCGACCAGAGGTCATGCATTTTTCCCAGCTCCGCCAGGCGGGCGCGGTCCTTGGGGGTCACTGCGGACATCGCGGTCGCACCGTCGCGTCCTGCCTACGCCGAGAGACGACGAAGACCCACCAGAGGGTTTGCGCCAACAGCACCGTTCCGCCACCGAGGAGCGCAACCCACACCAATTGCGGGTGCCAGGCAGTACCGATCCCGATCAGCACTGCGATCAAACCCGAGATGACCACGGCTATCAGCATCACGATCTTCGGAAGCGCATCTCGGCGAGTTGCCGTCCGAGTAGCGAGGTATACGAGCTCGCCCCCTTGCAACAGCCCGATGATCACAACTGCGCCGAGAGCGAAGACGAGCACCGCGAGTGGGACCCGGTGAGCGTGAGCAACGAGCACGAAAGCAATCGTCGCGGTGACTAGCGCGACTGCATCGATGCCTGCCGCGCCCCGCCTCCACCCCATCAGCTCGCGCTGCAGCTGTCGCTTTCGGGGTACAAAGTCCCACGCCCGAGCAGTGTACCAGCGCCCGGCCACGATGCCGATAGCGTAGGTCGTTAGCGCTGCCAGGAGTGCCGGGAGTAGGTTGTTATTAAGTAGCCAGATCACAGCTCCGAGTGCAACCGCCACGAGGATTGGGCCCAGGCGTGCGAACCACCATCCGCGGATGTAAACAGCTCATGCCTGCCCGATATGTATCGGATGCAACAGCTGTCTTTCAGCCGGAACAGGGAGCTGGATTTGTTCTTTCATGTCGTTCATTCGATCCTCCAAGGGGAATGGTCCAGGTAGTCCTTGTCCGCCTCGGGTTTGGCAAGCTCGTAGACTTTTTGCCGAGCCACGCCGATCGCTCCAGCGACCGTGACGGCGCTAAATTCCTCGAGCATTGCCTCCACACAGACAGACCGAATGCTTGCAGCCCGTGCGACAAGGTGGGACATCAGTGCGCTGATCTCCGCTGCGAGAAGAGCGACCGCTCGTGGGCCACCGAACTCGTCTGCGCACCGGTCATCGTCTGAGGTGGCAGCCGCATAAAGACGGTCACCAGCATCGCGCAGGTGCGATTCAACATCGTCGGGTCGAACGCCTGTGGCACGAAACCGTTCGACAACCTTGTCCATAACGTGTTGTCCTTCCCTCTGCCGGTGCGCCAATACGCGCACCCACTCGGCTCCGAAAGCGTCATCCGGAGTCTTGTCACCCCTGGGGTTACTCCTCATGCCTGTTAGCACGGCAGGTCGTCATTGTCCCCGTCAACCCTGGGGTGAAAAAGCGGCGCGGCAGGTACTGATGTCCCTATTGGTGCAGAGCTACACGCAGACCTCGAGCCTTGCGCGTCCGAGGTGGTGGTACATCCCTGCGTTCCCGGCAGCATGGGACGCTTGGTGATGTGATCGAGCGGAGTGGCGTCACCCGCTCATCACCGTCAGGAATCCGTCACCGTGGTCGACACGAGCAAGATTCGAGAGCCATGAGCACGCAGACGATGCGAAATCGGTGCGGGACGACGAGCGTCGTCGCCCGTCCGTAGCGGGTCGAGCTCGGAAGCGTCGAACTCAGCCTTCCTCCCAGCGTGGTGCCCTTCGTTCGGTGGCCTGCGATGAGGTATCTGTCACGTCGGCGCTGTGGGGCCCAGTTGACCGAAAGCATACAGAGCTGCGGAATCACAGGGAGGCGTGAGGGCTCAAGGTGTTCGCTGGCGAAATCCAGAAGCCTCCGCAATAGTCGCGGAGGTTCGCGGGGAACTCCCGACATCGGAAACACGCTGGTCTCAGTCGCCGAGTCTCCAATCTGTACCTGACTCGAGAGACCACCAAGGATGGTGCCGAAAACCCAAGTGGCCGACGCTATCGGCGATGTTTCAAACGATCTTGTAAGCAACCCGACGCCCAGGCCGTGTGGGACCAAGCCCGTGACGTCGTTGAGTTTTGCCAGCAGACATTCCCCCATGTGGCGGATTACCTGGAGGAATCCCTCGACGATCTGTTGGCGTTTACGAATGCGCCAAAAAGCAGTGTGGACGAAGGTGTGGTCAAACAACCCCACCGAAAGGCTCAACCGGGAGATCAGACGCCGCACCGACGTCGTGGGGATCTTCCCCAACCGCGACGCCGTCGTGCGTCTGGTCGGGGCGGTACTCGCCGAGCAACACGAGTGAGAAGGATCCAACAGAAACGCTACATGTCACTGACTAGTCTCGAGCAGACCAAAGGCATTGTGGCGGCCGGCACGATCGATGCCGCCCCAGCAGAAGGACACGAGGTCGCCGCATGATCACACCCCCACCCCAGCCCCGAGCCGGGCCCTGAGAACAAGCCCCCAAACATCACCAAGATTCGAAACCAGATACACCACTACCCAGGACTTGACCGCTGCATGTCATCGCCGAGGACATGGCGGATGGGCGTGCGCAGTTCGTCGCAGCGATGGAGCGCGACCCCGCCGACCGCGGCCTCGACCACGCCACCATACAGGCGACAGCGGCGGTCCGCGGCATCATCAGGAACGGCCCGATCCAGCGCGTTTCGGAAGAACTCGCCAGGCTCGATCGTGAGGCAGAGCGTGCAGAGCAGGCGGCGGAGCGGTGGGAGCAGACCTCGAACCGGCTTGACGCCCAGCGCGCCGCGCACCGGGCCGAGAATGACGAGAACACCGCCATGCTCCGTCGGGCCGAGGAAGAAGCCGCACGAGTGCGTGCGCAGGTCGCCGCGCCCCTCACCAAGCAAGCTGAACGCGACGGCGCGGACTACCTTGCCAGCGCCGAAGCAGAGAGGACAGCGAGCACGCGCCTCGCCACTGTTGGGCGGATCGGGCGGCGCAAGGCCCGCGATGAGCACCGCACCGCGAGAGAACAGAAGCAGACCATGCGAGATCACGTCCGCGATGCATGGGAGGCTGAACCGCCACGAACCCCGAGCGCGCTACCCGAATGGGCTGTGCAGGTCGCGTGGCGGCGAGCAGAGGCCGATCCCCGAGTACGCGGCGCTGACCATGCTGTCGAAGTCGCTCGCACCGAACGAGCCGCAACAGATGAGCGTCATCGGAACGAGCGTCTGGTGCTCCTGGCGAGCGAATACGGGCCGGAGAACGCGCGTGCTCACCAACACGGGATGCGCGCCCTCAACCCTGCTCGTAACGCCCGCGCCGCCCGCGCTCGTGCAGCGCTGCTTCGTGCCGAGAACGAGGAAATCCGCGGCCTTCCCGTGAATGACGTAACTGAGCTTATCGAGGCCAAACGCGTAGAGCGGGAACTTGCGCAACATGAAGCCGAACGGCGTCAATGCCAACTCACCTCTCCTGATGGGGCGATGCATCGTAACCCAGAGGGGCGATCAGGACAGGGGCTGGGACTATGACCCGCACTACGGCACTGCGTTCGTCTTGGGTTCTCCAAGTGGTCTTCCTGTGGTCGTGACGACTCGGGCCTGGTCCTCCGCCTAGCGTTCTGCTTGGAGACTCTGCAGCGGGTTTGGCGTCAGAATCGCGGTGTGGCGCTTCAGGAGTCTGTTAGTCAGAGCCCCCTAAGTCGGCGGGGTGGTTTCCGGCTCTGGTTTCGGTCCAGTAGCCGATCACGTGGTGACGGTCGCGGGGTGAGCCGAGGCGTTTGCGAAGGTCGGTGCGGATGGAGCGGCTGGCGGCCGCTTCGCAGGCCGCCCACGCGTACCAGGGCTCATCGGGCGGGGTGAACTCAGCCACTGCAGCCGGCAGCGCGCTGGGGCCCTGACCGTTTCCGGTCCCGGTCAACCAGCGGTACTCGATGGTGGCCGCGGCGTCGATGGTTTGGATGTCGCCTGTCTCGGGTATTTCGATGACGGCGAGGGCTCGGGTGGTTTCGGGGAGTTCTTCGATGATACGTCCAAGGCCGGGAAGCCCAGTGGAATCGGCAACGAGGAGTTGGAAGGTTGCGTCGGATGGTGGGCGGTAGTAGGAGCCTCCGCCGTGGAAGGCACCGATGATGTGGCCGGGCTCTGCGCGTTCGGCCCAGCTCGAGGCGAATCCTTGGCCATGGATCGCAAAGTCGATGTCGAAGCAGCGCCCGTCGTCACGGACGGCGCGGACAGTGTAATGGCGCCACGGGGGTTCTTCGCCGGCCCACCCGGGCCCATACTCAGGCAGGTTAAACGTCGTCAGATCGGCTTCCGTCTCGCCGGGGCGGGGGATCGCGATATCCATGCGCTCGTCGCCGGTGCCGTCGGTGTGCCAGCGCCAGTCGCCGATGGTCTGGAACGAGATCCGGATCATGTGCGGGGTGAGTCGTGCGACGCGTTCGACGCGTGCGGGGGAGCAGGGGACGGGCATGGGGCTATTCCTCCTTGAGAGGTGCGGGTGATGGGTGAGGTTGGGAAGTCTGGCCACATCCACGTTTCCAGGCGTCCCAGAGTGAGCGGAAGACGCCGCCACGGTCGAGGAGCTCGCCGAGGTCGCCTTGCTCGATGATGCGGCCGGTCTCGAACACAGCGATGGTGTCGGCATGCTCGGCGTGGGAGAGACGATGGGCGATGATGATTGCGGTGCGTCCGCGAACGGCCGCATCGACGGCACGGTCGAGTGCTGTATCCGCACCTGCGTGAGCGGAAGCTTCGTCGAGCACCACGATGGGCGGGTCGGCGATCAGGACGCGGGCGAGCGCGATCTGCTGGAGGCCTTGCACGTCGAGGTCCCGCGGGGCGGGGGTGTCGAGCCCGTGCGGGAGGTCGCTGACCCAGTCTGCGCCGACGGCGTCGAGGGCGGTTCGGAGTTCGTCATCGGAGGCGTCTGCGCGGGCCAGGCGCAGGTTGTCGGCGAGCGTGCCGGAGAACAGGTGTGTTTCTTGCGTGACGAGCATGACCGCTGGCCTGCCTGAGTCCTGCATGGCTTGGATTGCCGGCTGTCCGCCGACGAGCACGGCACCACGGGCAGGCTCGGTGAGCCCTGCGATGAGTCGCGCCGTGGTGGATTTCCCCGATCCGCTCGCCCCGACGAGAACGGCACGCGCCCCCGGGTTGATTCTGATGCTGACATCGGCGATGGCGGGTCGATCCGATCCCGATCCGGGATAGGTGTACGTCACGTGGCGCCGTTCGACCGAGGCATCGCGGATCGGATGTTGTTGGGGCGCGCGCGTCGTGCTCTGCACCAAGCCGACGAGACGCTCTAGTCCCGCCTGGGCACGTTGAAGATCATCGATGCTAGACAGCAAGGCACCGATGGGGCCGAACAATCTGTGGAAGAACAGCGCCGCGGCGGTCACCGTCCCGACGGTGATTCCGATCGTCTCGACCCGCCAGAACCCGACGGTGAGCACCGCGGCGAGACCCGCGAACTCTGCCAGGTTGAGCGTGCCGTTGAACACGTTTCGCGCCCGGCCTGCCGTGCGAGCGGTCTCTACCGCGGTCAGGCTTCGCTCGGCAATCAAGCGGAGACGAGAAGGGGCGAGACCATGGGCGCGGACGGTATCCGCTCCGGCGAAGCTCTCGATGATCGCTTGTCCGCGGTCGGACTCCTCACGGCGCAGCCTCACATACAGAGGGCGCGAGCGACGCAAGAACCGCGTTACCGCGATCACCTGCAGCGGGACGGCGATGAGCGCGGCCAGTGCGAGGAAAGGATCAAGTGCGGCGATCCCGACCGCCGTGAGCACGATCGTGAACAGGGCGCCGACGAAGCGCGGCAGCACTCCTGAGCCGGCCTCGGTGACCGCCTCGACATCACCGGTCAGGCGCGATACCACATCCGAGCTTCCCGCCCGTTCAACCGTCGTAGCGTCGATCCGCATTGCGGCGGTGAACACGTCCTCGCGCAGCTCGGCAAGCACCCCTTGCACGCAGACGACCAGCAGCCGTCCGCCCCACCAGGCGGTCGTGGCCGAGACGACCCCAGCTGCGACGAGGACACCAGCTGCGGACGGGATTCGCCACACGTCGTCGCCTGAGAGGACGATGTCGACGATCCAGCCCAGCACGGGCGGGATCGTCAAAGCACTGGCGGATCCGGTCAGCAGCAACGCCACTGTGGCGGTGATCAGGCCTCGTCGTCTCGCGAGGAGACCACCGACAGTGCGCACCGTGTCGCGGACGGATGCGACGGGCAGCGCCCCGATCACGTGCACACCTCGTGTGGAATCGCGTGGGGTGTGGTGAGGTCGATGACCGTCGCGCAGCTGTCGAGCAGGATCGGGTCACTCGTAATCAGCAGGATGGTGCGGCCGCATCGTGCGAGGCTCGCTCCGACGCGGTGCGTCGTGATGGGGTCGAGCGCGGTCGCCGGTTCCTCGAGCACGAGAATATCGGCTCGGGTGTGCAGCGCTCGAGCCAAAAGGAGGCGCTGTCGCTGCCCGCCGGACAGGCGACGCCCCTGTTCACCGACGGGCGCGTCCGGCGATCCGACATGCTCGATCACGTCGTCCAACGCTGTCAACTTCACCACAACGTCGTTCAATGGGCAGGGGGTGAGGGTGACGTTGTGTCGGATGCTGCCGGTGAACACGAACGCGTCATGAGGTGGGGCCAGCACGTGCTCCCGATAGGCAGCGGGGCCAATGGTCAGCGCGTCGACCCCGCCGAGCATGAGTTCGCTCGGTGCGGGCACGCTGCGGAACCCCAGCCGGGACGCCACGTCGTGAGCTTGCCTGGCGCCAGCCACCCGGATGCCGACCATCCGTCCCGGCTGGGCCTCGATCACAGGACCGTCCATCTTGGTCCACCGCAACATGCCGCACTCTGCGCGCGTGTCTTGTCCGGCCGGGAGAGGGTGTGGTTCGGTGAGCAGGTCGTGCAGGCGCCAGGCTGATGCGCGCTTATGTGCCCAGTTCGCCCCGAACGTGCCGATGTGGTCGAGGGAGGCCTGCAGGAACTGGGCCAGCCCCACCACGGTGATCAACTGCCCCGGCGTGATCGTCCCGTACATCGCCATCCACCCCGCCGCGGCAGCCAGCGTTCCCAGGTGGAGGATCGACACCGCCGTGCTTACCGCCTGGTAGGTCAACAGCGATCGAGACGCGCGGATCGCGCCGTCGCGGGAGGCCGTGCTCGCTTCGCGGTAGCGGGCGACGATCTGCGGATGGGCGGCGAGGCCGTGGATGATCCGCAGTCCCTCCATGGCGTCCGTCGCCATGTCGCTTGCCCGTGAGACCGCGCTCTGTTCGGCCATGCCTAGCCGTTCCAGCGGCCGAGCCAGTGCGGCCATGCCGCACAGCACCAGCAGCGCCGCGGCCAGCACTCCGAGGCCGAGCGGGATCGAGATGAGCAGCAGCGCCGCCACCGCAGTGAGCAGCGCCGCGATGGTGGCGGCCTGTTCGGCAACGCTCCAGGCGACGCCCGCGACGCGATACGTGTCGCTCGTGACGACGGACAACACCTCGCCCGTCCGTCGCGCTGGTATTCCTCGCGGATCCAGCACCCGCGCGACCGCGAGCTGGCGCAGGTCATGCTCACCATGCCCGTAGATGCGAACCATCGCCAGGCTCGCCCCTTGGTAGCTGACCGACAGGACGAGAAACACCGCCCCCAGCACACCCAGCCACAGCGCCAGCGCGCCCGGATCACGAGGGAGCACCGCACGGTCGATGGCCACACCGATCAGGATCGGCACCGCCGCTTCGCTCGCCTGGTGAAGGATGAACCCCGCAGTCGCCGCCGATAGTCGCCAACCACGTCCGCCACGCGACAGCGCCAACCGCATCACCCGAGCAGGGGTCAGCCGCTTCAACGCAGAAGTGTCTGTGCTCACTCTTGAGACGCTATGCGTATGGGCAACCGCATGGAGGACGATTGTTGTCGCTCACCGGACAATAATACCTATGTTAGCCTTACCTAAATATGATGTTAGTCGTAGATCGTTGAGGGGTGCTGGTGACTCTGCTCGATTCGTCGTCGACCGGTGAGGATATCGATGATCCTGTGGGTTTTCCGGTGCGGGAGCGGATCGTGCCCGACGGTTACCTGCTGACCACTCGGTTCCTGAGATATGCGTACGTCGATGACGCCGATGGGTGCTCGCCGGACGAGCACGCTCACCCCGAACATGTCGTGGTCTGGCCTGAACGTGCTGCCGCCGAGGTCGAGGTGGAGGGCACCCGCCACAACCTCACCCTTGGGCAGGGGCTGTGGGTGCCCGCCGGAACACGGCACGCGGCAAGCCGCGCCCCCTCCACCACACTGGCGGCCCTACACCTCCTACCCGAGGCGTGGGAGGGCCCCGCACCGGAGGTGCACCCGGTCACCGTGAACGCCGCTCTGCGGGCACTTCTTAGTCACCTGGCGATCACCGGTATGCCCCGCCAGCAGCGGCTGCGCGCCCAGCAGGTCTGTCTAGAGCTGGTCACCGATGACGCGTGCCCTGTGATCGAACTGCCGCTCCCGCGGGATCCGCGCATCGCCCCGATCGCCCGGGCGATCATGAGCGACCCTGCCGATGACCGCTCGATCGAGCACTGGGCATGGGCCACCTCCACCAGTGCCCGCACCCTCGCACGTGCGTTTCGTGCCGAGACCGGGATGACGTTCAGTCAGTGGCGCACGGCCGCACGCATGTCAGCTGCGGTCCGTCTCCTCAGCGACGGAACACCCGTCGGGATAGTCGCACGCAGGGTCGGCTACGCCACCATTAGCGCCTTCAGCGCCGCATTCCACCGCGTCATGGGACGCCCGCCGCACCGATTCCTGCCCGCAAATAACGACGACTGACGAAAGCTCCAGCCGAAGAATCGAAGCTGCTGAGCAGCGCTCAACGGCAACGGGCGCAGCGGCGTTGATCGTGTGCTCTCGGTGCTACCCGCTGCTTGGGGAGCTCCGGGCCCGGTTCGGTTCCATGCGGGGTGCTCTTTGGGGTCATGGTGATTGTCGCCCTGCGGTGTCTCTTCCCTGAGGGCTGCTCGTGCGGGTGCCCGCTCACGTCGATGCGACAGGAGCAGCGGTGAGCTTGTGTCCGTCCAACGCAAAGAGGTGTCCGCTATCGGCAACCATCACTGCGTAGGGTGAACTATGGCACGC
Source organism: Auritidibacter ignavus (assembly GCF_003703835.1). Classification (GTDB taxonomy): domain Bacteria; phylum Actinomycetota; class Actinomycetes; order Actinomycetales; family Micrococcaceae; genus Auritidibacter; species Auritidibacter ignavus. The sequence goes on from NZ_RDQR01000023.1 coordinate 29,364, forward strand.
CTAACCTGGCTGCCGGTCGTCTTTCCCCGGAGACACCCGATCACGTCCTGAGAGGTCCCATGTCCGTTCTGCGTCACACCATCGCGCTCGTCACACTCGCCACATTGGCCCTTGTGGCCGCCGGCTGCTCGTCCACGCCCGACTCGACTGCACCCCCTGACGGGGCAGCTGCGACGGAATCGGGTTTCCCTCGCACGATCGAGCACGCGCTAGGTGAGGCGACCATCCCGGAGAAGCCGGAACGCGTGGTGACGCTGAGTTGGATGAACCACGACATCGTCGCCGCCCTCGGCGTTGTTCCCGTCGGCGTGCCAGAAACGTGGGGCGGGGATGAAGAAGGCTTCACCCCGTGGTTCCGTGACCAGGTCGAGAACGAGCTGGACGCGGAGATGCCGGAGGTCATTAACGTCACCGAGGACGGACCCGACTACGAGCAGATCCTCGCCCTCCAGCCGGACGTCATCATCGGCGTGTACTCCGGCTTCACCGAGACAGAGTACGAGCGGCTCAGCGAGATCGCTCCGACCGTCGCGTACATGGATCGGCCGTTCACTGCCGGCACCTGGCAGGAGCACACCGAGATCATCGGTGAGATCCTCGGCGAGGACGACAAAGCCACCGAGCTGATCGAACAGACCGAGGCAGCCATCGACGAGGAAGCCGCCAAGTACCCCAACCTCGACGACGCCTCGTTCCTCTACAGCACGACCTTCTCCGAGGGGTCAACGGAGATCACCGCCTATATCAGCGAAGATCCGCGCGTGCGGCTGCTGCACGAGTTCGGCATGGTCGACACTCCGCAGCTCGCGGCAGAGACCGCAGACGTGCCGGCGGACACCTTCTTCGGCGGCATCAGCCTCGAGGAGCTCGATTCGGTGGAGGCGGATGTCGTCTTGGCGTGGTCGTACGCCGCAGCCGACACCGCGTACACACTCGAGCACCCGGTCTTCACCCGGTGGGATCCGATCACGAACGGCCGCTACTTCATCGCCGAAGACAACACGCTCGGCATGGCCACCAGCGGCCCTGACGTGCTCAGCATCCCGTGGGCGATCGAGCAGGGCTACATCGAGGACATCTCCGCAGCGATCGACGGCGACGCCGTCGTGCACACGGCGGAGTGACACGGTGCCCCAGGGCTCCTCCCATCGATCCAGATCCGAGCAGGTGAGCGTCACGACAGTGACAGCCACCCGTGCGATCGAGGAGCGGGCGGCACCGTCCGGTGTGGCCCGCTCCGGGGTGTTTCGACTGGCTGGTCTCGGTGTCGCGACTGCCGTGCTTGCTATCGTTGTCATGCTCAGCGTTGGCGTCGGAGCTCGAGCTATCGCACTGCCGACGATCTGGGACGCGCTGTGGGCGTATGACCACACGATCGATGAGCACGTGATGATTCTCGAGCTGCGCGTGCCGCGCACAGTCGTCGGCTTGGTCGTGGGCCCGGCGCTCGGGATGTGCGGGGCACTGATCCAGGCGTACACCCGGAACCCCCTCGCTGATCCCGGCATCCTCGGCGTGAATGCCGGGGCGACGTTCGCGGTGACGATGGCGGTCGGGTTCCTCGGCATCGCCGCCCCGCTCGGCTATGTCTGGTTCGCGTTGCTCGGCGCTGGCGCCGTCACGGTACTCGTGTACGCGCTTGGCGCCGTGGGCGGCGGTCAAGCCACCCCGGCGAAGCTCACCCTCGCGGGCGTGGCGATCAGCGCCGTGCTGGGCGGCCTCACCACCGCGATCGTTCTCGGCAACCGCGATGCCTTCGACGACCTCCGATTCTGGGGCGTCGGATCCATCGGCGGACGACAGCTCGACATCGTCTTCTCCTTTGCCCCGCTGGTTTTATTCGGGCTCCTGCTTGGCCTTGGTGCCGCCCGTGCGCTCAACGCCCTCGCCCTCGGAGACGAACTCGCCGCCTCGCTCGGCGTTCGCACCGGCCGGGTGCGGATCATCGTGATCATCGCCGTCACCCTGCTCGCTGGCACGGCGACCGCGCTAACGGGACCGATCGGGTTCGTCGGGCTCATGGTCCCGCACGTCGTGCGCTGGTTCGTCGGTCCCGACCAGCGATGGATCTTCGCCTACACGTTCGTCGTCTCACCGATCCTGCTGCTGCTCTCCGACATCCTCGGACGAGTCATCCTTCCCAGCGGAGAACTGCGCGTAGGCCTGGTCACCGCCGTCATTGGTGCCCCCGTGCTCATCCTCCTCGCACGACGACGGATGGTGAGCGGCCTATGAGCACCAGCACCCGCCGCCGCGCCGGGCGCGACACCTTCGACCACGGATACCGCGCGATCGCCATTCGCGTGCCCCGGGTCTCGGGAGTCGTTAGTGTGCGTGTCCTCGCTGTCTGCACCACCCTCGCTCTGCTCACCCTGATCCTCGCGGTCGTCTCCCTCACGCTCGGCACCTACCCCGTGCCCATCGGTGACGTCGCCGCCGCGCTCACCGGCACCGCCAGTGAGCAGACGCGCATGCTCGTGGTGGGGTGGCGACTGCCGCGGGCACTGTTCACCATCGCCTGCGGCATCGCCCTCGCCATCTCCGGCGCTATCTTCCAGTCCCTCACCCGCAACCCGCTCGGCTCCCCGGACATCATCGGGTTCTCCTCCGGTTCCTACACCGGCGCGATCCTCGTCATGCTCCTGCTCGGATCCACCCGCTACCTCGACATCGCCGCAGGCGCCATCCTCGGCGGCATCATCACCGCCGCCATCGTCTACCTCCTCGCTACAGTGCGTGGAACCGTGCAATCGTTCCGGCTGATCATCATGGGCATCGGCGTCGCCGCCCTACTGTCCTCGCTCAACTCCGCACTCATGCTGTCCACCAGCGTCGACACCGCCATGCTCGCCGCCGTCTGGGCAGCCGGATCCTTCAATGCACTCGGCCACGACCAACTCGGGCCCATGACCGGGCTCCTCATTATCCTGCTCGCCGCCGCGACGACCCTTGCCCCGGGCCTGCGCCAGCTCGAACTCGGCGACGACGCCGCCCAGTCTCTCGGCTTGCGCGCCAATCGAACCCGCGCGCTCTCCGTGGTCCTCGGCGTCGCCCTCACTGCGCTCGTCACCGCTGCCGCCGGCCCCATCTCCTTCATAGCCCTCGCCGCCCCACAGATCGCGCGCCGCCTGGTGCGCGGATCGGGGCTGCTGCTCGTCCCGTCGGCGCTCGTGGGCGCATTCAGCCTGCTCACCTCCGACGTCCTCGCCCAACGCATCGGGATGCCCGTCGGAGTCGTCACCGTCTCACTCGGCGGCACCTACCTCGCTTGGCTGCTGATCTCGGAGTTCCGGAGAAGAAAATGACCACCACCAACCCTGCCACTCACACCGCTGCTGTGGACGCAGTACGCACGGTCGCCGTGCGCGCCGGATACGACAAGCGGATCATCGTCGACGGCGTCGACATCACCATCGCCCGTGGCTCCTACACCGCCATCATCGGCCCCAACGCATGCGGCAAATCAACCCTGCTACGCACGATTGCCCGCGTCCTCCCGTCCCTCGACGGTTTGATCCTGCTCGACGGAGATGACATCCACCGCCTACCGCCGAAACAGCTCGCCACCCGGCTCGGCCTGCTGCCGCAAACCTCCCTCGCACCGGACGGGATACGCGTCGCCGACCTCGTGGCCCGCGGGCGCTACCCGCACCAGGGCATGTTCGACCGGTGGTCCGCCGAGGACGAGGCCGCCGTCACCGCCGCCCTCGAAGCGACCGGCACCGCCGACCTGTCTGGAAGGCTCGTCGACGAACTCTCCGGCGGGCAGCGTCAGCGCGTCTGGGTCGCGATGGCGCTCGCCCAGCAGACCCCGGTCCTACTCCTTGACGAACCGACCACATTCCTCGATATCTCCCACCAGTACGGGCTCCTCGAACTGTTCGAGACCCTCCGCAGCCAGCTCCGCCGCACCATCGTGGTCGTCCTGCACGACCTCAACCAGGCCGCCCGGTACGCCGACCATCTCATCGTCATGAAGGACGGCACAGTCGTCGCGTCCGGTGAACCAGCCCAGGTCCTCACCGCCGAGCTCGTCGAGGACGTCTACGACCTCCCCTGCGTCATCCAATCCGACCCCGAGACCGGGACACCCCTGGTCATCCCTCGCCGCACCGTCCGACGACCGCTTGCCGACTGAAACGGCCACTTACCAGGGCTCTCAGCGACATCACACCGGGCTCGTTCACTCCGTCGGGAATCGCTTGCCCACATCCCCGGAGAAATGTCGCGAGGACGACGATAGCTGTCCGCCAAGGGAAAACGGCGACGGATAGCGTTGGAAGTAAGGCTCACCTTATCTCGCTGAATCACCGCTACTCGTGAGGACCGTCCATGCTCTCTGCCTCCCGCCGCGCCGCGCTCGCCGTGCTAGCCTTCGCCCTTCTCCTCTCCGGATGCGCGTCCTCGCCGCCGCACGCGGGGGCCGAGCAGCGCGTTTTCGCCGAGCCGGAGGACGGCGCGTATCCGGTGACGATCGACCACGCGTACGGGTCCACCGAGGTCACGACCCAGCCGCAGCGCGTCGTCGCCATCGGATGGAGCGGCGCCGACATCGCGATCCAGTTCGGCACGGTTCCGGTCGCGCAAGGCAACGCAACCGGAATCGAGGGCCACTACTACCCGTGGGTCTCCGAAGCGATCGGGAAGCTCGGTGCACCCCTTCCCTCCCTAAACCCTTCGCTCGAGCGTGGGGAGGTCGACCTGGAGTACGTCCTGATGCAGCAGCCCGACCTCATCGTCGCCATCAACTCCGGAATCACCGAGGACGAATACGAGGCGCTGTCCGACATCGCACCGACGATCGCTTTCCCCTCGGAACCCTGGGCGACCACGGTCGATGAGCACATTCAGATGATGGGTGCCGCGCTCGGGCGCCCGACCTACGCGGGCGAGATCAAGAAGGAGACCGCCCAACGCGTCGCCGACGTCGCAGCCCAGCACCCGGAATTGTCGGGAGTCACGTACCTGCACAGCTTCCTGCCCTCCGACGACGGACAGGTCGTCGCCTTCGGCTCCGTCGATCCCCGAGCCCAGATTCTCGAAGACCTCGGGCTTGAGCCCCTCGCCGGAACGCTCGAACTGCAGCACGAAGCCGGCGACCCCAGCAGCTTCACTGTCAGCATGGAGCAGCTCCTGCAACTGAACCCCGATGTCCACATCGTCATCTCCGATGAAGACACTTGGCGCGAAGCCGTTGCCGCGAACGCCGCATTCCAAAGCTGGGCGCCAGTCGCGGAGAATCGCGTCGTCCTGATCGAGGACGCGGCCACCGGGCTTGCCTTCTCGACTGCGACCCCGCTCGGCATCGACTGGGGCATCGACGCCATCGCCGACGACATCAGCCGCCTCGTCACCGAGACCCGTGGGGACGGAGACGCAGAGTGACCTCCGATACGATTCGGCAGGCACCACGTCAGGTCGGGCTTCGCCGCGTACTGGCTCCGTTCGTCGTTCTGGCTCTCGCGCTGTCTTTGACGGCGTGCGGGTCATCGGCTGACGACCGCCCGACCTCAGGAGAGCAGCCGGGCGGCTTCCCGATATCCGTAACGCATGCGCACGGCCAGACGAGTATCCCGTCAACCCCAGAACGTGTGGTTGTCCTCGGGGGCAGCGCCGAAGACGCGGTCGCCGCGCTGGGCGTCGTTCCCGTCGCGGTCCCCGAAGAATACGGCACGCCGGACGGCTATACCGATTGGTTCCGAAAGCATGTGACTGTCGAACTCGGTGCCGAACTGCCGCCGGTTCTCTCGCCAGGAAAGGACGGTGTCTACGACCCAGAGGAGATCCTCAGTTACGCCCCGGATCTGATTTTCGCGCCATACTCCGGGATCACCGAATCCGACTATCAGCAGCTCAGTGACATCGCCCCGACGATCGCCTATGCGCACACACCGTGGACTTACGGTTCGTGGTCGGACATCGTCGAGCTCGCAGGCAACGGTCGATTCAGCGCGCGATGCGCACCCTCAGCTCAAAGGGAGGACCTTCATCTTCGGCGAGTGGCTGGAAGACGGTTCCACGGACCTTGCCGTCTACTCGCCGGATGACCCCCGACCTACACTGCTTCGTGAGTTCGGGATGACTGACGATCCGTCCGTCGTTCAGGAAGTCAATTCATTTGGGGACGACTACTACGGCTCCGTCAGCCTCGAGAGACTGGATGCGCTCACCACCGACGTGTTCATCGGATGGTCGAACTCCCGAGACAAGATCGCGCAGACTCTCGCCCATCCACTGATGTCGCGGTGGGCTCCGATTGCCGAGGGCCGCTACTACTACTTGGAAGACCCGGAGCTTCTGATGGCAGTCACTACTCCCTCCGTGTTGAGTGTCCCCTGGGCCATTCAGAACGGATTCCTAGATGACATCACGTCCGCGCTCGGGGCCGATGCGGTGGTACGCACCGGCGACGAATAGCGGTCACGCCGAGCAGTGAACGCTGGCGTCTGCCGCGACGTGGATGGTGGAGATGACGTCATCGCGAATGGGTGGAAGCAGACGATGTGATGTGACTCACGATGATGTTTCGCAGTCGTCGCAGGCCCTGTTCCAGCCGTCGGGCCTCGGCGCGTCCGGTACAGACTCGAAGACCGGATTCCGGGGCGGACGGATCGGTGAGGATCGTCCTGAGTGGCGTGACGGTAAGAACCTCCCGTGCCGCGGTGCGCGCTGCTTCCTCGGCGTGATGTAGCGGCATGGGAAGTCGCAGGTGGAAGCCACCCGACGGGACGGCGGGCACGAGGTCTCCGAGTGCGGACGCTGCGATCGCGAGACGCGTTTGAGCTTCGGCGCGCAGCGCGCTAGCGATGTTCGCCGCAGTGCCATCCCGAATCCACCGCGTGATGAGCTCCGCCATGAGTGGACTCACCGCCAGGAGGTGTCCTGAAGGATCACATCGGCGCGCGCGTGCTGCCGCTCCGGAGGCACCAGCGCGCCGACCCGCAGGCCAGGACCGAGGCTCTTGGAAAAGCCGTGACGTACCAGGTCCGTTCCGGCGCGAGCGTCACCAACGGAGTCGTTGCTCGCGACGCTGACCACCAGCCTCGACTGGCAGCGACAAGGAGAGTCTGGTCGCGTCCGTGACCGTCAAACTGCCCGCCGACGGACGTGCTGCGCTCCGGGTGCTCAACCGTCAACAGACCCACTGTCGACCCATGCCACTCCGGGTTGAGCCCGGCACTTAATCCATCGAGCTCGAGCACCAAGACAGCGTGTCATTCGTCGAGCACACGTCGAACAACTTCACCACGCAGGCACACGCGATCTATCAGCACTCGTCAGCGCCCATCTCCCGGAGGCGAACCCGCCACGAGAAGCCGATGTGCGCTCACTCGTCACGCACGCGTACACACCGTCGGATACAAAGCTGGTCGAGCCGACAAGCGGGCCGCCAGGCTGGAGAGCCGCCACCCACGCGTCTGGAAGCTCAGCGATACGCGAGGGCTTCGGCGCTGTATCCCTTGCTGCTCGTAGACTGGAGACGCGCAAAAGCAGACGATCATAGGTGGGTGTGTTTCGGGCACCTCGGCTAGCCGAGGTCGACGTGCTCGGCCACGTAGTCGGCGGGCAGGACGATGCTGTTGCCGAACCGGGCACCGGGCGGGCGGATGGCGGCCGACCCGTCATCGCGCACGGCGGTGATGGTCCAGGTTTGGCCGTTGCGGACCCAGCCGTGCCGGTTCCGCAGCCGACGGTCGTTACGGCGGGTGATGATCGTGTCACCCACGCCCGCTGCCGATCCGTCGGACAGGGTGATTTCGGGGCCGGGCTTCAAGGTGCCGTCCAGGATGAGGTCGGCGCGGACACGGACGTTGAGAGCGGTGACGTTCTCACGGGTTTCAGCGATCAAAATCGACACCAAATCCTGCTGCCGGTCGTTACGCCAGGCTATGTAGGCGGCATCGGTCATAGCCTCGGCGTCACCATCATGGATGCGATGGTGGTCGAGGTAGGTGTCGATGACCGGGGTGCGGCCGTGCCGCAGCTCCAGGGACGCGGTCTTCTCCCAGTCGTGGGTGAACCGGTGGACATCGACCAGCTCGGGAGCATCGTGACGGTCGTGGATCAACAGGCTGAACGCACCACCAGCATCCACAGATTGAAGCTGGGCATAGTCACCGACCAGCAGCACCTTCGCCCCCGCCTCCTCAGCCGCCTGCGTGATCCGATCCAAGGACAGGGTGCCAGCGAGGGAGGCTTCGTCGATGATGACCAACTGCCCGCCCTGGAAGGTCGCGACGGTGGGTTGATGGGTGGTCCACCACTTCGCCGTGTTCTCGGTGGAGATCCCCAGGTCGTCGGCCAGCACCTTCGCCGCCACCGCAGACGGGGCCAAGCCCTACTACCGACCCGGCACCATGCGAGGTCTCCCACGCCCGGCGCAGCGCGTTCATCGCGGTCGTCTTCCCTGCCCCCGCCGGGCCCACCAACACATCCACCGCCCGACCAGACACCGCGACCGACGCCAAAGCTGCCGCCTGGTCCTGTCCGAGCACCCGGCCCTCGGCATCGGGGCGACCGGTGCTAGCCTCGACAGTGGCCAGTTCGATACTCGGGCCGGTGGTCGTACGAGCCCTTTGCAGGAGGCGGTCTTCTGTCGCGAGGAGGGTGTCGGAGGAAAACACGGTCGAGTGCTTCGGCCGGAACACGCTGGTGCCGTCCGGGCGGCGGAACTCCACCGGACTGATCGCTAGCTCGGGCGGTATCAGCCGCTGAGACGCTTGTTCGGTAGCCTCGGCAACCAAGGCGGTGATGGCTTCGCGGTCCTCGACGGTGGCGAACCGCCACCCCATCGTTTCGCGGGCGGCTTCGGCCATGAGGTTCCAGCGCCGCCACGTCGAGCGCTTCTCACCGACCACCTCGACCACCGACCGCCCCACCTCCTCGATCAGATCCAACGGCACATCATCAGCCCGCAACAGCAGCTGCTGCTCCCCACCCGTGACGGTCCGCGCCCACACCCTGGCATCGACACCGAGCTACTGGCTGGCGCGGGTGCGCCACCGCCCGGTCAGCTCCGCCAACGAGCGGACCTGCTTCTCCGGACGCATCGCGAGCGTGGCCTGGGCACGCAACCGGATCACGGTGGCATCAGATGGCTGAGGGCCGGAGGAAGCCACGTACTCGGCTACCAGTAGGTCCTTCTCCATCGCGATCTGTCGCGCCCGCGTGGAGAACTCCGCCATCAGTTCTTCGGGGACGTCGGTGATCGCCCAGGACGGGTTCCGGTCCCGGCCCACTTCCCGCGGCTCCCAGCTCACGTCGAAGGTGCGGGTCATGTGGTCGGCAAACACCGTCTCGTACAGCTCCGCCAACGACACCGCCGTGGCATGCATCGGACGCCCACCCAGACTCCGCCACTTTCCATACAACACCGTTTGGGCCTTGTTGCTGATCACCACATGCGTATGCAAGTGCGGGGTCACCGGCCCGGGAACCGAAGTTATCAAACGCCGTCGCGATCAAACCCGTGACATCAACCTGTGCAACCGCGCCATCCCCAGCAGTTGCACCCGTACGGGTGGCTGCAACCTCGCGCTCCATGAACGCAACCACCGCCGCAACCGCCTCATGATGAGCTTGCGAAATTAACCCCTGCGTCCCCGCGTCCGCAACCACCCACAACACCGACGCCGACTTCGGCACACTGAACGTGAAATCAAACCCCGCCACCGCACGCCGCGACCCCCGCGCAGCCTCCTCCGCCTCGATCTGCGCAACCCTCCGACCCCGCTCCACCGCCCCCCAGCGCCGGGTCAAGTTGCGCGACACGACCCGCGACCCGATCAGCCGTCGAGCTGTACGCCGGATACGCCCGCCCCAGCGGGTCACCCGTGATCGGGTCGCGTCCATCCCGACCAGCAACTGAAGCTGTGCCTCTGAGACCTGGGCGCCAGGGGTGAGTTCACCATGCCCCAGAGCGGCCACGCCCGAGCCAAGCCAGCGTCCGGGTGGGGTTCCGGCCCCGGCGTAGTAACGGGTCAGGGGCGTCGAAAGTGACCGGTCGCCGTCGCCGGCCGCCACCGTGCGCAGCAGGTACTTGTAGCCATCGCCGGCCGACATCACCCGCATCGACACCGTCACCCAAACGACCCCTCACCTGCTCGTCACACAGGTGAGCCGGCAGCCTCCCAACCTCGATCTGCAAGCAGCCTCCCAACCTCGATCTGCAAGAGGCGTGGCAGCAATTGATTGGGGTCACGTCACCGATAGCCGGATGGTCGAGTACGTGAGCGTCGACTCAGATGTCAGCTAAAATCATGCGGGCAGGATGTCAGCTAAACTCATGCGGGCAGCCGCGGTACTTCAACGGGGAGGTCAAATCTTGCGGGCGTAGTGCCTCATGTCAAACTGAGCGCGAAGGGTAAGTCGTGCCTCACAGATCGTGAGCGCGAGAGGTCGCGTGGCTGCAGTGTCGTGCCTCAGCTAGTTTGAGCGCGAAAACTTGGGTTAGCTGGC
>NZ_RDQR01000024.1 GCF_003703835.1 Auritidibacter ignavus
GGACGTTGAAGAAAAGGGCGGCAGACATCCTGGCCTACTTCGACCGCCCCGGAACCTCCAACGGACCCACCGAGGCCATCAACGGACGACTCGAACACCTGCGCGGATCCGCCCTGGGCTTCCGGAATCTCACCAACTACATCGCCAGGTCCTTGCTCGAGAGCGGAGGATTCAAGCCCCGTCTACACCCTCGATTGTGAAGAGCCCCATTGTGGCTCTGATCGGTTTGAATCTGGCCGGGTCCACGACCGAGGCCATGGTGGAGGTACCGCTGACGACTTTCGGTACCACCGCGGCGCTGGTCATTGCTGCGGTGTTATTCCGCGGGATGCTGGGGCGACTCTCGATTTTGATCGGCATTGTCACCGGGTATCTCCTGGCCCTGGTCCAGCGGCAGATCGATTTTTCCCCGGTGGAGCAGGCCGACTGGCTGGGGGCGCCACCGTTCCATGCCCCGGAATTCCACCTAGACGTGGTGTTCCTGTTTGTTCCGGTGGTGTTCGTGTTAGTGGCCGAAAATATTGGCCACGTGCGCACCGTGGGGCTGATGACCCGGGAGAATCTAGACAGCTACAACGGTCGAGCCCTGATGGCCGACGGGCTCGCCACCACGTTCTCGGGTGCCGGCGGTGGGGTGGGTAATACCACCTACGCCGAAAATATTGGTGTGATGGCCTCCTCGAAGGTGTACTCCACCGCCGCCTACTGGGTGGCGGCCACGGTGGCCTTCGCGCTGGCGTTCTTCCCCAAGTTCGGGGCCCTGATTGCCACCATTCCACCGGGGGTGGCCGCCGGGGCCGGGATCATTCTCTATGGCATGATCGGCATCATGGGAGCCCGGATTTGGGTGCAGAATTCGGTGGACTTCTCCAACACCATTAACCTCATGGCCGCCGGGGCCGGGCTGATCGTGGCCATTGCCGACCCGCAGATTTCGATGGCCGGTGCCCAGTTTGGTGGCATCGCGCTGGGTACTGGCACCACGCTGATCGTCTTCCATCTGATGACGCTGATCGCCAAACTTCGCGATACCGAACCGGTCGAAGACGAGGAATTTTCCCCAGCCGAGCCCGGCCGGCTGGGCTAGGTCCAGCGCTGGGAGGAGGGCCGGCGGCCTTTGGTGACCCCGATGAAGTCTTGAATTAGCGGGGAGTCTAGGTCTCGTCGCCAAGCTAGCCCAACCTGCCAGCCCGGATGCGCCGTGGTGGGCAGGGTCAGCGTTCGTTTGACCCCGAACATGCGTGCCACCGAGGCCGGCAACAGCGTGAAGCCGGTGCCTGTGGCCACGATCTCGATCGCCATGCGCTCCCCGGCGCCGGGAACCTCCGGTGGCTCCAGGGCATCAGGGGCAACCGGTGGGGCGAAATCGGCAGCGTCCAGGAACCCCTCGGTGAGCTCCTCAGCAGGAATGGGCCCATCGGCCTGCGGGTCCCAGGCGGCCAGCAGGTGATCGAGGCCGACCACAATGACCGGTTCTTCTTCGTATAACGACACCAGGTGCACCTCATCGGGGTCGAGCCCGTGGGCGGTGACCCGCTGGTGCCAGCTGGCATCGCGTCGCCAGCGCAGGTAACCCAACTGTGGAATACCGCGGACCGTGCCGTCCGGGCCCGGTTGTAAAAACAGGGTTTGCGAGGACTCGTCGTGATTGACCAATTGGACTCTGCGCGTCGAGCCATCGGAGGTGAACCGGTGCACCCATTTCGAGGGGGTCGCCCCGGGAATGGTGGACAAAAACAGGGTCTGGGCCACATCGGCAGACTGTAAGGACATGGGTTCAGTTTAAAAGACGGCGGCCCGCCCACAGCTCAGCTGCGCAGAGAGGACAGTGAGGACACGGATCGACCGTAGTCCTCTTTAACGGTGTGCAGGTGGAACCAGGTGGTCATCCGGTGGACCGCATCCAGGGCGCGCAGTCGCTCGAGCCGGGCGAATAGTTCGGGTGGGGAGCCACCGGAGACGGTGGCGATCAGATCATATCCGCCCAGGGTGAGCGCGGTGAATTCGGTCTCGGGACTGTCGGCCAGTGTTGTCAGCACGGAGGATTCATCGCCGCCGAGGTTGAGTCCGACACCGACTTTCACCCGGGCGGAGCCGGCGTCTTGGCGCACCACGGCGCTGATCTTCAGGATCCGGGCCTGCAGCATCCGGTGCACCCGAGCCCGCACCGCGGTTTGGGACAGTCGCACCCGCTCGGCAAGATCGCGGTAACTGGTGCGACCGTCAACGTTCAATTGCTCAATCAGAGCGGCATCGATATCGTCGACGGTGACCTCACCGGTGAAGTGCGAGGCGAAGGTGCCACGAATGACGTCGGTGTAGAGGTTCACCCGCACGGTATCGGCCCCGGGGAGCCCGCGAATCCAGCACAGCGTTTCGCGTAGCGCGGTTTGGTCGGTGGCGCGGATCTCGGCCACCAGATCCACCGGCCCCGAAGTCGCTGAGACCAGTGGGATCTCGGGGCGCGCACATAGCCCCTCGGTCAGTCCGGTGAGATCTCCCTGGCCGGTGATCGAGACATGGGCCAGGGCGCGATCGCCGACAAAGGCCGGGTCGGCCGCGGCCACGATGCGCATTTCGCCCGAATCGAGCAGAGCTCGCACCCGTGTCGACACCAAGCTACGGGGGACACCGAGTCGGGTGGCCAGCTGCCGGTAGGTGGCCCGGCCGTCTTCGCGCAAGGCTTGAATCAGGGCGTCGTCGAGGTCGGGGGTCATGACTGGGTGGCAGGATCGTTCCGGGCGCACTGCGACAAACTGCCGGTGTCCCAGTGGCGATAGATCTCGGGGCGACGATCCTGCAGGTACCACGGTCCCTCGGGTCCGGGCTGCGGGCGGGCGGGGACGTGAACCACGACGAGCCCCGGTTCGTCCTGCAGCGCACCAAGCACCGCGCCGTCGGGACCGGCCACTACGCTGCGTCCTTTAAAGTCCCATCCGTCTGCAGTGCCCACGTGATTGGCGTAGGCGACCGTCATCCGGTTTTCGAGCGCTCGGGTCGGAATCACCAGGTGCGGGATCTGCGGAAAATCACCGGCCAAAGCGGTGGGTACCAGCAAAACATCCGCGCCGGCGGCGGCCACCGCCCGGGCCATCTCGGGGAACTCAATGTCGTAGCACACGGCCAACCCCACCTGTCGTCCGTCGAACTCCACCACCGGTGGGGCTTGGGTTCCGGCCTGGAACGCGGCGTTCTCCTCCGGGCCGAAGAGATGAACCTTCTGATAATGCGCGCGCCGGGTGCCGGTGGCGTCCACCAGGGTGGCGGTAATTCCCCGACAGGCGGGGTCTTCATCCCCGGGCAGGCTGTAAACGAGTCCGATGCGATAACGGCGAGCAATGTCTGCCAGCTCACCGTGCGCGAAGGCAACGTCTGCGGGGCTGATCTTGTCGCGGATGCGCTGCGGTGCGTATCCGACCACGAATAATTCCGGGGTGAGTAATAGCGCGGCATCCTGGGCTGCGGCGGTTTCGGCAGCGATCTCCATCAGTGCGAGATTGTGCTCGATCTGTCCTGGCTTAGCGGTCTGCTGGAACACGGCGATGCGCATGGTCCCATTATGCCTACCGACCGCTCTAGTGGTCAGAACCCGATCATCCAACACGCCGAATTCGGCGCAGACGAGCCTCAGGGTGAACACATCGTGCGTGAAATGTCTCTGAACCGGTGCTTTGGTGCGCACTATCGTGAGATATCGTGTCACATCCGCGTTCTAGCACGCGGATCGTACCCGTTTGTCACATTGCTGAGGGCAGAAACTGCGCTTAGTATTCGAGGGAACATATCTATGTCACACATCACACCTGCAGCTGAGGAGACGCTATGGCGACGTCGCACCATTCCGAACCAATCGGCCCCCGTGACTCATCGCAGACCCCGCGCTACGCCGGAGCGGCCAACTTCGCCCTGTTACCCACTCTCGACGAGGTCGGTCACGCCGACATCGCGGTGGCCGGGGTACCCTTCGACACCGGTGTCAGCTACCGTCCCGGCGCCCGCTTTGGGCCCTCACACGTGCGTGAGTCCTCTCGCCTATTGCGTCCGTATAACCCGTCCCAAGATATCTCCCCGTTCGCTGTGGCTCAGGTCGCCGATGCTGGGGACATTGTGGCCAACCCGTTCAATCTCGACGAAGCCGTCGCCCAGGTGGCTGATGGTGCCCGCGAACTGCTCGAGCGCGCCGACCGACTGGTGTGCATTGGTGGCGACCACACCATCGCCTACCCCCTGCTGAAAGTCATGGCCGAGAAACACGGCCCGGTGGCGGTATTGCACGCTGACGCCCACCTGGACACGTGGGATACCTACTTTGGTGCCCCGGTCACCCACGGCACCCCGTTCCGTCGCGCCTCCGAGGAAGGATTCATTGACCTCACCGCGAGCGCACACCTGGGTACGCGTGGACCGCTGTACGGCAAGCACGATCTCGACGACGATGAGAAACTGGGTTTTCAGATCACCGGCAGTGTCTACATCGAAGAACACGGCATCGCTGCAGCAATTGAGCGTCTTCGCGCCCGGTTGGGCGACCGGCCCGTCTATATCTCCATCGATGTCGACGTGATGGACCCGGCCCACGCCCCCGGTACCGGCACGCCGGAGGCCGGCGGAATGACCAGCCGCGAGCTGCTTCGGGTCATCCGCTCGCTTTCTGATCTGAACATCGTGGGCGCCGACGTTGTTGAGGTGGCCCCGGCCTATGACCACGCTCAGCTCACTGGCATCGCTGCCAGCCACGTGGTGTATGAGCTGATCTCCTCCATGAGCATGTCATTGCGCTAAGACAGTGCTCCGCCCGCTGACCGACACTCCGACCACATCCCGAAAGGCTCACCATGAGTTCACCTGCTGAACAGCCTCCGCTGACGATGCTCAGCCCTGATTTCCCGTTTAGCTATGACCATTACTTGGCCCACCCGGCCGGGCTGGGTTCCGTTCCCGAATCGGCCTACGGCACCGAGGTGGCGGTCATTGGCGCCGGGCTTGCCGGCGTGATCACCGCCTACGAGCTGATGAAGATGGGACTCAAGCCCGTCGTCTACGAAGCCGGGGCCATTGGGGGCCGGCTGAAGTCCCAAGCTTTCGACGGTAACGACGACGTCGTCGTGGATTTAGGCGGGATGCGTTTCCCCGTCTCGGGTCGGGCCTTTTACCACTATGTGGACAAGTTGGGGCTGGAAACCCGCGCATTCCCGAACCCTCTGGCCGATGTCACTCCTTCCACTGTAGTGGAGCTGAAAAACCAGACGATCTATGCGGAATCCGCCGAGGATCTTCCCGAGTTCTATCAGCAGGTGGCCCGGGCGTGGAAACGCGCCTTGGTGGAGGACGCCGAGCTCGAAGCCGTACAAACCGCCATCCGGACCCGGGACACCGCCACGCTGAAGCGTCTGTGGAATGAGCTTGTCGCCACGCACGACGACACCTCGTTTTACGGGTTCCTCGCATCCTCCCAGGCGTTTGGTGAGCTGAGCTTCGAACACCTGGAGACCTTTGGCCAGGTCGGCTTCGGATCCGGTGGCTGGGATACCGATTTCACGAACTCGATCCTGGAGGTGTTGCGCGTGGTGTTCACCGATGCCGATGACCAGCACCGTGGTATCGTCGGTGGGGCACAGCGCTTACCACTGGAACTCTGGGAGCACGCCCCCGAAGACCTGGTGTATTGGCCAGTCGGCACCTCCCTGGCGTCTCTGCATGCAGGCACCCCGCGAGGTGCGGTGACCGGCATCCATCAGGCTGAGAATCCAGAACTGTCCGGGGGCATCCGCATCAAGGAGAAGTGGGGTCGCACCCGCGAGTACGCTGCCGCGGTGGTGACCTGCCAGTCCTGGTTGCTCTCCAGCCGGATCGACACCGATGAGTCCCTATTTACCGCCGATATGTGGACCGCCATCGAAAAGAGCCACTACATGCTCTCCTCTAAGACCTTCGTGATGGTGGACCGCCCGTTCTGGCGCGATGTGGACCCGCAAACGGGGCGCCCGGCGATGTCGATGACGCTGACCGACCGGCTCCCCCGCGCGACCTACCTGCTGGATGATGGGCCCGATAAGCCCGCAACGATCCTGCTGTCCTACACCTGGAATGACGACGCGTTAAAGTGGTTGTCTCTGGATGCTTCTGAGCGCACCCGGCTGATGCTACACTCGCTCCACAAGATCTATCCCGGTCTGGATATCGGATCCCACATCGTCGGGGAACCGATCACCGTCTCGTGGGAGGCAGACCCGAACTTCATGGGCGCGTTCAAGAATAACCTGCCCGGGCATTACCGGTACCAGGAGCGGTTATTCGGCCACTTCATCCAAGACGACCTGGCGGAACACCAGCGCGGGATCTTCCTGGCCGGTGACGATATCTCCTTCACCGCCGGCTGGGCCGAGGGCGCGGTGACCACCGCGTTGAACGCAGTCTGGGGCGTGGCCCGCCACCTCGGCGGAGCCTGCGCCCCCGAGAACCCCGGTCCCGGGGACGTGTGGGACGAGCTCGCTCCGGTGCGCCTGGACCGCATACACAACATCAACACCACTGATAACACTGATATGACTTCGATGGCTTCCGGTTCGGCTCCATCGGGCAACACAAAGGACGGTATCCGATGAGTGAGATGTCGACGTCCACCCCCCACCCCGATGAGACGGCCCAGCCGACCCGTCCCCGGGCCTCCAGCACCTGGTGGTTCCTCCTACCCTCGCTCGTCGGGGTGCTGATCTTCATGGTTCCGGTACCCGACGGCGCCGGTTCCGTGACCATCCCGATCGCTTTTCTCTCCGATTCCCTGACCACCGCCCTCGGTGTTCTCGTGCCGTGGATCGTCGTCGCACTGGTCGCCATATCGGTGATCGGCACGTTGGTCTGGTGGACTGCACGACCCGCCTTCCTGGATAACCACCTGGGTCGCACGCTATTCGACATCGGCTGGATGTGGATGACAGTACGCGTATTGGGCCTCGTGTTCGCGGTGCTCATCGTCCTGCAGCTCGGGCCAGAGCAAGTGTGGGGCGAGAACACCGGTATGGTGATCATGGATCTGGCCACGGTGCTGGTGTCGGTGTTCTTCCTGGCCGGCCTGTTACTACCGCTACTGTTGAACTTCGGATTGCTGGATTTTGTCGGTGCGCTGATGACCCGATTGATGCGCCCGCTCTTCCGGTTGCCCGGTCGTTCCTCGGTGGTCTGCCTGAGCTCGTGGCTCGGAGACGGTTCCATTGGCGTGCTGATGGCCAACCAACAGTACGTGCAGGGGTACTACACCAAGCGCGAAGCCGCGGTATTGGGTACCACCTTCAATATTGTCTCGGTGACCTTTACTGTTGTGATCCTGGAATACCTGGGCCTACAGCACATGTTCCTGCCGTTTTACCTCACCATCGTTGTCGCCGGCCTCGTCGCCGGCGTCGTGATGGTGCGCATCCCACCACTGTCACGAATTTCCGATGACTACGCTGAAGGGGTAACTCCCCAGCCAGAAGAGACAGCTCCTCCACGGCGCGGGCTGTTGCGTCGGGCCTGGAATAGCGGGCTCAAACGGGGCTGTGAGGTGCACTTGGGCTCAGTCGTCCGGCACGGATTCTCCAACGTCTTAGAGATGTGGGTCGTGGTCGTGCCCAGTATCCTCGCGATCGGTACCGCGTCGGTGATGCTTGCCGAACACACCCCGTTGTTCACCTGGTTGGGTGCCCCGTTCATTCCGGTCCTGGACCTCATGCAGGTCCCGGAGGCCGAAGAGGCGTCGGCGACCATGCTGATCGGCTTTGCCGATATGCTCCTGCCGGCAGCGTTCGCGGCTTCGATCGACGCGGAGATGACCCGGTTCATCATTGGCGCCCTGTCAGTCACACAGCTGATCTTCATGTCCGAGGTGGGTGGCATGTTGCTCGCCTCCCGGATCCCGGTGCGCTTCCACCACCTGGTGGCGATTTTCCTGCTACGCACCCTGATCACACTGCCCGTTATCGTCGCGATCGCCCACCTGTTCTACTAATCAACACGATCCAGCGAGCGTGTCATCACCACCCCGGAGGCCACGGTGCTCCGGGGTGGTGATTGCTATCCGGCCTATCGTGGTACTCGATGTGCACCAAGTTCACGCTCGGGCGCTGGACTCCAGCTCTAATAGATACCGTTTCCAGTCCTCTCCCCCGCGATAGCCACCGAACCCTCCGGAAGCGGGCACCACACGGTGGCACGGCACCAGAATCGGCAACGGATTACTAGAACAACCTGCACCCACCGCACGAGCTGCACCCTCGGCACCTAGCTGATCGGCTACCTGCGCATAGGTCAGGGTCGTTCCGTAAGGAATATCGAGCAGAGCTCGCTGCACGCGGGCCAAAAAGTTCTCCGCTACCGGAAGCGCTATGGGGATGGTAAACGCTTCTCGCTCACCCTGGAAGTACTCCGTTAATTGGGTCTCGGCTCGGTTCAGCACGCGTGAGGATTTCCGTTCCCTCGCGCCCGGGAAGCGTTCCTGAAGAAACTGCAACACTGCGTCGGAGTCGTCGACGAATTCTACGGCCAGTACGGTCTGAGCGTTGGCCACCAGGAGTAAAGGAGTCACCGGCGTCTCGATGACGCGATAGTACTGTCGTTCAGTGGTCATGATGCGCTCATCCTTCCAACTCGGCGCGTGGTAATCATCACATTAGCCCACGCGTGGGACATCGCGTGAGTATCCGGGCACCCAGTGTCTTCGGCGGGGAAGAATTAAACGAAAAAGACCTCGACCGGATCTCTTCTTTCCGGTCAGAGGCCTTTTCTCACGGTGCGCGAGGGGGGACTTGAACCCCCACGATCTTGCGATCACTGGCACCTGAAGCCAGCGCGTCTACCAATTCCGCCACTCGCGCAAATCATGGTACTGTTCCACAGCGAGTCACCACCGTGGGTTGCACAGCGAAAACTATCATAGTCATAGGGAGCTCGATTCACCTAATCGTGAAGCCTTTCGTAGAGAAGGATCACAACTGAGCCACGTTTTTCTCGCATTTCCGCTTGAAAACAGGGTGTATGGTCGAGGAAGTTGTGACCCGTGTAGCCCAAAGATACGCAAGGGCATTACACTTTAGTACTCTGACGTGAGGAGAGAACACCTCCTCGGCCTGTTAGGTCATGTCCGAGGTGTGTTCATGTTCATCTCCTAAAATTGACCCAGATTATTGACGAAGGGGGTGCCTCGGTGGGAGTACTCGACAATCTCGAACGCGGCCTCGAACGTGCCGTGCGAACGGTCTTCACCGCCGGTGGCGCTCGTAAGGTCAAGCCCGTTGAGATCGCTAACGCGCTACGATTGCACTTGGATCGCGAATCCATCTCACTACACGAGGGCCGGACTCTGGTGCCCAATGTCTTTTCGATCTCGTTCTCACCCCAGAACTTTGAACAGATTCGACACTGGGGTTCAGCATTGGCTGAAGAGCTCTGCGATGAGGTCATCCGTCACTCTTCCGAGCAGGGCTATACGCTCCAGGGGCCGGTGCGTGTGACCTTCCTGGAAGATCAGAACGTCTCCCGCGGTGATATCTCGATCGAATCCGAAACGCAGGCCGCGCAGTCCACCCCAGCACCGGCACCGCGACAACAACGCGCCCGGCAACCAGCGCCTGTTGCGCCCACCCAGCTCCAACCGGTTCTCGAAATTGACGGGACCACCTACTCCTTCACGTCTGCGTCTGTCGTGATTGGTCGCTCGTCCGAGGCTGATATCACGATCCAAGATCCCGGGATTTCTCGTCGCCACCTGGAGGTGCGCGTGCACGGAGACAGCGTGACCGCCGTCGACCTGGGCTCCACCAACGGCTTTTATATCAACGGTCAGAAGGCCCAAGGCTCGGCCGTCTTGCGCCACGGGGATACCGTGACCGCCGGACGCACTCGGATGACCTTCCGGATGGTGCCGAAACAACAGTCCCGGCAGGGAGGGTTTTAATGAGCGAACTCGCCGTCGCTGCCCTTCGTTTGGGTTTGCTGGCCGCCCTATGGGTGTTGATCATTGCCATCGTCGCCTCGCAGGGCCGAGATTTGATGGTGGGCCGTCGTAATAAAGTCCGCGGTCAACAGGCCGATGCGATTGCCGTCTCCCCCGACGGAGCCCCGGCCAGCCAAGGACCCCGCGCTGATGCCCCGAGCGCCCCTCCACGCGCTTTGGCCACCCAGTTGGTAGTCACCGAAGGGCCCCTGTCCGGACATATCGTGGATTTACAGGGCGCGCCACTGATGATGGGGCGCGCCGCCGAATGCGACCTGGTGCTGGATGATGATTATGTCTCCGGGCGCCATGCTCGCCTGTTCCCGCAGGGTACCCGCTGGTTCCTCGAAGACCTCGGATCCACCAATGGCACCTATATCAACGGCGCGCAACTGGCGCGCACCCTCGCTGTGGAGCCCGGCACCCCGATTCGCATCGGTAAAACCGTGCTGGAGCTGAGGCAATAACAATGGCTTTAATGCTGAATTTTGCCGCCCGATCCGATGTGGGTAGAGTCCGCGCCAAGAACGATGACTCAGCCTATGTGGGTCGTTACTTCGCGGTGGTCGCCGATGGAATGGGCGGACACGTCGGGGGCGATGTCGCCTCCGCCTCAACCGTGCTGGATTTGGCACCATTGGATCGGCCCGATCAGCAAGACCCCGAGAATGTGCTGGCCGATGAAATTCAATCCGCCAACCTGATTCTCAACGACCTGGTCAATACCAACCCCAAACTGGCGGGAATGGGTACCACCTGCACCGCTTTACTGGTCGATCACGACCAGTTGCACATGGCTCACATTGGTGACTCTCGGGCCTATCGCCTGAAAAACGACACCTTTGAGCAAATCAGTAAAGACCACACCTTCGTCCAGCGGCTGATCGATGAAGGCCGTCTCGACCCGGCCGATGCCGAATCTCACCCGCATAAAAACGTGTTGATGCGCGTGCTCGGCGACGTTGATGCCTCCCCCGAACTGGATGTGTCCACCTTTGCTGCCCAGCCCGGCGAACGCTGGCTGTTGTGCTCCGACGGACTCAACGCCGTGGTGGCCGACAACATCATCGAAGAAAAACTACGTTCGGCCGACGACATTGAGCAGGCGGTCGAGGAATTGGTCGACCTGACCTTGGCCGGAGGATCTCCCGATAACGTCACCGTCGTGATCTTCGAAACCGTGCCCGAGGATGAGACCAGCCGTCTGGCCCCGGTGGAAGAAGACACTACCGAGCTGACCCGTTCCGCCCGGGAGATCTCCGAATCCGACCCCCAATCCCCGGTTTCTGCGGCGCTATTACGTCACGATTTGGGCAAACGTCCGCACCTGCTGGTTGGTGCCGCCGCGCTGGCCACCGACACCGACCAGATTCCGATCGTGACCCGCTCATCCTCGGCCAAACGAGCCGCCGCGCTGTTGCACGGCACCCCGCAGGCCCTGGATGCCCCACGAGCTGAGAAGACGTACCAGCCGATCCCCTACCGCACGCTGAATGGCACCTCCGAAGACTTCTCCGACGATACCGACACCTCGCGCCCGCGCGGACGCAACTGGCCATTGATCGCAGCATTGCTCACCATCGTGGTGCTCATTGTCGGTGGCGGGATCGCCGGCTACTTGTGGTCCCAGAACCAGTACTACGTCGGTGTTGATGGCGACCACGTGGCCGTATACCGTGGTGTCGCCCAGGATCTGGGCCCGATCGAGCTCTCCCAGGTCGAAGAAACCACCGATATCCCCCTAGACCGACTCCCCGGCTACACCCGGCAACGGGTCGAGTCCGGGCTGACCGCCCAGGATCTCAACCACGCCCACGATATTTTGGAAGATCTGCGCAGCTCCATGATCCCTGAAGCACCGCCGGTGGAGTTGCCCTCCCCCCAACCGACCGACCCCGATATTCCCGAGGTCAGCAATTCTCGCGCATCGGGTGCCGTCGCTGGCGCCACCGGCGGAGCGATTGGAGGTACCGGATCATGACCGTCGTCTCCCCCTCCCGTCCCCGCCGGGCCACCGAGCTGCTGCTGATCATCCTGGCCCTAGCCATCGGCATCGCCGCTAACGTACTGGCCGGTATCGGCATGGAAACCCCGATCACCAACGACTACTGGATCCAGGCCGGGGTGATGACCGTGTTGGCCTTCGCCTTCCATGTCGTGTTGCGCGTCAAAGCGCGCTACGCCGACCCCTACATTCTGCCGATCGTGCTGACCCTGAACGGTCTGGGGATCGCGATGATCCACCGGTTGGACCTGGCCAAAGACCCCCAAACCCACTTCGCCAGTTCCCAGCTGGTCTGGACCACCTTGGCCATGGTGATCGCCATGGGCATTCTGTGGTTCCTCAACGATCACCGCAGACTACGCAACTGGACCTACCTGTTCTTGGTTGCCTCCGGTGTGATGCTGGTGTTGCCACTGATCCCCGGGCTCGGCATGGAGATCAACGGTGCCCGCATTTGGGTCAACCTCGGCATCGGTCAATTCCAGCCCGGTGAAATCGCCAAGATCACCCTGGCCATCTTCTTCGCCGGCTACCTTTCGGCCAACCGCGACTTGATCCTGTTGGCCGGGAAGAAAATCGGTCCCATGGCATTCCCACGCGTGCGCGACCTGGCCCCGCTGGTCGTTGCCTGGCTGATCTCGATGGGCGTGCTGATCTTCCAGCGCGACCTGGGTTCAGCGGTTTTGTTTTTCGGCCTCTTTCTGGCCATGATCTACCTGGCCACCTCCCGGCTGTCCTGGATCATCCTCGGTCTGCTCGCGGTGGCAATCGGCGGCACCTTCGCCGTCTCGACTTTCGACCACGTCCAAGCCCGCATCAACGGCTGGCTGAACGCCTTCGACCCCGAGGTCATCAACGCCCAGGGAGGCTCCCACCAGGTGGTGCAGGGCCTGTTCGGGTTGGCCTCCGGGGGTCTGCTAGGCACCGGACTGGGTGGCGGTCGGCCGGACCTGGTGTATGCGGCCAACTCGGATATGATTATCGCCAGCTTCGGTGAAGAAGTCGGCTTTGTCGGTCTGGCCGCCATTATCCTGCTCTTTGTCTTGCTAATAACCCGGTTCATCCGCGCTGCTCTGGGCGCCCGCGACTCCTTCGGAAAACTGTTGGCCGCCGGGTTGGCGGTCTCCATCGGGATCCAGTGCTTCGTGGTGATGGGCGGAGTCTTACGCGTCATTCCGCTCACCGGTCTGACCACACCCTTCATGGCCGCCGGTGGTACCTCAATTCTGGCCAACTGGATCATTGTGGCCCTGGTGCTGATGGTCTCCCATGCGGCCCGGCGCCCGATCATCGTCGGCCCCATGGTCAACGCCTCCGGAGACGGATCCGGTACCGGTGACCGCGCCCATGCCGAAGGTGCTACGCCGAGCACCCCGCAGCCGGTCAGCACCCAGCCGTCCAGCACCCCTCCGGCCACCGCTGGTGGTGGTCACCAGTGAACCAATCAATCCGTCACGCCTGGATGGTGTTGGTGGCCATGTTCGTGGTGCTGTTGGCTGCCGCCAGCTATGTGCAAGTCATTGGCGCCCAAGAGCTGAACAAGAATGAAGCCAATACGCGCCAGCTGTACCAGCAATTTGGCTCCAACCGTGGCCCGATTCTGGTCGATGGCGAACCTATTGCTGAATCGGTCCCGGCCGACTCAGATAACTTTGACTACCAGCGCGTCTACCACGAGCCCGAGAAGTACTCGGGCCTGACCGGCTTCTACTCGCTGACCTACGGGGCCACCGGACTGGAAAATAAACTGAATGCCGAACTGTCGGGAACCGCCGACGGAATGATTGCTGACCGGCTGAACAACTTGTTGACCGGTGGCGAGCAACGTGGCGCCCAGGTCGAACTCACCATTGACCCACAGATGCAAGAGATCGCCTATTCGGTGCTTCCCGACGGGATTAAAGCCTCGGTGGTGATCTCCGATCCGGCCACCGGCGACGTTCTGGCCATGGCTTCCAAGCCCAGCTACGACACCAACCTGCTGGCCACCCATTCCGGTGCTGAAGCACGGCAGAATATGGAAGAGATCACCTCCCAAGAAGGGCTCTCCCCCTATCGCACCGCCGCCACCCAAGAGGCGGTGGCACCGGGCTCCACCTTTAAGCTGATCCAGGCCTCGGCCATGCTCGAGTCCGGCGACTACGATCCCGATACCACCTTAGATCTGCCAAACTCCATTACGCTGCCACAGACCGACGGTCTGCAGTTGCGCAACTTCGAAGGTGGCCTCTGCAGTAGTCCTAACCAGGCTGATTTCCGCTATATCTTCGCTCAGTCCTGTAATACTCCGTTCGCCACTGCGGCCATGGAGATGGGACAGGAACCGATTGTGGAGATGGCAGAGGCCTTCGGCTTCAACGACACCTTTGACATGCCACTAACCGCGACTAATTCCAGCTTCCCCACCGAGCAGTTACCCGACGCCACCCTGGCCCAGTCGATTCTGGGTGCGGTGGATGTCCGCGCCACCGCTTTGCAGATGAACATGGTGGCCGCCGGTATTGCGAACGACGGCACACTGATGAAACCCCAGCTGATCGATACGGTGCGCGGTCCCGATCTGAACTTGCTGCAGGACCCCGAACCCGAGGTCTACTCCGAGCCGATCAGTGCCGAGACCGCTAACGAGCTCACCGGCATGATGCAGGAAGCCGTGCAATCTGGTACCGCGATCTCGTCCCGATCCAATCAGGTTGATATTGCAGCCAAGACCGGTACCGGTCAGATCTCAGACTCCACCGGTGCCGATACCACAGTGCACTCCTGGATCACCGGCTTTGCTCCGGCCGATGATCCCCAGGTGGCGGTCACGCTGGTTTACGAAGACGTTCCATATGACACGGGGCACCAACTGACGGTAGATAATATGAAGAAGATCATGGAGGCGGTGGTCGAGCAGTGAGACCAACATCCGGGATGACGCTGGGCGGGCGCTACCAGCTCACCGATCGCATCGCCATTGGCGGTATGGGTGAAGTATGGAAGGCTCGCGATACGGTATTGGGTCGCATTACCGCGATCAAAATCCTCAAAGAGGAATATACCGGTGATACCAATTTCCTACGCCGGTTCCGTGCCGAGGCACAGCACACCGCGCTACTGAACCACCCCGGGGTGGCCAATGTCTTCGACTATGGCGAAGAAGAGGGCTGTGGCTACCTGGTCATGGAGCTCGTTGATGGCCCACCGCTGAGCGCCATTTTGGAGAAGGAAAAGGTCCTCTCCGCCGATCGGACCCTGACCATCATTGCCCAGACCGCCCGGGCACTGTCTGCCGCTCACGCCCAAGGTCTGGTCCACCGTGACGTTAAACCCGGCAACCTGTTGATCACCGCCAATGACCGGGTGAAAGTCACCGACTTCGGCATCGCTCGCCTGGCCGACCAAGTCCCGCTGACCGCCACCGGCCAGGTCATGGGTACCGCCCAATACCTGGCCCCGGAACAGGCCACCGGCCAGCAAGCCACCGGATCCTCCGACATCTACTCGCTGGGCATTATCGCCTATGAGTGCCTAGCTGGGCACCGCCCCTTCACCGGCGAATCCCAGATCGCCATCGCCCTAGCCCAGGTCAACGACGCCCCGCCGGAATTGCCGGAGTCCATTCCGGAACCGGTCCGCGCGCTGGTGATGTCGATGCTGTCCAAGGAACCCGAAGACCGGCCCCAAGACGCCAATGCCCTGGCCACCGCAGCCGAAGCACTGCATCGTGATGACACTGACGCCGCCGTCGGTGCGGTGCCGGGGATGATTCCCTTCCTGTCCGGCTCCGCCGCAACCGGTGGCGACGAAGATACCGCCACCCAGGCCATACAGACTCAAGCCATCGACACCGGTGGTGAACGCACCCAGGCTCTGGCAGCCGAGCAAACCAACCCAGCCACCGCCGCCTTGCCGCTGACCGGGACCGGGGAAGGAACCCTGGACGAGGACGCTGAGCCCGGCCACGAACCACTCAGTGTGGACGAAACAGGCGAAGGTGACTCCGGCTCACCGGGCACACGCAAGCGTAGCCCCTGGACCTGGCCACTGATCGGGTTGATCATTTTGGTGCTGTTCACCGTGATCGGAATGTGGATCTCCTCGGTACTGAATAACGACGAGGAGCCCGATCCCGAGCCCACCGAATCCGCTTCGGAAGCCTCCGTGGAGGTCAATGCCGACGACTACGTCGGCCGTCAGGTTGACGAGGTCGAAGAAGAACTGACGGATTTGGGCTTTGAGGTCACTACGCAGGAGCGCGACGATAGTGCTCCAGCCGGTGAGGTGCTCTCGCTGAACCCCACCGGAACGGTGGCCGAGGGGAGCGAAATTACCGTGAACTACTCGAATGGTCAGGGTGGCCAGCAGCAGGACCCCGGCACCCAACAGCAACAACAGCAACAACAGGCACCGCCGCAGAACCAGCAGCAGCCCCAGCAAACCCAACAACAGCAACAGGCACCGCCGCAGAACCAGCAGCAACAACGCCGGCAACAAACCCACCAACCACGACCCCAACAGACCCAGCAGGACCAACCGGAACCCACCCAGCAACCGGAGCCAACTCAGCAACAGCAGACCCCGGACGAACAGCCCGGCAACGGTCAGGGCAATGGTCAGGGCAACGGCCAGGCCAACGGTGGTGGCCAAACCCAGCAGGGTGGCCAACAAAACCCGGGTCAGACAGCGACCAACGGGCAGGGTGAGCAGAACGGTAACGCGCAGTCTCAGCGCAACGCCGAACTTCACGACCAGGCACCGCAGAACCGTTCCGAACAAAATCACCGGGAGACCTCCAGCCACGAAAACCGGTACTCACACGGCAATTCCCTGCTCGCCTAGCGGTTCGGCCGTCCTGATAGGATTCTCCACGTGTCAGAACAGCAAGTACTCAACAATCGGTATGAGATCGGCGAGCTCATCGGTCGCGGCGGAATGGCCGACGTCTACCTGGGCCACGATCAACGCTTAGGTCGCCAGCTGGCGATCAAGATGATGCGCCCGGATCTGGCACGCGACCCCCAATTTCAGACCCGGTTCCAACGCGAGGCCCACTCCTCGGCTGCCCTGAATCACCCGAATATCGTGGCAGTGTTCGACACCGGAGAAGAGCGCCTGCCCGATACCGATCACACCGGGGTATCCTGCCCCTTTATGATCATGGAGTACGTCTCCGGCTCCACCTTACGCACCTTGTTGCGCTCCAGTGAGGTCAGCATCGATGACGCGGTGCATTGGATGTCAGGAGTTCTGGCTGCGCTGAACTACTCGCACGAACACGGCATCGTGCACCGCGACATTAAACCGGCCAACGTGATGGTGACCGAGACCGGCGATGTGAAGGTCATGGACTTCGGGATCGCCCGAGCGCTGTCAGATTCCTCCACAACCATGACGCAGACCCAAGCGGTCGTCGGCACCGCCCAGTACCTCTCCCCCGAGCAGGCTCGCGGCGAGCAGGTCGATTACCGCTCCGATCTGTACTCGGCCGGTTGTGTGCTGTTCGAACTGGTTACCGGCCGTCCCCCGTTCGTGGGCGAATCACCGGTCTCGGTGGCCTATCAGCACGTGCGGGAAGACCCCCCGATGGCCTCGACCATCAACCCAGACGTGACCCCGGCCCTGGAAGCGGTGATCACCAAAGCCCTGTCGAAAGATCCCGATGATCGGTTCGATACCGGTGCCGACTTCGCCCAAGCCTTGGAAAATGCCCACTACCACGGCATCTTCCCCGATCACGACGAAGAAGCCACGGCCCAGCACACCACGGTGCTGCCGGCTGCCGTGCCGATGGCCGGCCCCGGGTCGGAGGCCGAGGCCACCCAGGCATTCCCCACCGTCTCGGCCACCGAATCCGAGCAGGACCCCCTGGATCCCTTTGCCCCGAACCACGACGACGAGGGCTACGTGGTCGAAGATCTCGACGAGCCCCAACCGCGCAAGAAGAAAAAATCTACCGCGTGGATCTGGATCGTGGTCCTGTTGCTCTTGGCCGGTGCCGGCGTGGCCGGCTGGTGGTTCTATCAAGACTGGCAGCAACAACAGATTGAACAATCCCAGGTCACCGTGCCGGACGTGG
The DNA here is from genome assembly GCF_003703835.1 of Auritidibacter ignavus. Taxonomy (GTDB): domain Bacteria; phylum Actinomycetota; class Actinomycetes; order Actinomycetales; family Micrococcaceae; genus Auritidibacter; species Auritidibacter ignavus. Next base: position 18,037 of record NZ_RDQR01000024.1, read on the forward strand.
CCGGGATGTCGCAGACCGATGCCCAAAATGCATTGACCACCGCCGGATTGCGTCCGGTGATTGAGAACGTCCACGACGACGAAATTGCCGCCGATATTGCGGTGGGTACCGACCCGGCTGCCGGCGAGACGCTACAGGAATATGATGAGATCACCTTGAAGATCTCGATGGGCCCCGAAGAGGTCGTGCTCCCCGAGGATTTGGCTGGTGCCTCTGAGGCGACCGTGCGCGATACGCTGGAAGATCTGGGCCTGCAGGTCGGCGATATTAACTACGTCAATTCGGCCACGGTGGATCGTGACCGACTGGTTAATACCAACCCGGAGCTGGGTTCAACGGTCTCCTATGGGGCAACGATTTCGTTGCAGATGTCCAACGGTCAGGTCGAAGTGCCCGATGTGATCGGCAGATCTCAGGCCGATGCCGTCAGGGCCCTGGAAGCTGATGGTGTGGGACTGTCGGCCAATGTGGAGACCGAAGAGACCGATGAAGCCCAACCCGATACGGTCATCAAACAGTCGGTGACCGGTGGCAAAACCGTCGATCAGGGCTCCACCATTACCATTACGGTGGCCATTGAACCACCAGAACCCACCCCGACCGACGAGCAGACCACAGCCGAGCCCTCGCCGGAGGAACATACCACCAGTCCGGAGGAGTCCGAGCCGGAGGAGACCACACCCACACCGGAGGACGAGAACTAACCCGCAAGGCCCGGCACCGCCCGGCAACCCCGGGTAGATGTGGCTAGAGGGTGTTCACCCAGTTGCGCAGCATCTCGTGGCCACCTTCAGTCATCAGTGCCTCGGGGTGGAATTGCACTCCCCAAATCGGCAGGTGGCGATGCGCAAAGGCCATCGGTACCCCATCCGCTGTTGTGGCGGTGACCTCCAAGACGGTCTCATCCACGGTGTCACGTTCGGCTGCCAGGGAGTGGTAACGGGTGGCGGTAAAGGGATTTGGTACCGCATCAAACATCGGGTGATCGGTGTGGGTCACGCTCGAGTTCTTGCCATGGAGCTGTTGGGCAGCGCGGGAGATCCGGGCCCCGTACACCTCACCGATGGCCTGGTGCCCCAGACACACACCATATAGTGGCTTGGCCTGCTCAGCGGCCCAGCGAATCAGGTCCATGCTCACTCCCGCCGAGCTGGGATCACCGGGACCCGGGGAGATGAGCACCCCGTCAGCGACCTGCGCGCGTTCCACGAACTCCTCCCAGCTCAGCGCGTCATTGCGCAACACCTCAACCTCGGCACCCGCGTCGCGCAAATAGTTGATCACGGTGAACACGAAGCTATCGTAGTTGTCAATCACCAGAATGCGGGGGGACCTGGACATCACTGCTCTGTCTCCAGGGTGGCATCGGAGAAGAACCCGAATTCAGACATCCACGGGTAGACGAACTCCATCAGCACAAACACGATCAGGGCAAGCAGGACGAGCACTTCGATCCACTTCAGCCAGGTGGGCCCGGGCAAGATATGGAAAAACCAGGCATACATGATGTTCTCCTTTACCGTGCAGCAGCCTCAGCTGTTTCGGTTTCACGCTGGGTCTGGGCCGCGTGGTACTTTTCGTAGAGGTTCTTCATGGTCACCGGGGCCAGCTCGTGCATGGTCTCTTCGAGATCAGGATCGATCGTGGTGGCACCGGCGGGCATATTCTCAGCGGCCACCTCGGCAATTTCCTTCGGAGGACCGTCGGCCAGTGGAACGAACTCCACCTTTTCGGCGTGGGTGACCATCCGTTCGCGCGTGGTGTACAGCGGGTGACAGGTGGTAATGGTCAACCACTGGCCCGATGCCGGTCCACCGGGATCCAACGGGTTGGGGTCCAGGACCTCAATGGCGGTGGGAAGCACAATGTGGTTTTGTTTCACCTCGTAAACCCACCAGCCGTTAGCGGTTTGCAGATACATCCGGTCGCCTTCGACCACCTGGTCCATATCCCACAGGATCGAGCCGTGGGTTTGCCGGTGCGCGGCCATGGCCAGATTGCCTTCTTCGCCAGGACGGGGAGAATCCGGGTAGCGCCCCAACACGCCCTGATCGATGACCTCGGGGCTAACCCCATCAAGCACCGGCGAGGACCAGTCTGAGCCCAGGCGTGGCACGTAGAGAATGCCCCACGCGTCTCCGCCGTCACCAACCTCGGCCGGCACCGCCGGATCCGGACCATCGCCGGTGAACATCCCGTCGTAGTTGCGTTGGAAGTCGTCGATGACCTGTTGCTGGTGGGCATCAGCCTGCCGATTGGCATCTAAGTTGGTCCAGTACAGTTCCCAGACCACGAATAGCAACAGGAACACCCCGGCGGTCACCAGCAGTTCACCAAAGACACTGACCACCGTGGGTTTGGCCGGACGCAAGGACCGACGCATCTTCTGATAACTACCCGGGTGATAGTAGCCACCTGAGGGCTGGCCGGACACGTCATCATGGAACCGGCGACCGGGGCGAGGCAACCCGCCTCGGCGGGGGTGTGTGGCGTGTGTGCTCATGTTCTTCTCTCTGACCAGGCGAGCTCAACCAGTAGGTAGAATGTCGTCCTGGACCATTCTATGTCCGACCTACCACACTGTCCGCAATATCCACGTCAGGAAGTCCTGTGACGAACTCAGATCCAACTCGCCGTGAAGTGCTCGGAGAAGACATCGAGCCTGATCCGCTACCGGTTTGGTACAAGGTGATCATGTTCGGACTGATGATCATCGGTCTGATCTGGATTATCGTGTATTACCTATCCGGAGCCACGCTACCGATCCAATCCATCGGCGCCTGGAATATCGTGGTGGGCTTTGGGATCGCCATTATCGGCTTTTTGATGACCACGCGCTGGCGCTAAACCCACCGGTCGTTATCCACATTGTGGATAATATCTGTGGAGAATCACAGGATTGTAATTACACAGCTGGTATTTACTCCACATCGGTGGACAACCCTGTGGATAAATTCGTTCGTTACAATGTGATGGACAGTGCGCCGACCCAGGTCAGCACCACCAGCACCACGAAGACCGCGGCAATGGCCAGCCAGGTGCCCAGCTGAGCCACCGCGGTCGCGGATAGACCGCCGGAAGCGCTTGGCGAGGTGGGGTCAGTCATGCGCTTGCTGAAGAGTTGGTGCAGACCCAGCATCAGTCCGGCGGTAAGACCCCCGGTGATGAGTCCACCAATGTGGCCCTGCCAGGAGATATTGCTACCCACGAAGGAAATCACCAGGTTCAACACGATCAACGCGGTGATCGAAGCCAGCTGTCCGCCGGACTGGCGTAGCAGAATGAACATGGCGGCAAACAGGCCGTAGACCGCCCCGGAGGCACCGACAACTGGAACATGAGGTTCAGAGAGAAACAGCACGGCCACCGAGCCGCCAAAAGCGGACAGCAAGTACAGACCCAGGAAACGCACCCGGCCCAGGGCCGGTTCCAGGGCGCGTCCCATCATGTAGAGCACCAGCATATTCATCAGCAGGTGCACCGGGTTGGCGAGGGAGTGCACAAAGGCCGAGGTGATCATGCGCCAGGGCTCAAAAGGGATCCAGGGGTATTCCAGTGCTACCGCCGAGGTATACACGCCGGCGTATTGGAATAACTGAGTCACGCCCTGCGGTTGAGCGACAGTCACCCACTGCAGGATATAGACCACCACACACAGTCCCATCAGACAATACGTCACCCAAGGCGTATCACTGCGCCGAGTGGTGCGGGCACCCTGGTTCTGATGCACGCAATCGGCGCACAACACGCCCACCTCGGTGGGTTGTTGGCATTCGCCGCAGGCCGGTCGGCCACAATTCTTACAGCGGACATAACTGACCCGGTCCGGGTGCCGGTGGCAGACCGGTTGTGGTTCGGAGGCAGAAGAGCCGGGCGAGGCACCATATTCCGGCGGGTTCGAATCTGAGGTGGTCATACCGGGAGTCCTTGGGTGGGGTCGTTGTGGTCACAGCACAACACCGCCGATTCCACCATCAGCGCGGAACCGGCGGTGTGAGCTCATCAGTGATCGGCTGGATTTAGAGCTCGGTGATCTCGATCGAGGAAATCACCACATCATCAACCGGCTTGTCGTTCCGGCCGGTGGGTACTGCGTTGAGTTGGTCGACAACCTGCTGGGAGGTGGGATCGGTGACTTCACCGAAGATGGTGTGCTTGCCCTGCAGCCAGGTGGTCGGCACTGAGGTGATGAAGAACTGGGAGCCGTTGGTGCCCTTGCCGTTACGGATACCGGCGTTGGCCATCGCCAGCTGATAAGGCTCGTTGAAGGTCAGTTCGGGGTGAATCTCATCGTCGAACTCGTAACCGGGACCACCGATCCCCTGACCCAGCGGATCGCCACCCTGGATCATGAAGTCCTTGATGATCCGGTGGAAGATGGTGCCGTTGTACAGCGGGGTACCGGTTTTGGTCTCACCACTGGCCGGGTCGGTCCACTCCTGCTCGCCGGTGGCCAGGCCCACAAAGTTCTTCACGGTCTTTGGAGCGTGGTTACCGAACAGTTCGACCACGATATCGCCGAGATTGGTATGGATGGTCGCTTGGTGCGTTGCAATTGAACTCATGGTTTCTATTCTTTCATGACCGGGGGGTTTCATGGCGATATCCGCGGTGAGAAAAACCCGGTTTACGATCCAGCCGTACTGGAGCACAATCACACCCGGCTAACACACCGCAGTCAGAGTATCCTGTTTCCTGTTGTCATTCATGACTTGTCGCGACATCTTTCGTGGCCACGCACTCACACAATAGAAGACTGCGAGATTCCCGCGTAGGCTAGAGACGAAGCTAGTGTCCCTAATGGAGGCGAGACCACGATGTCGAAACGTTCTACTCAAAAAGCCGCACGTCAGGCCGAGAAGAAGCTGAAGAAGGCTTCTGGGTCGGTCCAGTCGACTTTGGCCGATAACTTCGAGAACGCCAAAGAGTGGGCGGCTCCAAAGGTGGAGAACGCCCTGAACTGGGCGGGAGAAACCTTCCAGGACGGCGTGGAGAAAGCCACCCCGCTGGTTCAGCGTGGTGTGGATAAAGTCTCCGAGGCTCTTGAGGCCGCTCGGACCAAGGTTGTCGAAGACTACGCACCAGCTGCCACCGAACAGCTGGCTCAGGCTGCCGAGAAAACCGCGAACGCCGTATCCGACCACGATGTTCCGGCACCGGTGCAGAACGTGCTAGAAACCGTCACCGGCGATAAGAAGGCCTCCAAGAAACTGAAGAAGGCACTGGAGAAATACACCAAGTCTGCCGAGAAGACACTGCAGAAGCAGCATAAGAAGGCCAAAAAGGAAGCCAAGAAGTCCAAGGCTGGTAACAAAGTCTGGATCTTCGTGGGTCTGGCCGTGGCCGCCTCGGGTGCTGCTTTCGCCATCTACCGCTTGACCAAGCCTGTCGAGGATCCCTGGAAGAACCCGACCCCACAGCCGATCGCTCAGGGCACTCCCGCTACTCCGGGCGCACAGCGCTCCGGGCGGAACGCCGAGCAGAAGCCGGCCGCTCAGCCCGCTGTCACGTCGGAGACCGGCTCGAACGAGCAGGATCAGAACACCACCGAGGTGACGATCGATACCTCCGCGTCCTCTCAGTCCTCCGGCGCTCACGCCGCCGAGAAGAAGTAACACTCACGGCGCAGTAAGTACCTAACCCCACAGTGGGGGCTATGCTCCACCCCCACTGTGGGGTTAACGGCCGGATGTCGCCAAGGGTTGATAGGTCTCCAACCCGTCCGGCATGGACCGCAGATACGCGACCTCGAGATCGGGGAGTCGGTGCTGGTAACGCTGATGCATCACGCTGATAGCATCGGGGTTTTGATCAATCATCACGAAATGACGCCCTAAGCGTCCGGCCACCGCACCGGTGGTGCCGGATCCGGCAAAGAAATCCAGCACGGTATCTCCGGGTGCTGAGGAGGCCTGAACGATCCGGCGGAGGATGCCTTCTGGCTTTTGGGTGGCGTAGCCGGTTTTTTCTTTCCCCGTCGGAGAGACAATAGTGTGCCACCACACGTCAGTGGGTAATTTACCTCGTGCTGCTTTTTCAGCGGTCACCAGTCCCGGGGCCATATAGGGTTCCCGGTCCACCTCTGCACTGTTGAAGTAGTACTGCTGGGGGTCTTTGACGTAGACCAGAATCGTGTCGTGTTTGGCCGGCCATTTCTTCTTACTGCGGGCACCGTAGTCATAGGCCCAGATGATCTCATTGAGAAAACAGTTCCGCCCGAACAGAGCATCCAGCAGCACCTTGGCGTAGTGGGCCTCACGGTAGTCGAGGTGCAGGTAGAACGTACCGGTGGGTTTCAATAAGCGCCAAGCCTGTTCCAGCCGGGGCACCAGGAATTCCCAATAGTCCTCAAACTGATCGTTATAGGCATACAGGTGACCCTTGATGGTCTGGTAACGAGCGCCTTTAAATCCTCGGCGGGTGCCCTCAGCCGACCGCGTGGTGGCCATATTCTGCCGGACTTGGCGTTTTCCGGTGTTAAAGGGTGGATCGATATAGATCAGATCGATTGATGCATCGGCCAGTCTTTGCAGTAGCCCCAAATTATCCCCCAGAATCACGGCGTGAGGATGCTGTAGGGAGAACCGGTCGGCGTTTGTCATGCCTCCAACTCTAACGGCGCCGGCTGTAGCCTAGAGACAACTGTCACGTTAGCTGGCGTGTTTATCGCGTCCGAAAGGAGCCATGGTCATGTACTTCATTGTGGTCCGTCACGAAGTCAAGCCTGAGTCTGTTGAGAAGTGGCCTGACATTGTGCAGGAGTTCACCGAGTCCACGCGCGCCGAAGAAGGGAACCTCTTCTTCTTCTGGTCCAAATCATTGGAGGCCGATAACGAGTTCATCCTCATCGAAGGGTTCACCGACGACGGTGCGGCCCCACATGTGAACAGTGAGCACTTTGCCAAGGGGCTGGAGGCGATGCGTCCGCATCTGCTGTCGACTCCGAAAATTATCTCCCGCCAGGTTGAGGGCAACGGTTGGGACGAGATGGCTGAGCAAAAGATCGAGGGCTAACCTCTTGTCCGGTTACTGGCCGGAAACGTAAGCTGTGCCACATGAGCAGATCGAGTCTGCGTCGGGTTCTGCGCAAAGCCTCCCGACGCCTGCGCGGAACCGGTACCCGCTCGACGGTCACCCGTGACGACGACGAGCTATTGCCGTTGCCGATCAAGTCGGCCCCGATCAATATTGCCCGGCAAATCGCGTTGCGCGCTGCTAATGTTGGGCTCACCTCGCTGTACAGCATTTACCGGCTGGACCCGGCCCTGTGGCGGTTGACCGCCAAGAACTATCATCCTTGTCTGGAACGGTTCGCCAAGCTCAACGCCTGGATGATCTGCCAGCATGCCTCCCTGGACGTACCGGCCTACCAGGATTATTTGGTCCGCAACGACTATGAATTCAGCTGGTGGGATCTGGCCTCGTATCCGCCTACCTCCAAAGACGACTATGTCAGGGCCTATGGTGAAGCCAGTCGGTGCTGGGACGGTGAAATCGAGGTGGCCGGCACCGTCGTCGATGAGTCCTCAGGTTCTACGGGCACCCCGTTCAACTGGATGCGGTCCAAGGACGAAACCGCAACGGTACACAAGAATGTCGCCGGCTATGTGACCATGCTTTTTGGTGGCAAGAACTTGTTCTGCATTAATGCGTTCTCGATGGGTGCCTGGGCGACCGGGACCAATACCGGTCAGGCCATGGCCAAAATTGCGATGGTGAAGAACACCGGCCCGGACCTGGAGAAGATCCTGGATACCCTGCGCCACTTCGGACCACGATTCACCTACCTGATCAGCGCCTATCCACCGTTTTTGAAGCATCTGAAAGATCTCCTCGATGAGTGCGGAGACGAATTCGCCGAGTACACCATCAACGGGTTCGTTGGTGGCGAGGCCATGACCGAAGGGCTCCGGGATTACGTACTGGGAACCTTCGACCGGGTCTATTCCGGCTATGGTGCCTCCGATCTGACCATCGGCATGGGTGGCGAGACCGATCTGAGCATCACCTTGCGCAAAGAGTTGATCGCTAATCCCGCCTTCCGCACCGCGCTGTTGGGCGAGGGCGAAACCCGAACCCCCATGATTTTCCAGTACAACCCGCTGGAAACCTATATGGAAACTACCGACGACGGGGAGTTGATGGTCACGATCAATTCCTCGGCGGTGATGAGCCCGCGGTTGCGGTACAACATTGGCGACGAGGCGCGGATCCTGTCCTTCCCCGAGATGGTGCAGATCACCAGCGCCTTCCCGCAACTGGTCTCCCGGCTCAAGGAGGCTTACCGGAATCAGCAGATGAAATTGCCGTTCCTGTTGCTGTTTGGGCGGAAAGATTCCACGATCTCCTATATGGGCGCCAATATTTATCCGCTCGATGTCCAAAACGGGCTGTATCGAGACCCCGAGGCGGCCAAGGTGATCGATTCTTTCCAGATTGAGCTGATGGAAATCGGCGATTTCGAGCACCGGCCCCGCATGCACATTCAGCTCCGCGATCCCGAGACCTACCCGGCCGCCCGGTTGGACCAGGTCGCCAAAGATCAGCTGGCCGATCAGCTCTCCGAGCAGGTGTTGGACCACCTGGCTTCGGTCTCTCGCGATGTAGCGGTGTCGTTGACCGAGGATGCCTCGGCGGCAGAAATCCGGGTGGTGGTCCACGACTTTGGGACCGGCCCCTTCAGCGACCCGAACACCAAGATCAAGAACGTCTACCTGGCCCGAACCCAGCACGACGAGAGACAAAGCTAATGCGCACTCGAGATTTTTCAGCCTGCAAAGCCCCCCAAGCCCGGACCGGATGTCTGTTTTTGGGCCAAAATGAGTACCGCAATGTCGCTGCCTTGATCCAACAAATTCTGGTCTGGCCGCCCCTGGGACGTCGACTGCGCAATGCGCCGGGCTATTTGTGGCACCGTAGCTATTTCGAGTTCCCGCTACGTATCGGGCTGGTGGTGGCCTTCGAGTCCCGGTCGGCCCTGATGGAATTCGCCAAAACCGACGAACACCGGGCCATCATGCACTGGCTGGTCGGCACTGATGAACACTCCGGCCATCTACCCAGCGGTCCCACCGCTAATCCGGTAGTCGGGGGGTTCATTCGGATTCTTGAGGCCGACGACATCGGATACGCCAATGGCACCTGGTCGGCCGAGCATGACCAGCTGCAGGTACTGACCGAGTGGTCCCGCCCGGCCCCCGGGGAGACCCCACCACCGGTGCTGTCTCGAGCCACCCGCGCCACCATTCAGGGCGTGGGGGTGGTGAACTCCCTGGCCAAAGCACTGGTGGGCTCCGGGGTCGATACCATCCAGCGCCTTCGGAATCGCCGTGACGCTACGGTGTGAAGAGCTACTCACCCCGCACCGGGAGCTGAATCAGCTGGTCGCCGACCCTCCCGTCGGTGCCGGCTGGCGAGACAAGATGGTGCCCGTCCTCGCCGATGACCTGCGCGCCTGGCTCACCGGACACCACCCCGAGGTGGATTGGTGTCGGATGCTGGTCGTCCGAGAGGACACCACCGGCCAGATCCACGCCCACGCCACCATGCACGCCTCAAGAACTCTCGATGCCAAACTCACTGACTCGGGCTTGCTCGGTCACGGACGGGCTCTGTATTTCGGGGCGCTACTGTACCGGAACCGAGCAGCACTCCGAGCGCTGCTGACCGGGATCCACGCCCGGGCAGAACAGCAGGGTTTCCGCCAGATTTTTGGGCCGGTCAGCCTACTGCCGAACCAGACCGGCGGGGCCGTGCTATATGGATTCGAGCACCCTGGTTTCTTCGATTCGACCTATAACGATCCCGGCCTAGTGGATGTGGCCGAAGAGTTCGGTTACACCACGGTGTATCCGGCTGCCACCTGGGAACTTCCGGTCGCAACCATCCCGGACCAGTACCGAACCCCGCCCACAGTCGAGGAGTACCGGCGGGCCGGAGTGCGCCCGCGGAAAGTCACCCGCTGGAATCTACGGGGCCGATCCGGTGTGGTAGAGCACCTGCGAGCCGGACACAACGCCGCCTTCGCCCAACTTCCCTACTACACCCAGATCTCTCCCACGCAAATGCGCGCCCAGACAGCAGGACTCGAGGCACTGATGGATCCCCGGCTCGTTGTGATCCTCGACCACGACAGCTCCCATGCCACCTCGAGGGGCCCGGCTAGTTTTGCCCTGGTGGTCCCCGATCCGGTGAGTATCCTGCGCTCCCATAACGGCCGTCTGGGCCCTCGCCAGCTGGCCGAGCTAGCCGGAGAGAAACTCCGCCCGGTTCCACACCGCACCAGTTCGTTGCGCGATGCCGTGTTGATCACCCAGGGCACCGACCGCAGCTTCAGGGACGGGGACTGCTCTCCTTAGTCTCCCGCCAGTTATTTGCCCAGCTCTCCGCTGCCGGCTACCGCACCCTGCGGGTCACCGATATCGGTGAGGATAACCCGGCGTCGGCCGAGGTGTTCCGCCGGGCCGGTGGCTACCGACTCCACGGCATCGGTTTCCTCACCACCTCGGTACAGGCCATCACCCAGCCCGACAGCTCCGGCTGGGCCGATCGACTCCAGGGCTGGATTCAGATCGCTGGTCGGGCCCCCTCAGCCCACAACACACAGCCCTGGAACCCCCTTGTTGACGCCCCCAAGAAAATCATCAACCTGGGCGTCCACCCGGAACGGCGCTTAATCTACGGTGACCCCACCGACCGAGACCTCTATCTTGCTCTGGGCTGCTGGATTGAATCCCTGAAAATTGCAGCCAGCCAGGACAGTGAGAACCCACACCGGCTCAGCATCGAATCTGTCACTGGCTCGGGCGCCAACACCAGCATCCGGCTCCGGCTACAACCCCTCGCCGCACCGACCGATGACTTCAGTGCCGAGGATGTGCTCTCCCGTCGGGTCTATCGTGGCATGCTGACACCAGCGTCGGATGTTGTGGCCACGGCGCTCGCTGAATTCCCCCAGGCGGTCGAATTCACCGACCCCCGCATCAGCGACCTGGAAACCATCGCCTCGAGACATTTGAGCTCCTCGCCCGAGCTGATCCGCGAACTCACCGGATGGTTACGCCTGGATCCGCACCATCCGCGGCGTCACCTCGACGGGCTCGACGGCGGTTGCCTGCTGCTACCACCGGCAGTGCAACGCCTGGCCCGGGTGGCACGCACTCCACTCGCCGACATCCTGGCGACACCGCTCTCGGCCACCTCCCGGATGCTAGCTAGGGTTCACACCCGCTTCAGGTCCCCCGGCACATCCACCGCGGAACATCACACCCAAACCCGTGGCACACCCGTGCTGTTTTCTGCCCCCGCCGAGAGTCCCGCCCAGATCATCGACGCCGGCAGAACCTTGCACAGGTTGTGGTTACGGTTGCACCAGCTCGGGTTATCCGTGGCACCGGCCACCGAAATGATTGACGCACCGGCCACCGCGTCCTATCTCCACCGCTGGGTCACATCCCACGATCAACAATCCCAGCACAACCACCGACCACTGTCCTATTTCCGGGTGGGAGTTCCCGCATCCACGCCGCCACGTTCCGCACGGATGACCGGACGCTAGAGGAACCGGTTTCAACAAACTTGGACACCTCCCTACCCGATTGGCTGCATCGCTTACGCGCCATCGACGTGCCCGGCCTCATCACCCCGCGACATACCCCACCCTGGTGATCCAACACCAGTGACGCAAATCGCCCGACGATATTGTCGATCTCCTCGAGGACCACCGCCGGCACGCCCGGAGGAAGTGCTGACATTACCCTGCCAATGACCCTTGCGAGGCTAAGGAGCCAGCGGCACCACCATGGGGCTACCGGATTGCGGATCGGGGAAAATCTCGCACTCCAAGTCGAAGACTTCATGCACCAATGCGGCGGTGAGCACATTGTGGGGTGCCCCGGTTGCGACAATGTTCCCGCCGGCTAAGACCACCAGCTGATCGGCGTAGCGGGCGGCTTGATTCAGGTCGTGAAGCACTGCCACCACACTGCGACGTTCATCGCGCATTCGGCGACAGATCGTCAAGACCTCGATCTGGTGGGCTAGATCCAGGAAGGACGTCGGCTCATCGAGGAGCACGTACTCGGTGTCCTGGGCGAGAATCATTGCGATCCAGGCACGCTGACGCTGGCCTCCAGACAGTCCTGCGACCGGCTGGTCGGCCAGGGCAGTCACGTCGGTGGCGGCCATAGCCGTTGCAATCTTTCCGTCGTCACCGGCCACCCATTGGCGCAGTGCCGAATGGTAGGGGTGGCGTCCTCGAGCGACCAGCCCACGGACCGTGACCCCATCGGGGACCACCGGATCTTGTGGAAGTAATGCCACACGACGGGCAATCTGTTTAGAGCGGTACCGGTCCAAGGGGCGCCCATCCAGGCTCACGTGACCGGCGGAGGGGGTCAGGGTCCGGGCCAAGGTTTTCACTAACGTGGATTTGCCACAGCCATTGGGCCCTACGATCGCGGTGAATTGTCCGGCAGGAACCTGGAAGTCCAGATTCTCTAAAACCGGTGGCTTCCCGCCATAGCCCACCGTGATGCCCGTGGCCTGTAATGATGCCTCTGCTAGCGATGAGGTGCTCATCGAGTGGACCTCCTCCACGTACTGATCAGCAAGTATCCCAAATACACCCCGCCGACACCGGTGGTGATCACCCCCACCGGGAGCCCGTCAAATAGCGGGACGTGTTGAACCAAGAAGTCAGCGGCCAACATTATCAGTGCACCCACCAGGGCGGACAGAAACAGGTGGGGGCCCGGGGTGCGCGTGGCTTGGCGTGCAATATGTGGCGCCGATAGCGCCACGAAGGCAATCGGTCCGGACACAGAGACCGCCATGGCGGCCAAGATGACCGCAAGCACAATCGCCCAGGCGCGCGTGCTGGTAGCCGAGCTACCCAACGTATCGGCCAGTTCATCGCCCATATCCATCGGAGTCAGGTGGTGGCTGAGGGCGATGACCGCCGGGATCAGCACCAGCAGGGCGATGCCGATGGTCGTGGCGTGTTCCATATTTCGTGCCCCCAGTGACCCAGCAAGGTAGGCGGCGAGCTGGGAGGCAGAATCCCGCACATCCACAGCCACCACGTAGTGGGTGATCGACAGCGACATCGCGGCCACACCGATTCCGGTCACGATGACCCGAGAGGGGGAGGCAAAGCCCAAGCCGGTAGAAATCCACACCAGTCCGACCGCGACGGCCGCGCCGATGAGAGAACCCACCGATGCGGAAACCATCCCGGGAAAGAACATGGTCGCCACCGCCACTCCAGCACCAGCTCCAGCGCTCAACCCGATCACATCGGGGCTACCCAGCGGATTACGGGTGACCGTTTGGAACAGCGCCCCGGCGAGTCCTAAAGCAATACCGACGCCGATAGCGACTAATACCCGGGGGCCACGGAGGCGTTCAAGCACAAAGATCGTGCTGGGTTCAGCCTCCCCTCTCAGCAGCGCGCTCAGTTCGGCCGGCCCAAGCCCCATCGGCCCCCAAGCCACAATGCCCGTTGCCAAGACCAGAATAACCAGAATCGACACCACGGCCAGTACAGCGCTCCGGGGGCTGTAGGGAATGGCCACAATGTTGCCGAGGGTCAACATGTTCTCGCCACGTCGTAGCGTGGGGCGTGAACGGGATGGTGCGGTGGTCATACTGCCACCTTTCCGCGGCGTACCGCCACCAAGAGAAAGGGAGCACCCAGAAAGGCGGTCACGACACCGACCATGAGTTCTTCGGGCCGGGTGATCACCCGAGCCACGACGTCGGAGGCCAATAACAGGGAGGCTCCCAGCAGAATGGCAACGGGTACCTGCTGCCGAAAGTCACCACCAACCAAGGACCGCACCAGGTGCGGGGCTGCCAACCCGATGAATGCGATAGGTCCCACCGCCGCGGTGGCGGCTGCTGCCAACAGCGTGGCCGCCAGAATTCCTCCGGCACGGATGGCAACGACTGGGGCCCCCAGCGACACCGCCACCTCATCACCCAAGGCCAGGGTGTTCAGCCCCGGGGCAAGGATCACGGCCAAGAGCAGTCCAAGGATCACCGCGGGCAGTACGGCCCACAGGGTTTCGAATTGGGCTCCAGCCAAGGAACCAACTACCCAGTGCCGGTAGGAGTCGAAAACCTGTGGCCGCGTGAGCACCATGGCTTGAATATAGGCGGTCAGCACCGCCGAGACCACGGCCCCCGCTAGAATGAGGGGCACCACCGATTGGCTTCCGGACGACCGGCTGAGGACGTAGACCAAGACCACCACGACGATGGCCCCGGGTAATGCGACCAGCACCGTGGCGGGCCCGACCGTAGCGGAGAACCCGAAGAACGCAACCGCGGTGACCACAGCGGCTGAGGCCCCCGTGGTCACACCCAGCAGACCGGGTTCACCCAGTGGGTTACGCGTGAGACCTTGGATAATCACACCCGAAACGGCCAGGGAGGCACCGACGGTGGCACCGACCACGGTGCGTGGCCAGCGAGCTGCCAGAACCTGTTGTAAGTGGGCGTCACCGCCACCGCGCAACACGTCAATTACCTCGCGGAGGTCATTCTCCCGAGACCCGTAGGCGATTGATGCGGCACTGGCTAGCAGCAAAAAGAATAGGCACAGAACAGGTGCGATCCAGGCTTTCACTCGGCGTCGTCAGCGGAGCCTTCACCCTCCACATTCTCGACCGCTTCATCGATCATCGGCTCGTAACGGTCCAACACCCAGGGCACCGTCAGCGGGCTAATGATGGAGGATGCGGTTACAAAGGATTGGTCGGTCGGTGCTACCACGGCACCGTTGTCGATCGCCGGAATTGAGGCGTAGAGGTCCTGTCCTTCCGTCTCTTCGCGATTGTCCTCATCGGAATACCAGGTGAAGATCAGATCGGAGTCATTGAGCATATCAGCGTTTTCGAGTCCGATCATTGCCGAGTCGGTCCCTTCGACCTCGAATTCCTTCATGTCCTCAACTGCCGGATCCACTTGCAACCCGAGCTTGCTCACCATCTGGACGCGCTGCTCTCCGGGGAAGAACACGCCGAGCGTTCCTGGTCCATCGTTGTAAATATAAGAGAACGTGTAGTCAGACCATTCCTCGTGACTATAGTCTTCGAATTCCTGCTCGATCTGATCAATCAGCTCCGGGGCCCGTTCTTTTTCGCCCAGTGCGGTAGAGACGGTCTCAATCTGTTCTTCCCAGGTGATGGTCCAGGGCAACTCCGGATAAGCTACCGTCGGTGCGATATCGTCGAGCAGGTCGTACTGCTCCTGGGTAATACCTGACCACGGTGCGAGGATGACGTCGGGTTCAAGATCAACAATGGCTTCGATATCAAGTTCTGTACCGCCGGTGAACTGTTCGGGCAATTCATCACCGACCTCTTCCACGGCTTCATGGATCCAGGGCAAGTAGCCGGTGTCATCAGCACCCCATGGGTATTCCTCAATACCCACCGGGGTCACACCTAGGGCAATGGCCGTCTCCGTCGAGCCCTGACCAAGGGTCACGACGCGCTCGGGCTTGTCCTCAATAATTGCGGTACCCAGGGCATGTTCAATCTCCACGGTTTCGAATGCACCGTTGTCCTCTGCCTGGTCATCTGGCCCGTTCTCACCACCGCAAGCGCTGAGTGTCAGAGCTAAAACAGCAGTTCCTGCCACAACAGTTATTCCGTGTCGGGTCTTCTGCCAATGATTCATGAAATCCCTTTCTAGGTAGTCAAGGCCAAACAGCGCTTGCTGAGGACACCTCATCGAGCCCACGGTGTGTATCTACTCGACCTTAAAGTTTAGGGTACACTTACTTTGTTATGCAACATCAATTGGATGTTAGAAAGGTCGGCAGAACTCAAGCTGGCGACGATGTCGATCTGCACTCACAGCCACGACCATCACACACATCAAAGCGGCGATCACCACACGGGCGATCGCCTCTTAAAAACAGCCGGATTAGCTGTGAAACTCAGTTGCGCTGCGCAAGCTCCTAACGCAGCACCTGAATTTCCTGGCGAGTACCAGCGGTATTCTGCACGGTGCGAATCGTCGCGATGAATAGCTCCAGCACCACACGGAACAACACGAGCTGAATGACGGGAAAGATCCACCCAAACAGCAACCACAATATCCCGAACGGCGCGGCATCTGTCCCCATCATGCTAAATGCTGGCACCAGCCAGCCAAAGATCAGCGACATGGCGACCAGAACGATCATCAAAATTAAAGATAAACTTCGTGAATTTGATGGTTACAAAGCTATCGACCGACATATCAAACAGAAAGGCAAAGACGCCTCTGTCTTCCACGGACGTTCGCGAGTTAGGGGGCTTAGGGCCGGACTGGCCCGGGGTGGACTGGTGGGCCGCCCCCTGCGGGTCACCTATATCGGTGAGGATAACCCGGCGTCGGCCGAGGTGTTCCGTCGGGCCGGTGGCTACCGACTCCACGGCATCGGTTTCCTCACCACCTCGGTACAGGCCGTCGCCCAGCCCGACAGCTCCGGCTGGGCCGATCGGGTCCGGAGCCGAAACCCAGATTCTGTTGGCGTGTGAACCCACTGGCGTGGCCGAACCGGGGGAATTCACCGGCTGGTTACGCCTGGATCCCCATCACCCGCGACGCTACCTTGACGGGCTCGACGGCACCTGTCTCATGCTACCCGAACCGATACAACGGATTGCCCGACTGCTACGCACTCGCTGGGCGGATTCACTGGCCCCGGCGGTGGCAACCCTGAGTCGAGCCACCGCGCATCTGCCCCGTTGCGCCGGGAAACCTCAAGCCGGTACCCCGGTTCTGTTCTGCGATCCCGCGCAAACCCCCGCCGAGATCATCGTGGCCGGCCGGAGACTGATGCGCCTGACCGGGCGGTGACCGGCCCGCCCGGACTGAGGGAACACGACAGATGGGGCCTAGAGAACGAGCGTGGCAGCCGCGAGCGCTCCGGCCAGACCCCAGCTCGTCAAGGACCCGATGAGAAATTCTTCCGCCCGGGCCCCGATCCGACGATCGGCGGAAATTTCGGGAAAGCGCACAATCCCTTTGGCGGCAATCAGGGCTGCCACAATGCCTTGGGCACCCGTCAAGGCCAGCACATAAATGATGATCCGTTCCAACGGACCGATGATACGACCACCTCGCAGTGAGGAGGCTGTGGAGCCTTCCTCCTCCGGGGGCCGGTGTTGGCCGGGCATCTCGTGACGCCCGGTAAGTTCCAAAACACTGCGCACCACTTCATTGCCGGTACTGGATAAGAACACCAACGATCCGGTCGCCATAACGATCGGGCTGGGCTCGTGATCTCCAGTCGCCCACGTGACACCGAAAACCACGGCCAGTAGCACGACCAGCACTGGACCACGCCAGATCAGGTGGCGTTGGCTAGCCACCATCCAGACGAGAGCGAGCACGACCGCCACGGCTGCGTGCCACCAGTGGGTCACGACCGTGGCACCAATGAGGGTCAGTAGCCACCACACCGTCGCGATCAGCCACCGGGCCGGCATCCGGCGGATGAACACGGCCAGTAGATCACTGACCCCGATGACTAGCAGGGCACAACCAAACATCATGATGTCTCCCCCGCCAACTCGCGATCTAACCGTAACAGCATAGCTGCCCCAGACCGATGCACGGCTTTGGAAACTGCCGCCTGGCTGATTCCTTCGGACTGGGCGATCTCCCGTTGGGTCACCCCGTGCAATAAGGCTCCGGCCATGCGACGTTCGCGGGACTTGAACCGGGCCAGTACCTGGTCAACGGCCAGAAATTGAGCGTTAACCGCCGCCGCCAGGTCGGCATCCTCCCCGCGCAGGCGGTGTCTGACGGCAGGTAAGGATTGCTGGAGCACCTCGGCTTCGTTAAGGGCTTCCCGGGCTGCGATCCAGCCGGGCCCGTCATGAATTGGCCCGGTGACGCTACGAGCAATCGTCGTGATACGTCCCATGCCCACTCCAGCACGTACCTGGACCTCTGCCGGCAAGAAAAGATGCACACGGTACAGGCTTCGCACCGCGTCCTGCCACGAGAAGTAGACCGCTTGGAACTCGTCGCCCACTGTGGCCCAGGCCGGATGGTCGGGCACAATCTGCTCTTCGATACGGGCAAAAGCATCCATGATCACAGAATGGGCCACGACACGATCGGGAAGATCACGGGACCCCACGATGTCGAAAATCACGGGAACGCTCGTCATGTATATAACCATAACAGTTATATAGAGGCTAGTATAACTATTTTTGAGGTGAACTTCTCGGTGCGTTCTGCGATCGGGCGCGGGTCAGGGAAGATCTCACACTCGGGGCCAAAGACCCGGTGGACCAACTCTGCGGTGAGGAGCAGGGCGGCGGGATCTTCGGCAATGAGTTTGCCATGACCGAGAAGCACCGCGGGCAGTATCGCCCAGTGGGTGTCAAACCATGCTCCGGCCAGGCTCAGCGGTACGACCGATTCGCTACCGGAGGACCGACTTAGCACCGAGACCAGGATCACCACGGCGATGGCACCGAGTAATGCGAAGAAGGCAGTAGCCGTTTACCACCGCGACGCAGGCCCCGGTGGGCATCCGGGGTAGCCCTGGCCCTTCCAGCGGGTTGCGGGTCAGCTCCTGGATAAACAGCCAGAGTAGCACCGACCACTGCCCCGACCAGGGCGGGTGGCCAGCGGGCTGCCAGCACCTGCTGTCAGGAGGCGTCGTCGCCACCGCGCAGGACAGGTGCGAACTAGTGTTTTACTCGGCGTGGTCCGCGGAGCCTTCGCCCTCAGCATTCTGGACGGTCTCATCGATCATGGGTCTCGTATCGGTCCAGCACCCAGGGCACAGTTAATGGGCTCATAATGGAGGATGCGGTCACCAAAGACTGGTCGGTGCCACCACAACACCGTTGTCAATTGCCAGAATCGAAGCGTAGAGATCTTGGCCTTCGATCACTTTCCGGTTTTCCTTATCGTCATACCAGATAAAACTCAGATCGGGATTCTTGAGCATATCGATGTTCTCGAGTCCGATCAGCGCCGAGTCTACGGTCAAACCGAATTTGCTCTCCATCGGGACGCGCTACTCTCCAGGAAAGAGCAGGCCCGGTGTGCCTGGTCCCTTCTGGTATATACGAGAAGGTGTCGTTGGACTATTCCTCCTAGCTACGGTCGTGAAATTCCTGGTCGATCTCTTCGATCAGCTTCGGGGCCTGGTCTTCTTCCCCCAGAACGGTGGCGACGGTGTGAATCTGTTCTTCCCACGTGATGGTCCACGTCAACTCGAGACAAGCCGCTCTCAGACCGATATCGTCCAGCAGGTCGTACTGCTTCTGGGTCATACCTGAGCGCGGTGCCAGGATCACGTCGGGGTCGAGATCAACAATGGCGTCTCCGCTGAGCTTCGGACCCACTCATAGCCCCCGAAGGCGCTAAGTGTCAGAGGCACAACAGCGGTTCCGACCAGAGTGGTGAGTCTGTTCCGGGTCTTTTCCCAACGATTCATGGGATCTCCTTCGAGGTAGCCACGGTGGGACGGTACCGGTGCCACCTCACGACACCTTGTCGACCTTACAGTGTGTGAGTACTCGACAACACATCGACGGCAAGTCTTATATCGTTATGCAAGACCAATAGATAGTTATCAGGTATCCCGAGGGAATCGCCGTGACCGCAGAAAATAATCACATCCACCACGAACGGTGCCGGCACACTGCCAGCGACGGGCAGGTTAGGATCCTGCCCGCCGCATCACCGCACAATTAGTTGAGTGAAACGTGCCGATTCCAGGAACGGTGGGTGCGCCACATGACGATGACAAGCGTGAGGATCGTTCCGACGAACACGCCGAGTGGCATGATGGCGCTGTCACCATCGGCAAAGGCGATCTCGAGGGTGTTGATGACCACCAGCTGCGGTGTTCCATCGTCACTAACAACAGTGAAGTCGAATCCCAACGGAATAGCCAGTATCGCAAGAAAGATAATGGCTTGGCTACCGACGTAGGTGATCACGGCCATCAAAACCAGGCCACCAATGCCCATTCGACCGAATGGACCCTCGCTACCGACAGAGGCGATGAATGCGTACATCACCGGCCAGGTGAAAAATATGAATAGCACCACGATCGGCAGGTACACTCCGAGGAGCAATGGTAGCGGGATGAAGTCGCTGATAGCCTCTAGTCCCGAGCCCAACGCCACGAACAAGTTCGGCTCCTCAGGGCCCAAACCAGCAGCGGTTGGTGAGCTCGCAAACGTGAACCAGGCGGCCCAGAACAGCAGGAATCCGATGATCAATACGACCGCCGTCGCCAGCATCATGTGCAATAACTTCGTCCAGAAGATAGTTGCGCCTTTCACCGGAATCGCGTGAGTGAGGTAGCCTCCACTGCGAAACCCTGAACACCAAAAGTCGATGGCGAGGGCGATTTGAGTCGCGGGCACGAGCGCCACGATCGGTAACACGATCAGTGGTGGCCCGAAGTGACTCACGACTGGCAGATTGATCCACATCAGCAGCGTGCCTAAAGCACTCGCCGCGAGGGCGCCACCGATGATGATCGCAAGCAGAACGCGGGTGCGGATGAACTCGTGTTTTAAGAGTGTCAGTGTCATCGGAATACCTTTCGGAAAAGCTGGTCGATACTCAGACCGTGTTCAGCGCGCAGATCGTCGGCGTTGCCGGTGAGCGTGATACGACCGTGGCGCATGAACACCACCGTGTCGATAGCAGGTTCAAGGTCGTGGATGAGGTGAGTTGACATCACCAACAGTGAGTCGGGAGCCAGGTTGTTGAGGACGGTGTCGAGGATCTCGTCGCGCGCGGCCGGGTCGATACCGCTGATCGGTTCATCAAGCAGGTAAAGCTTGGCCCGGCGGGACATGGTGAGCGCGATCTGGATCTTCTCGCGCATACCCTTCGACATTTCGCGCAGTTTCATGGCTCTTCACAATCGAGGGTGTAGACGGGGCTTGAATCCTCCGCTCTCGAGCAAGGACCTGGCGATGTAGTTGGTGAGATTCCGGAAGCCCAGGGCGGATCCGCGCAGGTGTTCGAGTCGTCCGTTGATGGCCTCGGTGGGTCCGTTGGAGGTTCCGGGGCGGTCGAAGTAGGCCAGGATGTCTGCCGCCCTTTTCTTCAGCGTCC
>NZ_RDQR01000051.1 GCF_003703835.1 Auritidibacter ignavus
GCGCGTTTCTTGTTGTAGTGGGCTTTCGATACCGGGTCGTGGCAGGAGGCCATCCATGCGGATCGGAATAAGGCGTTGTTGAGTTGTTTATTGCTAGAGCGGGCCGGGGACTCACCTCGGATCGAGGTCTCAGAGCGACGCGTTACGGGAGCAATGCCGGCGTAGGTGGCCAGGTGATCTGGGGTGGGGAAGGAGCTGAAGTCTGCTGCAGTGAGCAGGATCGTGGCGGTGGTCTTGATTCCGACTCCTGGCATAGGAATCAAGACCTGGGTAAGAGGGTGAGCATCGACCATCGTTTCCACCTCGGTGGCCACCAGAGCGCGTTGAGCTTTGAGTTCTTTGATCTGGGCGGCCATCCTGGGGATGATCAGTTCCACGGTAGCTGTTCCAGGCACGGTGACCGTTTGCTCGGCTAGGGCCGCGAAGATCTGGTCGATCAACGCGGAGGGGTCTTTGCGGGCATGATTTTTCGCCCAGCGTTTTACCCCAGATTTGTCAGCAGCCTGCAGGCCGTGGGGTCCGTGATACCGAATCTACAACTCCAGGACAATGGGCCGTGTGAGGACGGTGCCGGTGAAGACTCGTTCCAGTGACGGGTAAATGTGCACCAGCAAGGATCGTAGTCGGTTGATGGCTGGGGTACATTCCCGAGCCAGGTCATCATCAAACCCAGCCAGCACTTTCAACGCCGAGAACAGATCAGATTCCCGATCCATGGCTCGTAGCGTATGGGGCATGGTTCTGGCGGTATCAGCAATGATGAACGCGTCCCGGGCATCAGTTTTGGGCCGGCCGGGATACAGATCAGCGGCCTTGCGCATCGCCAAGCCCGGCAAGTATGCCACGGTGGCGTCACAGTCTCGGGCCACCGCGATCGGTAAGGCACCAATGGTGTTAGGCTGATCGACCACCACCAGCACTGAATCGTGCCTTTGGAGCTGAACGATGACGTCTTGCAATGCGGTTTCGTCTTGCGGTAATTCCCGGTCGTAGAGTTTCTCGCCGGTGGTTGTCAGGGCGCATCCGTATTGTGCGCTTTTACCAACGTCTAGCCCCAGGATCACATCGTAGGTTGTTGTCATGGCAGTCTTCCTCACTGCTGGTAGCAAGGCCGCTGTGATCATGACACCCGATGCTTGCACCCACGT
>NZ_RDQR01000025.1 GCF_003703835.1 Auritidibacter ignavus
AAAAACCCACCACTGGCCAAACCACAACCCCAAAACCAACGAGGCAAAAAAGAGGCCATGGCAACCAAACAAAAAAAATTTGGCATCAACAAACTTGGCACACTATCGAGTTATCAAACAACCGTTCGTAGAAACAGAAGAAGAGGTTTTCAACTTCCCATTTCTCAAGGTTTCCACGATAGTCACTCGATGTTCACCTCGTCAAATCAGATCTTCACCTGATTTTCAGAAGCGAATTCGAACCCAACGTGGAAGAGAACCGGATTCGTAGCTTAGCAGATGATCTCTCTGCGTTGCAAATTCTGTTCTCGATGCTGTCTCTTCTTGGCCGCTCGTTCAGCGGGCTTGGTCTCTGACAGCAATGAATACTTTACACACACCTCGTGCAAAAAACAAAATCGGCGGAACCGTCGGGTTCTACCGCATGATTCCGCCAATTTTAGGCTGATAGCGACGGTGTGCGCGAAAACTATTTTCTGTGACCCCGCTCTCACGTTGGGGCTAGTCAGCTGGTTCTTTCGCCCTAGAGCGCGCTGAGGTCCACGAAGGCTAGATTCTTCTTGCCTCGACGCACGAAGAGGTACTTCCCATGCAGGGCCTTTTCGGCCCCAAACTGCTCTTCGGGGTCGGGAATTTTCTCGTTATTGACGGAGGCGCCACCATCGCTGACGGTTCGCCGTGCCGAGGACCTGGATTTTTCCAGGCCTGTAGCAACGAGCAAGTCAACTATGGTGAGCGCGGAAGAGTCCAGGGCTCCTGGCTCGGGCTGTGGTAGTTCGGCCCCTGCCGCAGCTAAGGTCTGCTCGTCAATTTGAGCCAATTCGCCGCGGCCGAAGAGCGCAGCCGAAGCGTCAATGACCTGTCGGGTTTGTTCTTCGCCGTGCACCAGACTAGTCACCAACCATGCCAAAATTTTCTGGGCCTCACGCAAATGTGGTTGCTCTTTGACCTTCGTCTCATAGTCTGCAATCTGATCCCGGGTGAGGAACGTGAAGACTTTCAACCGGTCGATCACGTCTGCATCGGCGGTATTGAGCCAGAACTGGTAGAAGGTGTAGGGCGAACACATCTCAGGATCGAGCCAGATCGCATTGCCTTCAGATTTACCGAATTTGGTACCGTCCGCGTTGGTGATCAGCGGAGTCCCGAAGGCGTGGACATGTTGACCTTCAACTTTGCGGACCAACTCGGTTCCGGAGGTGAGGTTTCCCCACTGGTCAGAACCACCGGTTTGTAGCACGCAACCGTAACGACGGTAGAGCTCCAGAAAGTCGTAGCCCTGCAAGATCTGGTAGGAGAACTCGGTGTAGGAGATGCCTTCTTCAGATTCGAGTCTGTTGGCTACGATTTCTTTTTTGATCATGGTTCCCACGCGGAAGAACTTACCAATATCGCGTAAGAAATCCAGGGCCGAAAGCTGCCCGGTCCAGTCCAGGTTGTTCACCATGGTGGCGGCATTGTCCCCGGCGTCGAACTCCAAATAGTTCGAAACCTGGTCTTGCAGAGAATTGACCCACTCGGCCACGAGGGCCTTATCGTTCAGAGTCCGTTCTGTGGTTTGTCGCGGGTCTCCGATCAGTCCGGTGAATCCTCCGACCAACGCCAGGGGTTTGTGTCCCGCCAGCTGCAGTCGGCGCATCACCAGCAGTTGAACCAGGTGCCCAAGATGAAGCGACGCTGCTGTCGGGTCGAAGCCACAATAGTAGGTGATGGGTTCTCCAGCAAGCACTTTTTCCAGTGCTTGTTCATCGGTACTGACATGTGCCAGTCCTCGCCACTTCAGCTCCTGCCAAATATTGTCAAAGGACGGATCATTGGCTTGTGGTACGGAAATTTCACCTGGAGTAGTCACACACCACAACATACCAGTTTCTATCTGGACTCTGGTGCATCCTCCCCACAGTCAGTGCTTGGAGTAGTTAAGCTCAGGCTGTCTCAACGGCGTGACAGTGTTGTTCCAATGGTGCGGGAAGCTCCTCGGGACTGTCGGTGGTGATCATCCGTAAAATTTGGGTGGCTCGGGTCATGGCCACGTAGAGGTCACCGATCGAGCCCTCGGCTTCGGCCACAATCTGTTGGGGCTCGACGATCACCACGGCGTCGTATTCGAGTCCCTTGGATTCATAGGCTGTCACCAGGACCAGATCCCGGTCGTGACGGAGTCCTTGTCCCCACCAGATGCGCTCAGGAAAGGCCGAGGACAAGTTCTGACCGGTCGTGTCGATAAGTGCCTCGGGCACCACGACGGCGATCAGTGCCGCGGGCAGGTCGGTGGCCAACCGATTAATCACCTCATGCAGATGCCTGTCTCGATCACCGACACCAACAACATCAATACGTGGACGGTCCTCACCGGCGCGAAGCGCTTTCGGAGTGGAGATGTTCGCCCCGTGACGGGTGGCAACTTCGGCGGCCAAGTCGGCAATGGTGGCCGGTGTTCGGTAGTTCACGCTCAGTTCCATCTCGCGGGTCACCTGATCCGCGAAGGGCTCCAGACGTTGCCGCCACGTGGTGGTGTCGGCGTTGGAGGACTGCGCAATATCGCCAACGATGGTGAAAGACTTGATCGGGCATCGGCGGAACAGCACCCGCCACTGCATCGGGGTCAATTCTTGACCTTCATCCACAATGACGTGCCCGTAGGTCCAGCCCCGATCGGTGATAGCGTGCTCAGCAGCGCTACGCCGGACGTGCTGAGGTCCTTGTGACCGGGCCAGGGCCTCGGCAGTCACGACACCATCGACTCCGAGGTCTTCCAGGCTCTGGTGCACATTCTCCAACGTTGCTTCAGCATTGGCGAGGTCACGTTCGTATTGACGTTGCTCGGCGCGTTGTACCGCGCGGGTAGTGGCGTCCACCGCCCCGAGCAGTTCAGCCAGTTCATCCAAGAGTGGCACATCAGAGACCGTAAAAGGCGCGTGGGGTTCACGGAGCAACGCCAGCAACTCGTGGTTGTCGAGCATATAAGCCGCATCGACGAGTAGGCGCGGGGTGGACAGTAACTCGTCGAGAACTTTTTCTGGGCTCAACGGCATCCAACACATGTTCAGGATGCGCCGCACGTCCACAGACTGGCGGATTTCGGTGGGCACATAGGACCGGTCGGCCTCGTTCTTGCCTGCGGACCCGGCGGCAAGTTCGGCGATCATCTGATCGCTCAGAACGTCGACGACCTCGTTGACGAAGACTTCTCGGGCTTGGTTGTGGGCCAGTCCGGAATGGCGTGCTTTCTTCAGCGCAGCGTCGACGACCTGGGGTGTCAGGGTCAGCGTAATGGTTTCAACCTTCAACTCACGCGGGGTAGTGATCCGGCGTTGCCGGGCCTGGACCGCGTGGCGCATCACGTCAGCCATCACCGCACGTCCTTTGATGCGAGCCACGTCCCGAGAGGTTTCGGCAACGGCCTTGAGCCCGGGATACAGCTCCGCCAGAGAACTCATCACCACACCGTTTTCGCCCAGGGAAGGTAACACCTGGTCAATGTAATTCATGAACGCTTCCGAGGGGCCCACCAATAGTACGCCGGAGGACTCCAAGCGTTGCCGGTGGGTGTACAGCAAATACGCAGCCCGGTGCAGGGCCACGGCCGTCTTGCCGGTCCCGGGGCCTCCCTGAACCACCAAGACGCCGGACAGCGGGGACCGGATGATCTCATCTTGTTCAGCTTGAATGGTCGCCACAATGTCGCCCATGCGTCCGGTGCGCCGGGCGGTGACCGCACTCAGCAATGCCGAGGAACGATACTGGATATCTTCATCGACCAGATCTGCATCAAGCACGTCATCATCAAAGCCCACGACCCGTCGGCGTGACATCAACAGGTGACGGCGTCGTTGAACCGTCCCACGGTTCTGCGCGGTGGCCTGGTAGAACGCAGCTGATTCCGGGGCGCGCCAGTCGATCAGTAGCCGGGAGTGATCCGCCGAGCTCAGACCGATCCGTCCGATATAGCGTGGGTCCTCGTTCTCGGTGTCAAGCCGGCCGAATACCAGGCGATCTTCGACGGCGTCGAGTTGAGCGATCCGGTCCTCGTACTGGGTGGCAAAGGCATCACGCTCGGATTGGTTCTGCAAGGATCCTTGCGCGCCGGATTTACGCACCCGGGCTAGTTGTTCCCGCTTTTCAGCGCGTAGCTGGTCAAGCCGAGCGTAGAGCTGCTCAACATAGCGTTGTTCCCGGGCGAGTTCATCCCGGTAGGTTTCAGGAAGGTGATCGTGGGCGTCGGAGCAGGACTGATCAACGTGCATATGTCACCTGTTTCACCGGCACTGGACTACAGCAGGCCGGTGGGGTTGGAGTCGATGAAGTCACGGACACGATGTAATTGTGCTTTGAATTCTTCCAGCTGTTGAGCCACCGCCTCCGGGGCGGTTCCGCCCTGGGCGTTGCGGGCGCTGAGGGACCCGTGGGTCGTCAACACCTCCCGCACTGCGGGAGTGAGGTGTACGGAGACGGAGGCAAACTCCTCATCGGTGAGATCCCAGAGTTCCACTCCGCGTCGTTCGGCGATTTTGACGGCTTCGCCAGACAACTCGTGAGCAACCCGGAACGGTACGCCCCGTCGGACCAGCCATTCGGCGATATCGGTGGCCAGCGCGAAACCTTCCGGGGCCAGTTCGGCCATCTTCTCGGTATTGAATTCCAAGGTAGCAATCATGCCAGAGACCGCCGGCAACAAGATTTCCAGGTTGTCCACGGCGTCAAAGACGGGCTCTTTATCTTCCTGCAGGTCCCGGTTGTAGGCCAACGGCAGACCTTTGAGCGTGGTCAACAGGCCGGTGAGATCACCAATGAACCGTCCGGATTTACCCCGGGCGAGTTCAGCGACGTCGGGGTTCTTCTTCTGTGGCATGATGGACGAGCCGGTCGAGAAAGCATCAGCTAAGGTGGCGAAATTGGCTTCTTTCGTCGCCCAGAAGATCACTTCTTCGGAGATTCGGGAGAGGTCGATGCCGATCATGGCCACGATCCAGAGGAATTCAGCGAAAATATCCCGAGCAGCGGTACCATCAATGGAATTGAACACCGCGGAATCAAATCCCAACTCTGTGGCAACCCTATTGGGGTCCAATCCCAGGGTCGACCCGGCCAGTGCGCCGGAGCCATAGGGCGATACCGCGGCGCGAACATCCCAGTCTTGCAGACGTTGCAGATCGCGTAGCATCGCCCAGGCGTGGGCCAAAAGGTGGTGGGACAGCAACACCGGTTGGGCGTGCTGCAGGTGAGTACGCCCCGGCATGGGCGCGTAGGGGTGGGACTCTGCCTGATCAACCAATGCTTGCACGACCGTCTGTAACCGGCCACCGATGATGCGGGCATGATCACGCAGGTACATTCTGCCCATGGTCGCAATTTGGTCGTTGCGCGACCGACCGGCTCGCAGTTTTCCACCCAGTTCTTCGCCGGCGCGTTCTAACAGTCCACGTTCCAGGGCACCATGAACGTCTTCATCAGTCTCGGCTGGCTGAAATTTTTCAGAAAGCACATCGGCTTCCAGCGTGTCCAGGGCCTCGAGCATCCCGGCAAGTTCGTCCTCGGTGAGCAACCCGCTACGGTACAACACGCGGGCGTGGGCACGCGAACCGGCGATATCGTAGCGGGCCAGTCGCCAGTCGAAGTCGGTGGATTTACTCAGCGCTGCCACGGCTTGGTTGGGGCCACCGGAGAATCGCCCTCCCCACAGCGACCCTTGATTGGTGCCGTGGCGCGGTGCGGGTTGGCCTGGAGATGTGGAGGAACCGCTCATGCGTGTGTGTTGTCCCCTCAGAACTGTGTCGGATGAATCAAAAAGTTACCACCTCCACTTTAGCGACTTTGTGGTCTGAAGAAACACGCTGGGAGAGATCATCGGTCTACGGGCGACTTCAAGCCACCGGCAGGGTGTTCTAGAGTGGGACCATGGCTGATTCTGCAACACCGACCCCGGAACATTCCGGTCCCGAACCCCAGTTGAGTGACGAGCAGATCGAGTTTCTGCATACGCTGTTCGATGCGGCTCGCGAGGGGAAAGTCCAGATGCTGTCTTCGGCGATTGATCAAGGGATCCCGGTCAATCTCGCCAATGCCAATGGTGATACGTTCCTGATTCTGGCGACCTACCGCAACCAGCCCGAGGTGGTCAGCGCCCTGCTGGAACGCGGTGCGGATGTCAACGCCACGAATCAGCGGGGTCAGTCCGCACTGACCTGCGCGGTATTCCTGCAGGACAAAGGCCTGGTCCAACAACTACTCGAGGCCGGTGCGGACCCTGAGCTGGGTGCCCAGTCAGCACGAGCCACCGTAGAGTTCATGGACCTGCCCGCTATGAAGGACGTGCTGGACCAGCACCAACGCTAGCCCTCGGAGCGCCCGCTATTCGCCGAGCTGGCCACCGGCCATATTCAAGAACATCGTGGCGAGTCGATGACCGGTCGTAGTTTCACGGGCGATCACGAGAATCGCATCATCGCCGGCAATGGTACCTAGCACCTCGTCCAGTCGCGCCTGGTCAATGCAGGAGGCCAAAAATTGTGCGGCTCCTGGCGGGGTGCGGACCACCACTAAGTTCCCGGAGGCCTCGGCGGAGACCAACAGCTCCCGACAGAGCCCAGCCAGCCGCGCCAGCGCTTTGGCTCGAGGGCCACTCAACGGTGTCTGCTCTAGATCACCGGTCTGCGCGTTCTGCGAGCGCTGCTGCGCATCGGCGTCAGGCCCCAGGTCCGGAACCACATACACCAGTTCTCCCCCGGCGTCCCGGGCCCGGGAGGCGCCGAGTTCGACCAGATCACGGGAGAGCGTGCCCTGAGTGACCTCCACTCCCTGCTGGGCGAGCATGGCCCGCAATTGAGCCTGGGAACTGACCGGATAGTCGGCCAACAGAGACCGGATGTGGGCCTGCCGAGCCGTCTTAGTGCCCGGCGTGTTGGGTTTACTGCGCGGTGTGCTAGCACGTTTGTCCATGAGACTGACCTAAACGCTTCTGCCCAGTCGCTGAGCCGATCGGTGCGCTTCCGGAAGGGACACATCTGCAGGAATATCGGCCCGCCCCGAGGCATAGAGTAACCAGGCCACCAGAGCTTTCTGAGCGTGTAGCCGATTTTCGGCTTCATCAAAAACGACCGACTGAGGCCCATCGATCACCTCGGCTGCTACTTCTACACCGCGGTAGGCCGGCAGACAGTGCAGGAAGATCGCATCGTGAGCGGCCTGAGCCATGGCCGCCTGATCGACCGTGTAGTCGCTCAAGACGCTCAGGCGCTGTGCTTTCTCTTCCTCGTAGCCCATGGAGATCCAGGTATCGGTAACTACCACGTCGGCACCGTACAGCGCCTCTGCAGGGTCGTGTGTGACAGTCACCGACCCGCCGGTGTGATTAGCTCGTTGCTGAGCTGCCTGCACGATCTCGGTGCGGGGAACATATCCTTCGGGACCGGCGACCCGAACGTGCATGCCTGCGGTCGCTGCGCCGAGCAGGTAGGAGTTCGCCATATTGTTGGCGGCATCCCCCAGGTAGGCCAGGGTCAGCCCACGGGCACGACCTTTGTGCTCGATCACCGTTTGCAGGTCCGCCAGGATTTGGCAGGGGTGGTAATCATCGGTCAGAGCGTTGACCACCGGTATATGAGAGTATTCGGCCAGTTCCTCCAGCCCGGCCTGAGCATAGGTGCGCCAGATGACCACCGACACCATACGTTCAAACACGCGAGCAGAATCAGCGATGGTTTCTTTATGACCCAACTGGGACTCGCCCGGGTTGATCACCAGCGGGTGACCGCCCAATTCGGCGATCCCGGCGGCAAAAGAGATCCGAGTACGGGTTGAGGTTTTGTCAAACATCACAATCCCGGTCTGGGGGCCGGACAACGGGCGGTGACGATACGGTTCGGCCTTGATCTGCTGGGCGAGCTGGAGAACTTCGGCTTGTTCTTCGGGACTCAGATCGGTGTCGATCAGAAAGTGACGCACCCCGGCACCTGCTTCCTGCGTGGTGGCGGTAGTCGGTGTTGTACTCATCATGTCTCTTTTCTTGTCTCCTGCGGTGACGCGGTAGCGGTCTACCGGGTGTGATTCTGGCCGGCTGTCGCGACAAGCGCGGGGAGCCGCTGGTAGAACGAGTCCAGCTGCTCGTCAGTGACCACCAGGCTGGGGGCCAACCGCAACGTGGTTGGCGAGGTGGCGTTGATGAGAAAACCTGCCTCGGCGGCAGCCGTGACGACTCGAGCCGCCAGGTGCGGTGTGTTGAGGTCGTCCCGGGCGGGGCGTGGCTGGTCGGCTGGCTGGTCGGGTATCGACACATCGATCCCGGCCCAGGCGCCGTAGACGCGCACAGTCTCGATCCCCTCGATCTCGGTGAGATGTGTGGCCATGGAGCGCCCGATGGCCTGGGCCCGCTCCAGCAAGTTCTCCTCTTCCAGGGTGTGCAGGACCTCCAGGGCTACCGCACAGGCTAGCGGGTTGCCACCGAAGGTGGTGCCGTGTTGACCGGCGCTCAGTGCCATCGAGGTGGCCTTGTTCAGACACACCGTCGCCCCGATCGGGAATCCTCCGCCCAGAGATTTGGCCAAGGTCATCACATCGGGCACCACAGGACGTTTTTGCCCAGTCACGGCCGGATTTTGATAAGCGAACCAGGTTCCGGTGCGTCCAGACCCGGATTGCACCTCGTCGAAGATCAATAGCGCGCCATATCGATCGCATAGGTCGCGCACCGCAGCAAGGTATCCGGCCGGGTACCCGTGGACCCCGGATTCGCCTTGAACCGGTTCGATCAACACCGCAGCCACCGTCTCATCGACAGCGGCTACCATCTGGTCGAGATCGCCGGCAGGCACTCGAGTGATCGCCGGTAGCAGCGGCTCGAAAGGATCCCGGTAGGCCTGCCTAGCCGTGACACTCACCGCCCCTAGGGTACGACCGTGGAAGGCCTGCTCCACGCAGATGATGCGGGTCTTGTGCTCGCTGAGCTGTTTGCCGTAGGCGCGAGCAATTTTCAGGGCGGCTTCATTTGCTTCAGAACCGGAGTTCGAGAAGAACACGGACCCGTCGGGCGCCTGGGCTAACTCGAGGAGTTTTTCAGCCAGCTCAACCTGAGCCGGTGAGGTAAACAGGTTGGAGATGTGGCCCAAAGTTGCCGCTTGCGCCGACAGGGCGGCCAGGATCCGCGGATGGGCGTGACCGAGAATGTTCACGGCAATTCCGCCGAGCAGATCCAGGTATTCTGCACCGTCTGCATCCCAGACGGTTGCCCCACGACCACGCACCAGCACCCGTTGCGGGGTGCCAAAAACTCCGGTGACGGTCTGCTGATAACGCTGCAAGTAGTCCCGTTGCATGGAGTCGGGATGAGTGGAATCCGGGTCCGTCATCAGTGGCCTCCTGTGGTGTTGAGGGTAAGAACTTCTGGGTGGTCGTCGGGAAGTACCTGGGTGCCGACTCCAGCGGAGGTGAAGATCTCCAACAGCATCGAGTGTTCTTCCCGACCGTCTACGATGTGAGCCTGGGGAACTCCGGCTTCGACGGCTTCGACGCAGGCGCTCATCTTCGGGATCATGCCCGATTCCAGCGTGGGGAGCAACTCCTTCAGAGCGCTGACTCCGATGGTGGACACCAGGGAGTCGCGATCTGGCCAGTTGCTATAAAGCCCTTCCACATCCGTGAGAATCAATAGCTTAGAGGCACCCAAGGCTACCGCGACAGCGGTGGCTACGGTATCGGCATTGATGTTGAGGACCTGGCCGGTAGGCTCTCCGTTGTCGTCGAACTCGGGCGCGACCGAGGAGATCACTGGGATATGTCCGGAGTCAATGATGGTCTGGATCGCTCCCGGAGCAACGTGGTCGATCTCCCCGACCAGTCCCAGATCGGCTGATTCGCCCTCGATTTTTACCTTCCGACGGCGGGCCCGGAAGATCGCGGCGTCTTCACCGGACAAGCCCATGGCGTAGGGGCCACGAGAATTCAGCAAGCCCACCAGATCTCGGCCCACCTGACCGGTCAGCACCATACGCACGACCTGCATGGATTCCTCGGTGGTGACCCGCAATCCTCCTCGAAATTCGGAATCAATCTGCAGCCGGTCCAGCATCGCGTTGATTTGAGGGCCACCACCGTGGACCACCACTGGATGGATGCCGGCGTGGTGCAAGAAGGTAATGTCTTCAGCGAAAGCCTGCCGAAGGGATTCCGACACCATCGCATTGCCACCGTATTTGACCACCACAGTGGTTCCAGAAAAACCGCGAATCCAGGGTAAGGCTTCAATAAGCACCTGGGATTTTTGGGCAGCAATCCGGCGGTCGTGGCGATGGGCTTGCACATCTTCGGTCACGAGAAGGGACCTTTCGTCATCGGTCATGGGGCAGCAAAAAAATACAAGAAAGGCTGGTGCGCTAGCGGGATTCAGGACGAGTATTCGGCGTTGACCGCAACATAGTCGTAGGTCAGATCGTTAGTCCAGATAGTAGCGGTGTGTTCACCGGCGTGGAGGTCAATGATCACCCGTGCCTCGCGTGGGGAGAGATCGACCAAAGAGCGGTCCTCGCCCATGCCCCCGGCCCGGCAAACCTGGATGCCATTGATGGTGACATCGATCTGATCGGGATCGTAATCACCGTCGACGGTACCCACCGCCGAGATCACGCGACCCCAGTTCGGGTCCTGGCCGTAGATGGCAGTCTTGAAAAGGTTGGAGCGACTCACGGCCCGGGCGATTGTCTCAGCTTCGGCCACGGTGCTGGAGTTGACGACGGTGACGGCAATATCATGCTGGGCACCTTCGGCATCCGCGATAATCTGGCGAGCTAATAGGGCGCAGACCTCGTTGAGCCCGGCCTGGAACTCTGCTGGATCGGGTCTAACCCCGCTGGCGGCGTTGGCCAGCAATAACACGGTGTCGTTGGTCGACATACACCCGTCCGAATCGGCACGGTTAAAGCTGAGAGCCACTGCCTGTTGCAACATGCTCTGTAATTGGCCGGCCTCGAGCTGGGCATCGGTGGTAATCACCGCCAGCATCGTGGCCATCCCGGGCGCAATCATTCCAGCCCCTTTAGCCATGCCACCGATGTGGTATCCGGTGGTAGTGGTGGCCACCGCAGTCTTGGAGCGGGTATCGGTGGTCATGATGGCTTCGGCGGCATCATCGCCTCCCGCAACACTCGCGCTGTCCAGTGCCAGGTCAAGACCGTCCACGAGTTCCCGGATCTTCAGCCGTTCGCCGATGAGCCCGGTCGAGCACACCTGAATTCGGTCGGCAACTGTGTCCAACAACTCAGCGGCTCGTTGCGCGGTGTCAGAGGCGTCTTGGTCGCCAATCTTTCCAGTGCAGGCATTTGCACCACCGGAGTTGAGCACCACCGCATCGGCCTGATACCCACTGGATTTCAGCGCCTCTAGGGACCACTTCACCGGAGCGGCTTTGACCTTATTGGAGGTAAAAACTCCAGCCGCCTGCTGATCGGGTCCGTCGTTGATGATAACGGCCAGGTCTTTTGCCCCGGATTCTTTAATACCGCTGGCAACACCGGCGGCCCGGAACCCTTTGGCTTGTGTTACGCTCACGGGGAAACTCCTGTCTGGGTCAGTCCACGGGACTCCTCAAGTCCCAGGGCAATATTCATCGATTGAATTGCACCACCGCCAGTGCCTTTGGTGAGGTTATCGATCGCACAACTGACAATCACGCGCTGGGCGTGCTCATCAACAGCCAGTTGCATCACCGCATGATTCGAACCCACCACCATAGCGGTAGCTGGCCACTGTCCTTCGGGCAACACATGCACGAACGCTTCGTCAGCATAAGCCTGTTCCCACGCCTGCCTGACCGAGGTCGCCGAGACTCCCGTCCGGAGCCGAGCGGTAGCGGTGGTCAGGATCCCGCGGGCCATGGGCGCCAGCGTCGGGGTGAAGGACACCTGCACCGGCTCACCGGCAGCCCAGGTCAATCCTTGCTCAATTTCTGGAGTATGCCGGTGCACGCCGCCCACCCCATAGGGGCTCATCGACCCCATCACTTCCGAACCCAGCAAATGAGGTTTCAGCGATTTCCCGGCCCCGGACGTACCGGAGGCAGCCACGATGACCACATCGGAGGTTTCCAACAGTCCAGCACTGAACCCGGGGCTCAGGGCCAGCAAATTCGAGGTCGGATAGCAACCGGGTACGGCAATCCGCCGAGTTCCCCGTAGCATCTCGCGTTGACCCGGTAGTTCTGGCAGACCATAGGGCCAGTGTCCGGCGTAATCGGTTCCGTAGAATTTCTCCCAGCTTTGTTCAGATGTCAGGCGGTGATCAGCGCCGGCATCGATGACCAGGGTGTTCTCTGGTAGCTGGGCTGCAATCTCGCCCGAGGCGCCATGTGGCAGTGCCAGGAACACCACATCGTGACCAGATAAAACCTCGGCCGTGGTCTCTTCCAAGACCCGATCAGCTAAGGGAATCAAGTGGGGTTGGAGTTCGCCGAGTCGCTGTCCCGCGTTGGAATGGGCGGTGATGGCTCCAATGGTCACTTCGGGATGATTGACTAGCAGGCGCAACACTTCGCCACCGGCGTATCCGGAGGCACCCGAAACGGCTACAGAAATACACATAGGGGCCAGCCTACGTCACCATCACCCGATTATGCACTCTGTGACATATTTATGCATTCAGTACGTGTCATGTCTTTTGTGACTGATTTCTCAGAAGCTGTCGATTAGCGTAGTGACTATGGAACATTTTGAGATCCCCACCACCCACCACGCCGCTATCGTCTCCGATGCCGGTGGCGTGGAAAACTTCTCATGGTCTGAAACCTCTGTCCCCGCCCCCGGCCCCGAAGAAGTCCTGATCACCACGGCCGCTGTGGGGCTCAACTTCATTGAGACCTATCAACGTTCCGGCGTGTACTCGGTGGACTACCCCTTTATCCCGGGCACCGAAGGCGCCGGGACCGTGGTGGCTCTCGGAGAGGACGTCACCGACGTGGCCCTCGGGCAGCGGGTGGCTACCGCCGCAGGTCGGGGCACCTATGCCGAGCACTTTGTGGCCCCTGCTTCCCAGTTATTACCCGTGCCCGATGCGATGGATTTGGTCACCGCAGCTGCATTACCTCTGCAGGGCTTGACCGCTCATTATCTCGCTCGTTCGACATTCCCCGTTGCCCCCGGTGATGCGGTTCTCATCCATGCTGGCGCTGGTGGCGTGGGGTTGTTACTCACCCAGTTGTGTGTGCATTGGGGCGCTACCGTTTACACCACTGCCTCCACCGATGCAAAGAGGCAACTGTCCCGCCAAGCTGGAGCAGAGCACTGTTTCGACTACGAGAATTTCGCGGAAGAGATTGCTGAAGTTACCGGTGGTCGCGGTGTCGATGTCGTCTATGACGGTGTCGGAGCCTCAACCTTCGACGGCTCTTTGGAGGCGCTGAAGGTTCGTGGCATGATGGTGCTCTTCGGTGGAGCTTCGGGGCAAGTACCGCCCTTTGATCTGCAACGGCTGAACTCCGCCGGCGGGCTGTACATCACGCGTCCGGCCCTGAGCCACTACACCGCCACAGCCGAGGAAACTGCCTCTCGAGCCCGCGAACTCTTCGATGGACTCGAGCAGGGCTGGTTGACCTTGCGAATCGACCAAACCGTGCCACTGTCCGAGGTGGGAGGCGCACATACCGCTTTGGAGTCTCGTCAGACGACGGGCAAGACCGTGTTGACGGTGTAGTCTCTCATCACCGCGGGGCTCACCGCGTCCCGGGGGCATCGGCCCATGAGCCGATCTGGCTGATTTAGACGAACAGCCCCGAAATCGTGGCGT
The DNA here is from genome assembly GCF_003703835.1 of Auritidibacter ignavus. Taxonomy (GTDB): domain Bacteria; phylum Actinomycetota; class Actinomycetes; order Actinomycetales; family Micrococcaceae; genus Auritidibacter; species Auritidibacter ignavus. The sequence goes on from NZ_RDQR01000025.1 coordinate 13,768, forward strand.
AGAGTAGCCCGGCGATGACGACCAGCGCGATCACGCCGACGGCAATCCGTTGGATCTGACCCCGTTTGCGGTCCTCGTCGCTGGGCGGTACCTCACGTTCGAGTTCCCACGGGTCTGGGTCGCTCATCGTAGGTGCGCTCCTAACTCTTGTTCCGCGCGAGCCACGGCAGCCAACCGCACTTCAGAGGCTTCATCATTGGTGAGTGTTTTGTGGTGGTCCCGGAACCGCAAATTGAAGGCCAGGGACTTCTTGCCGTGCTCCACTCCGGCGCCACGGTAGACGTCGAAGAGGGCGATCTCTTCCAAGAGCTCACCGGCGGCCTCCTCCAACACACGCTTCACCTGGGCAGCCGGCATGGCTTCATCCACCACCAACGCCACGTCTTGAGTGACCGCAGGATAGGGGCTGACTGCACGGGCTTCCACTACCTCGGGGACCTCATCGAGCAACCGATCCAGGTCCAGTTCCACTGCCGCGACACGTTCTGGCAGGTGTTGTTGCTGGACGTATTTGGGGAGCAACTCGCCGGCATAACCGAGCACGGATCCACTGGCGGTGACCAATTCAGCGCAACGGCCGGGATGGAAGGCCTGATGGGCGCCCTGACGAACCTCTAACGCCACACCGACGGCATCGGCAATGTTCAGGGCTGTACCGATGGCGTCTTCCCAGTCGTAGGGGGTCGGTTCGAAGCCCGGTCCGGGTGTTGCCGCGTGACCGGCGAACACCGCAGCCACGTAGTGAGGTTGGTGGGGCACGCTGTTGACGATGCGTTCCAATACCTCGGGTGCGGGATGGACACCGACGCCGGGAATCTCCGACACGGCGTCCGAGGAGGCCTCCGGGTGGAACACCAAGCCGGTTTCAAACAGCGCCACGTCTTTGAAACCGCGAGATATGTTGCGGTGCAAGGTGGTCACCAAACCGGGCAACATCGAAGTGCGTAACCATCCCAGCTCGGCAGAAAGCGGATTGGCCAGATGTACCATCTGTTGTTGGGCACCGACCTGCTCGTCGGCGGAACCAAAGAACCGGTTGTCCGACTCAGCCACGAAGGGATACGACAGGACTTCCACAAGTCCCGAAGCCGCCAGGGTCTCCGATACGTTGCGACGCAGCCGCTGACGCGGGGTGAAACCACGCCCGGCCGGTGCTACGGGCAACCGTGATGGGATCTTGTCGTAGCCAACCAGGCGAGCAATTTCTTCCGTCAGGTCTTCGGCAATGGTCAGATCAAACCGCCAGGATGGGACGGTGACCCGGTAGGTGGTGCCAGACTGTTCATCGGAATGCTGGGTGACCTTGCACCCAATCTGTTCCAACACCTCGTCAATCTGCTCGGTGGTGAACTCGTACCCGATGCGTTGGGTTGGGAAGTCAGCTGCCATCTCAACGACGGTCGGCTCGGGACGTTCGCCGATATCGGTGACACCCTCATCAGCAACACCACCGGCCAGTTCCACGAGGAGCTGGACGGCGCGTTCGGCGGCTTCGTCGCAAATCTCCCAGTCCACACCGCGCTCGTTGCGACGCGAGGCTTCTGAGGGGAGCTTGTGGCGACGCTTGGTCCGGGCGACAGAAACCTGATCGAAATGGGCAGACTCGATCACAATATCGGTGGTTTGTTCGGTCACTTCGGTGGCCAAACCACCCATCACGCCGGCCAGCCCGATCGGACCGGAGTCGTCAGCGATCAACAGGTCTTCGGGATCCAGTGTGCGGGTCTTGCCGTCGAGGGTTTCGAGCGTTTCTCCGGACGCGGCACGCCGAACGCGCAGAGCGCCGTTCAGCCGGTCACGATCGTAAAAGTGCAGGGGCTGTCCCATCTCCAGCATGACATAGTTGGAAATGTCCACCGGCAACGACAGCGAACGAATGCCAGCCAGTCGCAGTCGTTGTGCCATCCACACCGGAGTCGCACCGGTAGTATCCACGCCAGTTACGGTGCGGGTCACAAAACGGGTTGCTCCCGGGTTGCCGTGGATCGGTGCCTGATCGTCCAGCACGACCGGATACCCGGAATCGTTGGGCACAGGAGGGTGCACGGATTCTGCCGGGTCGATACTCGTGGTCCCGGTGGCGTGACCGTACTCGCGAGCGACACCACGCAGGGAAAGAACGTAGGACCGGTCAGCGGTGACGTTAATTTCGGCGGCTTCGTCATCGAGGCCTAGTAGCTCGATCACATCGGTACCGGGCTCTGGGTCCAACCCCCAGTCCCCCAGCACGATGATCCCCTCATGGCCTTCGCCCAGACCGAGTTCTTTCTCGGAGGCGATCATGCCGGCTGAGATATGACCGTAGGTTTTCCGCGCGGAGATGCGGAAATCACCGGGAAGGACGGCTCCCGGCAGGGTGACGACAACTTTGTCTCCGGGCTCGAAATTGTGTGCTCCGCAGATCACGCCCTGGACGCCATCGACTGCGATGCCCTCGCCTTCCAGAGTTTGGCTGGCTCCGTCGGGCACGACCTGGACGTGACACCAGTTGACGGTTTTGCCGTTGGAATGTTCTTCCGGGGTTTTGTCCAAGACCTTGCCGACCACAATCGGTCCGGACAGCTCATCGAGGGGACGGTGCACGTCTTCCTCTTCGAGTCCAACGCTGACCAGATCGGCCATGAGATCTTCGGCAGTAGCGCCAGCGGGAAGCTGGGTGAATTCACGAAGCCAAGAAAGTGGAATCCGCATACCTTAGATCTCCAATCCAAACTGTTGAGAAAAGCGAATGTCGCCTTCAATCATGTCGTGCATGTCGGCAACATCATTCCGAAACATCAGGGTGCGTTCCACACCCATGCCGAAGGCGAATCCGGAATATTCATCAGGGTCGACACCAGCTGCCCGCAAGACGTTGGGGTGCACCATGCCACACCCACCCCACTCAATCCACTGTGGGCCTCCTTTGGCACCGGGGTGCCAAATGTCCATTTCCGCACTGGGCTCGGTGAAGGGGAAGTAGTTGGGGCGCAACCGGATGGCTGCCTCGTCACCAAACATGACGCGGGCGAAGTATTCCAGGGTGCCACGCAGGTCTGCCATAGTCAGCCCGCTGTCCACGGCCAGTCCTTCGAACTGATGGAAAACCGGCGTGTGCGTGGCGTCTAGCTCATCGGTGCGGAAGGTTTTGCCGGGGCACAGCACGTAGGTGGGAGCTCCGCGTTCGATGAGTGCCCGGACCTGAACCGGAGAGGTATGAGTCCGCAACAGCAAGTGATCTTCGGGAGGATCAATAAAGAAAGTGTCTTGCATTTCCCGGGCTGGGTGGTCCGGTAAGAAGTTCAGCGCGTCAAAGTTGAACCACTCGGATTCCACTTCGGGACCTTCGGCGATTTCCCATCCCATCCCGACAAAGATGTCGCAGACTCGATCTTGGAGCACGTTGAGCGGGTGGCGGGCTCCGAGGCGACGACGACGCACCGCGGTGGTGACATCTACGGTTTCTTCCAGCAACACCTGCTGTTCATGGTCAGCTTCGAGCACTTCGGTACGTGCAGCCAACGCCTTATTAACCTGAGCTCGAGCTTGCCCCATGCGCTTGCCGGCGGCTGCTTTCTCAGATTTGTCCAAGCTACCGATCTGCTTATTGGCCAGCGTAAGCGGAGATTTTTCTCCGGTGTGAGCAAGACGAGCTACTTTGAGCTCGTCGAGTGATCCCGCTGCTTCGAAGGCTTCGAGAGCTTCAGCCACAGCACGGTCGACCGCATCTTGGTCGGCCGGCGAGATCAGCTGGTCATCGTTAGCTGATGAACGATCTGTCATGGGCACACGCCTTCACCTAGATTCGACTGTTACGGATGGGTCTTCGACCCTCATCTAGTTTAGGGGCTTTTGCTACTCCCTCGGCACACCGAGAAGGTCTCGGTCTCGGAATGGTCTGGTTAAACACTGATCCGGAGTCGAGGCGCCACGGCGAGTCGACTCCGGATCAGCCATGCAGGATATTGTCTAACTGCGGTTAGAAACTGCCGGGAGCTCCAGGGATATCGAGAATTTCATCCGCATCAGGAGCAGTGATCTCCTCCACTTCGCCATAGGCGGAGAAGTCCATGGTGGTTTCCCCGCCCTCAGCCTGAGATTCACCACGAATCACTTGGTTATCGGTGTTGAAGTACAGGTCGATCGGTTCCCCCTCGGTATCTTCACCGGAGTACTTATAGGCCTCTTCCCCATCAAGCTCGGCCTCTTCGACGGCCACGTCCTCGTCAGGCATACTTTCCAGAGTCTCCCGGAACTCCTCGGTAAAGGCAGAGAAATCTTGTTCATCAACCGTTCCGGTATCGATCCACTTCGAGGTATCCAGAGTGGAGGCGACCATGCCGGTGCTATCGAAGTAGTTCCAGAAGTTATCGTCACCCTTGATGTAGGTCGAGTTGTCGACGACCAGCATCTCAACGGTGAAGCCATGTTCCTCGGACTTCAGCTCACCTCGCATGTCACCGGTTTCCGAGAAACCTTCAAAGTACCCGGTTACGTCTCCAAAGCCGAAGTCGAGCTCTTCTGAGCTTGTCCCCTCAACGTCAACACGCGCGGATTCGGCATTTTGGAAATGCTCCACCGCATCCGCTTTAACCTCGGACACCGATGGCGGTCCGCCACAAGCGGTCAACGACAAACTGGCAACAGCGATCAGGCCCAGGCTCAAGCTGGCGCGTTTCTTTGCGAGTGTGTTCATACTTGAAATAGTACAGTGAACCATCCAGCTTTCCAACAGTTAAGGACCGTTGCTCTCAGGAATAGGATTTATCAGGAAATAATATCGGCAAAGATTTGCTGCCACAATGGAGCATTGTGTGTTTTAAAAATCCCCATATGATCGATGCGCTCTTGTCCTAAATCCTGTGGATGATAATGGTGATGTTCCAGGTCAGCCCGGGAATACCAGCTCATCAACGACAGGCTGGCCGGTAAGGGCATCGTGCGGTCATCGGCGAAGGTGATAAAGGTAAGTGGTCCGGTATAGCCCGCAAATTTTTTGGCCAGTTCCGGATATTCGGTCAGCATGTAGCGAGGCATAGTGCACCACCTCCCCCACTGTCTCATCACCTGCGGTGGGATATCACCGAGGATGCCCAACTTCTTTCCCGGGAAGTAGCCGACAGTTCGCACGGCGACCGGAGCCAAGAGATACCACATCACCGGCGGCAACAGTACTCCGGCACCATAGTGCTGCCAGTATTTCCAATATCCGGTTCCGGCCGAGACGATGGTGGCAGCTTCTAGATGCTCGTGTCGGGCAAAGGCGAGCATTTGTCCACCAAGGCTGTGGCCAAGCCATCGCACCGGAACTGTCTCGTGCTCGGCGACGTAATCAACAACTGCTCCGGGGTCCTGGGCCCAGGTGAGAAAATCCGCGGTGACATCTTTCAACGGCCCACGGGAAGAGCCTCCATACCCCTGGTGATCGTACAAGTAGGCCACAAGCCCGTGGGTCGTCAGCCACCCGGCGAAGCGCCGATAGAACCTGGCCTGGACCGCGATGGCCGGGGAAATGATCACTGCGGCACGAGGCTGCGACCCATCCGGGTTGCTGAAACGAGTCACCACCAACGGTTCGCCGTTATCTTTGGTAATGGTGACTTCTTCTTCGATGGCGTGTTCGGGAATAACGTTCGTCATGGGGTGTCCTCCCCCGAGTACTCTTTCGATGGTCTGCGCTCAGTGGATTGAGTACGACGTGGTCTATGACATGGACTACACCGCTATCCTAGAGCTCCCGAGGAAGATGATCAGGGGGAGTCACAGATAAATCTTCTCGGGTAAATTACAGATCATGTTTCGCGCGACGTTCAATCTGCTTAACCTCTCGACGGTGCTGGGCTTGATTGTGGCGGTTATTGCCGGGACCACACTTCTGCCCGGTCCCGATCGGTTAATGCTGGCGATGAACTATCGGTGGCCATGGCCTTCCGGCGGGTGTATCACCCTGGGCAACGTGGTGCTGGTCCGTCCCGGAGTGCGGCTCTCATCCGCACTTCTGACCCATGAATCACGCCATGCGACGCAGTGGGCGTTATGCCTAGGTTTGCCCTTCCTACCGCTCTACGGGCTGGCGGTGTTGTGGTCACTGTACCGTTATGGGGACACAGCTAATGGCAATATTTTTGAACGCGCCGCCGGCCTTACCGATGGCGGTTACCGACGACGCGCTCCGGTGCGGCCCTGAGCCTCGAGCCCTGGCTCAATCCTGTGCCGGCTTAGGCGCTGACGCGCAGAATCAGGGCGTCGCCCTGACCACCGCCACCACACAAACCGGCCGCACCCACGCCACCGCCACGGCGGCCCAGTTCCAAAGCCAGGGTGAGCACCAGGCGTGCGCCGGACATTCCGACCGGGTGCCCCAAGGCGATGGCCCCACCGTTGACGTTGACGATCTTCTCGCTGACGCCGAGTTGTCGCGCAGAGACGAGCCCCACCGCGGCGAAAGCCTCATTAATTTCCACCAGGTCAAGGTTTTCGGTTGTCAGACCTTCCTTGGCACATGCTTTCGAGATGGCGTTGGCGGGTTGTGCCTGCAACGATGAATCGGGGCCGGCCACCATACCGTGAGCGCCAACTTCAGCAATCCACTGCAGACCGAGACTTTCGGCCTTCTGCTGAGACATCACCACCAAGGCGGCGGCCCCGTCAGAGATCTGTGAGGCAGTGCCGGCGGTAATGGAGCCGTCCTTGCCGAATGCCGGGGGTAGCTTGCTCAGCGACTCCGGGGTAGTCTCGGGGCGAATGCCCTCGTCCTGGGAAACCACCATTGGCTCCCCCTTTCGCTGGGGTACCTGAACGCTGATGATTTCGTCATCGAAGATCCCGTTCTGCTGGGCGGCGGCAGCCCGTTGGTGCGAGGTAGCGGCGAAACGGTCTTGATCCTGACGGGACACTTCGAATTCTCCGAGGTTGCAGGAGTCAGTCAGTGCTCCCATGGCCTGTTCGGTGGCCTGGTCATACAGCGCATCGTAAGCCATCGAATCCACCAGTGCTGTATCGCCGAATTTGACTCCGGTCCGGGACTTGGGCAACAGATGCGGGGCCAAGGACATCGACTCCATGCCACCGGCCACGACGACCTCTGCTTCACCGGCGCGGATCAGCTGATCAGCGGTTGCCACAGCATTGAGCCCCGACAAGCAGACCTTGTTGATGGTGATCGAAGGAACGGATGGGGGAATCCCAGCAGCGATGGCAGCTCCGCGGGCCGGGTTCTGTCCGGCGCCTGCCTGAATGACCTGTCCCATGATGACGTAGTCGACGCTAGTGGGGTCTACGCCACCCTTTTCTAGTGCGCCACGGATAGCCACGGCGCCCAGCTGATGAGCCGGAATGCTGGACAACGAGCCCAGCAGACGCCCCATCGGGGTGCGGGCACCTGAAATAATCACCGAACTAGTCATGCGGGATCTTCTCCTCAGATTCGTGCAGTCTGCGTGTTGAACGTCCGTCTAACAGTTCGTATCTTAGCGAACCTGAGACCCTGCTCACAGCACGGCACGAGAATCATCAACCTGGTGATCAGCCAGGAGTTGTTTGGCTTGTTCCCGCATCTCGATCTTGCGCACTTTCCCCGTCACCGTGGTGGGGAATTCCTTCACCAGGTGAACGTACCGGGGGATTTTGTAGCTGGAGAGATGAGGGACACAGAATTCGCGCAATTGCGTGGCGGTCAACGGTTCGGCATCTTCGCGGAGTTGAACCCAGGCCATCAATTCTTCACCATATTTCTCATCGGGCACACCAATGACTTGAGCGTCCAGAATATCGGGGTGCGTGTAAAGAAATTCTTCAATCTCCCGTGGATAAATGTTCTCACCGCCACGAATCACCATGTCTTTGAGCCGACCGGTTACTTTGACGTAGCCGTGTTCATCCATTCGCCCCAGGTCACCGGTCCGCATCCATCCTTGGTCATCCAGCACCTCAGCGGTTTTTTCAGGCTGATTCCAGTACCCCTGCATCACCAAGTAACCTTTGGTGCAGACTTCGCCATCCTGGTTAATCGGTAACGTCTTTCCGGTGGCCGGGTTGATAATCTTGGTTTCGACGTGGGGGCCGGGGCGACCGACGGTAGACACCCGCCGGTTCACCGTATCGTCAGGCCGGGTTTGGGTCGAGACCGGGGATGTCTCGGTCATGCCGTAGCAAATGGAGATTTCTTCCATATGCATCTGTCCCATGATTTTGCGCATTACTTCTTCGGGACAGGGCGATCCGGCAATGAGTCCGGTCCGCAGGCTGGAGAGATCAAATTCTGAGAACCTCGCCAGCGCCAGCTCGGCGATGAACATGGTCGGCACCCCGTAGAGGGCAGTGCACCGTTCTTGTTCAACCGCTCGCAACACGGCTACAGGATCAAAAGACATGCCTGGGATAACCATTGTCGCCCCGTGGGTGGTGCAGTTGAGATTGCCCATCACCATTCCGAAACAGTGATAGAACGGCACCGGAATGCACACCCGGTCGTGCTCGGTGTAGTTGATGGTTTCGCCCACAAAGTAGCCGTTATTGAGGATATTACGGTGGGTCAGGGTGGCCCCTTTCGGAAAGCCGGTAGTTCCCGAGGTGTATTGGATATTAATCGGGTCGTCGGGGCCGAGCCCAGACTGGACCGCGGCCAGCAGTTCCGCGTCGGCCACGGTGTCGTAGACCTGAGCCCAGGACTCAGTGGTCATGATGATCTTGACCTGGAAGTCTCCCAGCTCTTCTTCGGCGCGGTTCAGCATCGCGGGGTAATTGCTCTTCGGCAACGCTTCGGAGGAAATCACCGAGGTGATGCCGGCTTGCTGGACGACGTAGTTGAGTTCGTGTTGGCGATAGGAGGGATTAATGTTGACCAGAATCGCCCCGATCTCTGCGGTGGCGTACTGGGTCATGGTCCATTCCCAGCGGTTAGTTCCCCAAATCCCGACTCGTTCTCCGGGACGAATTCCCGCACGGTACAACCCGGTGGCGAGACCACGGACGGCGGTGTGGAATTCTGCGTAGGTCCAGCGTTTACCCTGCACTACATCGACGAGAGCTTCACGATCGGGAAATCTTTCGACGGTGTCCTTCAGGTTGTCAAAAATAGTGGTTTCCAACAGCGCGACATCGCGGGGGCCAATAGCATGAGACAGCGTCAGCAACTCGGTCATCGGGGGCTCCTGATCATCCTGGATCTGGCGACCAGATCGGTGTTCTAATGACGCCAAGGTACCAGCATGTGTCATAAATCACAATAACAGCTCCTTGGGAGAGGCGACTGCCCCACATGAGCCGATTCATGCGCCATCACGGCCAACAGGTGCGCCAGTCGCTGGTCAGCTCGCTGAGCCCGGTAGCCGCCAGTGAGCGAGTGCGCCGTGGAGTTAATCAGCCCAAAAATCCCGTAGACCCGCGTGCGAATCTCCTTGGTCGTATCAGCGGGGTGTAACTGAGCCAGAGCCTGCGACCAGATGCGAACATACTCTCGCTGTGTCCGACGAACCTGTTGTCGATCCTCATTGGCCAACTGCGCCATTTCTTGGTCTTGAATCCGAATCACCTCCGGCGCATCCAAAGCGAAGCGCACATGAAAACTAATGAGCTCATCCAGCTGGGGCGTCGGATCCGGATAATGACTTTGAATCCACCGGCCACCTTCCAACAGGGTTCGACTCACATCGACCAACACTTGGCCCAACAGATGTTGCTTGGAATCGAAGTGACGATAGATCGCCTGCGCTGTCACACCGACTTCGGCCCCCACGTCAGCCAGGGACACTTGCGCATACCCATGAGCTGCGAATAATCGCGCCGCGGCATCTAGCAGCGACTGTCGCCGGCGGGCTTTATCTTGGGCTCGACGGGTTCGTTGCCCCTGAATTTCAGTGGTCATCGTGACTCCTTTACGGGACTTTCTCACTGCAGAGATCCGCCATCTAGACAAATGTGAATCATATCACTATCCTAAGATTCAGTGAATGGCGATTAACCCAATTTGTCGCAGGAGGTCCCATGGCGGAGGTCAGTAGCCCGGTCGATACTCGATCTGAACAGTTTCAGGCCAACGCTGCGTTTCACCACGGACTCTGGGACGAATTGCGCCAGAGACTGGCAAGGGTGCGCCGAGGCGGGTCAGAGAAGGCCCGGCAACGCCATCTGGATCGTGGTCGCATGCTCCCACGGGATCGCGTAACCCGCGTGCTCGACGATGGCAGCCCCTTTTTGGAAATTGGTGCGCTGGCGGCCTGGGATGTCTACGATAATCAAGCTCCGTCAGCAGGAATTATTATCGGCATCGGACTGGTTCACGCACGACCGGTGATGGTGGTCTGCAATGATTCTACGGTCAAGGGGGGTACCTATTTCCCGCTGACGGTCAAAAAGCACCTGCGTGCCCAAACCATCGCATTAGAGAACGAATTGCCCTGTATTTACTTGGTGGACTCCGGCGGTGCCTATCTGCCGATGCAGGATGAGGTCTTCCCCGACCGCGAGCATTTCGGCCGGATCTTTTTCAACCAAGCCACGATGTCGGCGAAGAAGATCCCACAATTAGCGGCGGTGCTGGGCTCATGTACGGCAGGTGGGGCCTACGTGCCGGCCATGAGTGATGAGTCGGTGATTGTCCGCAACCAGGGCACGATCTTCTTGGGTGGTCCGCCCCTGGTGAAAGCAGCTACGGGTGAACAAGTCAGTGCCGAGGAGCTGGGCGGCGCCGAGGTCCATACGAAGACCTCCGGAGTAGCCGATCACATCGCCGAATCCGATGACCACGCGTTACAGATCATTCGCAATATTGTCGCGACGCTACCTCCTCCGCATCCCCGGGCCTGGCAGAAAATCACCGCGAGCGCCCCTGCGGCGGACCCCGACGAGTTAGCCGGGATCATCCCGCAGGATCTGAATCAGGCCTTTGATGCCTACCAGGTCATCGACCGCGTCATTGATCGGGATTCGTTCCACGAGTTCAAACCCGATTACGGGACATCGCTGGTCACCGGCTTCGCTCGACTCGAAGGTCACCCGGTGGGGATTGTAGCCAATAACGGGATTCTCTTCTCTGAATCCTCGCTCAAGGGAGCTCACTTCATCGAATTATGCGACCAACGTGGCATCCCACTGATCTTTCTGCAAAATATTTCCGGATTCATGGTCGGTAAGGATTATGAACACGGAGGCATCGCCAAAAACGGGGCCAAAATGGTCACGGCGGTCTCCACCGTACGGGTTCCTAAAATCACCGTGGTCATCGGTGGGTCTTTTGGCGCCGGGAACTATTCGATGTGTGGACGGGCATATTCGCCACGGTTTTTGTTCATGTGGCCCAATGCCCGGATCTCGGTGATGGGCGCCGACCAGGCTGCCGGTGTGCTTGCTACGGTCAAGCGGGACCAGCACGAGGCCGCCGGCACCGAATGGTCGGCCGAAGAAGAGGCTGAGTTCACCGCACCCATCAAGGCCAGCTACGAAGCCCAGGGCCAACCGTATTATTCCAGTGCGCGACTGTGGGATGACGGAATCATTGACCCGCGCGATACACGTCGGGTTCTGGCGATGGCGCTGGACGTGTGCCGTCAGCCCGATCTGCCACCCACCGGTTTCGGAGTCTTCCGCATGTAGTCGTGACCTGGACTCTGTCTGTTCAGCGCCCTGCCCTGACCTACCGCCAGCCATATTGCACCGCACAGTGAAAGATGACTCATGGATCAACCCACCGCTTCAGTCTTCCGCACCGTTATGATCGCTAACCGAGGCGAAATTGCGTGCCGGGTCATCCGGACCGTTCACCAGATGGGCATGACCGCTGTGGCGGTGTATACCACGCCGGATGCCCAGGCATTGCATGTCCGACTCGCCGACCGAGCCGTGCATTTACCCGACCACCAGGCCACCACCGGCTACTTGGACATCGACGCGGTCGTGGCCGCTGCGGTGGAGACGGGGTCTGACGCTATCCATCCCGGCTACGGCTTCCTGTCAGAGAATGCGGACTTTGCCAGAGCCTGTGCTCGAGCAGGGATCACGTTCATCGGTCCCGATGCACAGGCCCTGGAGATCATGGGCGATAAGATCACCTCAAAAAAGCACGTCGGTGCCGCCGGGGTCCCACTCATTCAAGGGATTTCTGAACCCGGACTCAGTGATGAGGAGCTGGTCGACAAAGCCTGTTCGATGACTTTTCCAGTGCTGATCAAGCCGTCTGCCGGCGGTGGCGGGAAGGGCATGTACGTTGCCGAGTTCTTGGACCAGTTGCCGGAAATGTTGGCCACCGCTCGACGTATCGCCCACGCTTCGTTTGGCGATGACACGCTTTTTATTGAACAGCTCATCGGCTCCCCACGCCACGTTGAGGTCCAGATTCTCGCCGACCAGCACGGCAATGTCATCCACCTGGGCGAACGAGAATGCTCCTTGCAGCGCCGGCACCAAAAGGTCATTGAAGAAGCCCCCTCGGTGGTCTTGACCGACCAGACGCGTGCCAGAATTGGTCAGGCCGCCTGCGATACCGCTCTCTCTGTAAATTATCGCGGTGCCGGAACCGTGGAGTTCTTAGTCTCCGATCACGACCCGGACACCTTCTACTTCATGGAGATGAATACTCGCCTGCAGGTCGAGCACCCGGTCACCGAAGAAATCACGGGCATCGATCTGGTGGAACAGCAGCTTCGCATCGCCGCCGGCGAGCCACTAGCCTACACCCAGGACGAGATTCAGTTGCGCGGTCATTCGGTCGAGGCTCGGGTGTATGCCGAGGTTCCTGCCGCCGGCTTCCTGCCCTCCACCGGAACCATCCTCGAACTGGCCGAACCGGCCGGCACCGGGGTGCGGGTTGATTCCGGGTTGCGTCGTGGCAGTGTCATCGGCACGAATTTCGATCCGATGCTTGCCAAGGTCATCGCGACCGGCACGCACCGTGACCAGGCGCTAGACCGTCTCGATCGGGCGTTGAAGAACATGGTGGTGCTCGGGGTCCAGACCAATATCAGTTATCTACGACAGTTGATCAATGATAGCCGGGTCCGAGCCGGGGCGTTAGATACCACCATGATCGAACGGATCCTGCCGGAGATGGATTTCCCGGGGCCCGGAGCCGACGACGCACAGATTGCAGCCACATTGGCTTACCACTTTGAACCGGCTCCGACCACCAGCCTGTCCTCCGGATGGCGTTGCGATGGGTGGCGCAGCATGGCCGAGTCGCCAAGCGTCCGCCGGCACGTCAGCTACCGTACGGCTTCCGGGGACACCGAAGACTTCGACGTCACCTTGGACCCCTCCACGGTGGTCGAGCAGGTGGGAGACCATGAGTACCTATTATCCACACCAGAGTCAATGACCACCAGGGTGCACGCGGTCGTCGCCACACAACGCGCCGGGCAAAGCCAGCTGTGGTGTTTCACCCCGAACTTCGCCGGACTGCTGACCATCAGTGACCGACAGGCCATCACCAGCAACGAGGTCCAAGCCCAGCAGGCTGGCACTGCCGGGCTTATCTCCAACCCGGACGTGAGCTCCCCGCTACCCGGCACTGTGATGTCGGTGCTGGCAACCTCCGGAGACCAGGTATCAGCCGGCGACACGCTGGTGATCGTGGAAGCTATGAAGATGGAGCACCGGCTGGTCGCTCCCTTCGACGGTGTCGTCACGATCCACACAGCAGAAACCGAACAGGTCAAGCTCGGCCAAGTGCTGGCCAGCATCACCCCTGACGATGACAAGAATCCAGAGAACGAGCCCGCAAACTAGCTGGTGATGACCACCACGAAAGGACCTTGGCGATGTCCCTTGATCTCACCGATGAACAACAGGAATTGATTGCTACCGTCCGCGACTTCGCACAGAACGTCGTCGCTGCTGTGTCCTCACAGCATGACCGCGAGCATAGCTTCCCTTACGAGGTCATTGCTCAGATGGGAGAACTCGGCCTCTTCGGTCTCCCCTTCCCCGAGGATTATGAGGGCATGGGCGGGGATTTCTTCGCCCTGTGCTTGGCATTGGAAGAATTGGCCAAAGTCGATCAATCCGTTGCCATTACGCTGGAGGCGGGAGTTTCCCTGGGCGCGATGCCGATCTACCGTTTCGGGACGGAGGAGCAAAAGCAACGCTGGCTTCCCGACCTGGTTGCCGGCCGAAAGCTGGCCGGTTTCGGTCTTACTGAGCCGGGCGCCGGATCCGACGCCGGTGGCACCCGCACCACTGCTCGTGCAGACGGCGACCACTGGGTGATTAATGGAAATAAGGAATTCATCACCAACTCCGGAACCGACATCACCTCGGTGGTCACCGTGACTGCGGTGACTGGGGACCATGAAATCTCCACGATCATCGTGCCGACCGACACCCCGGGCTTCACCGCCGAACCGGCCTATGACAAGGTGGGCTGGAATGCTTCCGACACCCACCCGTTGACGCTGAATGACGTGAGAGTGCCACAAGAAAACCTGTTGGGTCAACGGGGCCGTGGCTTTGCTAATTTCCTCCACACCCTGGATGAGGGCCGGGTGGCCATTGCCGCGTTATCGGCCGGTGTTGCCCAAGGATGCGTGGATGAAGCGGTCCGGTACGCCAATACGCGCATCACCTTCGGCTCTCCCATTTCCCGCAATCAGGCCATTAGCTTCAAGATCGCCCGGATGCAGGCTCGCGCCCACACCGCACGGCTGGCCTACTATGATGCAGCACAGAAATTGGTCGCGGGCCGACCGTTCAAAACCGAAGCCTCGATCGCCAAGTTGGTGGCCTCCGAGGCGGCCATGGATAACGCTCGAGATGCCACTCAGGTCTTCGGCGGCTACGGATTCATGAACGAGTCTCTGGTCGCTCGCCACTACCGCGATTCGAAGATCCTGGAGATCGGCGAAGGCACCACCGAGGTCCAGTTGATGCTGATCGCTCGATCCTTGGGCATGTAATCCCCTTGAGCATCGACAAACCGAATGCTATGTGAAAAAGGAGCCTGCTTGTGAGTACCGCAGATCAGACACCGCCGGTGGTGGTGCAACGGGGCCTCTACGCCGATGAGATGGAGGTCGGCACAATCTATCAGCATGCCCCGGGTCGAACCATCACCGAGGCCGACAACGTACTGTTCACGACTCTGTCCATGAACACCCAATCGCTGCACTTGGACGCGCACTGGTCGTCCCAACAGTCCTTCGGCCAACCCCTGGTGAATTCTATGCTGACCTTGGCAACCATCGTCGGCGCCTCAGTAGCCCAACTGACTCAAGGGACCATTGTGGCTAATCTAGGCTTCGACACTGTCGCATTCCCGCACCCGATGTATCACGGTGACACGCTGTATACCCGCACCGAAATCCTGGACAAGCGGGATTCTGCTTCCCGCCCGCATCAGAGCATCGTGAAGTTCCAGCACGTAGGTGTTAATCAGGATGGCACCGTGGTTGCCGAGTGTGTGCGCTCCACGCTGCTGTGGAAGAACGAAGCTGAACATCGGCGAGAGCAGTCAGGACAGCGTCCATGAACCAACCACGCGATATCTTCACGCTGGGGCCGGCGATCTTGTTCTGCCCTGCCGACCGTCCGCAGCGATACATCAAAGCGGCCGAACGGGCTGATGCGGTCATCCTCGACCTGGAGGATGCGGTTGCCCCTGATGCCAAAGACCGGGCCCGTCACGCTCTGCAAGAACATCTGGCCACGACCGTGGCGCAGGATGCGACGCTGGCAGCCCGCACGATAGTGCGGATCAATCCTGTCGGTACCGAGATGGCTCGGGCCGACCTGGCGACGTTGGCCGGTAGTTCGGTGACCACGGTGATGGTCCCGAAGGTCGAATCGGTCCATCAGCTCGATGCCGTAGCGTCTCGTCTGGACGACCATGTGGGGATGGTGGCCCTGGTGGAAACCGCCCGTGGTGTGGCCTACGCGGCAGCGATCGCCGAGCATCCGCGGGTGGTGGCCATGATGTGGGGTGCTGAGGATCTCATCGCGTCCATGGGCGGTTCCTCCTCACGTCATGCCGACGGAACCTACCGGGATGTCCCCCGTTTTGCCCGGTCCCAGGTGATGGTGGCCGCCGCAAGTGCCGGGGTGGCCTGTGTGGATTCGATCTGGGCCGATATCCAGGATCTGCAGGGTCTGCGAGTGGAAGTCGAAGACGCTGTAGCGACCGGCTTTAGCGCCAAAGCATGTATCCACCCCTCACATGTGGCGACGATCCGGGAGGGTTTCACCCCCAGCGCAGCAGATCAAGAATATGCTCGTGCTTTGCTGGCAGCTGTCGAGGACCACCCCCAGGGAGTGTTCTCCTTCCGGGGCACCATGGTCGACGGTCCGCTCATCGCTCACGCGCGCAGGATTATCGCCCGGACCGGCTGATCGGGGTTTCCGATCATCGCATCGGAGATTTCTATTGGACCGCCTGTGACGCGCTCCATAGGGTAAGGATTAGAGGCACAGCCCATAGATCAATAACAACAAGGAGGTTATTGTGGCGAAAATTCTCATGGTCCTCTACCCCGATCCTGCTGATGGATACCCTCCCCAGTACGCCCGCGAGAGCATCCCCGAGCTCAGCGAATACCCAGATGGCCAGTCCCTACCAACCCCTGACAATATCGATTTCACCCCGGGTGAGTTGCTGGGGTGCGTCTCCGGTGGGCTGGGTATCGTCGACTGGTTGAAGTCTGAAGGCCACGATGTGGTGGTGACCTCTGATAAAGAGGGGGAAGACTCCGAATTTGACCGTGAGCTACCCGATGCCGATGTTGTGATCTCCCAGCCGTTCTGGCCGGCCTACCTGACCAAGGAGCGCCTGGAGAAAGCCAAGAATCTCAAACTGGCTCTGACCGCCGGCATTGGCTCTGACCACGTTGACTTGGATGAGGCCGCCAAGCGCGGAATCACCGTGGCAGAGGAGACCTACTCCAACTCAATTTCGGTCGCCGAACACACCGTGTTGATGGTGCTGGCCCTGGTGCGTGATTATCTGCACCAGCACGACATCTCCCGCAACGGTCGTTGGGACATTGCTGAAGCTGTGTCTCGGTCCTACGATCTGGAGGGAATGGATGTTGGTGTGCTGGCGGCCGGGCGCATCGGTCGGGCTGTCATCGAGCGCCTGGCACCCTTCGATGTCAAACTGCACTACTTCGATCAGCATCGTCTGCCCGAAGACTACGAGAAGAAGTACAATCTGACCTTCCACGAGTCTGCCGAAGCGCTGGTACCGCACGTTGATGTGCTGTGCATTCACACTCCGCTGACACCGTCAACGGAGGGCATGTTCGATGAAAAACTGCTGAACACGATGCGACATGGCGCCTATATCGTGAACCCCGCCCGCGGTGCCATCATGGATCGCGATGCCGTCGTCCGCGCTCTGGAATCGGGGCAATTGGCCGGCTACGCCGGAGACGTGTGGTACCCGCAGCCGGCACCGGAAGATCACCCATGGCGCACCATGCCACATAATGGCATGACTCCGCATACCTCGGGTTCGTCACTGTCGGCTCAGGCTCGTTATGCTGCCGGTACTCGTGAGATCTTGGAAGACTTCCTTGCCAACCGTCAGATCCGCGACGAATACCTCATTGTTGACGGCGGAGACTACGCCGGAACCGGTGCCTCCTCCTACCGCCAGTCGAAGTAACCGGGCCCTGACAAGCCCCATCGATTAAACTCGGTCATATCCTGGGCCGGTAGCCATACTGGCTACCGGCCCGCGGTCGTTAAACGTCCGAGGAGTGACCGGCAATGCACCTGAACCAGCTGGCCTATTTTGTGGCCTTGGCACGAGAACAACATTTTGCACGTGCTGCAGAAGCCTGTTTCATTTCGCAGTCAACGCTGTCTGCCTCGATCAAGAAGCTGGAGTCCGAGCTGGGTGTGGAACTCATTCACCGTAGTCACGCCATGGAGGGGATCACTGAGCAGGGGCACGTGGTGCTGAAGTGGGCCGAGCGCATCCTGGCCGATCATCGCTCGATGGTCGCTGAGCTCGAGTACTCCCAGCAACACCTCACAATTCCGCTTCGCCTCAGTACCGTTCCTACCGGGCTGGCCATCGCTTCACAGCTGGTGACCACCCTGAGAAAAACACATCCGACGGTCACCGTCAGTGTCGATTCCGGGTCCAATGATCATATCCTCCACGGATTGCGCCACCGCGAGCTCGATGCAGGGATCATCCTCGATCTGGGCGCAGAAGATGACCTCTATACCCATCGTGTGGCAGAGGACCGATATCAGCTCCTGGCCAGCCGGGAGTTGCTGGACCAATACCCGCACGTGGTAGACCTGGCACAGTCTCCCTCACCTTCCATCTGCTTATCCGATCTTGCCCACATTCCGCTTGCCGTGTTGTCTCCTGCCATGCAGGCACGAAACATGCTCGATCGAGCCATGGCGCGTGTAGGGGTCGAGCTGCACCCGGCGTTGGAAACGACCACTCTCCCAACACTCCTTGCTGTGGCGACCTCCACCCAGTTCGCTTCACTCGTGCCTCGCTCGACCTTGCAGGAGCCCAGCGTCACAGGACCCGACGCGGTGATTTTGGACCTTGATCCGCCAGTGGAGCTACCTCTGGCGCTTGCCTATCCAGCGACCTCTCCGGCACCCTCGGTCGCGGCTCTGCTAGCCAATATTAACCGCGATGAGTTAGACTGAGCTCCATGACGCGGGGTGCTTCACGTCACCACACGGAAGCTGAGAAGATACCCGTTGAACCTGATCCAGCTCGTACTGGCGAAGGGACGTCTCACCGGTTGCACCGGGTCACTGTGCATGCCCTGTGCTCTTTCCGGATGGTTCTTTCTTGTCTGCCCGAGCTGTCTGCGGGTTTCTTTTGGCACGGTGCCCCCGCGTTAACGCCCACCGTATTGGCCGTTGTGGTCCATCCCCTTGCTGGAAAGGAATAGTCACTGTGGCAGATGAACTGACCCCTCAGGCGATTCACGACGACGTGCGCGCCATCCTGACCCAGGTGAAAACCGGCCATCCGCTGGTGCATTGTTTGACCAATAACGTGGTCAAACAGGTTACCGCCAATGCCTTGTTGGCGGCCGGGGCAGCACCGGCGATGGTGGAAGACGCTGTAGAGGCCGGCGAGTTCGCCCACGTCGCTTCCGGGGTTCTGGTCAATGTCGGCACACTGACCCCCGATATCCGCCAGGCCATGACCTCAGCGGTCAGCGCCGCGCAGTCAGCCAACACCCCGTGGGTGCTCGACCCTGTTGCGGTCGGCGGGTTGAGCGTCCGCACCCAGTTTGCCCGTTCCATTCTGGACTCCCGCCCCGCTGCGATCCGTGGCAACCCCTCAGAAATCGCGGCTCTAGCGGGAACCGGTTCCGGCGGGCGTGGCGTTGACTCCACCGACTCCGTGGAGGCGGTTACCACCATTGCAGCAGAACTGAGCCACCGTAGTGGAGCAGTCGTGGCCGCCTCGGGGCCCACCGACCTGGTCGTCTCCACAGTAGCGCGTACTCACGTCACCGGCGGGCACCCGATGTTGCAACAGGTCATCGGCACCGGATGCGCTTTGGGCGCCCTGACTGCCGCAACTCTGGGCGTCGCGCAGTTGCCTGCCCAACACCACGCTGCGGTGGTGGCGTCCCACGCCTTGGTCTCGGCGGCTGGGACCGTTGCGGGACAGACCGCGAGCGCACCGGGACATTTTGCCGTGGCCTGGTTGGATGCCCTCCACACCCTGAGCGCCGACGACGTGCTCGAGCTGATCACCCTCGACTCCGAACAGGCCTAAAGTATGTCACGGCATTCCACACATCTCGCTGACACCACCGACTGGCGGCTCTACTACATCACCGATACCGAATACTCCGGTGGTCTCACTGCGGTTCCCGACGTCGTGGTCGAGGCGGTGAAAGGCGGGGCCGGTGTCGTCCAGGTCAGAGATAAGACGCTTTCCGACGAGGAGTTCGCCGAACTGACCGTGGCCTGCCAGCACGCCGTGCGCAACCAGCTAGGGCAACAACGGTTCGAGCAGGTCAGGTTCTTCGTCAACGACCGGCTGGACGTGGCCCGCCAGCTCGGTTGTCACCTACACCTGGGACAAACCGATACCCCAATCTCTGAAGCTCGTGCCGTGCTCGGGGAGGAGGTGATGATTGGGTTATCTACGTCAACCCCCCGGCAGGTACGAGAGGCCGTAGATCACCAGCTGGCTGATGTGTTGGGCGTCGGCCCGTTTGCTGTGACCCCCACGAAACCCGATGCTACCACGCCCTTAGGTCTCACCGGGATCAGCCAGTGCGTTCAGGCAACAGCCGGCTCCAAGGTGAAATGTGTTGCCATTGGTGGCATCAACACCACCAATGCGGCTGATATCTATCGCAGAACCGGCGTGGACGGGATCTGTGTGGTCTCTGCTATCGCTGCAGCTAGCGATCCCGCCCAGGTGGCTGCGCAGTTATTCTCGGCGTTGCACCGTGAATAACTGTCCCAGCACAACGCTTCACCCTCCACTACTCGCCCTCGAATCATCAAGACACAGCAAAACACGGAAGGAACGAAAGGAAGGCAAGGACCGATGACATCTCGACCAGCCACCGCCTTAACCATCGCCGGAACAGATCCCTCGGGAGGAGCCGGCATTCAGGCCGATCTGAAAACCTTCACCGCCCTCGGGGTGTACGGAACCTCCGCTATTACCTCGCTGATCGCACAGAACACCCAGGGCGTTCAACAGGTGATCCCCATTGGTATCGATGATCTGCGGGCTCAAATCAGATCGGTGCTGGATGATCTGCCCATTGACGCCACGAAAATTGGGATGCTCGGCTCGGCCGAGATGGTCAAGGCGGTCGCAAAGATCATTGCCGATCGGCGTGAAGAATTCGGTGTTCTCGTCGTCGACCCGGTACTGGTAGCCACCAGCGGAGATAGCTTGTCCGATGACGATGCCGCTCTGGCAATGGTCGAGCACCTGCTTCCGTTAGCGGATGTGGTGACCCCCAACCTTCCCGAAGCTGCGCGGCTCTCCGATGCCGATGCTGAGGCCGAAAGTCTCGAACAGATGACTAAACAGGCCCACGTTCTCGCTCAGCATGGAACTGGAGCGGTGATGGTCAAAGGTGGTCACCTCTACCACGACACCCAGGAGATGACCGATGTGGTCGTCATCAACGGTGAAGCTTATTCGCTACCGATCCCCCGTGTTAGCACCCGCAATACGCACGGCACCGGCTGCACGTTGTCGTCAGCAATCGCAGCCCGAGCGGCCCTGAACGTATCCGCTCAGACCCCGCCAAGCTCCGAGGATCTGTTGGCGTGGATCAAGAAGGGCCAAACTGATCTGGCCCGCGCCCTGGCCGCTGGAGCACAGTGGGAACTCTCCTATGCTCCGCAGACCGGGCACGGGCCCGTCAATCACCTCGCCCTACGGGCCTAACCACTTAGAGTGCTTGTTGCCAGAACTCGGCTTCCAAGCGTGAGGCGGTGGCAAAGATGTGTGACAACTCGGCGAATCGCTGGTCAGACAACGGCCCCTCGCCAGCCAGCGCGTCGAGGTTGTCAACCTCTTGTTCCGAGGCTTTGACAAACTGTGGATCAATGTAGGTTTCGATCCACTCTTTATACCGGTGGTCGGGATTTTTTTCCAGGGCCGGTGCAATCTCGGCACCGATTTCGGCGTAGCCGATCAGACACGGTGCCAGGGAGACGTACAGGTCCAGCAGGGTACCGGTCAGCGCAGTGTCGAGTACGTAGCGGGTGTAGGCCACCGTGCCAAGGTCCTCAGGGGTCGCGTTCAGTTCCTCGGGGCTGATCCCCCACTCGGCGGTCATCGAGGTGTGTAATCCGGTTTCCCAGACAATGTTCTTCAGCCCATCCATCGAATGTTGGATGCCCTCGAGCGTGTGTTGCTTATACACGGCCAGTCCATAGACGCGGGCAAAGTGAATCAGGAAGTGGTAGTCCTGAATCAGGTAGCGCTGGAAGGCTTCGAGTTCTAGGGATTCAGCGGCCAACTTTTGGATAAATTCGTGACGAGTATAGGACTGCCACACCTCCAGGTTGGCCTGCTTCAGATCGTTGAACAACGTCATGCGTGGATTCCTTTCAGCGGGTACTTATAGGTGTCGTTGAAGAAGCCGAGCTCAAGCTCCACCGCCCGGCGGAAAAAGTCGTGGGCGGTCTCGGCATCTTGCGCCCCGGAACGGTCGGCCTCCTGTTCGAGGAAGGTCGCGAAACTCAAGAAGTCCGGGTTGTCGTGCAAGGTGATCCATTCGTGATGAACAAAACTCTCCGGATGGTTCTCGGGAGCTCGGGCCGCCCAGTCTCGGTACAAGCACTCGGTGACCATCAGCACCGCGACCACGGCACTGTAGTTTTGCGAGGATGCCGCTTCCCGCATCAGATCGACGAAACCGCCGGCACTCGGGGTGTCTGGAGTCGATGCGCGGAGTTCATCGGTAACGCCCAGTGCGTCAAAGGCTCGCTGGAAGTAGGTGTCTTCACTATTGACCATTTCTCCGGCGAAGCTGGCGTATCGTAACCGTGCATCGAGCCGGTCCGCGGTGGTGATGGCGGCGCCCAGTAACTGTAAGAACGCTTCAAAGAAGCGGTAGTCCTGGTCGAGATATCCGGCCATCACGGCGTCATCGATTGTTCCCTCGAAAAGCTCGGTCACGAACCGGTGATTAATCGCTTCCTCCCAGGTGTCGCGATTGGCTTCAAGGAGTTCTTGACTAAAACGTTGGCTCATTTCGTCCTGTTGTCCTTTCCGTTCTTGCACAGAAAAACTCAGGACACGATCGTGCACACAGAATAAGGCCTGACGTTGACTCGCTTCACAGGTACCAAGATTCGGTACCAGCACAGCAATGACATCCCTCCGCGAAGATTAATTCGATCAGGTTCTCGGGTGTATTCTCAGCCCATTCTCAGGCACCCCGTGTCGTTCAACACTGTATCGAATGGCCTCATTTTGCGTCTAGGGTGTTGCTCGTTCATCGAGTACACAGCCGGGCACTCTCAGGGCTCTTTAAACAAGGTCAGTCCAGCCCCCTCTGTGTGGCTGGACTGGCCCTGTTGCCGTCTGAGCGTCGATTCTCACTTCAGATAACGCTCTCCGACCTAACCCAAAAAGACCAGGCCGAAGTAGGGCCTACACCTACAAACCCGAGGGCTTGAACAACCACTTTGCCATCATAAAAACATCAAAACAAAGAGAATCAATTGGTCCGATCTTGTTTGGGTGGCATGTCAGTTGACGAGCAACATCCGTCTCGACAGCAACGAAGGCCTGCGACGTTTTAACAGACACTCGCATTCCTTGTTCTAACATGACATATAAAATTGCCGTTTGAATTCTCTCATCAACCTGTGTTCGGCTGAACCATTGTAGATTAGCGCAAGCTCAGGCGCTAATATAGCAAGTCAAACTACGCACGTAGGATCGTTAGTCGCACTCGCGCCTCTATTCTTTAGCCCCTTCTACCGGCGCTCTCTTCACGTAGTAACTAAGCTAACCAAGCTGAAGCTATCGAAACCGTGGGGCCAGATTATAAGGGTCGCTTCTGCAATTTACTCTACCAAAATCCGCCTTGAGGTAGACCAGGCAACTACAGCATATGCCGCTTTCTTCAGCAATAAGGCGGTGTTTCTACCCCAGGGAGGCAACCAATCGGCTCAGCGACGCTACCGTACATTGACAAAAGATGCCTTTCCTAAATCCCGGAACACGCACTTCTCCACGACAACAATTCCTTGCACTCAACTAGTAATACTAAACCAAATAGAATCACAGACACTTCGAAAACAGAGCGGTTAACTACTCTCTATCATAATAGTTTTCTAATTATCCTTTCAGCGAGACAGTATTTGAATACTATAAGAAATAGTTATCATATCTATAATACCAAATATAAGTACTTTAGCATTGGTAAATACGTTGGGCAGATATATAGTGTTAGCAAACGCACTAACAAATAGGCCAAGTTCTCCCGAAAGGGGGATTTGGAACTCATCGGTCAGATCGGGGGGCAACAGTGTTTATTTTCGCGCAATTGCCTGGAACCAGCTCCAGGGAAGAGAAGCGAATTGTGAACAAAGAAGTTCCCGACAGAGACGTTAGCATTTTTGTAATTTCACCAGAATACCTAGCCCCAGCTTTTTGCACGCTTACCGGTAGACTGAAGCAAAACCGACACGGATGAAGCTAGAGCCACCCATACAATACGGACTTGGAATATCGGCATGGCAAACTCAAAGTTGTTGTACTGCGTTGCGACGGTAGAAGCCCGACAAAATCTTTAGGATACGGTTTTCAAAACGCTAGTTCCCCCTCCTTTTCACAAGGGGATCCGCAACGCATCGCCTACTGGAAATCCACAACCTACGGCATGATAAACAATATTTTCACCATCGGTGAACCAATCCGGTCGCCACTTTCGAACGGGCTACGACCTAAGACTTCCCCACCTTACTCAACGAAAGCAACGACCTGGCCGACTTGCGGTTAGGCCTAAGAAATGACAGTTTTGTTCCAACCTTATCTGGCTCTTCACAATCGAGGGTGTAGACGGGGGTCTCGGGGAAGTGGCGCGTCGATAGCTGGATAGAGGTCGAGGCCTTCCGATGATGGAAGTTCCTACACAAGCCATCTGAAAGACCTCGACGTGCCT
>NZ_RDQR01000026.1 GCF_003703835.1 Auritidibacter ignavus
AGGCACGTCGAGGTCTTTCAGATGGCTTGTGTAGGAACTTCCATCATCGGAAGGCCTCGACCTCTATCCAGCTATCGACGCGCCAC
The DNA here is from genome assembly GCF_003703835.1 of Auritidibacter ignavus. Taxonomy (GTDB): domain Bacteria; phylum Actinomycetota; class Actinomycetes; order Actinomycetales; family Micrococcaceae; genus Auritidibacter; species Auritidibacter ignavus. Next base: position 87 of record NZ_RDQR01000026.1, read on the forward strand.
TTCCCCGAGACCCCCGTCTACACCCTCGATTGTGAAGAGCCGCTTTAATGCGGTGCTGCGTTGACCACGGCGGTGGCCACGAGCGGGTTAGTGGCTAGCTTCGAGCGCTCGCAGGGTCGAGGGCGCATAACCGGAGCCAAACAGCACCGTGTGAACCAGTAGCGGAACCAGCTGGAAGACCGGGATGAGGTCCTCATCGACCGGAAGATAGTCGTAGGACTCCCAGCACTCGGGGCCGAACCCTCCGAATAGCGCCATCATCGCCAGATCTTCCATCGGGTGACCCCAGTGCGCGGACGGATCGATCAACCAGGAATAGCCGTGGCTATCCACTACCCGATTTCCAGCCCAGAGATCACCGTGCACTAATACCGGGATGGTGGCCGGGCCCAGACAGTCCTCGGTGATGCCGGTGGCCAATTCGAGTGCTCGATCTGGAAGTAGCCCCGCGGTGACGGCTTTCTGGGCCAGTGGAATCACCCGGCGGGTGATCAACGAGTCGTACAGCGTATCGCAGGCGGTAAAATCCACTGGCTTGGTCCCCCAAGAATCCTTGGGGCTGACGGTCCAGACCGCCGAAGTATCCCGGGGCGTCGGCCGCCGAGGTGCGGTGCAGGGTGGCCAGTTCGCGACCGAACTGCTTTTCTGGCTCGTCCACCGGTGGCCCGGCCACGGTCGCATCGGCAATGCGGGTGATGGTCAATGAGGTATCGGTCAGCTCGAGGACCTCTGGCACCCGCGCACCGTAGGAGGCGAGTGCGGTGAGTCCGGCAGCTTCACGGGCGAAGAAACCTGCCGGGGCATCCGGACGGGATTTGGTGAAGACCTCGGGGTCTGATGTGCTCATTCGGCACCCTCCCAGATCTCGTCGATGCGGTCCTCGGCTAACAGTGCGACGAGATGATCGCAGGCATCTTCAATGACGTCATACATGTGCTCGAAGGCATCGCGCCCCTGACCGTAGGGGTCATCGATATCTCCGGGCTGGCGTCGGGCCAGTGTGCCGAGCCGAACCACGCGGTCAGTGTCGGCCAGGGCGTGAATATCGGCGACGTTCATACCGTCCATGGTGAGAATGAGATCGGCACTGGCGACCAGCTCGGGGTTCAGCTGAGTTGCGGTGGTCGTAAACTCGTAGCCACGCTCGGTGCCGACGTCCTGGGTGAGCACGTGTGGTGGCTCGCCGATGTGATAGCCGGCGGTGCCGGCAGACGAGACGGTGAGGCCAGTGAGCCCCGCCTTGTCAATCTTGTCGTTCAATACGGCTTCGGCGGCCGGTGAGCGACAAATATTTCCGAGGCAAACGGTCATGATGTGCATGGCACCATCCTAAGACTTGAGGTCTGCCGGGTGGTGAGAGCGATCTTTATACTGGTGTGATGACTGCTGAACTGCGCATTCGCCCGGCCCGGACCTCTGATGTGTCGGCTATTCGTGCCATGGTGACTCCCTTGGCACACCAAAAAATCCTGTTGGATAAAGAGGCGGTGGCCTTCTACGAGGCGATTCAAGAATTCGTGGTCGCCGAAGATGCGAGCGGCACCCTGCTAGGTTTCGGCGCCTTGCACGTGATGTGGGAGGATTTGGCCGAAGTCCGGACTCTGGCCACGGCCCCGGAGGCTCGCGGTCGCGGGGTGGGATCACGGATCCTGGGGCAGTTAATTGAGCGCGCCACCCGACTGGGTGTGGACCGGATCTTCTGTTTAACCTTTGAGACGACGTTTTTTGCCTCCCACGGGTTCGAGGTGATGGCGGATCAGAGCACGTTGGATCCGGAGATCTTTGCCGAATTGTTGCGCTCAACCGATGAGGGCGTGGCCGAGTTTCTGGATTTGGCGCGGGTGAAACCCAATACGTTAGGCAATACGCGCATGATTCTGCACCTGGACCGCACAAATGATCACGCTCAAGGCTAAAACTGCCGGTGAATACCCGGTAAAAGCTTGTGAGCGTGGAATTAACTTGTTCTACTAAAAAATAAGCGATCGAAAGGAGAGATCATGAGCGCATCAGATAAGTTTGAAAACGCTGCCGAAGACCTGAAGGGCCAGGCTAAAGAAGGCATCGGTAAGGCCACTGGCGACTCCAAGACCCAGAACGAGGGTACTGCCGAGCAGCTGAAAGCCAACGCCAAGGACACTTTCGACAACGCCAAGGATAAGGTGGCCGACGGCTTCTCCTCGGCCAAGGACAAGCTCACCGGTAAGGACAAGTAAGCTGCGGATGCCTGACTTAGTGGCCGTTTCCTCATCGGGGAGACGGCCACAGGTATTTAAGGGAGTGTGAGGTGCTGTTTGGTGGCGACGATCAGACCGTCGTGGAGCAGCCCGGAGACACAGCGTTCCCACTGGCTGTCATCGGGGCAGTGGGTTCCCAGCTTGCCGGTTGCCGTCACCGCTGACCGTAGCTCGGCGCGGTCAACACTGTCGCGGGCGCGCAACAGACCCATAATGGCGCCACGCACCTGTCGGTCGGTGCCGTGCCAGGCCTGGCCGGTGGGCTGGTAGTCGGGATCGGGTTTTCCCGCTGCGATCCAGGCACATTCGGACAAGACCGGACAGGCTGCGCAGGAGGGCGAACGAGCGGTGCAGACCAGGGCGCCAAGTTCCATCACCGCTTTATTCCACTGATTCGCGGTGCTGGTGTCGTCGGGCATTAGCTGTTGTGCGAGCCGTTTTTCCGTGGCCGTCAATGAGGTGTGGGGTAGCCCTTTGCCGTTGACCAGTCGGGCATGGACGCGACGGATATTGGTATCGATCACGGTTTCAGGGATGCCGAAGGCGAAACTGGAGACTGCGGCGGCAGTGTAGTCACCGATGCCGGGCAGGCTACGTAGCTGTGCTGGGTCGGCCGGTACGGTGCCATGGAAACGTTCCACGAGAGCGGTGGCGGTGGATTGTAAACGTAGCGCCCGTCGTGGATAGCCGAGATTTCCCCAAGCGCGTAGCACCTCGGCGGTGGGTGCTTGAGCAAGGTCGGCGGGGGTGGGCCACCGGTGCATCCACTCGGTCCAGACCGGTAGCACGCGGACTACGGGGGTCTGTTGGAGCATCACTTCGGAGACCAGCACGCCCCAGGGGGAGCAGTCGGGTCGCCGCCAGGGCAGATCACGACCGTGGTGATCAAACCAGCGGGTGATCTTGTGGTGGAGAGCCGTGGTGTTCATCATCTTCTTTTTCTTGCCTCACTACAGTGGGAGCTATGGCTGAATCCTCCCGTCCGCATCCTCCCCAAGTGTATCGGCGTCGTCGCATCGTGGTGGGAACTATTGTGCTGCTCATCTTGCTGGGACTGGTGGCTTTGGGCGTCTGGATTGGCAGCCTGGTGTTTGGTGGGGATGATGAGCCGCAACAAAGTGCTCCACCCCCTCCGAGCGCGTCTGCATCGGTTAGTGGTTCACCGAGCGGGTCGGCGAGTGCTTCGGCCAGTGCCTCGGGGGATGCTCGCGAGTGTCGTTCCGGGGATGTGGCCGTGGAAGCGGTGACCGATCAGGACAGTTACGCTGCTGATGAGGATCCGGTTTTTGAGTTGCGAGTCACCAATACCTCGGATTCGGCGTGTCAGACCAATGTGGGGTCCAGTCAGCAGGATTATGTGGTGTCCGAGGTGGCTGATGACGAGACCTCACCGGTGTTTGCGACCTCGTACTGTCAGGTCGAGCCCGATGACCAGGTGGAAACTCTTCAGGCTGGTCAGGCGGTGTCGTCGACGTTTACCTGGGAGCGGATTGCCGCGGATTCGGGGTGCTCTGAGGTGGAGGACGATGTGCCCGATGGCACATATCAGCTGGTGGTCTCTCTCGGTGAGACGAGGTCTTCCCCCGCGACGTTCACCTTGACAGCAGAGGATGACTGATCATCCGGTGGGTGAGGCGCTCATCCCGTTGTCAGAGAGTTGCTGCGGGGTCACCTGCTGAGAGGCGGGCATGGCCTGTTCGAATTCGGCGCGGGTCGCGAAAATCATGCCCAGGGCCTCTGGGAGCGTGGAGGCCTGGTAGACCAGGAATCCGGGTTCGGGTTGGAAAACGGTGTCTCGGCTGGCTGGGATGACCGCGCGGTTGAAGCCTAACCGGGTCGCTTCGTTAATGCGACGCTGGATCCCGGGCACGGCGCGGAGTTCGCCGGTGAGCCCGACTTCGCCAAAGGTCACGAGCCCGGGTTCCACAGCCCGGTCGGTCGCCGAGCCGGTCAGCGACGCGGCAACGGCCAAGTCCGAGGCCGGTTCGCTAATGCGGATCCCGCCCACGGTGGAGACATAGACATCCCGTTTGGCAGCGGTGATGCCCATCCGGCGTTCGAGTACCGCGAGCAACATGTTGATCCGAGACGTCTCCATACCTGAGACGGCGCGTCGGCCGGAAGAGGTTTCCGTCTGTGCCAGAAGCGCCTGGATCTCGGTGAGCAGGGGACGATGACCTTCCAGGCTAACGCTCATGGTGGTGCCTGCGATGGTGGAGTGCCAGGAATTGGTGAATAACCCCGAGGGATCGGTCACGGAGGTGATCCCGTGGTCATCGAGCTCGAAGCACCCGACTTCGTCGGTGGAACCATACCGGTTTTTGACCGCCCGGACCATGCGCAACCGGGAGTGCCGGTCCCCTTCAAAAGTGCACACCACATCCACGAGATGCTCCAAGACGCGGGGGCCGGCGATCGAGCCCTCTTTGGTGACATGGCCGATCAGGATGGTGGCGATGTTGCGGGTCTTGGCCATATTAATCATCGCAGATGCGACCTCACGGATCTGGTTGACCCCTCCGGCGGTGCCGTCAACGTCGGCCGATTCCAATGTTTGCACCGAATCGAGAATGACCACGTCTGGGTCGACCGTTTCAACTTGTCCCAGCGCGTGGCCCAAATCTGTTTCCGCGGTGAGATACAGGGTCTCGGAGACCGCAGAAATTCGATCGGCACGCATTCTGACCTGGGCGGTGGATTCTTCGCCCGTAATATAAAGGACTCTGGCCGGGTGGCCATCCGGCCGGGTCATCTGGGTGAGCTGGTGGCCGAGAGTTAGCACCAGCGTAGATTTGCCGATACCGGGTTCACCGGCCAGGAGCACCACACCACCGGCAATCAGGCCACCGCCGAGCACCCGATCCAATTCAGGCAAGCCAGTGGGTTGGTGACGGGCCAGCGTTGCGTCAATATCCGAAATTTTTCGGGCTCGTTGTGTGGTAGAGATCGTACTGGCCTGAGTGCGCGGGGTGCTGGTTTCCGCTCCAGATTCCACCACGGTGCCCCAGGCCTGGCACTCACCACAGCGGCCCACCCATTTGGCGGTCATCCACCCGCACTCGGTGCAACGATACGCTGGCTTACGTGTCTTGGAGCTCATAGGCGCAAGCCTACTGGGCCCGAGGGGACAAGATTAGAGCTTGGGCAAAAACTCCGAGGCTTCCCGTTCGGGCACCCCGGTGGCTTGAATGAAATCGACCATCATTGGCCGAGCCAACATCACGAGCGCTTCGGCTTGGAGATCTCCGCCGGCTAGGTCGGAAGGCACGAGTCGCTGGGTGGCGGAGACAAAGGCCTCACGGGCGACTGCTAAGGAGCGACGCCTGCCGGGTAGTGCCGGTTCGGAGAGGCAACGCCCCATGATCGCGACGGCTTCTGCGGCTTCATCAAACCAGTCGGCTAGATCCGTGAACTGTTCATTGGTGAGCGAGGATTCATCGATGACGGTGATCAGTCGTCGGGTCACCAGTCGCAACGAGCCCAGAGCCAAGTCGGTCTTGGCGGCGGTGTCTTGGGTACCAGCTAAGAGTTCACGGGAGGTTTTGGCGGTCGGAGAGTAGGTTGCCAACTCTTGGGATGCCCGCAACGATTGGTGCACGGCATTCATCTGGGTTTGGGTATTGCGGGCGGCCACCAGCGTCATCCACGCTTCGCGAGAATCCTGGGCCCTCAGGGCCTTGGAACAATTCTGGAAAATTTCCGTGACCGTAGAGTACAGCGTATTGAAGTCCTTCACCGTGGCTCCGCGGAGATTTTTGGGCATGATCATCGTGATGACCAAGGCAAATACGCCACCGACCACCGCGTCGAGACTACGGGTAAATGGCCCACCCTCTGGTAGCGGTAAGAGCACCACCAACACCGCTTGCAGGGACATCTGGGTGGTGAAAATGACCCCGTTATCCAGAAAGCGGGCAATAATGATCGATACGAAGACCACCAACAGTGCCTGCAGATATCCCTGCCCCAGAAAAATCTGCATCAGATCACCAATCAAAATGCCCAGGGTGCACCCGATGGCGATCTCCAAGACTTTGCGTAGTCGGGTATCGCCTCCAAAACCGAGCGCGATCAAAGTGGCAGTGGAGGCAAATAATGGGTTGGTGTGACCCAAAACCACGCTCGCGAACGCATAGGCGGCCACCGCAGCAATCGCTGAGGTGGCTGCCGGCATCACGGCGGCCCGGGACCGGGCGAATCCGGCTACCGCGCGACGGCGTAAAAAACGCCCCAGCGACCGCAGAGATTCGGAGAACCGTTCGGGAAGCTGGGACACAGACATCATGGACTCTAGGGTATCGGTATTTCGTGGCCCGGCGATATCACCCACAGCACCCCGTCGGGTGGCCTATCACTAGGGACTATGAGATTAAGACCACATCCGAAAGCCCATATCTCCGGAATAGTTTACCTATTGTTCACTCAGTTAGATTTCGCATGTAACTTCCGGGCGGTAGCTTGATCGATGGTTCGAGGGTCGCACTCTAACTCTTGTGACCTATGCGTCGCATAGACGCGAATCATCTCGAAACATGTCATCGACTCGAAAGAGGCATAGAAGTGAAGCTTCGTCGTTTTGGCCGTGCAATGGCCGCCCTGTCCATTTCCGCCCTCGCTCTGACCGCTTGCGGTGCTGACAACGAAGGCGATAATGAGAACGCTGACAACGGTTCGTCTGAAGAAGGCGACCTGCTGACCATCGGCTCGGGTGAGCTGATCGGTGGTGGCGCTTCCTCGCAGGAATCCGCTATGACCGCTTGGTCAACCGGCATCAACGAGACCAATTCTGACCTGACCGTCAACTACGATCCAGTGGGCTCCGGCTCCGGTCGTGAAGGTTTCCTGAACGGTCAGTACTCGTTCGCTGGCTCCGATGCTGCTATGGATGCTGATGAGCAGGAACAGGCAACGGAGATCTGCGGTGACGCTGGGGTGTTCCACGTTCCGGCCTACATCTCCCCGGTTGCCGTGGCCTTCAACCTGGAGGGCGTCGACACCATCAACATGGACGCTGACACCATCGCCAAGGTCTTCACCGGCGAGATCTCCAACTGGAACGACCAGGAGATCGCTGACCAGAACGAAGGCGTTGACCTTCCTGACACCGCGATCACTGTGGTGCACCGTTCCGATGACTCCGGTACTACCGAGAACTTCACCGAATATCTGGCTGAAGCTTCCGACAGCTGGGACCAGGAGCCCTCCGATGCATGGCCTTCGGACTACACCGGTGAATCCGCTCAGCAGACCTCCGGTGTTGTTGACCTGACCTCCAGCACCGAAGGTGCTATCACCTACGCCGACGCTTCTCAGGTCGGTGACTTGGGTACCGTTGCTGTCGGTGTTGGTGACGAGTATGTGGAGTACTCCCCGGAAGCCGCTGCTAACGCTGCGGAAACCGCTGAGGAAGATCCCGATGCTGAAGGCGCACTCGAACTGGACCGCGAGACCGAAGAGTCCGGTGTGTACCCGATCGTGCTGATCTCCTACCACATCTTCTGCCACGAATACGACAACGAAGACACTGCTAACCAGGCTAAGAACTTCGCTGCCTACGTGGTCTCCGAAGATGGTCAGAACACCGCTGCTGACTCGGCCGGTTCCGCTCCGATCTCCGACGCCACCCGTGATGACGCCATGTCGCGCATCGAAGGCATCGGTGTTCAGGGCTAAGTTCCTGCCTCTCTGAGCGGGTACCGCTGAGAGACATATCTTGAAGTGTGCAGTCGTTGGTGGTTGTCTCAGCGGATGTGTGCCTGGGAAACCAGGGCGCATTGGTACGACAACCGCCGACGACTGCATCATTGTGTGCACCGGAAGCTTGTGATTCTCGTCTCCGCCACCACATATCACTAACCACCACAATTCAGGAGAGGTATCGTGTCCACCACTGCACCTGAGAAAAACCAGGATGGACCGGGCCCAGAGAAGCAGAATGAACCACGAGCCACGAATTCGGGCTCAGTCGCCGGGGATAAGGTCTTCTTTGGGCTTGCTATTGCCGCCGGTATCATCATTCTTCTCGTTCTGGCCTTCGTGGCAACCTTCCTGGTCATTGAAGCCCTGCCGGCTCTGTGGCCTGAAGTTTTCTCTGACCAAGACTCCATTCAAAGCGCTGATAACTTCTGGGAATATGTCTGGCCGTTGATGGCCGGTACCCTGATGGCATCGGCTCTCGCTCTGCTCATCGCCACCCCGATCGGCGTTGGCGTTGCGCTCTACATCTCCCACTACGCACCGCGTCGTATCGCTACCACCGTCGGTTACGTCATCGACCTGCTGGCCGCTATTCCCTCGGTTGTCTACGGTGCCTGGGGCATGACCTTCTTGGCACCGTTGCTGGTTCCCATTTACCAGTGGCTCGACGAGTATCTAGGATTCATCCCGCTGTTCGCCGGTGATGACAATGTGACAACCACCGGTCGTACACTGGCGACCTCCGGTGTTGTGTTGGCGGTGATGATTCTTCCCATCATCTGCTCGCTGTGTCGTGAAATTTTCGTGCAAACCCCGACCTTGCACGAAGAAGCCGCACTGGCTCTCGGTGCGACCCGCTGGGAAATGATCAAGATGACCGTGTTTCCCTTCGCCCGTGCCGGTATCGTCTCCTCGGTCATGCTGGCGCTGGGTCGTGCCCTTGGTGAAACCATGGCCGTGACCATGGTGCTGTCCGCTGGTGGGTTCTCGTGGTCGATGGTCACCTCGGGCAAGAACGCCACCATCCCCTCGGAGATTGCGCTGAACTTCCCCGAGGCCTTCGGAATGCGCCAGAACGAGCTGATCGCCGCCGGTTTGATGCTGTTCATCATCACCCTGATCGTGAACATGACAGCCCGCTGGATCGTCAACCGTCACAAGGAATTCTCGGGAGCTAACTAATGAGTACTACACAATCCCCTGATACCCGAAAGAGAAAGTCCTCGAAAAACGCACTGACGAAGGGTCAGAAGCCGTCGTGGACCTGGCTGGTTGTTGCGGCGGCCGCCCTGGTTGTGGGTGCGGCACTGTCTGCGTTGCTCTTCGAGAACTTTAGCGTAGTCGCGTGGATCATTTTCGCAGCGATCGTGTACGTGATCGCCATGTATTTCACCACCTACTCGTTGGAGAATCGCCGAAAGGCAACCGACGGGTTGTGGACCAACTTGGTGTGGTTGGCCTTCCTCATTGCGCTGGTGCCGCTCATCTCCGTGATCGTTACAGTACTGGGCAACGGTCTGCCAACACTGATCAACAATCCGGAAATCCTGACCAATGACATGAAGGGTGTTGCCGGGGCCGACGATATTGCAGCCGTCGAAGAGGGTGCCTCGATCGCCGGTGGTATTCTCCACGGTCTGGTCGGTACCTTGATGATCACGCTGGCCTCGACGATCATTTCGGTGCCGATCGGTTTGCTGGCTTCGATCTACCTGGTGGAGTACTCCAACGACAACTGGTTCGCATCGTTGATCCGGTTCTTCGTAGACGTGATGACCGGTATCCCCTCGATCGTTGCTGGTCTATTCGCTTTCGCTGGTATGACGCTGTTTATTCAGACCTTTATCTCCCAGTCTCCCTCAGCGTTGCAACAGGCCAAGACCGGTTTCACCGCGGCCATCGCGCTATCGGTGCTGATGATCCCGGTTGTGGTCCGTTCGACCGAAGAGATGCTACGTGTGGTTCCCAACGAGCTACGCGAAGCCTCCTACGCGCTGGGTGTGCGTAAATGGCGCACCATTGTCAAGGTGGTGATCCCCACCGCGATCTCGGGTATTGCTTCGGGTGTCACGCTGGCAATCGCTCGCGTGACCGGTGAGACCGCACCGATCCTGGTGACCGCAGGCCTCGCGACAAATGTCAACTGGAACCTGTTCGATGGCTGGATGACCGCACTGCCGGTCTACATCTACCGCCAGCTGATGAACCCGACGGCTCCGTCCCACTCCGACCCCTCGCACGCTCGTGCGTGGGCCGGCGCGCTGGTGCTGATCGTGATCGTGATGCTGTTGAACCTCATTGCCCGCATTGTTGCCAAGGCCTTCGCCCCGAAGACCAGCAAGTAATACTGACCTTTAGACTCGTAAGTCTTCAAGAGAGGACCACAAACATGGCAAAGCGTCTAGACGCTATCGATGTGAACGTCTACTACGGCGACTTCTTGGCCGTGGAGGGCGTGAACATCAACATTGAACCCCGCTCGGTAACTGCGTTCATCGGCCCTTCCGGTTGCGGTAAGACCACCTTCCTGCGCACCATCAACCGGATGCACGAGGTGCTGCCCGGCGCTCGCGTTGAGGGTGAGATCCTGCTCGATGGCGACAACATCTACGGCAACGGTGTTGACCCGGTGACCGTTCGTACCATGGTTGGTATGGTGTTCCAGCGCCCGAACCCGTTCCCGACCATGTCGATTCGGGAGAATGTGCTGGCCGGTTACAAGCTCAACGGTTCGCGACTGTCCAAGTCCCGCTCCGATGAAATCGTGGAGCGCTCGTTGACCGGTGCGAACCTGTGGAACGAAGTCAAGGACCGTCTTGACCGCCCCGGTTCCGGTCTGTCCGGTGGTCAGCAGCAGCGTCTGTGCATCGCCCGTACCATTGCGGTCGAGCCCGACGTGATCCTGATGGACGAGCCCTGTTCAGCTCTGGATCCGATCTCCACCCTGGCTGTGGAGGATCTGATCAACGAGCTGAAGAGCGACTTCACCGTGGTGATCGTGACCCACAACATGCAGCAGGCTGCTCGTGTGGCTGATAAGACCGCGTTCTTCAACATCCAGGGCACCGGCAAGCCCGGTAAGCTTATCGAATACGATGAGACGAACGTGATCTTCAACAACCCGTCCAATAAGCAGACGGAAGACTACGTCTCTGGTCGCTTCGGCTAGAACGCACTGTGGTTAGTGAGCATCGGCGTCAGGAGGTTTCCTCCTGGCGCCGATGTGCATCCCGCTCCTTTTTCCAGCGACGCAACGCCACAATGGTCAGCACGATGACCACGATCCACGCCACGACCACCAAAGCGCCGTGGAGGAAATCCGGGGTGGCAATAAAGCCCCCGATGGCTGCCAAAGAAACTTGGCCGGGAATCAGCGCGAGCCCGGAGGCCGTGACAAACACGCGCTGACTAATGCCGAAGACCCCGGCTCCATAGTTCACCGGCCAATAGGGGAAGCCGGGCATCAGGCGTAACGTAAACACCGCTTCAAAACCGGCACCATCGAGATGACGTTGAATCGATTCCGCCCGGGACCCCAGCAGTTTCAGCACGGTGGAGCGTCCTAAACCGCGGGCAATCCAGTAGGCGCCCCAACATCCGAGCATCGCGCCAATGATGGACAGGATACTGCCGAGAATTCCGCCGAAGAGTAGCCCTCCGGCCACCGCCATAATGGTGACCGGGATCGGGGTCAGTGCCACGAGGGCGTAGGCGCCGATAAAGATCACGATGGCCGCCCAGCCAAAGGAGGAGATCTGGGCTTGGAGTTCTTCCAGGTCTGGGAGCCGAACGTTGAAGGCCAGCCAGGTCATCACCAGGATGACAACGACCAGGGCGCCGTTTTGGAGCCAGCTTTCCCAGGGCGGACGGTCCGATTGACCGCTGGATTGCTGTGAGGTGTCGTCAGATGCCACAGAGAGTACTCTACGGAATTTCTGGATAGTGCGAGTGGATTCACCCAGAAGAGTTGGAGGATGCCGGGTCGGGAACGCCTCACGGCGCGTGGCCGCTCGAAGCGGCAAAATGTTTGGAGCCCGGGGGTTACCGCGACCCGACATCTAGTTAACATTCTGCCCCTTCGGCCCAAGGGTTGTCCAATACTGCTGTGGTTCTTAGTCCCACAGTGGGGAGAAACCTGCGGTGACCAGTAAGGCGGTGGCGCCACAGAGCACGACCGTCAGGACGTAGTAGATCCCGATGCGACCGGCTTGAGGCCAACGGACCGAATGGTGGCGTTGGTTGTGGCCGGCACCGACAACGGCACCGGCGGTGGTGAGTGAGGATGACAGTGGTAGTTGCAGGCCGAAGGCACCACCGATCAGCAGTGCCGCGGAGGTTAGTGAGGCGATCGAGGAACGCAACGGGTCAATGGTGACCAGACGCTCGGTGAGCGTATGGGCGATACGCCAACCTCCCAGGAAGGTGCCAGCGACCATGCAGACCGCGGTGGCAACGGGAATCCACCACGTGGTGCCCACCTGTAGCCCAGCCAGGGGGAGAGCCACCACTGTGATGGCGTAGATCCGGGCTCCGTATTGGATCCCGTGACCCAGTGCGTTGGCCGCGCCGGTGACCGCCAGAGTCATCCGTGCGCGGGGATTGACGGTGGACGGATTCACGTCGCGGGCCAACCATAAGGCCGGAAACGTCAGTACCCAGGCCAAGAGGCCACCGGCCAGCGGTGAAGCAACCAGTGAGACTAGTAACGCCCAGGTGGTCGGTCCCATGGCTAACCAGGGGATGTCATGGTTGCCGGTGAGCACCATGGCGAGTCCGGCGCCGAGGAGTCCGGCGGTGAGTGCGTGGGATGAGGAGGATGGGACGCCACGAGACCAGGTCAAAATGCCCCACGCTAAAGCGGTCGCCAGTGCAGCGGCAATGCCGAGCAACCCCAGCGGGCCTTCGGGGAAGTGGACACAGAATTCTTCCACCGCGAAGTCGATCAGTAAGGCCCCGAGAATCACGCCGATGACACGCATCGCTGCGGTGAGTAGTAGCGCACGGAAGGGGGTTAGGGCCCCGGAGCGTACCGGCAGGGCAATGGCATTGGAATTGTCGTGGCCGGAGAGCATGACCAGGAAACTCGCACCCAGTAGGGACACGAGGATGAGAAAGAAAACGGTATCGGGACTCAAGGGTTTAGGACTCCCGAACCAAAACTTGGCCGAGTGCGACGATGACCTGACGCACTGCTTCGAAGGCATCGCCCAGTCCCAGGGCTACTTCGCGTTGACGGTAGTAATGCCGCGCCAGCAATTCGGAGGCATCTTGGAGTCGCCAGCTCAGTAGCACTCGTTCGGCACGGTGGCCGAGGCGCTCCAGTTGAATCCAGGTGACCTCGAGCTGATCAAAATCCGTCAGTTGTGCCATGGCTGCTTTGAGCAAGTCGGATTGGCGGTCCAAGATTTCGAGGACATCCATGGCGGCGGTCGGCAGACGGTAGGACCGCGACTGATGAATGATCGATCCAACCAGGCAGGTGCGTTCGATGGCTCTGTTGAGGCCGTTAGAGATCAGGTACAGGTCTTGGCGGGGCAACGGTGTGACGAACGCGGAGCGCAAGCTGGTCAACAGGGCCATATGAAGGGAGGTGGCCCGTGAGTCGAGGGCTCCGAGCTGGGTATCGAGCTCTTCGGCGGCGTCGTGGCTGGCCCCGAAGAGCTGAGCTAATACATCCACCGACTGTTCAAAGGCGTCGGCCATGGACTCGAGATGGTCCAGTGCCGCGGATTGAGGAGAGAGCAGCCGAGTGAGAGAAGGCTTCATGTCGGCTGAGGATACCCTGTGAAGGTAAACAAGCTTATTGTGAGGCGGTCATGACGCTACGAGCGGTCATCATCGTCGAAGGCGCCGGCTCGATACAGTGAGGCCGAGGCGTCGAGTTGTTCGGCGGTGGTGAGCATTCTGCGTGAGCGTTGCACCATCGCTCGGGCCTGGGCCGGGTGGCCGGCATCGAGGTGCTCGGCGTGGTGTGCCATGCCCAAACTAATAATGCGTGCGTAGGCGGCTGCACGGTTGAGGGCGACGGCAAAGTCGCCGGAATACACCCCGGTCAAAATCTGGGAGGTCAGCGTCGAGAGGTCCTGAGCCGTGGGTGGTTCCACGGCACCGGCAATCACCCGGGAGACCTGGGCCTGATAGCCCGCGCGGTACCAGGCGGCCCATTGTTCCCCGTGTTGCTGGGTGCCTTGCTGCAGAGCATAGAGTCGCCACAGTGTGCCACCCAGGGTATGAGCCGGAGCATCCGACCAGAGCTGGGCCAGGGTATCCATGCCCACCTCATCGACCAGATCCACCAGGTTCTCCACTGACTGGTCGTCGTCGGCGTCCGTGTCTTGCCCGCCGGTCACCAGCGCGTGGGCGAGGGACTCGGCGGCTTCAGCCACCTGTTCGGCATCCGGGCCAGCGTGAATCCGGTCAAATATCTCTGGCGAATACAACACGGGTTTATGGAATGACACCGTAGCGATCCATCCTTTCGATCAGATTGACGAAACTATCGGAGGGCAGTCAAGGGCCTTACCGAGAGTGCAACGCCGAAACCAGTTTAAAACTTCCAGACACTTTGCGTTAGACTATTCTTCGGTCTTATCCAAGACCCGGGCCTTTAGCTCAGTTGGTAGAGCATCGGACTTTTAATCCGCAGGTCGAGGGTTCGATCCCCTCAGGGCCCACCAACCTCGGCACCGAATGCCACAACAAGAGGGGTGGCTCCCCGGAACCGCATGTCCTCAGCAAACTCAGGCACCGTGACCGGCATGCTTGGGAGTGAAGTGGCCCGCCGGTGACGAATGATGGGTACCTTAAAACCCGTCGAAATACACCGCATAGTGCGAGGCGCAACCCGGGTTGAACAGCGACCCACAGTCCGGACAGCGGCTGGCTTCGGTATATTGCGCGACGGTCATCAGCTTCGCGCAGACACCGCACAGTACGGCAGGTTCGTCGAAACGGTTGCGCGGCCACGGTTGCCGGACGTGATCAACGGTGTCGTCGTGGCACTGAAAGCACGGCCAGAAGGCCTCGTCGCAGCACCCGAAGCGTAGTGCGATGATGTCGAGGTCGGTGTGATAGTGCACGCACCGGGTTTGTTCGTCGACCACCGGACCGCGGATGTGCTCACGGGGATCACAGGCCATGTTCTGACCCTAGGGGCCAGACTCTTGCAGGGTCAACGTGCCAGCGGGTAAATCTTGTGAGCATGACCAACTCGCCCCAGTCTGTGACGGTGTTCTTTCCGGTGGTCGTCTCCGGTGTCGCTCGACTCAGTCCGTCGTTTGTGCGCGTTAGTTTCAGCGCTGATACGGATCCGAGGGCACTGGCCGGGGGGTATCGGCTAGCCGAGTATGGCGACCCCGGTTTTGACCAGCGGATCAAGATTTTCTTCCCGCAAGAAGGGGTGGCAGATCCCCGAGAGTCCTTGGCAACGATTCCCACCGGCCAGGGGTGGTTTGCCGCCTGGCACCACCTTGATCCGGACCATCGTCCGACGATGCGCACCTACACCACCCGTGCGGTCCACCGCGATGCCACCACGGGTGAGGTCGTGGTGGATGTGGACATGGTCTATCACGATCCGCTCGGGCCAGCCGCCCGCTGGGTCCGTGACGTGGCGGTGGGGGACCCGGTGGTATTGCTGGGGCCGAATACCGATCACCCGGGGCCATTGACCGGCATGGATTTTGTGCCGCCGGCCCAAACCGACCGGTATCTGATCGCCGGGGATGAGACCGCGGTTCCGGCCATTGCTCGCATTCTGGAGGACCTACCGTCTCACGCGCGCGGTACCGTCGTGGTGCAGGTCCCGCATCCCGAGGATGCGCGGTGTGTAACCTGTCACCCCGGATTTCAGGTGCACCTCGTCACTGTGGCGGAAGAGCAACCGGCCGGGTCTTCGCTGTCTGATAAGACGGTGGCGGTAGCTCGCGAGCTGGTAGAGCAGACCGGGGACCGGACGGCGGAGGAACTGACCACTTCAGACATCGTTGACGACGCGGACGAGCTCACTGGTGATGAGCCGGTGGTATGGGTGGTACCGCGTACCGCCAGGGGTGGGGCGGCGCTGAAATATACCCCACTCTACGTCTGGTTGGCCGGTGAAGCCGGCACCATCACCACGATCAGACGTCAGCTGGTCACTGAGCTGGGCATTGACCGACGTTCGGTGGCCTTTATGGGCTATTGGCGTCGCGGACGAGCGGAGAGTTGAACCTGCTAGACAAAGTTGACCAACAGCACGTAGCTGATGGTCCCGCACGCGATCGAGATCAGGGTCTTACGCCCAAAAAGCAGGTGGGAGGCCACCGTTACCCCAGCTGCGATGGTGGGTTTCCACCAGCGCGCCGGGTCATCGGTGATGGTTCCGGTGAAGATGGACAAGGCCAGAATCAGCAAGATGCCGGCCGGCATCCACAGGGCCATGATCGCCACCAGCTGGGAATTGCGCAGTGGCCTCAGCAATGCGAAAGGCAGCGCCCGCAGGGTGAACGTGATCGCCAAGATCACCACGAGGAGCCCGATGAGGTATCCGGTCGGTGGCATCGCCTCGCCGGTAAGGAGGTTACTGGCTAACAAAGCGGTCACCTCGTCGGGTTTTTGCGACTAGGTAGCGGATGATCAGTAGCACCATGAACGTGATCAGAGCCGTGAACAGCATCTGGTCGGGGGTGATCAGCATCGCGACGGCGAAGGAGGTCCCGGCCAGTAACAGTGAGGGCACCTGGGCGGTTGAGCGCACCGCATCCAAGGTGAGCGTGATGAACAGCGCACACAGCGCGAAGTCGAGCCCGGCGATCTGGCCGGGAATCAGAGCACCCAACAACGCCCCGGTGAGCCCACCGACAACCCAATAGATCTGCAGGCATACTTCCAGAGCGATCAGTCGCGGCCCGGTCCATCCGGTGGGATGGGCGACGGTGATGGCGTAGGCCTCATCGGTCATCGCATACATGGCATAGATCTTGGCCACCGGATTTTTCACCACGTGCAGTGGGAAGGAAAAGGCGTAGAACACGTGCCGAAAGTTGACGAACAGGGTGGTCAGCCCCACGGTGAGCAGTGCGGTGGTGTTGACCAGCATCTCGATCATGAGAAATTCCAGCGACCCGGCGTATCCGGTCAGCGACAGCGCGGGGGCGACCCAGGCAGCCAGACCGGATTGGGTCACGAGTAACCCGAAGGCCATGCCCAGCGGAAACAGGCCGAAGCCAACCGCCACCGAGAGTCGGGCGCCCTGGCTGATCTCAGCCCCGGTGCTCGGGTTCGAGTCAGTGGATTCATGGCCGGTGGTGCTCATTCCAATATCGTGTCACATTGACCACATCCGATACCACCGTTCCCGGGTAGGCAAGGGGACATAATAGGTCATCTAGCGGGGTGGTTTCGCGCTCGTGCGAGGGCTTCGATAGATTCGAGACGCACCTATGACGCCGCAGGCTCACACCGAAGGAGGAAATCGACCGTGCCCGTCTCCCCACGCAATGACGCTGTTCGTCCCTCGGGGATCCTCATGGTGTTGGGGTCGTGCTCCTCCCTGCAGTTCGGTGCCACCGTGGCGATGCAACTGTTCCCTGCGATCGGCTCCTGGGGCACGACCACCCTTCGCTTGGCGCTGGCCTGTGTCATTCTGTTGCTGGTCTTGCGCCCTCGGTTCTGGGGGTGGACGAAGACGCAGTGGACCTCGGTGATCTGGTTTGGGCTCGCCCTAGGCGGGATGAACGGCTTCTTTTACTCCGCGATCGATAAAATCCCGCTGGGTGTGGCCGTGGCCTTGGAATTCACCGGCCCCCTGGTGCTGTCAGCCATCATGTCGCGGGCCCGTCGCGACTTGATCTTTGTTGGTGCCGCAGCCTTGGGCATGGTGCTGCTCGGGGTGGAGTCCAGTTTTGGTGCGGCAAGCTTCGACCCGCTCGGGGTGGCCTTCGCGTTGATCGCCGGTGGATTCTGGGCGTTTTACATTATTTTCTCGGCCCGCACCGGCCAACTGGTGCCCGGTGGCGGAGGCCTGGCCGTGGCGATGGGGATCGGTGCGCTGGTGGTGTTGATTCCGGGTGCGCCCGGAGTCGCCGAAACCGCGGTTCGCCCGGAGCTGTGGCTGTTGGTGCTCGGTACGGCACTGTTGTCCTCGGTGGTGCCCTATTCGCTGGAATTGGCCGCCCTGCGACGGATCCCGACGCCGGTGTTCTCGATCTTGCTTAGCCTGGAGCCGGTGGTGGCTGCGGTGATCGGTTGGTTCATGCTGGACCAAACCTTCGGCTGGTTGCGCGCAGCGACCTTCGGGCTGGTGATCATCGCCAGTGTCGGCATTACCCGCAGTCAGGCCCGGCCCCGCCCGGAGTCCTTCGATGAGGAGAAACCGGTATCGCGCCATCGCGGTGGTGAAACAGCCTAGACTAGTGCTGGAGTATGCCGTGACTGTGCCCATCGAAAGATCGTTATGACTGCCACTTTGCCACCTGCCCGCTACCGTCGCGGCGCTGTGTGGGTACTGGTGGCCGTGATGACGCTGTTCACGGTGGTGCTTTCTGCCTGCGGGGTTAGTGTTGAATCCCAGCTGGAGTATCGTCAGGACGGGAGCGGTCAGCGCATCCTCCAGGTCGAGATTCCGGACGAGGTGTTTGACGAGACCGACCCGAATCAACGACAGGTCATCGAAGATAGTATTGAGACCCATCGCCCCGACCCGCTGATCTTTGACGGGATTGCCCACAACACTGGCACGAATGCGGTGGCAGAATTCCGCCTGGAGTTCGCTTCCCTGGATGACTATCAAGGCCAGGTCAACCAGCTCCTGCACGCCTCTGACTACGCCGGTAGCACCGAGATCGAGGCCGAGATCTCTCACGGCACGCTCACCGACACCTGGGACATCAACGAGCCCTTTACGGTCGCGGATCTGCTTGGCTGGCTACCGGCTGGGCTGGAAGCCGATGGCGTGGTGACCGGCTCGCAACGCCAACAACTCGCCGACGGGTTGCAAAATGGGGCCACCAATGAGCTGGTGATTGACGGGGAGCAGTACGCTTCCGAGGATGACCAACGCCTGCAGGTCAGCGGGGAAGAGTCCTTCGGCTATGACCGGGTCGAGGTGGATCTGACGGTGACCGAATCCGGACCCATCGTCGGTGAGATCCGGCTGCACGGCGGCTCCGGGGGAGAAACCGGCGACCAGCGACGCGCTGAGTTCCTCGACCAAGCGCCCGAGCGGCTCGCCATGGACGGGGTCTCTGATGTGCATCTCGAACACGGCCACGACCAGCTACGTTTCACCGCCGCGGACTTGTCGACCGCCGGTGAGTTGGTGGCACAGTTCGTGGGTAATACCGAGCTGAGTCTGCAGGTCAGCGACCAGGCAGTGGATGACAACCATTCCGAATTCACCGTGACCGGCCAGAATATCCAGTGCGGTAGTACGTGTCAGGCCTCCGAGAACGCGGTGACGTTCTCGCTACGGCTACCGGCCGACTACCGGCTACAGTCCGATACCTCCACCTCAGCCAGCAGCACCGAGCTGTCGGGAGACTTTACCCAGGTCTATCTGCGGGAACGCATCGTGGAATCCCTCCACGTGGAGACCGCACTGGGCTTCACCGGGTCGGTGGACCAGCGCTACGAGCTCACCTTGGTCGAGGACCCCAGCGACTCCGGGGTCCAACACCTGAAAGAGGCCCTGGAAGCCGTGGCGCTGGACGAAGAACACCGAGACGGCCAGACCCTGCTGAGCTTTAGCCTCGCCGGATCCGACGCCGCACAGCTGTCGGAACGGATCGAAGAGATTGCCCCGGGTGCCCACCTGTCCCGCCAGAACGACGCCGGGCTGATCTGGCCCAACTACACGCTGCGCGCAGACCTCCGCCCAGTACTGGGCAGCATTCCGGCCGGGGTCGAACAGCCCGTGACTCACACGGTGCGCCTGCCGTGGATGCACCGTAGCGTGACCGTTGATGACCAGGGGTCCGAACAGGGGGCCGAGATCGAGCTGACCGGTGACCAGGCGCTGACCTTCACCGCCGGGCTGACCGGTCCCACAGTCCTGGGGGCGACGTTGCTGGTGGTGATTGCGATCCTGGTGCTGGTGGTGGCGATTCTGCCACTGATCATCACCATCATCCGGTCACGTCGCGCCCGCCGAGCGGCTGAAACCCGCCCCATGTTGGATCCGGGTCCACCGCTGATGGCAGCAGCGAATACGGCCGGGCCGACCAATGCAGGCATCACCACACCGTTCGTGCAACGGCCCTATCCGGACGAACAATATCCCGACACTTCACTACCCGACCCCGCGCGGCTCGAGCAGTTCGACGACGAGAAGGGCGACGATCGTGGCTAAGTCTCCGCAGTTGGTGCCGGAAGCACTCGAAACTCCCGGCGAGCTCACCTCCCGCCGGCCACTGAAGGACCCCGCAGTGATCATCGCGATCATCACCGTCGCACTTGCGGTGCTGGCCGGCGTGAGCCAGCTGATGGCCGAAGTCACCGCAGCGTCCGGGTGGAACGTGGCCAGCATCGTGGCCTCGGTGGCCGGCATCTTGCTGGCCGCGACCCGTTTTGCGGTCTCAGCTGCCGCCCATGGTGTGGTGGGGCGACTTACCGACGATGTGCTGGCAGCCCTGGCGGTCATCCTCTGCGCTGCCGCCGGTGAGCCGGTGGGTGCGGTCTGGCTGACTGCCGGCTATTTGGTGGTCCGGACCTTTCTCTTACGTCGGTGGGACCACGTGCTGGTGCACTTCCAACGCCTTGCGGACCTTGAATCCCCGGGTCCGGATCACACGGTGGTCACTCGGGCACAGCTTAAACGTTCCCGCGTGGTGCGACGAGTCGACCGATGGGCCGAACGCGCCCGTCGGGTGGCCGTGATGTTGGCAGTCGTCATCGTGCTGTGGGGATTCTGGATTGAACACCCCACCTTTTGGGCTCCGGTGGCCAGCGTCGTGCTCCTGGTGCTGTCCCCGGCGGCGATCACCGCTGCCAGCTGGCTTCCCGCCCTGACCTTCATGGCCCGGGCCGCCGAAGCCGAGGTCCTGGTTCGCTATCAGGCGGCCGTGACCTCGCTGGCCACCATCCGTAACCTGGGGTTGGATAAAACCGGTGCGCTGACCTCACTGGAACCCACCGTGGTGGAGGTCGTCGGCTCCGACCGGGCCGAGGCGGACCGAGTGCTGGCGCTGGCTGCCGCGGTGGAACAACACTCCGTGCACCCCCGCGGTGCCAGCATTGTGACCCACTTCCGTCAGACCAGCTCTGCTCTACCCAGCACCGCCCAGCCCGAGCTCTGGCCGGCTACAGAGGTGGTCGAGCACCCCGGCCGCAGTATTGCCGGGAGCGTGACCACCCCGGAGGGCTCCTCAGTCTTCGTTCAGATCTCCTCACCACGCTGGGTGCGCGCCGGCGCGCTCGGGACCGAGATCGACCGACTGCAACACGCCAATTACACCGTCGCGGTGGTCTCGGCCGACCAACGCCCGATCGGGGTGATCGCCCTGACCGACACGTTGCGCGAGGACGTACCGGAAACTGTGGCCGAACTGCACGAGCTGGGCTGTCAGCTTACGGTGCTCACCGCCGATAACCAACGGGCGGCCCAACAACTGGCCAGTGCCGCCGGAATCACCGACGTTCGTGCCCAGCAACGCCCCGAAGAAAAAGCCGTCACGATTGCGGCCCTGCGCGAACACGCCCGCACCGGGATGATCGCAGCGTCGGTGACCGATGCGCCGGCCCTGCGGGCAGCCGAAGTAGGACTCGATGTCGCCACCGACCCGATTCGCCCCGATCCCCACGCCCCGGTGTCTGAGGGCATTGATATTCACCTGGGGCCCAGCAACCTGCGATTGGTCCCCACCCTGATCCGCATGGCGCGCGCCATCCACCAACGGACCCTGCGGAATCTCACGGCGACGATCGTGGGTGTGGCGCTGTGTCTGCTGGGGGCCGTGAGCGGGTTGGTGCCACTTCCGGTGATCACGGTGGTCTATGTGGCATATTCCGTCTGGGTCTCGCGTCGTAGCTTAAAGATCACAAATTGGTCACAATATTCCGGAACCACAAGACGCTAAAGAAGTGTTGTGGATCATAATAGGTGTATCGAGGGTCAGTGCATCGGCGTGACAGTGCCCCAGGTATCTCGTACTGCCAAATTACCTGAATTGTCACAGGATTAACGGCAGGTCACAACTTCATCACTGCCCCTTGCACGCTCCTGGTGGGTCCGTAGACTGAAATGGTGCCTACCCATCACGCCACCAAACTCGGCAGAGTCATCAGCGCCGCTGTCGTAGCGGCTGGGCTGACTCTGTCTGTTGGCGTGCCCGCGTCCGCGTACTATCAGACGCTCGAGGCCGAAGATCTAGGTACCGGATATGTTCCGGCCCAGGATTCCTCCGATGTGCGGGTGGCAACCTTTGATGTGAATCTGGTGGGCTCCTCCTCGGGTGAGCTCACCGAACGGCTGTCCACGCCCGGGGATCGGGATGCCTCCCAGGTGGCTCAGATTATTCAGCGAGTCCGCCCCGAAGTCATAGTCGTGACCGGTTTTGATACCGATGCCGATCAGGCCAATGCGGAGGCCTTTAGTACCAATTATCTCGCAGTGGGCTCCGGCGAGTACGATGGCATCGACTACCCCTATAGCTATGCCGGGCCGGTGAACTCCGGCGTAGACTCGGGCGCAGATTTGGATCAGGACGGCACTATTGGTGGCCCCGGCGACGCGTTGGGCCATGGTGAGTACCCCGGCCAGGGCGGGATGGTCATCTACTCCCAGTACCCGATCGACACCGACAATATTCGCACGTTTAATAACTTGTCCTGGACTGAGGTTCCCGACTCGAAAATTGCTCAGACCGGTTACAGCGAGAACGAAAAAGATCTCGTGCCCTTAACATCGGTGGGCGCCTGGGATGTACCGATCAGTGTGCACGGGCGTCCGCTACACGTGCTAGCCTCTGCTAGCGCCGAGGCCAGTCGCTCCGAGACGCATGCCTACCGTCAGGACGATCAGGTCGGCTTCTGGGCTGATTACGTCGGTGACGAACAGCCCGATGAGCAAGCTGATGGTGCCAACGACGGTGCTGGTGCAGACGATCAGGACTACATCACCGACGATGAGGGAACCTCCGGTGGGCTCGATGACGGCGCGCGCTTCGTGGTGGCCGGTCAGCTGACCCCCGGAACTGCAGAGTCTCGAGCCGAAGATTCTGAGACGATGTCCCAGTTGCTGGACGTCGACCGTGTGACGGACCCGGAACCCACCTCCTCCCGGGATTCCCAACAGGCCACCGAAGATGTCGCCACGCACACGTGGTTGAATCCGGACCCTGCGCCGGGCGATCCCCGATCGGCACGCACCGATTACATTCTGCCTTCGGAAGAACTCCCCGTGACAAATTCCGGCGTCTACTGGCCGGCCTCCGGGCAGGACGGGGCTGAACTGGTCGGTGGTACCGCCTCGTTGTCCGGTCTGCTCTCGAAACTGTCCCGTCAGCCGGCAGCCACCGATCATCGCCTCGTCTGGGCCGATATCAACCCCCAGCCCTAGTTTTCACCGTTACCGACAGTCGGTAAGCTACAAGAATGATCAAGTCCCGCACCGCGCGCACCGTCGGCACTACATTCCTCTCCGAGAAGGCTCTCACTTCCGCGGTCCATCGCGCCGTGGACCGTCAGGGCAATCCCACCCCGGGTTTTCAGCGCGCTGTGCTCTCAGCCCTGACCGTCCAACGTCCGGTGGTGCTAGCCAATCTGCGCCGATTGCGTCGCCGGTACCCCGAGGCCACCCCGGCCGAACTGGCCGATAAAATCACCGTGTTGTACCTGCGGTCACTGACCACTACCGGAGCAGCTGCCGGGGGAGCCGGCGTCATCCCTGGTATCGGGACCCTGGCTACCCTGGGCATCTCCGCAGCCGGTGCGCTGGGCTTCATTGAGCTCACCGGACTATACGCCCAATCCATTGCCGAGCTCAACGGTGTGCCGACCGGCGATGATCAGCGCGGTCAAGCACTGGTGATGGCGATCATGCTCGGCGACGACGGCCGCCGCATTTTGGCCGCCTCCCTGCACCAGCAATCTCCGGAGATCGACGCCGGACTGAGCGGGATGGCCTCGGCCTCCTGGATCGTCACCAGCCTGTCAGGGCTCACCGAGGGACTCTTCAACCGGTTGCAGAAATCCTTCTTCTCCTGGACGGCGAAATCCCAGTCCTCACACCTGTTGGGACGGCTGGTGCCCTTCGGCATTGGCGCCGTGATCGGCGGGCTGGGCAACCGCAAGCTGGCTATCCGCGTCGCCCGTCATGCCCAGCTACTCTTCGGGCCCATGCCGAGCTGGCATCAGCTGCAGGCCTGGGAACACCCGCTGGCGTTGCCGGTCGACAAGAAGCTAGCCAAAAAGCGCGGTGGCCAGGGTAAAGATGACCAATCCGGCCAGCGCGCCGATGATCGAGCCGTTAATGCGGATGAACTGTAGGTCCTTGCCCGCATAGAGCTCCATGGTGTCGGCGGCTTGGCGCCCATCCCAGCGGCGGATGGTCTCCTGAATGACATCCACCAGCTGGGGTCCATACCGCTCGGCCGCGGTCTGGGCGGCCTGTACCGCCCACTGATCCAGCGTGGTGGCCAGATGCTCATCGGTTTCCATCCGGTGCCCAAAATCGGCCACCGCTTGCACCAGTGCCCGATGCAGATCCGAGTCGGGATCGGCCAGCTGATCCAGGAGCGCCTGTTTGGCGGTCACCCAGGTGTGCGAGGCCAGTTGGGCGACATTCGGGTCCGCGAACACTCCGGCTTTCAGGTTCTCGACCTTGGCCCGCACCTGGTCATCGTGTTGCATGTCCTGGGCGAGCTGTTCCAGCCAGCCGGTGACCTGCTGGCGAAGCTGGTGGTTCTGAGAGGCCACCACCGAGCGGAGATACCCCAACAGTTCACGGTGAATGCGCTCGCCGAGTAGCCGGTCGACCACGCGTGGTACCCAGCCGGGGGAACGGTCCGCGACGGCATCAATAAAGAACTGCGGATTCTCTGCCACCCAGTCGGCGGCCCGAGAGGCCACCAGTTCCACGGCGGGCTGGTGGTGGTTTGCAGAGACGACTTCCTCGAGCACCGATCCCAAGGTCGGCGACCACTGAGGAGCAATCATGTGATCGCGCACCAGATCCGCGATCAGTTCTCGCACCTTGGTGTCATCGGTGGCCCGCAGCGTGCCCACCGCGATCTCAGCCAGCTGGGTGCCCACATCGCGGGCGTGATCGGGCTCGGCCAGCCAGGCGCCGACCTTGCGGGCCGGGCGCAGGTTGGCCAGCTTTTCGGTCATCACCTCGGATTCCAGAAAGTTCTGCTGAAAGAAAGTACCCAGCGAAACGGCCAGCTGGTCCTTTTTGCGCGGAATGATCGCGGTATGGGGGATCGGTAGCCCCATCGGACGCCGAAAGAGCGCGGTGACCGCAAACCAGTCGGCCAACGCGCCCACCATGCCTCCCTCAGCCGCAGCGCGCACATAGCTGAAGGCCGGGTGGCGTTCTTGCAGGATGAAGGCGATCACGAACACGATCGCTAACACGACCAGCACACTGGTGGCCACCAGTTTCATCCGGCGCAATCCGGCCCGACGGTCGGCTTCGGTGACTCCCGCCACTAGAACCCGGGACCCTGACCCCAGGCCTGTGCTGCGTCGACGACCTGGTAGGTCTTTTGGGCGATCGCCATTTCCTCATTGGTGGGGATCACCGCGACCTTGATTGCCGAATCCTCGGCCGAGATCAGCCGCGGTTCGGAACCGGTGACCAGATTCAGCTCGTGATCGTAGGTAATGCCCAACACTTCCAGCCGGTCCAGCACGCGGGCCCGGAACGGGGCGGAGTTTTCACCAATGCCGGCGGTGAAGGTGATCGCCTGGGCGCCACCGACGGCGATGTGATAGCCACCGATGTACTTGGCCAACCGATAGCTGGCCACATCCAGGGCGGCCTGGGAGCCACGGTGACCGGCATCGGCGGCGTGGAGCACTTCGCGCATATCGGTGTGGCCGCTGATCCCGTACAGTCCGGATTCGTTATTGAGTACCCGGTCGACTTCCTGGGCGGTAAAGCCATGGGAGGTCATCAGGTGAGTCACGATCGAGGGGTCGAGATCGCCGGAGCGGGTTCCCATCACCAGACCGGCCAGGGGCGTGTAGCCCATGGAGGTATCCACTGATCGGCCCCCACGGATCGCGGTGGCCGAGGCACCATTGCCCAGGTGCAGAATAATGCCGTTGAAGTTGTGGCGGGGCACCCCGATCAGCTCGGCGGTCAGGCCGGTGACCAGATCGTGACTGGTGCCGTGGAACCCGTAGCGACGAATACCGTAATCGGTGTACCAGGATTCCGGGACCGCATACCGCCAGGCCTCGGCTGGCATCGAGGTGTGGAAGGAGGTGTCGAAGACCACGACCTGCGGGATATCCGGCCACTTTTCCCGCATTGCGCGCAGTCCGGCTGCCGAGGGCGGATTGTGCAGCGGAGCCAGCGGGGCGAGGGCATCAATGGCGCGGATGACCTCGTTGGTGACCAGAGCCGGGGCCTGGAAACGCTCACCACCGTGGACCACACGGTGACCGGCGGCATCGATGGTGCGACCGTCGAGGACGTCCTCGAGCTGTCCCGAGACGATATCCAACGCCTGAGCATGATCGGAAATTTCGGAATCGGGCTGGCCGATCCGTTCAATAATGCCCTCGGCCAGCACCGGCTTCTCGGTATCCGCGCCGGACTCATCGAGTTCACGGACCTGGTATTTCAGGGAGGATGAGCCAGAGTTAATAACCAAAATCAGCATGGTGGGGTCTTCTCCTATCGGGCGCGGGATGAGTTAGTCGCGAGCCTGTGCTTGCACGGCGGTGATAGCGACGGTGTTGACAATGTCCTCCACGGTGGTGCCGCGGGAGAGGTCGTTGACCGGCTTATTCAGGCCTTGCAGTACCGGGCCGACCGCCACGGCACCGGAGGACTGTTGGACGGCCTTATAGGTGTTATTCCCGGTGTTCAGATCCGGGAAGATGAACACCGTGGCCTGACCGGCCACATCCGAATCCGGCATCTTGGAGGCCGCCACCGAGGCCGAGACCGCAGCATCGTACTGCAGCGGGCCGTCGACCTTCAGGTGGGGAGCATGGGCGTGGACCAGATCAGTGGCCTCACGGACTTTATCCACGGCCTCACCGGATCCGGAGGTGCCGGTGGAGTAGGACAGCATCGCCACCCGGGGCTGAACCGAGAATTGCTCGGCGGTGGTCGCCGAAGCGATGGCAATATCGGCCAGCTGTTCGGCGTTCGGAGTGGGATTGACCGCGCAGTCGCCGTAAACTAGCGCCCGGTCGGGCAACAACATGAAGAATACCGAGGAGACGATTGAGACCTCGGGGCGGGTCTTGATGAATTCCAAGGCCGGACGGATGGTGTGGGCGGTGGTGTTGGCCGCACCGGAGACCATGCCGTCGACCTCGTCGAGGTGAACCATCATGGTGCCGAAATAGGCGCCATCGAGCATAACTTCCTGGGCACGGTCGAGATCTACGCCCTTGTGGGCCCGCAGGCGCGCGTATTCTTCGGCATAGCGTTGCCGGTCCGGGGATTCGGTCGGGTCGATCAGCGTAATCTCATGCAGGTCCACGCCCTCGGTGGCGGCCAATTCCTGGATCTGGTCGACATCGCCGAGGATCACCAGATCACACACATTGCGACGGTGCAGGATCTCAGCGGCACGCAGAATGCGGGGATCGTGTCCTTCCGGCAACACGATGCGTTTGCGGTCGGCCACGGCCCGTGAGATCAGCTGGTGCAAGAACCGCACCGGGGTCATTGCCGAGGAGTTGGTCAATTCCAGTCGCTCCAGCAACTCGTCACCATCGACGCGTTCGTGCCACGCCCCCAGGGCGGCAGCGATTTTGCGCGGCTGGGCGCTGGAAAGCTCGGCGCGGACCCGGGAGACCGCGGTGGTGGTGCTGAATGTGTCGCCGAAGGAGGCAAAGATCGGGAAGGGCGCGTTGGCGTACATCTTCTGGATCTCAGCCCGTGGCAACATCGAGTTGGTCAGGATCATGCCCGAGGGGACCGGGAATTCGGGTACCAGCGCGGAGGCCATGGTCGCCAGAATGGCATCGGAGCGGTCCCCGGAAACGATCACCAAAGCGCCCTCGTTGAGAATGCTCAAGAAGTTGCCGCCTTCCATCGAGACGGCTTTGACCTCGGAAACATCGCGCTGGAACTGATCAGACCCGCTAATGTGCTCGAGGTTTAACGCCTGGGCGATCTCAGCGATCGAGGGCAACGTGAGTTCGGGAAGCTCCGGGACGAGGTAGACCTTGGCCTGGGACTTCCCCGGACGGAGCGAGGACTCGATGGCTTCCAGTTGGTCGGGGTTGGCGCGGTTGACGATCACCGCCATGGGCTCGGCGCCAGACTCGTTGATGGTGGTCCGGGTGAGCTCCACCGCACTGGAGACGCCCTCCGGGCTCAAGTCGGCGCCAGAGACCACGGCCAGCACCGGGATGTTGAGGTTCAGTGCCAGCCGGGAGTTCAGTTCGAGTTCGAGGGCGGAGTCGGCCTCCACGAAATCGGTGCCTTCGACCACGACCACGTCGGCGGAGATTTGCTCGAAAATATCGACGCACCGAGCGAAGATCTCGTCTTCTTCTCCGGTGGCGACCAGCTCACGGACTTCAGCCGAGCTCAAACCGGCCCGGGCTTGTTCTTCACTGAGATCAAAATTCTCGCGCATCAGGTGCACCATGGGGTCCCGCTGTGGGTCTGGGGAGATGGGGCGGAAGTAGCCTAGTGAGCCGGTGCGCTTATAGATGGAGTCGGCCACCCCGAGGCTGACCAGAGATTTTCCGGTGCCGGCGGTGGTGGTGGAAATGAACAAGCCTTGGGACATACGCATCCTCTCGACCGGTGAAACGGAGATTGGTGTGGGTCACTTCTAACTATATCGACAACACCGCCCACGCCTAAGGGGCTGGTACACAGTGCTCACGTGAGGCTTCTAACGTTAGAGATGAGAAAACCTGGGGTTGTGGGGCAGACTGGAACCATGATTATTGCATTTTCGATCACAACCTCCGGCACCGGATCGCTGGGTGCCGATGCTGCCTCCGGGTCTCCGGAAGCCACCGCTGCCGGGTCGGTCTCGCATGCTGTGGCTGAGGCCATCGCCGTGGTGCGCGCCTCCGGATTGCCCTACCGCACCTCCTCGATGTTCACCGAGATCGAAGGTGAATGGGATGAGGTCATGGGGGTTATTAAAGACTGCGTGACCGCCCTGGAACCCTACGGCTCTCGGATCTCCTTGGTGATGAAGGCCGATATCCGCCCCGGATTCACCGGTGAGCTCGATGGCAAACTGAACCGGCTGGAACACCTCCTGCAGTCGCGGGGTGAGAGTGCGCACCACTCGAGTGCACAGGGCACTACCGAGTAGATGAAACGGTTCTTCCACCGATCAGCACGCACCGAGACCGGGGCACGCTACTACGTGCGCTCGGCGGCTGAGGCCGACGTTGAGCGGGTCATTCCGGTCAAACTTGCGGTGTGGGACGAGATATATACCCCGGTATTGGGCGCTACATTCAGTGCCAAGGCCTATGCCAGCGCTGAGGGCCAGGTGGCTTTCTGGCGACGTCGCGCTCGAGCAACAGCCGATGACCCGCGGTTGTTTTTGGCCGAAGACCTCCGCGACCGGGTGCAGGGTGTCGCCACCGTGGACGAGCTGGCTGACACCACTCGCACGTGGTGCCAACGCCTGGCAGATCAGGGTGAACTACCGGAACTGGACGAAAACCCGGGCGCCTGGCCGGTGCGAGAAGTTCGGGGCGTTTATGTGCTGGCCGAATCCCGGCGTCGCGGGTTGGGCACCGCGCTGGTACAAACCGCGCTCGGCCCGCGACCCAGCGTGGCCAGGGTGTGGCGTGACCACGAGTTCTTTAGGGCTCTGGGGTATCGTCCGGTGGGGGAGCCGGTAACGGTCACCGAGGGAGACTGGGCCGGAATGACCGAACAACTCATGGTCAGGGGTGCTGATGGCTAAACGAGGCGGGCGCTCGCAGAAAACATCACCGGCCGATATCACCCCCGGCCACTACCAGATCGACAGCGGAGTCGCGGTGATCACCGAGGACCCCTTCACGGCTGGCGCCTGGCTGTT
Organism: Auritidibacter ignavus; assembly: GCF_003703835.1. Lineage (GTDB taxonomy): Bacteria > Actinomycetota > Actinomycetes > Actinomycetales > Micrococcaceae > Auritidibacter > Auritidibacter ignavus. The sequence continues at coordinate 30,193 of NZ_RDQR01000026.1, forward strand.
AATGATTAATGGTGCTGAATCCTCGCAGATCAATGTGGACCATCCCACCGAGCTGGGCTTTGAGTACATGCGGTGGGCGGCCGCGGTGATCACCCACCGGTTTTCGACTGACACCCGGTTACGGTTTCTGCACTTGGGCGCTGGCGGTTGCACCATGGCCCGGTGGGCGGCCGCGGTTTATCCGGACTCGCGCCAAACAGCGGTGGATGATGATGCGACCCTGGTAAACCTGGTCCGAGAACACTGTGGCCTGCCGCGAGCACCGCGGTTGACGATCCGGGCCGCTGAGGCGGGCGAGGTGTTAGCCACCGGTGCTACGGGGTCGCGGGACGTGATCTTCCGCGATGTGTTTGCCCAGGATCAGGACACCGGTCACCAGGTCACGCCCGAACATCTCACCGGGCTGGAAGCCACCGAAGAAGCAGCACGCATTCTCGGTCCCGACGGCGTGTACCTCATTAACTACGCAGGCCCAACCGGACTAGCCGATGCCCGGAGTGAAGTGGCGACACTCCGAGAGGTGTTCTCGGAGGTGATCCTGATATCCGATCCGAGTATGTTCAAATCTCGCCGGCGCGGGAACATGATCTTTGCTGCCAGCAACGCCGAGATCCCGCAAGAGGCACTCGGCGGGCTGTCTGGACTCCAGCGCGCGGTATTGGCAGATCCACTGCCGGCCCACCTGCGCTGGAAGGCCCGAGAACTGGATGACTTTTGCGCCGGTGCGGCACCGCGTACGGCCCCGTTGCGGACCAAAGTCAGTAAGCTGGAGTTAACCACAGGCAGACGCTGTGGGGATCAAGAGAAGGGTGACAATCATGAGTGACCAGAACACTGCATATCAGGGAAAAACTCATGGCGTGGTGGTCGGAGTTGACGGCTCGAAGCGGTCACTGGCCGCTGCCACCTGGGCGTTGCGGGAAGCAGAACGCACTCACCGCCCACTGACGCTCATCTCCGTCTATAGCTTGCCAATGTTTCCGTCGATGGTGATGGATTCCGCAGGCGGATCCGAACACGATAACGCGCTGGCCGATTCCGCGCGCAAGATTTTAGAAGCAACCGCCGAAAAGCTCGGACCCACCGATGTGGAGATCCGAGCAGCCACTGAGCTCGGCGATCCCGCCACGGTGCTGGTCGATTACTCCGAACACGCCGACCTGCTGGTTGCCGGCCCCCGCGGTCGAGGCGGTTTCCTCGGTCTGCTGGTGGGATCGGTGTCGCGTGGGCTCCCGGCACGCGCTAAGTGCCCGGTCGCGTTGGTGCCGAAAGGTGCTGAAGAATCCCGCGCCGGAACTGATGCACCGGTGGTGGTTGGTGCCGACGGGTCGAGGCAGGCACGACTGGCCATGCTCCGCGCCGGCGAGGAAGCCATGAATCGTGGAACCTGGGTGCGGTTAGTCACCGCCATGGCCCCGGTTTCTCCGGCCGTGGAATGGTTGCCTGCTCCCGTGGATGAAAACGCTCTCCTCGAAGAGCTTCGCGAAAAAATGGAGTACGGTCGCAACTGGTTGCAACACCATTTCCCGCAGTTACGGATTGAAGCGGAAGTCGTCGACGGCGTTCCGGTTGATGTGATGGTCAAAGAATCAGAAACCGCCCGCCTGGTCGTCGTCGGAACTCGTGGACTGGGTGGCTTCACCGGGGCACTGCTGGGTTCGACCTCTCAAGGCATCGTCTCTCACGCCAAGGGGCCGGTGCTGGTGGTGCCGGCCTACGACGATCCTCGGTTGGAAGACCGCACCGACTTTGGCCCCACCCTGGATGAGCACAAAGACAAGCGTCCGGATCATTCCTAAGATATTGTCGTTACCAGTCCTTTAACGTCTGACAGGGCGGTTGCCACATGACTGGCAACCGCCCTGCGGTGTGTGAGATGAGGTAGTAACCCCCAAGGATCCGGAGAACTTCCCCGGACTCCGGACCCCCGAGGGAATCTAGTAGCGTCCCGCTTGAGGCAGGATGTTGTGCATACCGCCGTAGTTCAAGGCAGTCACTGAAATACCCATCTGCGGGTTGCGGGCGTGGACAATCTGGTTATTACCCATGTAGATCGCCACGTGGTACACACCGGACCCAGATCCATTATTGGACCAGAACACCAGGTCACCGGGCTGCATCTGGCTCAGTGGCACGTACTGCTTGGCGGCAGCGTACTGTGCCTTCGAGCTACGGGGCAACGACTTTCCGGCGGCATTGAACGCAGCCACAGTCAGACCCGAGCAGTCATAGCCTTGGGGGCCGTTGCCGCCCCAGGAGTAATAGGTGTTGGGGTCATTGGCCTTACCCACGGCAAACTGGATTGCAGTGCTGGCCCAACCGGAGGACGAGGAGGACCCTGCCGTGCCGGTGGACGGGGATTTCGACGGAGCCTTAGACGGAGACTTCTTCGGGGCAGACTTCGTCGGCGACGGCGAGCTTGACGCGCGACCGTTTGAGGAGGAAGCTGAGCCCGACCGAGACGGTGCCGAGGAGCTCTGGGTGGGAGACGGGCTAGCCGGTGCGGAAGAGCTCTGGGTGGGAGACGGGCTAGCCGGTGCGGAAGAGCTCTGGGTGGGCGACGGGCTGGCCGGTGCCGAAGAGGTCTGCGTGGGAGACGGGCTAGCCGGAGCCGAGCTAGGGGTCTCGGACGGGGTTGCCGACGGCGTCGGTTCTTCCGTGGTCTCTGACGGGGTGGGTTCTTCGGTGACCGGAGTAGGTTCGGCCTCAACGGCCGGCTGTGTCGATGCGGGGGAACTCTGCTCGGTCTCCCGCGCGTCGATTTGCCCCAGAACACGGTCTAGCTCGGCGGCCCATTGTTCTTCCTCGATCTCGTCAATTCTTTCGGCAGCCTCTTCTTCTGGGATGCCCTCTAGCTCTGCCCACGCCTTGATGAGATCAGAACGAAGTTTGTCGAGCTCTTGGCGCTCTTCTTCGTAGCGACGGGCTTCCTCTTCACGTTCTGCCTGAGCACGAGCTTCCTCTTCGGCCTTTTGTTCGGCGTCTGCTTCCTTGGCTTCGGCGTTTGCCAGCAGACTATCGGCTTCGTTGGCTTGGCGGACAGCTTCTTGTCCTTCACGAGCCTGACGATTAGCGAGGTTTTCGGCGGTCGAACGCTGGCTGAGGCTATCTTCATCGCCCAGCATCAGGTCGCTCGCCGAACCGTTACCGTTGCGGTACATCTCACCGGCGGCTGCGCCGACAGCTTCTTCGGAGTCTGAGGCTTGCTCAGCTGCATTTTCCGCAGCCTTTCGGGCATCTTCAGCGTCACGACGTGCAGCTGCCGCCGCTTCTGACATCGAGCGGGCGTTCTCATTAGCTTCCAGAGCGGCTGCCTCGATATCGGCGAATCGCTCGGAGGTCTTCAAGATGGAATCGATGAGTCGCTGGCGCATCTGATCCCGATTGGCATCTGACGTTTTGGCTTGGTCGATCTCTTGCGAGCTCGGAACTTTCGGTAGATCAGCGGCGTCATGCTGGCGAGAGGCGTCAGCATCCAACATATTTGGTACTGCGGCCGCGGCGACTGCGGTTGCGGTGACAATGGCCACCGAGGCGGTAACCCCAATTAGACGGCGAGATTTCACGACAACGTCCTCATTCTCTGGCAAGTGATTCGGGCAGTGAGGTCGAGATCATTTCTTCACCGTTGCGTCACGAGATCATTACGATTCGGATCTGTCACTACGACACGCCGAAGAAATGCCAACTTCTTGGTCCAGAATAGTTGCACAATTGTCACAAATGCAACAAGAACCCCAGGAATAACATAAATAACAACGGTGTAATTTAGGATTGAATGACCGTGGAATTCGCGAGTTTCTGCGGTTTTGGCATCGTTTCGTGACCTTTTGCACGCCAGGCAGAAACGGGTAGAGCAGTGGTCTATCCCCAGCCCCAGGCGTGCAGTTGTTCGTCGCTAATACCGAAGTAGTGGGCGATTTCGTGCATCACGGTGATGCGGATTTGCCGAGCGAGCTCTTCGTAAGATGAGACCATGCGCTCGAGCGGATTCTTGAAGATCGTCAGATGGTCAGGCATGCCCAGTGGGTCGTCGCCACGCTCATCGAGCGGTACCCCTTCATAGAGTCCGAGGAGTTCGGGCTGTGGCTCTTCGTCGGGGAGTGGCTCGTATTCGTCGGCGACAAAGATCACGATGTTATCCAAAAGATTGCGCACTTGCTCAGGGAGCTCCTCGAGGGCAGCTTCAACGATCGCGTCGAATTCGGCGTTAGATAATGGCTCGATTTGCACACTGTAGAGTTTTCGTCGTAAACTCATGGAGGTCAAGTTCACGGGACATCTGTGGAGTCTCACGAATTTGCCAGGCCCCCATCGTCTAGCGGCCTAGGACACCGCCCTTTCACGGCGGCGGCACGGGTTCGAATCCCGTTGGGGGTACGACTGAAAGACTGTTGATTGACACGATTTCAGTGAGTGGGAAATCTCTGATACTGTAGGTTCCTGTTCAATGGCCCTGTAGCGCAGTTGGTTAGCGCGCCGCCCTGTCACGGCGGAGGTCGCGGGTTCAAGTCCCGTCAGGGTCGCGGATGCGAGAGCCTGTCCAATCGGACAGGCTCTTTGTCCAAGAGTGAATACCACTCAACAGGCTCTGTAGCTCAGTTGGTAGAGCGTTCGACTGAAAATCGAAAGGTCACCGGATCGACGCCGGTCGGAGCCACCAAAACCCTCGCCTAGCGCGGGGGTTTTGCTTTTACCCCGTATCTCGGATCGATCATCGCGCCCTCACAGCATTGGAACTGGTGGAACACATACGGTGCGTTTCGACCGTTTCTGGCTGATCGCTGTCACTCGGGCCCGGGGCAACGTGACTGATGTCGCCAGGTGGACCCTGATGGTAGGCTTCGTCGAAGAGTGGCGCGCATCACGACAGAGAATGAGGGCTGGTCGAGATGAAACGGGGTAAGGCCGTCAGCACAGACGGTACCGAGGCGGACCACCATTCTAGGGGCGCCAGTGCCCCAGCAGTGCACCGGCTGCGTCGGATACTGTCCACCCTGCGTCCGTTGTGGCGGATGCTGATACTAGCGGGGCTACTACTGATCGTGGCTGACCTGACTGGCTTGTTTAATCCACCGGGCGGTTTCGGCTGGGTTCTCGCTGTCATGATGCTGGTTCTTACCGGGTGCCTGCTGGCCGGAATTGCCCCGGTGACGCCGGCTCGTGCACCCGTTGTGGTTCAGCCTCCAGTGCGCGGACGGTGGCTGGCAGTCAATAGCCCCGGTCAGCAACTGCCCAGTCACGGTACGGCGACACGTGGACAATTCAGCGCCGTGGATCTGGTCCATCCCTCCGTTGCCGAAGACATGACCACAACGATCAACCCGGCCGATGTACGTTTGGTCGGACGTGGAACGCGCCCCGAGGAGTTCACCTGTTTCGGTGAGCCCGTGTACGCGATCGCGGATGGAACAGTGCTTCAGGCGGCTGATCGGCAACGCGACAAGCGGGCGCGCGACACCTGGCTCGGGCGGACCTTGATGCTCCTTCTTGAGGGCCCGGCCAGCGAATTTTTTGGCGGATATCGAGCCATATTCGGCAATCGCGTGGTGGTTCAACACGATGACGGAACCTTCGCAGCGTACGCGCACTTGCGCCGTGACTCCGTGGTGGTGGTTCCGGGACAGCGAGTGAGAGCCGGGGAACAGCTGGCCGAGGTGGGCAATACCGGAAACACCACCGAGCCGCACCTGCATGTACAACTAATGGATCGGGGGTCAGTGGATGCGGCTGCGGGGTTACCCTTCGTTTGGTCGAGTGTTGAGCTGGGCGATCTGGATCCAGCATGGAAGCCCTTTGCTAAAGACCGCGCGGCAAATGCCGTGACCGAGATGCCTCGAAACGGGCAGATTTTTCAGGTCGTCGAATTCGGCTCGGTCGGGTAGGGTGGCCTCCACGACCCATCGCCGATCGAGCATTCCCGCAAAATACGCAAAATCAACGGTTGATCATCGATCACGACCGCCGCAGTAGCGGTCTCGTTGTACGGGGGGTCGCCTCGTGGTCAGTTCCGGGGCCGTGGTGTCGGCCTCGGAAAACTCAGCGTTCTGTGCTACTCAGCAACGGTATGACTGCTTTGAGCACGCACCATGTGGCCACCATCATCCCAACGAACCAGGCAATAGCGCTCACCATCATATCGCTGAGAGCACCAGATAGCTGGAGCCCGATCAGAACCACCATGTGGATGCCTGCCAGGATGAACAGACCGATGCTTTGCTGAGTTGATTCGCTCTTTTCTTCCAAGCGTTTCTCCCGTTGTTTCTCATGGACGCATCTCGCCCTGCCATCTTGTTAATCGATCGTAAGTTGCGCGAGGACACCGAGGCAACGGTCAGAGCAGGGAAACGCTCGAATACCTCCAGAAGCTCTCGGGTGGCGTTCTCGCGTTGAGCGGTGAGCACATCCAGTTCATAGGGGCCTAGCTCATCTGGCTGTTCCAGGTCGATGGACTGCACGCGTTTCAAGAGGAACGAGTGGTGACCGGATCGTGCAACGATTTAGAGATCCTTCCAATGCATGTCCCTCTAGTCAGCGCTCGCCACCGGTCCCGTGCCCACGGTTCGCTTGTTAAACGGCGAAGCGAGGGCGGGGGGCGTAGTGCCTCATGTCAAACTGAGCGCGAAGGGTAAGTCGTGCCTCACAGATCGTGAGCGCGAGAGGTCGCGTGGCTGCAGTGTCGTGCCTCAGCTAGTTTGAGCGCGAAAACTTGGGTTAGCTGGC
>NZ_RDQR01000027.1 GCF_003703835.1 Auritidibacter ignavus
CCAGTGGAAGCACAAAACTGATCTAAAATCGCTGACTTCTCCGCCTTGGACCCCGTGCGATAATCCCTACGTAATTGCTTGGTGACTTCAATCCGAGCACTCATCGAGACAATGTCCTTATCCATGCATTCACACTATGGCTTCGCGCTCACGATACGTGAGGCACGACCTGAGCTACGCGCTCAATATCAATAAGGTACGTCGCATCCTGTCTCAGTCGCTAGAGCGCGGTAGAATAAGGCCTTATGGCGACTGAAACTTCCCCAGCACGGTCGTCGAAGACCTCCAGCTCTTCGTCGAAGAAGAACGCAGGTGCCGATGAGACCGTGCATTTAGCGTACGAAACCACCGACCCGACCAGTCCGTGGGTTGTCCGGGTGCTACGCGGGTTCTGGATGATGTTTGCCACCCCAATCGGCGCCGGTGTGCGCAAAATCGGGCCCGACCGCCACATCCCGCCCCAAGATCGTCGCGACGGCACCGGCTTCTTCTTAGTACTCGTGGCCACGATCATTGCCTCGGTGGAATGGTGGGGCTTACGCGATGTGCCCGGGTACGGTCACATCGTCCATGGCGTGGCCGCCGGAACCTTCGGATGGATGGCTTTGTTTCTCCCAGTGGCCCTGGTCATCCTCGCCGTGCGACTCTTCCGGTACCCGGAAGCTGACCGGGCCAACGGACGGATCTCGATCGGACTGGTGATCATGATGATCTGCGGTGCCGGTATCGCACAGTTGGCGTTTTCCAACCCGCCGGTTGCCGGCTCGCTTCAGGAAATGCTCAGTTCCGGAGGAGTACTGGGCTTTATTGTTACCGACCCACTGGTCTCACTGATCACCCCGGTCCCCGTGTGGGTGCTGATGATCGTGCTGTTGGTCTTTGGCCTGCTGGTGTTGACCGCCACCCCAGTCGGGAAGATTCCCGCCCGCATCGTGGGCATGTATCAGTGGCTGACCGGACAGGACCCGTCTGAACACAGCGAGGAACCACAGGACTATCGTCGCGAATCTGGACACGATCAGTCTTACCTGTACCAACACGACGCTGTCGGGCAGCCCGGCGAGCCGAAGAAGCCACGCCGGGCCTCAGGTGGGCTGTTGCGCTTCTGGCGACGGTCCCGCAACAACCGGGCTGACGACGGGGAGCTCACCGATAACGACGCGGACCACCTCGATCGTCAGTCCGCCGGTCAGCAGGCCTACGCCACTGCGGTGCTCGACGATCACCCGAATCATCCCGATACGACGGAATCTCTCGGATCGGATGGGGCCGGCCGCGAGTCGAAGAAGTCCGCAAAGCGCACGAAAGACCAAGCCACCGAAGTGATCGACTTCGGTGATCTCTTCGACGAGGCATCCACCGAGCCTGACGAAACCGGCGACACCGAGGCACTGGACGATGACCCCTCAGCCGATCAGGCGGTGGACCAGGACGCCACCCAGCCGATCGACACGACGATTCCGGCCGGGGTGAAACGCCCTACCGCCGATGAACAGAAGTTGCAGCAAGCCCGTCGAGCAGCAGGACTCGTCGCGGATGACAGCGACCAGCCGCCCCAACACTCGGTGCCCTCAACGAAGGTCTCTCAAGCACCGCAACTGCCACCACTTCCAGCCCGGTCAGAACAACTCCACCTGGACGGCGATGTCACCTACACGTTGCCCTCGCTCGAGTTGCTACCACCCGGACCTCCGGCCAAAGATCGCACCGAAGCAAACGACCACATCGTGGCAGCACTGAACTCGACCTTCGAACAGTTCAAAGTCGACGCCGAGGTCACCGGCTTCTCTCGTGGCCCGACGGTGACCCGCTACGAGATTGAAGTGGCACCGGGGACCAAGGTCGAGAAAGTCACCGGTCTGGAGAAAAATATCGCCTACGCGGTGGCCTCGCCCGAGGTACGCATGCTCAGCCCGATCCCGGGCAAATCGGCGATCGGTGTGGAAATTCCTAACCGGGACAAAGAAGTTGTCGCCCTGGGGGATGTGTTGCGCTCTAATGCAGCGCGCAAATCCGATCACCCGATGGTCATGGGCGTGGGCAAGGACGTTGAAGGTGGGTTCGTGATGGCCAACCTGGCCAAGATGCCCCATATGCTTGTTGCCGGTGCCACCGGCGCCGGTAAGTCCTCCTTCGTTAACTCGATGATCACCTCAATCCTGATGCATTCGACCCCGGACGAGGTCCGGATGATCATGGTCGACCCCAAGCGTGTGGAGCTGACCGCCTACGAGGGCGTACCCCACCTGGTGACACCGATTATTACCTCCCCGAAGAAAGCCGCCGAAGCTCTGCAGTGGGTCGTGCAAGAAATGGACACCCGCTACGACGACCTAGCCGCCTTCGGGTACAAGCACATCGACGACTTCAATAACGCTGTGCGCGCCGGAAAAGTGACCCTGCCACCGGATTCGAAGCGCAAGCTCAAGCCCTACCCTTACCTGTTGGTGATCGTTGACGAGCTTGCTGATTTGATGATGGTCGCCCCGCGCGATGTCGAAGACGCGATTGTGCGCATCACCCAGTTGGCTCGTGCTGCCGGTATTCACCTGGTGCTGGCCACCCAGCGGCCCTCGGTGGACGTGGTCACCGGTCTGATCAAAGCCAATATCCCCTCCCGGTTGGCGTTTGCGACCTCCTCGGTCACCGACTCCCGAGTGGTGCTCGACCAGCCCGGCGCAGAGAAACTGCTCGGCCAAGGTGACGCGTTGTTCTTGCCGATGGGCAAGTCCAAACCGATGCGTGTCCAGGGCGCCTGGGTCAACGAATCCGAAATTCACGCCGTGGTGGACCACGTCAAGTCGCAAATGACCGCCCAATACCGAGACGATGTCATCCCGGACAAGCCGCAGAAACAGATCGACGAGGATATTGGAGACGATCTGGAAGACCTGCTGCAAGCCGTCGAGCTGGTCGTCACCTCCCAGTTCGGATCCACCTCCATGTTGCAACGTAAGCTCCGGGTGGGCTTCGCTCGGGCCGGGCGGCTGATGGACTTGATGGAGTCCCGCGGGGTGGTCGGGCCCTCGGAAGGATCCAAGGCCCGTGATGTGCTGGTCAAACCCGATGATCTGGCCGATGTGATCGCCACCATCAAGGGCGAGACCCCGCCTTCGGCCCAGACTGAGACCACGGAACACGCCGAGACGGACTCAGCCCTCGATACTGACTCGAGGACAACCAGCACCGCCTATGATTCGCCCGTGCATACCGACTATGCGGACTACGACGATCTGGGTGAGGCTGACACAACGAATGAGGACGCATGGCAACTGACGGGGCGTTAAACACCAAGCAGGTCTGGAACCTGCCGAATATCCTCACCATGGTTCGCATCGTGCTGGTGCCACTGTTGATGTGGTTCCTGATCGCCGGCGGAGCGTATGGTGTCGAATCGGGAGTGTACCGCTGGTTGGCCTTGGTGGTCTTTGCCGTGGCGATGTACACCGATAAACTCGACGGCGATATCGCTCGAGCCCGCGGGATCGTCACCGACTTCGGCAAGATCGCCGACCCGATCGCAGACAAGCTTCTGACCGGAGTGGCTTTTATCGTCTTGTCCGCGCTCGGGGAGCTGTGGTGGTGGGTTACCATCGTTATCCTGGTGCGGGAGTGGGGCATCACGCTGATGCGTCTGGCCCTAGTCCGAGTCCAAGTCATGCCCGCCTCACGCGGTGGCAAAATCAAGACCGTGTTCCAAACCGCGGGCCTCATCGTCCTGTTGGCCCCGCTGGTTGATCTGGTCGGACTGTGGTGGCTCTACCTTGGCTGGGGTCTCGTCCTGATCGCCATGGCCATCACCGTGATCACCGGCATCGACTACGTGATCAAAGCCATTCAGCTACGTGGTACGACCCCCGAAAAAGATCAGGCGAGCTCCTAATGCACCAAACACCCCTGCACGCGCTGGTTCACACCCTGACTGACCGTGGCCTAACGGTGGCTACTGCAGAGTCTCTGACTGCCGGTTTGCTTGCTGCCCGTATCGCTGACATTCCCGGCGCCTCAGCGATACTCAACGGGGGAGTGGTCTGCTACCAGAATAAGATTAAACAGCGCGTGCTCGGGGTTGACGCCCACCTACTCAGTACCCGGGGAGCCGTGGACCCGGTTACCGCAGAACAGATGGCTCGGGGCGCCCAGAGAGTCTGCGACAGCGACATTGGTATATCCACGACCGGAGTAGCTGGCCCGGAGCCGCACCAGGGCAAAGACGTCGGCACCGTATACATCGGCCTGTGCATTGCCGATCACGTTTCCCAACACGTTGAACTGCATCTGCAAGGAGATCGAGCACAGATCCGGCACCAAACCGTCGAGGCCGCCATCAAAGAGCTCTGCGCAGTCGTTGACTAAGCGGTGAGCGGGCGAACAGTTGAGTGATCTAGACTCAACTCTTCCCAGCTTTACTTCAGGTTGCTCCCGTAGACTACATCACGGCGCCAGAGGATGCGGGAGAAATCGTTCCGAGCGATCGGGAACAAAATCCACGCATCATGAGTTGTTCATAATAGAACACAGGTCGCTAGTCCTTGTTGTCCTCAGAACTAGCAGAATTCCTAAGCGGCAGAGGAGAAACGCCACAGATGATGAAAGAACCAGTCGTAGTCAACGGAATTACCCGTTGGGTTAACGCAGGCGATCCAGGCCGAGAAGAACAAGACGCTACCGAGTACGCAGTACCGGTTCTTCGTGAGGAAATCGGAGAGGTGCTCCGCGATATTCGTCAGCGGCAAGGACGCACTCTCCGCGAAGTCTCCCACGATGCACGAGTCTCACTTGGCTATTTGTCCGAAGTGGAACGCGGACAAAAGGAGGCCTCCAGTGAATTGCTCGCCGCAATCTGTGAAGCCCTCGACGTCCCGTTCTCCGGTATGTTGCGGGAAGTTGCCGATCGTATCGCCGTGGCCGAAGTGGGACACGTACCCGATACCGTTCCAGAAGAAATGACCCACCGCTTCCAGCGGGGAGTCGCGCAGCCGAACCAGTCGGCTACGGGACCTCGCGGTTACATGGCTGGAACCCACTAATACACACTCCAGGGTTGCCTGGATACACCGTAAATTAAAGGAGCAGCCGCCGATTCTCTCCACGAGTCGGTGGCTGCGATGTTGTCAAGGAGAGTCACAGCTGGTGAGAGTCTCAGAGTTCTGGCGTTTAGCCACCGAAGAATTCGGTGACACCACCGCACGCGTCATCGTAGATTCCCTCATACTCCCTAGTCTTCATGTCACTGCCCAGCAGGCCCTGGATCGAGGTGTGGAGCCAAAACGCGTTTGGCACGACCTCTGCGACTTACATCAGATCCCTGAATCTCGTCGACTGGGCCGAGACATCCCGACGAAAGACAATCCCGACGTCATCTAGTGACGAGTCACTGGCACCGCGAGTGGTTCAGACGTTCTATAAAATCGCGGACAAACAGCCCACTTTGTACAACACGCCTGCCAATGTTCGAAATAGTGTTCTAATTCCCGTACAGTGGAGCTAGAACAAGGGAGTATTCGTCGGTGCGATAGTTTTCCACACGCTGTCCTTGAGGCTTATCGCGTCCGTGACGGATCCCTAGACTTTTGGGTGCATCGGGACCGTGCTAAGCGGTTCAACGTTGCGGTCTACCTTCCCTCGTGACAAGGAGTACAACCATGGCAGCAACCTCCAGCAAAGGCAATAAAGGAACAGATCGAGACAAGGCGCTCGAAGCGGCCCTGGCACAGATCGACAAAAATTACGGAAAGGGCTCCATTATGCGCCTGGGCGACGAAGCCCGGGCTCCTATTGAAGTCGTAAAAACCGGTTCTGTCGCTCTCGACGTTGCTCTTGGTATTGGTGGTTTCCCGCGGGGTCGTGTTGTCGAGGTCTACGGTCCAGAGTCTTCCGGTAAAACCACTGTGGCATTACACGCTGTGGCCAATGCGCAACGTAACGGTGGCGTGGCTGCATTCATCGACGCGGAGCACGCACTCGATCCTGAGTACGCTGCCAAACTCGGCGTTGACACTGATTCGTTGCTGGTGTCTCAGCCCGACACCGGTGAACAAGCGCTGGAAATCATGGACATGCTCGTCGGATCCGGCGCACTCGATATCGTCGTTGTCGACTCGGTGGCGGCATTGGTGCCTCGAGCAGAAATCGAAGGCGAAATGGGAGACTCTCATGTGGGCCTGCAGGCTCGCTTGATGTCGCAGGCCCTGCGCAAGATCACCGGTCGCCTCGCTCAGTCAAAAACCACAGCAATCTTCATCAACCAGCTACGCGAAAAAGTTGGGGTGTTCTTTGGCAGTCCGGAAACCACCACCGGCGGTAAGGCACTGAAATTCTACGCTTCCGTGCGCGTGGATGTACGTCGCATCGAGACGTTGAAAGAAGCTGGTAATCCGGTCGGCAACCGTACTCGGGCGAGAATCGTGAAGAATAAGATGGCTCCGCCGTTTAAACAAGCGGAATTCGACATTCTCTACGGCCAAGGTATCTCCCGCGAAGGAGACATTCTGGACCTGGGCGTCCAAGAAAACATCATTCGCAAATCCGGAGCATGGTTTACCTACGAGGGTGACCAGCTGGGCCAAGGCAAGGAAAATGCGCGCCGATTCCTCAAGGACAACCCAGATTTGGCCAATGAACTCGAAGAACGGATCAAGAAGGCCATGGGCATCATTGCCGAGGACGAGGAGATTGAAGACTCCGGTCTGAGTGTGGTCGAAGATACTGGAGCCTGATGAGTCAACCTCACGACCGTCCCGAGGTCCTCGCGCGCTTAAGGGAGCAGATCGAACAACTCGAGTCGAGCGATGAACCTCGGCGCGGGATGCACGACGATCCGTCACAATACTCGGCTACCGACGGTGTAGCTCCCTGGGTGCCCGTTGGCGAGGACCAGGCACAACGAGCCCGTCAGATCCTCTTGCGCACCCTGTCGGCGACTCCGAAAACCAGGAAACAACTGGCAGATAAGCTCGCGTCCCAGGAGATCCCCGCTGACGTTGCCGAAAAGGTTTTGGACCGGTTTGAAGAAGTTCAACTCATCGACGATGCTGCCTTCGCCCGGTCCTGGGTCGAATCACGGCAACGTTCAAAGGGATTGGCCAAAACAGCCCTGGCACGTGAGCTACACGACAAAGGCATTGTCGGGGAAACAGCTGAACAGGCACTCGAACTCATCGACGATGACCAGCAATACCAACGTGGCGTTGAGCTCGTAGAGCGTAAACTGGCGCGCAAGTCTGTCCCCGGGACAACAATTGCTGAGGACCGTCGCGAACGCGATAAACTAGTTCGACGCATGGTGGGGATGCTCGGTCGCAAAGGCTATGCACCCTCCATGGCCTTTAGCATTGTTAAACGGGTGCTAGAGGAGAAAGAAACTGACTCCTAGCCTCATGAGCGAGTATTACTGTGACTCTGACTTCCCAGCTCATCGCCGATCAGGCTGATTCGACCACGCGCTCGTACGAAGTGCGGACTTTCGGATGCCAAATGAACGTTCACGATTCTGAACGTATCTCCGGGCTTCTGGAAGACCACGGCTACGTTCCCGCCAGCAGGGACGAACAAGCTGACCTGGTGGTATTCAACACGTGCGCGGTGCGGGAAAACGCCGATAATAAACTCTACGGAAACCTTGGGAACCTCCGCGCCGTCAAAGAAGCGCACCCCGGCATGCAGATTGCCGTCGGTGGTTGTCTTGCCCAAAAGGATCAGAACACAATTGTGGAGAAAGCTCCCTGGGTCGATGTGGTGTTCGGTACCCATAACATCGGCTCGTTGCCGACACTACTGGAGCGGTCGCGTCATAACCAAGAAGCCGAGGTCGAGTTACTTGAGTCCTTGGAAGTCTTCCCCTCCACCTTGCCCACCAAACGCGACTCCACCTATTCAGGTTGGGTTTCCATTTCGGTGGGATGCAACAACACCTGCACCTTCTGCATTGTTCCCCAGCTTCGAGGCAAAGAAAAAGACCGCCGACCCGGTGATATTCTGGCTGAAGTTCAGGCCCTTGTCGACGCCGGTGCCGTTGAGGTGACCCTGCTGGGCCAGAACGTCAACACCTACGGTGTAGAGTTCCGGGATCGGGGAGCATTCGCAAAACTCTTGCGCGCCTGCGGAGAAATTGATGGGCTGGAACGAGTGCGCTTTACGAGCCCGCATCCGGCATCGTTCACCGATGATGTCATCGATGCCATGGCTGAAACCCCGAACGTGATGCCACAGTTGCACATGCCACTGCAATCCGGTTCCGACCGGATCCTGAAATCGATGCGACGGTCCTACCGCACGAAGAAGTTTCTGGGCATTTTGGACAAGGTACGCACGCGAATTCCTCACGCGGCGATCACCACTGACATCATTGTTGGCTTCCCCGGCGAGACCGAACAAGATTTCCAGGACACCTTAGATGTTGTGAGATCCTCACGGTTTTCCTCGGCCTTTACTTTTCAGTACTCCATCCGGCCCGGAACGCCTGCCGGTGAGATGCCAGATCAAATTCCTGCCGATGTGGTCCAAGAACGGTTCGAACGTCTCGTGGCATTGCAAGATCAAATTTCTGCCGAAGAATCCGCCACATTGCTAGGCACCACACAAGAAGTCTTGGTCACCAATGACACCGGTTCCAAAGGCGCCACGACCGGTCGTCTCAGCGGGCGGGCTCCAGATAATCGTCTGATTCACTTCTCGGTTCCGGCTGGGGCAACCCCGCCACGTCCCGGTGACTTTGTGACTGTGCCAATCACTGAAACTCACCCCTACTTCCTGATTGCTGACCCCCAGCCTGAGGACTACCAGTTACGGCGGTCTCGTGCCGGGGATGCATGGGATCTGGCGCAGGCCGATAGCTGTGGCGCTAATGCCGGTGGCTCCTCCACAGGTTCCGGAGTAAACCTGGGGATGCCAACCATTCGCGTGGGTGGCTAAAGGTCACTGTAGCTATGCCAGAACCGGTTGTTGCGATTGTCGGTCCGACGGCCACTGGAAAATCGGACCTGGCCTTAGACCTTGCTGTCGAATACTCTGAGGGTCCCGGGCCAGGGGCGGAGATTATCAATGCCGATTCGATGCAGTTTTACCCCGGCATGGATATCGGGACGGCTAAGGTTCCAGAGGCATCACGTCGTGGCATTGTGCATCACCTGATCGATATCCTCCCGCTTCATGCAGAAGCCTCCGTGGCCGAATTCCAGATCGGGGCGCGACGAGCCATCGAGACGATCCGGGCGGAACAGCCCGACGGCTCCGCCATGCCCATCTTGGTCGGTGGATCCGGGCTGTATGTGCGAGCAGCGCTGGACGACTTGGAATTTCCGCCGACAGACCCTGACCTCAGAGCACGGTTGACCCAAGAAGCTGAGGTGGTCGGAATCCAGGTGATGACCGAACGCCTGCGGTCGGTGGACCCGGACTCCGCCGCGCGACTAGACGATGACCGGCGCATTATTCGCGCCCTGGAAGTCCATGAGCTCACCGGCAGACCCTTTAGCTCCTACATGCCCCAACGTCGCTATGCCGCGGGGATCCCGCCGGTGGTTCAGATTGGATTAAGGCTGAACCGGGTCCGGTTGCACCAACGGATTCGTGACCGGGTCCACGCCATGCTTGAACAAGGATGGCTGGAAGAAGTCCAACGGCTGGTAGCACAGGGTATCACCGACTCACCCACAGCATCCCGAGCTATCGGCTACCGCCAGCTTTTGGAGGTGTTGGAAGGACGGTTGCCTCTCGACGAGGCTGTCGAGAAAATCGTGATTGCCACCCGACAATTCGCCAAACGACAAGAAACGTGGTTTTCGGCCGACCCACGCGTGCACTGGATCAACGCCGACGCCCCGGACCGGCTACAGCAGGCCCACAAACTCATTGCCGTCGCACAGCAAAGGACCTGATCATCATGAACACCTCCCCGGCGTCACTGGGAGAGCTTTTGGGCCTGAAGGCCACGCGTTTCCAGAAACTCATGAGCGGATCCCTGGATTGGTTAGTCACGATCGGGCCCGAGCTGGCCCCCATGGACCCCGATACCATCCGTGTGCTCACCCACCGCACCAAGGGGATCGGAGCAGCCGGAGTGGTGGGTCTTGCAGATCGTGATGATCACTGGGAGGTCATCGGTTATGCCGCCGATGGACAGCAACTCGACGATCCCACCGAGGCCTTGCGCGTGGCAGCGGAGGTGATCACCGCTCATGGTGGCCAATCCACTCCGAGAGGTCTCACCCTGACCTGTCACCAAGGACCACGGCCTGGATCATATCAGCTGGACTCGCCCCAACCAGGCTGGTGGTCGGTGCGCACCCCTGACTGGAGTTTCGCTGATCCCGAGCAAGCCAGATCCCACGCGGTTGACGCCTTGGTGAAATGCGCGGGCCTACCGGATCCGCGACCGGGGCTAAGCATCCAATCCCACAACAGACGGTTCGTCATTGTGGCCCTGGGATCAGAAGAAGAGTTCGAGGCGGCCTCCACCCAGTCACTGCCCGGCATTGAACCACCGACCCAAGAAGATCCGGTGGTGGGGCTGGTGCTGATGGCCGACCCGGTCGTCTCCAACGGGAAGGGCCAGTTGCGACTGAAACTCTCGCAACGACCCTCAGATATGCACACCGGGGCCACAGCGGCTGCAGCCGCCACAACCGCGGTGAAAACGTGGGCCCATTTACCCCACGAGATGCCTTGGCGAGTGCTAGCCGCCGGGACCGAATACTCCGTGCACTGCGCAACAGCCCCCGAAGGTAGTAACGGCCTGGACGTAGCCACCCCGGTCACCTGGCTCTTTGACGCGGTGCTGTAGGGTTACTGCGCGCGATGAATGTGCAAAATCCGGAATCCCTTGACCGTGGCGTGACGCTGTGCGGTAAATTCTCCGGGCCCATGGTTCTGAAGCATCGTTGCAATCCAGGGCAACAGTGAATCCGCGCCGAGCTTCTTGGCCACCACCAGCCACGCGTGCCCGCCGGGACGCAAACGCGGTAACCACCGTTGCAAAATTTCGTGCAACACTGCTTTACCCACGCGGATCGGAGGATTGGACCAGATCAGATCAAATCCAGGTTCGGGATCCAGCTCGTCCGGGGCCCAGACGCTGATCTGCTCCAGACCCAATGCTCGGGCATTCTCCACGGTCAACTCCCGGGCGCGCTCATTGACCTCCACTGCACAAACCTCGGCCTCGGGGGACAACAGCGCCATGGACAAGGCTAGTGGCCCCCAGCCGCTGCCGATATCGAGAAAACGTCCAGTCGGCGGGGGAGCGGGCACCGTATCGAGTAGAACGCGCGTGCCACGGTCCAATTCGTCGTGGGAGAACACGCCGGCAGCTGAAAAAACCTCGCGCTCGGCCCCAGCCAACGGCACGGTGATGCGGTGTCGACGCTGGTCACCGGCCGGAGTCGCGGAAAAATAATGTGCTGAGTCCACGGTCTCTCAGTGTAGCGGTAGGGGCTAAATGTGACAGAATAGAAGAATTACGCATCCCCGGGATGCTTGATGACGAGAACCCCAAGGAGACCATGACCGATTCCGATCGGAACACCACCACCGCTCAGCACGGCAAGGATGCCGCCCAGCGGATGATCGAGCGCATTCTCGCGCACGAAAATCAACAGACAGAAGTCAGCCATGACCCGCAGCCAGACAACGCGCGCTGGGACGGCGGGACCGCTCAAGCGTTGCATCAGGGCGAGACCACTCACACGGACTTTGATGGCGATCAATTTGACCTCGAAGAACGTCGCGCACTACGGCGTGTGACTGGGCTGTCGACCGAACTGGAAGATATTACCGAGGTCGAATATCGTCAAGTTCGGCTCGAGCAAGTGGTGCTGGCCGGACTGTGGACCGAGGGAACCGCGGCTGAGGCGGAGTATTCGCTACGAGAACTCGCCGCCCTAGCTGAGACTGCTGGCTCCACGGTGCTTGATGGCCTGATCCAACGCCGCCACGCCCAGGACCCAGCAACCTTTCTCGGCAAAGGCAAGGCCCAAGAACTGGCGACAGTCGTGGCTGAAACCGGTGCCGATACCGTAGTGATCGACTCCGAGCTGGCCCCGTCACAGCGCCGGGCGCTCGAGGATGTCGTCGGGGTTAAGGTCATTGACCGCACCGCACTGATTTTGGATATTTTCGCCCAACACGCCAAGTCCAAGGAAGGTAAAGCCCAGGTCGAACTTGCCCAACTCGAATACCTCCTCCCGCGTCTTCGCGGTTGGGGCGAGTCGATGTCCCGGCAGGCCGGTGGTCGTGCCGCATCCGGTGAAGGGATCGGCTCCCGTGGTCCCGGTGAAACCAAGATCGAGTTGGACCGTCGCCGCATTCGCGACCGGATGGCTAAACTACGGCGTGAAATCAAAGCCATGAAACCTGCCCGGGACACCAAGCGTGCCCGCCGGCAAGCCCGCCGGGTGCCCTCAGTGGCCATCGCCGGCTACACCAATGCTGGTAAATCCTCCTTGCTCAACCGACTCACCCGCGCCGGTGTTCTGGTCGAAAATGCCCTGTTTGCAACCCTAGACCCCACCGTACGGCAGGCCGAAACTCCCGATGGCATCGGCTACACCCTCTCAGACACCGTCGGGTTTGTCCGGCAATTACCCACCCAACTGGTGGAGGCCTTCCGATCGACGCTGGAAGAAGTCGCCGACGCGGACCTGATGCTACACGTGGTGGATGCTTCTCACCCGGACCCGTTTGGTCAGATTGAGGCAGTCCGCACGGTTCTGAACGACACCGAGGTCGCCGGCGTGGACGAGCAGATCGTGTTCAACAAAGCAGATCTGGCTGATCCTCTCGTTTTAGCAGAGTTGACTCGCAAATATCCCGACGCCATGGTGGTCTCAGCTGCCACCGGCGAAGGGATTGATCAATTGCAACACCGCATCGCCGCACGCATCCCGCGTCCCAACGTCGAATTGAATCTGGTCGTTCCCTACACCGATGGCGCAGTCGTCTCCCGGCTACATTCGCCCGATACTGAAATTCTGCACGAGTCCTATCAGGAAGATGGCACCGCGCTTCGGGTGCTGGTTCGCCCCGAAGATGTGGAGGATTTGCGGGACTATGTCCACGACTAACCGGCTCGATACCCAGCCCGTCACGCAGGCCGACCATCAGGTCATTGACTGGCTGCACCATGTCGTTGAATCTCTGGGAGGTACGCGGCGGGTCGGTCAAGAAGCTATGGCTCTGGCCGTCTCACGAGCCCTGGAAAACCAACGCCACCTGCTGGTGCAGGCCGGTACCGGCACCGGGAAATCACTG
This sequence comes from Auritidibacter ignavus, assembly GCF_003703835.1. Lineage (GTDB taxonomy): Bacteria > Actinomycetota > Actinomycetes > Actinomycetales > Micrococcaceae > Auritidibacter > Auritidibacter ignavus. Next base: position 13,249 of record NZ_RDQR01000027.1, read on the forward strand.
GCATATCTGATCCCGGCTCTTCAACGCGCCCAGACCAGTGACCGGCCGGTGATTATTGCCACGGCGACGTTGGCTCTGCAGGCCCAGATTGTAGCCAAAGATGGCCCTCGGGCCGTCGAGGCACTCGCTAAGCACACCGAGAGCACACCCAAAGTGGCCTTGTTGAAAGGTCGGGCCAACTACCTGTGCAAGAACCGTCTGCACGGGGGGCTGGCCAGCGAAATGAGCACGCCTCCTTTGGTGGATGAGACCCAATTCGCGGCCGCCGGTGCCATGGCGGAGACGTCTTCTCGACTCGGGACCGAGGTGATGCGTCTGCGCGAATGGGCTGAGACAACCGACACCGGTGATCGCGATGAACTGACCCCGGGTGTCTCCGACGACGCGTGGTGTCAAGTATCTGTCACCGCACGTGAATGCATCGGCTCGTCGTGCCCGTTCGTTGAAGAGTGTTTTTCCGAGCTTGCTCGTCACGAAGCCGAAGAAGCCGACATTGTGGTCACCAACCACGCTATGCTGGCCATTGCCGCCTTCGAAGGGATTCAGGTGCTTCCCTCCTCAGAAGCCGTCATCATCGATGAGGGCCACGAGTTTGTCGACCGGGTCACATCGGCGGTGACCGGGCAACTCTCGGCATCGCTGATTACCTCGGTGGCGAACAGCGCTCAGCGGGATGCAGGATTGAGCGTCACCGACCTGAAAGCTGCGGCCTCCAGCGTTGAGGATGCCTTTATCAACGCCGAGTCCGGTCTGCTCACACCTGGCCTCAACCAGGTTCAAGAACTGGCCATCGAATCGGTCCGGAGTGCCACGCGCACTCTGCTCAGCGAGCTGAAAGACTCTAACACCGCGTCCAGTTCGGCACAATCCGCTGACGAGACCGCATCCCAGGCGCATCTCGTCCGGGCGCGACTCCAAGAGATCTTGGACGTCTGTGAGCGCATCCTCGACCAACCGACTGAGGAAGATTCTGTCCCGTGGGTGGTCTGGGCCACCAGACCTCAACAATTTACCCCGGGCACCGGGTGGCACCCGATTGACGAACACGTAGCACCCACCCTGTATGTGGCCCCGCTATCAGTCGCTGGCACACTGCGTCATCACCTCCTAGAAGAGAAGACTTGCGTGCTGACCTCAGCCACGCTGAGCATCGGGGGACGATTCGACGAAGTCGCCGGAGACCTGGGTCTAGCAGGGACAGGGGCTCCCCCCTACACCACGTTGGATGTCGGCAGTCCGTTCAACTACCCGAGCCAAGGTATTCTGTATGCGGCCAAAGATCTGCCCGCTCCGTCGTTCAGCCTGGCAGAGCGGACCGCGGACCGTCTCGAATCATTGCTCCGGGCTTCACAGGGTGGCGCACTGTGTTTGTTCTCCTCCCGACGGGCCGCCGAAGACGCCGCTGCGGAAATGCGCCAACGCCTCGGCGATAAGTTCCCTATTTCATGCCAAGGCGAGGCCACACTGTCCAGTCTCGTGACCGAGTTTGCTGCCGATGAGCAGCTGAGCCTCTTCGGCACGCTGTCGCTGTGGCAGGGCATTGACGTTCCGGGGCGGTCATTACGTTTGGTCACTATCGATCGCATCCCCTTCCCACGTCCTAACGACCCGCTGACCCGGGCCAGGACACAGTGGGTCGTCCAGCACGGGGGTAACGGGTTCATGAAGGTCTCGGCTACACACGCGGCCGTACGTTTAGCTCAGGGCGTCGGCCGGCTGATTCGTTCCACCCAGGACAAAGGTGTGGTAGCCATTCTCGACCCTCGGATCGTCACCGCCCGATATGGTTCCTTCCTGCTGAAATCCCTTCCTGATTTTTATCGAACTGTTGACGAGGAACTTGTCACACATGCCCTGAATCGGCTGGCAAATCTGGCATAAAGCGGTCAGACCTGAGATGTTGTGTGTAAGGGTCTGCCCATGTGCCATGCCGGAACCGATCCCGGAGTCGCAGATGGTGGGGCCTCATCACATCACTACCGGGTAGAAAGGGGGACACATCATGTCATCTGGTACGCCGCAATCGGGACATACCGGTGTCGAACAGTCCGACAAAAAATCCCAACGGCGCCAACGCGACGAGGAAGTAGCCCGCGAAGAAACCAGAATCGTTCGGAGCAATCTCTACGAAGCGCTCCAAGCACGCAACGATGACTCGATTCTGGCGCACTTGAGTATGAAACCCCTCTGGTTCGTGCTCGCCTTCGTGGCTATGGGCGTAGTGTTGTTCATGCCGACTCCCGATGGGCTCTCCATCGCCGGGCAACGAGCACTGGCGATCTTGGTGTTCGCGGTGATCATGTGGGTCACCGAAGCCGTCTCCTACCCGGTCAGCTCCGTGATGATTCTCGGACTGATCGCTTTACTGATCGGTTTCTCACCAGAGTTAGACCCCGAGACCGGGGCGGAGCTGGAGGAGCTCTACGGCACTGGTGGTGGCTTAAGTTTTGGGCTTCACGGCTTTTCTACCTCCGCCTTGGCCCTGGTGGCCGCCGCCCTCGCGCTGGCTGCCGCCATGCAAGCAACCGGGCTACACAAACGCCTGGCGTTCTATATCCTGAAGTTTGCTGGTGAAAAAGTCAGCCACATCCTCGTTGGGGCGATCGTCATCTCGATCATCTTGGCATTCTTCGTCCCCTCCGCGACCGCTCGTGCCGGTGCGGTCGTACCGATTCTGATCGGCATGGTGGTGGCCTTTGGACTGCCGGTGCAGTCCAAACTCGGTGCTTTGCTGATCATCACCGCCGCCAATGCGGTCTCGATTTGGAACGTCGGCATCAAGACCGCAGCCGCCCAGAACCAGGTAGCTGTTGGATTCATCGAAGGAGAATACGGTGCAACGATCTCATGGCCGGAATGGTTCGCCTACGCCGCCCCGTGGTCCGTGCTGATGTCCGTGGCGTTGTACTTTGTGATGCGCTGGGTCATCAAACCCGAAACCAAAGAACTCTCCGGCGGGAAGAAAGTCGTTGCCGACGGTCTGAACGAGATGGGCAAGATGACCGGTCGCGAGATTCGACTGACCATCATTGCCGTGGTGATGTTGGCGCTATGGGCTACTGAAGGAGTCATTCACGACCTCGACTCCTCGACGATTACCATCCTAGGTATTGCGATCATGCTGATCCCGCGGGTCGGCGTGATCTCCTGGAAATCACTGGAAAAAATGGTCAACTGGGGGACCCTGGTGGTCTTTGCTATCGGTATTTCCTTGGGGAACCTGTTGCTCCAGACCAATGCAGCCGCCTGGCTGTCGGATGCGATTTTCTCCCATATCGGACTGGCAGAAATGCCATTGTTGGCCACGATCGCCCTCGTAGCAGCCTTCAATATCTTGATTCATCTGGGGTTCGCCTCGGCTACTGCACTGGCCTCGGCCCTGATCCCGGTCTTCATTGCACTGGCCGGTTCGATCCCCGGGCTACCGAACGAAGGTCTTGGTTTTGTGCTGATTCAGCAGTTCGTGATCAGCTTCGGCTTCATCCTGCCCATCTCGGCACCACAGAACATGTTGGCCTACGGTACCGGCGCGTTTACCTCGAAACAGTTCATCAAGGCCGGTATCCCGTTGACCATCGTGGGCTACCTGCTGATTCTGCTATTCTCGGCCACCTATTGGCAGTGGATCGGGCTGATTTAGGTCTTCCGCTAGAGCCAGCCGCCCCGATAATAAGGACAAACCATCGCAGGTGCGACAGAACCCGTTGGTGGTCCTGTCGCACCTGCGATGGTCAAGCGGTGGTTCGGCTGATACAGGCTATACCGAGCGCAAGACCGAGACGACTTTGCCCATAATGGTGGCGTGATCACCGAGGATGGGTTCATAGTTGGTGTTTTGAGGCAGCAACCAGGTGTGACCATCCCGTTGCCGGAAAGTCTTGACAGTGGCTTCGTCGTCGAGCAAGGCAGCGACAATTTCGCCGTTATCGGCGGTATTCTGTTGGCGGATCACGACCCAATCGCCGTCACAAATCGCAGCGTCAATCATGGAGTCACCGCGCACCTTGAGCATGAACAATTCACCCTCGCCCGTGAGCTGTTTCGGAAGCATCATGTAGTCTTCGACCTGCTGGTCGGCAAGAATCGGCCCACCGGCAGCAATACGGCCCACTAGTGGCACCGCCACGGCTTCGGCTGGTCCCATATTCATGCGAGTATGCAGGGCCATCATTTCCGCGGCATTCATCGGAACTTCTGGAGCCATGTCGTGCTCATTGTCGGTGTCAGTTATCAGATAGCCGTACTCATCTCTGAGGACTTCGATACCGCGTGGAATGTGCGGATCGCGTCGGATATAGCCATACTCGGTCAACTTCTTCAGCTGATAAGTCACCGAGGACAATGACTGTAGATGGCACCCGGTACCAATCTCTCGCATTGACGGCGGGTAGCCCCTCTCGGTGATGGATGCCCGCAAAAAGTTCAGTACCTGGCGCTGGCGCCCACTGAGTTTTGGAACGTGCTCCGCTGGGGTCGTGGACTCAGCAGAGTCCATTTGCTCGCTCATCTAGGTCCTCCGTTCTAAAAATGTCCGTGCCCTCTGATGAACTAGCACCATGAGCCTCGAACGGATTTTTCCGATAACTGGTGGCCGTTGCTGAAATTCTATCGGATTACCGAACAGATTCATAGTTGTGTTCGAGAGATTCATTGCATCGTTCGAACAAGCATGTTAGAAAAGATGTACTAGCAATTGTGTCGGCAAGAACACGTGGATTCGTACTGATTTTGCACGATGAGATAGGGAAGATCATGACTATCGCTAACCATGCTTCAACCTCGGTGAATGCCATGTCGCTGACTCGTCGCGGGCGTCTGGTCTTCCGCGCTGTCCCTCTGGCTGTGGTTGGTACACTGCTTGTGGGTTTCTTCGCGATGGTGCTGTTTGGTTGGGGTAACCCCTCAGCCGAGGCAAGCCACCAGTCCCATCAAGCCGGTATGGTGACGCTGACTGTCGGGTATGGCGACACGCTGTGGTCTATTGCCGGTGAGATTGCTCCGGAAGAGCCCCGTGCCGATGTGGTCACCCGTATTGCGGAACTCAATGACTTGGAAACCTCCGATATCGCGGTGGGAGATAAGCTGTTTGTCCCGCGTTATCAGTAAGGCTCAGGGCCGGCTAAGCTGGAGGGGTGGATTCTCAGAAAAGCTTCGACCCCACAGCCCTGCAGCGCTTACCTTTACGAGACGCGCTACGCGGTCAGTCTCCCTACGGAGCCCCTCAAATTGAGGTTCCCTACGCGTTGAACACCAACGAAAACACTCACCCTGTCCCGCCGGCGGTAGTGGATGCAATTGGGAAAGCAACGCTTCAGGCTGCGACAACGCTGAATCGTTACCCGGACCGGGAATTCACGGAACTTCGAGAACAGCTGGCGCAGTATCTCGGACACGGTCTGAGCCGGGAACATCTGTGGGCTGCAAATGGCTCCAACGAGATTCTTCAGCAAATACTGCAAGCTTTCGGCGGGCCGGGGCGAAGTGTGCTAAGTTTTCCGCCCACGTATTCGATGTATCCTCTGTTGGCGTTGGGAACTGAGACAGCGTACGTCTCTGGCGTCAGAGCCGAGGACTTCACGCTCAGCCCTGAATCAGCTGCCCAACAAGTACGTGAAACACGACCGAACCTGGTCTTGTTGTGTTCGCCTAATAATCCCACCGGCACCGCGCTAGGTCTTGACGTGGTAAAGGCTGTGTATGAGGTGGCGTCCGAGATTAATGCCCTGGTGGTCGTTGACGAGGCCTACGCGGAATTTGCGCTGGAGGGCACCGCATCCGCACTGAGTTTGCTTCCGTCCCGTCCGTTGCTGATCGTGACGCGGACCATGTCGAAGGCCTTTGCCCTTGCCGGGGCTCGCCTGGGCTACTTAGCCGCGGCGCCAGAAATCACCGATGCTTTGCGTCTGGTGCGTCTGCCGTACCACCTCTCGGCAACGACACAGGCCACCGCATTAGCAGCCCTGGCCCACCGGGAAGCCTTGCTGGAAAACGTGGAAGCCATTCGAACTCAGCGTGATCGTATTGTGGCGGACTTGACCGAGATGGGCCTGAAGCCGCATACTTCTGACTCGAATTTTGTGTTCTTTGGGTGGCTCGAAGATGCTCGCGCGGTGTGGCAGAGCTTGCTTGATCGTGGAGTCTTGGTGCGCGATGTCGGGATCGCGCACCATCTGCGCGTCACTGCGGGGACGGAAGAAGAAACCTCGGCATTCCTCAAAGCTCTCAGAGACATCGTCACCCATACGGACGAGCTCCCGCTGTAGAGTGAGCAGTGTTAAGCACTAGTCCAACCGGGAAATCCAGGAAGGCCACGATCCCTTGGGTGCAGAACTACTTTCGGGCCGTCGTGCCAGCATGACACGCACGACCTCTGAGTCCAACGTGTATGTCGAAGCAGATCTAGACGGTACCGGTCAATCGCAGATTTCCACGTCGGTGCCTTTCTATGACCACATGCTTACTGCGGTTTCGAAGCATTCGTTGATAGATCTGACTGTGACCGCTAGTGGCGATACACATATTGACGTCCACCATGTGGTCGAGGATGTTGCGATTACCTTGGGCGAGGTGTTAAAAACTGCTTTAGGGGATAAATCCGGAATTCGTCGTTTTGGTGATGCCCTGGTTCCGCTCGACGAGTCTCTAGCCCGGGCAGTAGTGGATTTGTCAGGACGGCCCTACGTTGTCCACACTGGTGAGCCAGCAGGGCAGGAATATCACCTGATTGGTGGACACTTCACCGGATCGATGACTCGCCACGTTTTCGAATCCATTGCCCACCACGGTGCCCTGTGCCTGCATATGGATCTCATTCGAGGCCGTGACCCTCACCATATTGTGGAAGCGCAGTTCAAAGCGTTCGCCCGTGCGCTCCGGACAGCCGTCGAGCCCGACCCTCGGATGCAGGGCACGATTCCCTCCACTAAAGGGGCCCTATGAGCCAGCAGGGTCGCGCCACAACTGTGCAGAAGAAAACGGTCGCCGTGCTGGACTACGGCTCGGGGAACATCCACTCCGCCGTTCATGCCTTGCGTCGGCTTGGCGCCAAGGTCGAGGTCACCGCTGACGCCGAACAGGTCCTGAACGCTGATGGCCTTGTCGTCCCCGGGGTGGGATCCTTCGATGCCGTCGCCAACGGCCTGCGCGCCATCGAAGCGATGCGATGGATCGGGCGCCGGATCGCTGGCGGGCGAGCTGTGTTGGGGATCTGTGTGGGCCACCAGATTCTGTTCGAAACCGGTGTTGAACATGGAATTACTACCGAGGGTATGGGGGAGTGGCCCGGCACCGTTGAGAAGCTACCTGCCGAGGTGTTGCCCCACATGGGATGGTCTGAAATTCGGGCTCCCGAGAACTCGGTGCTTTTCGCTGGTCTGCATCGGGAACGATTCTATTTTGTGCATTCCTATGCCGTACGACGCTGGGAGTTCGACCAGAACTCCCAACACATGCGACCACCGCAAGTCACCTGGGCACACCACGGGAGTGATTTCATCGCTGCCATTGAGAACGGCCCACTATCCGGTACCCAGTTTCACCCGGAGAAATCTGGTGATGCAGGAATGCAGTTGCTCAACAACTGGATTGGAACGCTTTAATGCCGGTATGGTCAACATTGTTGATCGCGCTGGGAGGGATTCTGCTGGGCGGATCGTGGTCATCGTATCGGCAGAAATTTCCCCTCTGGGTCACGGTCAGTTTCGTGGTGGTGGGCATCATGGCTATTCTCGCCGGATTCCTGACTGTTCCCGCTGTTGAATGATCGCCCGAACCCAGCACCTTCGCGCCCAACACCCCACAACAAGGAAAACCACCCATGTCTGAACGCTCTACCTCGTTGACCCTGTTTCCGGCCGTCGACATTAAGAACGGCCAAGCCGTTCGTCTCGTCAAAGGCGAGGCCGATCAAGCCACCGATTATGGTAACCCGCTCCAGGCAGCACGCCGTTGGGCTGAGGCGGGTGCCGAATGGATCCACCTGGTGGATCTCGATGCGGCCTTCGGGACCGGGGATAACCGGCAGATCATTCGTGATATCGTGACCGAGTTGCAGATTAACGTCGAAGTCTCCGGCGGTCTGCGTGACGACGCCAGCCTCGACGAAGCCATCACGATGGGCGCAGCTCGCGTCAACCTCGGCACCGCTGCCCTGGAACGCCCCGGCTGGACCGCTGAGGTCATTGCCCGTTACGGTGAAAAAATCGCGGTGGGACTCGATGTGCGCGGCGAAGAATTAGCCACCCGAGGCTGGGTGCAGTCCGGGGGGAACCTCTGGGAGGTATTAGACACCCTGGAACAGGCTGGTTGCGACCGGTATGTGGTCACCGACATCACCAAAGACGGCACCCTGACCGGCCCGAATACCGAGTTGTTGGCTAGCATTGTCGAGCGGGTCCACAAGCCGGTCGTCGCCTCCGGTGGCATTTCCACCCTCGATGATCTCGCCACGCTGTACCAGATGAGTGGCTCCGGGGTGGACGGTGCCATTATCGGCAAGGCACTGTATTCGGGACAGTTCACCTTCCAACAGGCTTTGGCCGTCGCAGGCGGGGCCGACCCGGCCCAGGTGCAGGAGAATTCCCCCTCGTGACCACCGCTGGCCGAGACAACGTGACAGGATCCGGTGACCGCCACCAACGGTCCACCTCCCGGCAGTTGCCCGCCCACATCCAGGCAGCCATTCAGCGGAACCTGGCCCATCAACATCGTGACGCTCAGGGACGACCGGCAGATTCGGCAGGAACCGCTTGGAACGGCCGGGACCTCAGCGGCGCTGGGATCGATGGATCCCAGAATCCGCTACACGCCTTCGACACCGATGACGGCACCACCGATCAGGCGTGGACGACCATCGCCGAACAACTCATGGCCCGTGAAGCCACAGAGGTTGACGCCATTAAAGCCCTAGCTAAGATGAGGGTTTTTGCGGCCGTGGTGCCGAGAGCGACCGAGGTATCTCAGCACGACCACGCCACCTACGGGGATAAAGCAGCCGACGTCGCGCTGGTGAGCCTGCAGGCCAAAGATGGCAGACAAGCCCTCCCGGTGTTCACCTCGGTACCGGCGCTGACCTCGTGGAATCCGCAGGCGAGACCGGTGGCGGTATGGATGCCCCGGGCGTGCCTGGCGGCTGTGGATGAAGGCGATCAATTGGTGGTGGTGGACCCAGGAGAAGACCTGACCTTTGTGGTGCGACGTCCGGCCGTGTGGGCGCTAGCCCAACAGCGAGACTGGGTGCCGTCCTATCTAGACGAACAGCTCAGCGAACACCTGGCTGATTTTGTGGGTCTCGTACCGGGGCTAGCACGAATCGAAATGCTCCCGGGCCCCGGTGTTGGCAGCCTCACCCGCTCGGGCACGCCGGTGGCCGGTGGCGGGGCAGGCCCGGAACTTGAACTCCGGCTCGTGGCAGAGCAGTCGGTGGACTCTATCGGGCAGAAACTGATGCTCACCACGTTCGAAACGCTGATTGCCGATGACCCGATGCTGGCAGAACGTGCCGATAGTGTAGAGCTGCGACTCATGGGGCACCACCACTAGTCGTCAAGGTCCTCTGGGCGGTGTTGGACTCGAGAAAAGTTCCGAAACAGCGACCGCTGGTCAGCCTCATCAAGCAGATCGGTACGCATCTCTCAGACAGTGTCGAGATGGATCATTGAGGCCTTCCGGAACACATTGCGCCTTTGGTCGGTCAGCACGGTTTCCCTTAGACCGCTCGTCGGTGGGCAGGGACTGTTGCCGGGCGACCAACCCCCGCTGGTGGAAGACCGTGACCGAATAGGTGAGCCAAGAGGGTGAGACGACCGTTTCACGAACTAATTCACTCCTTGTCAGCTTTTGCTCCTGCGCCTCGGCGAAGGCCAACAACACGTTGTATTCCGACACAGTTAGACCGTGGAAGTCTTTCAACCGGTACCCCGTGGCCGATGAGGCTCAGATGGACGTTGCAGGTACCCGCTCTGATGAGAGGGTGTAAAGCTGTTGACGTGGTGGAGGCATCTAGCCAGAGGCAGGATCAGGAGTAGCCTGCGAAACGGGTCCACCACTAACGATGGGGTCGTTGCCGGCATGTTGGCGACCAACCAAGAACTCATGCGTTGGTGCATCAGGAACATTTGACGCTGGTAGTCGCCAACCCAGTCGCGGAAGCTGAGGGTACGTTCAATGACCTGCTGGGGCGAGCCGACGGTGAGAGTGGTCATAGAGGTGAACTCTTCCATCGACGGGCCGTGGCCATAGACTGGCGCGTTAGCAAAATAAGGACGGACCTCACGCCAAGCATCCTGTGAGTTCTTCCGCATCAAGGCCTGGCTACCCAGCACCACGTAGACCTGGTGGGCCTGGCCATGTCCGTAGTACGCATAGCGTTGCCGTTAGATTTCGACCATTCGGATGACGTGTTCTTTATTCCAGAAGATGTTGTTGTGGAAGAATCCGTCACCGTAGTAGGCGGCCTGTTCAGCTATGTCGACGGAACGAATCGAACCGTGCCAAACGAATGGGGCAACCCCGTCGAGCGGACGCGGGGTGGAGGTGAACTTGTGCAACGGGGCCCGAAAACGCCCAGACCAGTCGACATTCTCTTCTCGCCACAGCTGGTGGAGTAACCGGTAGTGCTCTAAAGCTAGAGGGATGCCCTGCCGGATGTCTCGGCCAAACCACGGGTCTACCGGACCGGTATTACCCCGTCCCATCGTCAGGTCAACTCGACCATCAGCTAAGTGCTGGAGGTAGGCGTAATCTTCGGCCAAGCGCACCGGATCCATCGTGGTGATCAGGGGTGTAGCGGTGGAAAGTACGAGATGATCTGTGGTCGCTGCCAGAAGGGTGATCCCCTCGTAGGGTACCCATGACCGTGAAGTAGAGTTGCTATCGGACCATCACCTATCGAGTCGTAACGGAGTGTTACCCGTGGGCCATCATCCCCATCAGTCCTCGGCCTCATCATCGCTCACCGACAGCAACAGTCGGCGTGTTGTTGTGGGAGCTGCCATCCTCGATGACAAGCATGAACCTGGACAGATGATGCTGGCACGTCGCAAAGCACCAAAGTCCTTGGCCGGCTATTGGGAGTTCCCTGGTGGCAAGGTTGAGGCCGGTGAGGATCTCGAACAGGCACTACGCCGTGAGCTTCAGGAAGAACTCGATGTTGAGGCTGAAATATTGGATCGCATCGAATCTCCAGAGCCGCAGGGGTGGCTGTTGGGCAACGGGATGCGGATGCAGGTCTATACCGCAGTGATTATTTCCGGTAAGGCCACGGCGCTGGTCGAACATGATCAATTGGTCTGGGAACAACTCGACTCTACTGCGTTGCACGCGTTCGAATGGATTCCCGCGGACCGTCCTATCGTCGACGCGCTCCTCGAGCAGCTCAGCCGATGAGTGCTGTTTCGATCGTGATAGAGCGCTGGCTACGGCCCCGACGTTTCTAAAACAGCGCCTGTTGATTCGTGCCGGGAGTCTGTGTGGTTGTGGGCCTCGAGTTGACCGGGCGGATTGGTAAATGCGTGCGAAAGTGCACGTCCGGGTCCTTTTCCGATTCGTGCACTGCGCCGATACCGAGCCCGTGCTGGTGGGCCAGTTGTCGTGTCTTGGCTCGTAATTTGTTGGCATAACGTGCCGGAGCATAAATCCGGCCACTGTACATGGATTGAAAACCGGCCAGCAGATGCGGGTACTGTGACTGGATAAACGACATGAACCACTCGCGAGAGCCTGGTCGCAGGAAGAGGGGAGTGGTTTGGATGCTGGTGGCACCGGCGGAGGCCACTGAGCTAAAGAGCTGCTCCATGGCGTTGATTGAGTCGGTCAGCCACGGGATGATCGGCATGGCCATGATTGAGACATTGGCTCCTGCTGATGAGAGCTTCTCAATCAGTTTCAATCGTGCGCTCGGAGATGGCGTTCCGGGCTCAAAAATCTCGGTCAACTGTGGATCAATCATTGCCAGGGAGACCCCAATATCTAGGGGGATCTCTGGGGCTAAGGATCGCAAGAGTGGAATGTCTCGGGAGAGTAGAGTGCCTTTGGTCAGGAGGGAAACCGGAGCGCCGGCTTTGCCAAGTTCAGCCAGTAGCCCCGGCATGAGTTGATATCGGCCCTCTGCGCGCTGGTAAGGGTCAGTATTGGTGCCGAGGGCAACGGTCTGTCCATCCCACTTGCCCCTTTTGAGTTCTTGACGTAGCGCGTCGACAATATTGACCTTGACCACGATCTGTCGGTCGAAGTCTTCGCCGTAGTTGAAATCGAGATACTCGTGTGTGCCCCGAGCGTAGCAGTAAACGCAAGCGTGAGTGCAACCACGATACGGATTGATCGACCAACGGAACGGCATGTTGGATGCTTCGGGCACCTTGTTGAGCGCTGACTTGGTGATGACCTCGTGGAATTCGGTATGAGCAAACTCGGGGGTTGGGGAGGATAACTCCAGGTCGACCATCGGGTGTTGGACACCACCTGACGGGGTATCTCCGTCGGCAATATCCAGCTGCTCGTGGTCGACCTGGAGGGTCTGCGCTTCCCATCGCATATAGAACATTATAGAACAAATTGATCGAAAGCGCATACTCTCTTCGGACAAATGAACGATAGGGGGTGTACGCGCAGGAAGAGGCGGCGATAGCTTCGTGTCGGCGTGAGTTAGCTGGATCACTCGAGTGTCTGGTATCTCAGACGGTTATCTGGGGCTGAGCTTATTACTGATCTCCAAGAGGTGCTGTACTGGTGTGTGTACCCGATTCACCACTGTCGTATGCACCTCGTCGAACGGTGATGGAGGGACGACCAGAAGGTGAGGTGGGCTGAGGCCCTCTCGACTCGCGCGAAAGCATGAAGGAGATTACCTCGATGTGAAACACACATGCCACGACGGTTTTGGTACGCGTTTCCCACACTGTGGAGATTGAGACCGTGATTTCTGTCTCCAGTGGTTGGTTTGTTGGGCAACAGAGAAAACTGCTGTGGCTAGCAGACCGCGTGAGTAGCTATCACGTCGCTTGCTACAAGACGCGGCAGGACCATTGCCGAGAAATGCGTAAGCCGCTGGGCACGATTTTCGGAGAATATACTGAAGATGACCCGGCTAGGACCTCAACTGGGTGTGGCGTACTCACGAGGGTAGTCCAACCGGAGGCGGTATTGTCGCCGGTGAATCCGCCTGGAAACGTCAAGTCGTGGCACCTGAAGACGATGGAATCCAACTGTTAGCTGCTCCGCGACGTCCTCCTCGGCGCGGGGGGATATAACAAGAATTTTGGAAAACTACTGATCACCACGTCTCGGAAGATCGGAGACGAGAAAGCGGTTGGACCATCGATCCGGCCCAGACAGGAGCTGACATGACTGTGCACAGTGAAACGTCAGAAACACAACATACCCACACGGCGGGTAACGCTTTCCGCGTCATTTTTTACAGCGCGTTGGGTATTTTCATTTTCTTCGTTCCCTTGACTATCAACGGAGAGAGTTCGATCCTTATTGAACACATCGTCTCGTGGTTCACCGACTGGCTCGGTCAGGCGGTGCCATACATCATTCTGGCACTCGCTGTGGCCGGAGCGGTGCTCACCGTGATTCAGGGCAAGTGGATGACGAACGTCGTGGATGCGGTCTTCGCCGTGTTTGCCGTCTTGGGCGCTCTTTTTTCAGCCATGGTGGTCTTTGACTTCGGACCGAACTGGATCATCGGTGAGGACATTGCACCGTCGATTTTTAACCCGGTGGCATCACAGGTCGGAATCCTGGTGCCGATTGGCGCGATCTTCTTGGTGCTACTGACCAATTACGGGCTGATGGAATTCATCGGTGTTTATGCCCAGCCGATCATGCGCCCAGTGTGGCGCACGCCTGGTCGCTCCGCCGTGGATGCGGTCGCATCGTTCGTGGCCAGCTACTCGGTCTCGATGCTGATCACCGATCGGATGTACAAGAAAGGACGCTACACCGGCCGGGAAGCAGCCATTATCGCGGTGGGCTTTTCCACCGTGTCGGTGACTTTCATGGTCGTGATTGCACGCACCCTGGACCTGATGGACATGTGGCTGTGGTACTTCTTCTTGTCGCTGATCGTAACCTTCCTGGTGACCGCCATTGTCGTCCGCATTCCTCCGCTGGGCACCATTCCGAATACAGCGTATCCCAACGTGGAATTGGAAACCGAAAGCATTGTCAAGAAGAATAAGACCAAAGTGGCCTGGTCTGAAGCGCTGGCGATCGCTGATGCTGCACCCAATATCTTTGTGAACCTCGGCACCAACTTCCTGACCGGGCTTCGTATGGCCACGAACATCGTCCCATCCATCATGGGTGTGGGAACGGTGGCTTTGATCCTGGTGCACTTCACACCGATCTTCGACTGGCTAGGATACCTGCTCTTGCCGTTTACGTGGATCGTGGGCATGAGCGAACCGCTTCTGGCCGCCAAAGCATCGTTCCTCAGTGTCGCTGAAATCTTTTTGCCTGCGACCTTCCTGAGTGGCGATGAAGATCTTGCGTTACGACTGCTGATTGCCGTCGTCTCAGTTTCGGTGATCGTGTTCCTCTCCGCACTGATTCCGACCGTGATGTCGACTTCGATTCCAATCAGCCTCTGGCAAATGCTCGTGGTGTGGTTTGAACGCGTCGTGCTGACCATTCTGATCGCTGGCCCCTTGTGCCACGTGGTGGTGATGTTGCAATAGTGAAAACAGGCAGTGTCCTTTCGCAACGGAAGCCGGAGCAGTACTCGTCATCTCGCGTGCCGGCAGCTCAGCACGTTCTGGAGATCTTGCTGATGCTGTCTAGACAACGTGGTCCCGTGAGTGCACAACTGGTCTCGGATCAATTGCACATTCCGCGTTCGACCGTCTATCACCTGTTGAACACGGCCATAGCGCAGGGGTTTGTCATCCACTACCCAGAAGAGAAGAAATACGGTCTGGGGCCTTCCGCGGTCGAATTGTCTCACTCCTATGTGCGTTACGAGCCGGTTTCACGTCTGGCCTCGCCACTGCTGGCCAAGCTGGTTGACGAGACACGGGCCAACGGACATCTGTCGACGCTCTACGGGCGTAACGTTGTCTACTTGTTGAATGAACGTGCCGAGGGCCGGCCGGTGCTGGTCAACCACGTCGGCGTGCGCCTGTTAGCTCACGCGACCGCCTCGGGACGGGCCATGCTGGCACAGCTACCCGAAGATCAAGTGGCCGCCATGTATTCACTCAAGAGCGCGTTTGCCACGGGGGAGCACGGCCAGTCGGAGGGAGAACATAAGCTCGATGACGAATCGCTGGAGTTTCCCGTCCGCAATATTGACCTGCTGAGAATCACGACGCTACAGAAATTGCAGGAGGAGTTAGGCGAGATCCGTCAGAGAGGCTACGCCAGCGAGCATTCAGAAGTCACCGAAGGTTTTTCCTCAGTATCAGTGGCGATCTGTGACCGCAATGCCTGGCCTGTTGCTGCGATGACGCTGACCTATATCCCGGCCAAGACCACACCAGAACAACACGACAAGCTTGTGACGGCTCTGCGCCGTTACGCGAACATATTAGAAAAACGGCTGATGTAGTCCTCCGGGTGACTACCAGTGTGCTACCCGAGAAAGGAAAAATACGATGTCTTTTACCCGTCATGACCCGTCCCGCGAAATTCATGCGCCTCGAGGCACCGAGATCTCCGCGAAGTCCTGGCAGACTGAAGCTCCGATGCGCATGCTGATGAACAACCTCGACCCCGAGGTGGCTGAACGTCCTGAAGACCTGGTCGTCTACGGCGGAACCGGCCGGGCAGCTCGTAGCTGGGAAGCCTACGATGCCATCATCGAAAGCCTCAAAGAACTCGAAAACAACGAGACGCTGCTGGTGCAGTCCGGTAAGCCCGTTGGGGTGCTCAAGACCAACGAGTGGGCACCGCGCGTGCTGATTGCCAACTCGAACCTGGTCGGCGACTGGGCCAACTGGGAAGAATTCCGCAAGCTCGATGACGCTGAGCTGATGATGTACGGACAGATGACCGCTGGATCGTGGATCTACATCGCGACCCAGGGGATTCTGCAGGGTACCTACGAAACCTTCGGTGCGATCGCGAAGAACCGTTTCGAGGGCAGCTTGGCCGGAACCCTGACCCTGACCGCCGGTTGCGGTGGTATGGGTGGAGCACAGCCACTAGCCGTGACCCTTAATGGCGGTGCCGTGCTGATCGTGGACGTTTCCGAGGAACGGCTACGTCGCCGTCAGGGCAAGCGCTACCTCGACGAGGTCGAAACCGATCTGGAAACCGCGCTGAAAAAGGTCCTGGAAGCCAAGGAGCAGAAGAAAGCCCTGTCTGTGGGATACGTGGGCAACGCCGCTGAAGTGTTCCCCGAGCTATTGCGTCGTCACCGTGCTGGTGAAATCAGTATCGACATTGTGACCGATCAGACCTCGGCACACGACCCGCTGTCCTACCTGCCTGTCGAGTACACGATTGATGATTGGGATCGGGAAGCACAGGCTGATCCGGAGGGCTTCACCAAGAAGTCCCGCGAGTCCATGGCCACGCACGTGCAGGCCATGGTGGAGTTCCAAGACGAAGGCGCTGAGGTCTTCGACTACGGCAACTCCATTCGTGACGAGGCCCGCAAGGCCAGCTACGAGCGTGCCTTCGAATTCCCCGGCTTCGTCCCGGCCTATATCCGTCCGCTGTTCTGCGAGGGTCTTGGCCCGTTCCGCTGGGTTGCTCTCTCCGGCGATCCGGAAGACATTAAGGTCACCGACCAGGCCTTGAAGGAGCTGTTCCCGGACAACGAGCACCTGCACACCTGGTTGGATGCTGCTGAAGAATACGTCGAATTTGAGGGGCTACCGGCACGTATTTGCTGGTTAGGCTACGGTGAGCGGCACAAGGCCGGCCTGCTGTTCAACGAGCTGGTGGCCTCCGGCAAGGTCAAGGCTCCGATCGCTATTGGCCGTGACCACCTGGACTCCGGTTCGGTGGCCTCTCCGTACCGCGAAACCGAGTCCATGCTCGATGGCTCCGACGCCATTGCCGACTGGCCTCTGTTGAACGCGCTGACCGCTACCAGCTCGGGTGCCACCTGGGTCTCGCTGCACCACGGGGGTGGTGTGGGCATGGGCCGCTCTATCCACGCCGGCCAGGTCGGTTTGGCTGACGGTACCGAGCTGGGTCGGGCCAAGCTGGAAGCACTGCTGACCAACGACCCGGCAATGGGTGTCATCCGTCACGTGGACGCCGGTTACAGTCGCGCAGCCGAGGTTGCTCAGGAACGTGGTGTCAAGGTTCCGATGGAGCCGAAGATCCGCGACTAATCGCCGTTGAGTGATGGCCATGTGAGCTGCCTGGGCGCGTCTGTGTCGGTCCTTCAGGACGACACGGACGCGCTCCGGTTTGATCGGTTACAACGCGGGCGAGCCATCGGCCGTGGCCATGGGCACTACACCCTCACCGACAGTCAAAAACATCCGGCAGATCTGCAAAGGCCCCGTATTATTTTTATCGTTGAGAGGAATGAGTGTTTCGATGAGCTCGAAGAATAACGAGTCGACCGCAATCTTCAATATCTCCGAATTACATACTCAGGATGCAGAGTCACGCGTCATCAAGGATGCCGGGATTGTTTTCGAAGACGGAAAGATCGCCTGGGTAGGCCCCTCCAAGGATGTGCCCGCCGCTGACGTCAGTGTTGACGCCGAAGGCAAAGCCGCTCTTCCCGGCTGGGTTGATTCC
The DNA here is from genome assembly GCF_003703835.1 of Auritidibacter ignavus. Classification (GTDB taxonomy): domain Bacteria; phylum Actinomycetota; class Actinomycetes; order Actinomycetales; family Micrococcaceae; genus Auritidibacter; species Auritidibacter ignavus. The sequence goes on from NZ_RDQR01000027.1 coordinate 30,955, forward strand.
CACACTCATATTATTTTCGATGGCGACCGTAGCGCCGAATTTGAGGCTCGAATGGCAGGAGAATCCTACTCGGCTGGTGGCATTAACGTCACCACCGAAGCGACTCGGGCTGCCAGCGATGAGCGACTGAGCGGGCTGGTGCGTGATCGGATTCGTCAGGCCGTTGACGGTGGCACCACCTATCTGGAGACCAAGACCGGGTACGGGTTGCAGGTTGCCGAAGAAATTCGGCACGCCAAGTTAGCACACCAGCTGAAAGAAGACGGGGAGCTCGATACCGTCACCTTCCTCGGTGCCCACCTGGTCCCGGCGGGCGTGGACGCCGATGAGTACCTGGCCGATGTCAACGGCCCGATGCTGGAAGGTGTGACGCCATACGTGGATTGGGCCGACGTATTCTGTGAACGGGGCGCCTTCAACGAAGACCAATCCCGGAGCGTATTGCAACACGCCAAAGATGCTGGTCTGGGTTTACGGGTACACGGCAACCAGTTGGGAGAAGGCCCCGGTGTGAGACTCGCCGTGGAGATGGGAGCCACCAGTGTGGACCACGTGAACTACTTGAGCGATTCGGACGTCGAGGCCCTGGCAGGATCCTGGAGCGATGGTGATCGGGACAATGGCACCGGACAACGTGGCACTGTGGCAACCTGCTTGCCGGCCTGCGACCTGTCCACCCGCGAACAGCTGGCTCCGGGCCGTCGCCTGCTTGATGCGGGTGCCGTGATTGCGTTGGCCTCCAACTGCAACCCGGGCACCAGCTATACCTCGTCGATGAACTTCTGCGTGGGTACCGCTGTGCTCCAGATGGGGTTGAGCTTGCACGAAGCTATCCGGGCTGCCACACTGGGTGGCGCCATCGCCGTGGGGGCTGACGATGAAGTCGGCTCCCTGGAAGTCGGAAAACGAGCCGATCTTCACCTGCTGAACGCCCCCGCTGCCATCCACTTGGCCTACCGCCCTGGAATGCCCATGACGCATTCGGTCTGGCGTCGCGGCGTTCGTGCAGTGTAAACCGTCCGTGAGCTTCGTGATTTGAGAACAGGGGTAGATTGTATGGCTCTTATTGACACCATGAACAAAGAGAACTGGAGTGGCCGTGTCGACGGGGACGGGCCAGAGCACCTGCGGTGGCACCAAGCCGTCCGTCCCTTTTCGGCTACAGCCGAATCAGGAACCGCACTGCTAGGGTTCCGCTCCGATGAAGGCGTGAAACGCAATATGGGTCGTCCTGGAGCAGTGGAAGGACCTCAGTCCTTGCGCCAGGCATTAGGCGGATTCGCGTTGCCGGAACCGATCAGCATCTACGATGCCGGAGACATTGACACCGGGGCTGAGCTCGAAGAAGGTCAGAAAGAATTCGGTGACAATCTGAGCACCCTGCTGGACCAAGGCCACTTCACCGTCGGATTAGGCGGGGGCCATGAAATTACCTGGGCCAGTTTTCTGGGTGTTTCCCACTTCCTGCGTGCTGGTGACGCCTCAGACCGTTCGCTGTCAGGCTCGGCAAAATTAGGCATCGTGAATCTGGATGCTCACTTTGACAACCGGGACGCCGGCTTTGCGACCTCCGGAACCGGATTCTTTCAAATCGCTGAGCATGAGCATCTTGCCGGCCGTGACCTGCACTACGCCGCCCTGGGCATTGCTGAGCAAGCCAACACCAAAATTCTGTTCGACCGCGCGAAATCTGAGAATGTGGCCGTCCTCCTTGACCGGGAGGCCACCATCGATCACAAGAGCGCTGTGACAGAGTTTGTGGAGTCGTTCCTGGCAGATCTGGATGCGGTCTACCTGACCCTGGACTTGGATGTGCTTTCGGCCGATGTTGCTCCGGGCGTCAGCGCTCCGGCAGCTGTTGGTGTCTCGCCCCATGTGATTGAGTACGTGATCGGTCTGGTGGCCCGCAGTGGGAAACTACTACATTTCGATGTCGCCGAGTTGAGCCCAAAGCACGATATTGGTGGGCGCACCGCGAGAACTGCGGCCCGGATGATTCACCGTGCCGTGATCGAAAAGCAGTAATGTTCGGATAGAGCCTTCCGGGCCTTCGCGCCCCAAAAACTCTCAGACGGCAACAGGGTTAGTCCAGCCACACAGAGGGGGCTGGACTGACCTCGTTTAAGAATCGGTTGAAGGAATTCTCTAATTGGGATGTTGAGGAATCACCCACTGAGCGACTGTTTCTTACCCTCCCGCATAAGTATTCCAGTCAGGAGAGTGAGCGTCGCTATGACCATAAGGTATACAAGATAGAGATTGTATTGACCGTTATCGGAGAACCAGGTAATTAGATATGGAGCGGTTCCACCGAAGATAGCCGTTGCTAACGAGAGGATGCTCGCTACTCCCTTGGCGCGGACGTGGGTTGGTAAAGCCTCTGCCCAAACAGCTGCATTAACACCAAAGAGCGTGGCGATAGCCAAAAGGACAATGACCTGAGTAATCATAAACGTGGCAAAGCTTCCGTCAAGCATCATTTCGACAGGGAAAGGCAAAACGATGAACAGAGCGCCAAAGGTTATCACCATCGGCTTTCTTCCAATTCTGTCTCCAAGTAGCCCTGCCAAAAGGATCGCGAAGAGGAAAATTAACTGTGCCATCAAAGATGCGCTTAGAGTCTGAGTCGGTGACATGTTATACGCCATCTGCGCGTGATTGGGGAAGTAGATCAGCCAGGTATAAAACATCAAAGATCCACCTGCAGAGACGCCGAAAATTACCAGCAGGCCTTTCCAATAGTTGAAAATGCTATCTGGACTTTCCACATCGTTTCCGGTAGCCGCTGTTGCTAACTTTCCCGCTTCCGATCTTGTAGGAAGCGATTCATTGTTGGATTGGGCGACCTGTTTGTATGATTCTGTTTCAGTAATCATGCGACGCAGATATAGCGCATAGAGACCCAAAATCCCGCCGAGCCCGAAAGCAATGCGCCACCCCCAGTCGTGAACTTGTGTTTCACTTAGCAAACCGTTTATAGCAAGGCCAACTAACGTCGCGATCATAGTTCCGACCACGACACTGACCCAAGACGTTGAACCGAAAAGAGCTCTGCGATGAGACGGCGCTCGTTCGATCAAGTAGGTCGCTGCGGTTCCCATTTCTCCGCCGTGTGCCAAACCTTGAGCAAGCCGGGCTACAAGGAGCACGATCGACGCAACGATGCCAACGGCTTCAAAAGTTGGGGTCACCGCGATGGCGAGGCTTCCGCATGCTGTAATCAGCATCGCGACGAAAAGACTCTTCTTGCGACCAACTTTATCGGCGTAGGCTCCAAAGAGTATTCCGCCGATCGGCCTTGCGATAAACCCCACTGCGAAAACCGCTAGGGTTGCCAAGAGTGCTGAGGTAGGGTTCTCTGTACGAAAAATCTGCACCGAGAACACCGGGGCGAATACCGTATAGATATTCCAGTCGTACCACTCCAGAGCGTTTCCAAAGTTGACCGCGACTAGGTCCCGTACACGACGTGTGTGGGACTGTTGCGTCGTACGATCTTCGCCATCCGCATTAACTAATTGCGCAGACATTATGCACGCCCTTCTAGTCCGGCTTGGGCCTCACTGTCAGAGCCGGGCACACGCATCTCGAAAGTTTCGCGGACCACTGTGTAATCAAAGTAACCAAGTCGAGCAATCGGGGCGATTCTCTCGATATCCAGACGGCCCTCGTCGGTGATGAATTCATCAACGATGTGGATCTTCTCTACGGTTGCAAAGACGACATCAATCGTTCCAACCGGTGAATTTCCTGGGACTCGATGAGTGGAGTGATAACGGCACTCGAATTTGACTGGCGATTCCGCGATCATTGGTACGGGATAATTATCGGCATACATCTTGCTCACGCCATGGTCGGTAAGATAATCAAATTCGTTTTCGTGCGGTTCCAAAGCCATTGCGCTCACATTGACTGCCTCGCGCAAATCATAGGTTGCCATGTTCCACACGAACCAGCCGGTTTGCTCGGCATTTAGAACCGTGTCTTTGCGTCGACCATCCGGGTATTGGTTCGCTGAAAACATCACTCTGGGTGGATCAAATGTGAGGTTTTGCCACTGACTATACGGAGCTAAATTTTCTCGGCCATCAGAACTAACGCTTGAAAGCCAACCAATAGGGCGAGGCACCGTTGAGCTTTTGAAGGGAGAGTAAGGCAACGGATTTGGTTCTTGCAACGGTGAGTACTTCAAAGTGCTGACGCCTCCTGACGTAATCGGTCCTTTGTGTATCGTGTGGATATCAAGAATATACACTATGTGCTATGAATCACAAGAACGGTGTAGTGTGATATGACGCATTTGTCGTAGAAGAGGTGGGCAGTGGGCAAAGCAGACGAAGCGTACTTGAAGCTGGCTGACATGATTGAAGATGGGACCGTCGTTCCCGGTAGTATCGTGACGGAAGCGGATTTAGGACAACTCGCCGGAGTAGGTCGCACGCCCCTGCGTGAAGCGATCCAACGACTAGACCGGGAGCGTTTACTTCGAGCGCGCGGTGGCCGGGGTATAGAAGTTCCCCCCATATCCGTGGACGACCAGCTTGCAAGGTTGGAAGTAAGGCGCCCCCTGGAGGCCTTAGCTATTGGCCTCGTAGCGACCCGAGCCACAGAGACTCAACGCAAGGACTTGAGGATGCTTGTCGAGGATTTTCAAGTTGTGGATACGATCAAGAAGTATTCAGACGTGCTGAGAAGAGCTCATACTCTTGTCCGTGAAGCTACCAATAATCGTTACCTCAGTGACTCGCTGACTGCCTTGCATGTCTTGTCTCGAAGGTTTTGGAGGGCGAATATCTCTGATACGGAGAAAGAAATTAGTATCGGCAAGACATTTATCATTCCTGCCTTACAGGCCGCTTACAACCGTCAGCCACGAGAGGCAAGGGACTGGATCATCAAGCTTAATGATCATCTGGTGCAGTCTGCTATCGGGGTGGCTTCGGCAAAAGCAGAAGAAAGTCGGATTTTTTAGAAAGTTAGCTCCAGAGTCGCCCTTGTACGGGGGAGCGCCCGCCCCATGTTTGTTGTCAAGTAGTCTCTTGTCCTCGAAATGAGCAGATGCCCTGTTCTACCTCGTCTATGGATGTTGCTTGGGCTGAAGTCCTTCTCTAATCGCGGAGATAAGGGGCTCTTCACAATCGAGGGTGTAGACGGGGCTTGAATCCTCCGCTCTCGAGCAAGGACCTGGCGATGTAGTTGGTTGGGTTCCGGAAGCCCAGGGCGGATCCGCGCAGGTGTTCGAGTCGTCCGTTGATGGCCTCGGTGGGTCCGTTGGAGGTTCCGGGGCGGTCGAAGTAGGCCAGGATGTCTGCCGCCCTTTTCTTCAGCGTCC
>NZ_RDQR01000052.1 GCF_003703835.1 Auritidibacter ignavus
GATTTATGCTCGGCCCGCTTGGCCGTCAGCTACTGAGGTGGAATTCGAAACGATGAACTGGGTCCACTGGTGGAATACCACCCGATTGCATGAAGCCTTGAACTACCAGACCCCGACCGAAGCCGAAGCCAGTTATCATATGACCCAGGCTCACGTCCTGAGCCCCGTATAGAAAACGGAACAAAACCCAGGGCGCTTCAGTAATCTTAATTTTCTTGTTCTTCTTTTGTGGAAGCAGTGGAGTTATGATCGTGGCTTTCTAAATTGCGTCTACTGGAGTACACCCCAATTTTTGCGGTATATGCCCCTGTGGTAATTACTGCACCGATCACGGTGAAATAAAGAACCATAGCAACAGCCCAGCCAAGGTCGGACATGTCTCGTTGGCCAATCGAATATCGAATGATTTCTGCGATTGACGAAGTTGAAAAACCGATAACCGCACCTGTCAGTGTGGCTTTCGACTTGCTCTTCATGCCTGTTATCTCCTCTGATTATTTCCACATTCAACTATAAGCAGGGTCACAGTAAGCTACTCATTTAGTTAAGCCTTCTTATGGCTTGGGCTGTGTCAAGGATTTCGTACAGTTTCTCGGTGTTTTTCTTGTGTTTCAGGCCGCTGCGGGTGGGTCCGCGGTGGTGGGTTCGTGGTGGTCGGCCCAGGCTCGTGCTGGGGTGCGGTAGCCCAGGCTGGAGTGGCGGCGGCGCCGGTTGTAGAAGACCTCGATGTACTCAGCCACAGCGAACCGCGCCCTGCCCCGAGTGGTGAAGACCTGCTGGTGATACATTTCGTTCTTCAACGTCGCGAAGAATGACTCCGCGGCGGCGTTGTCCCAACAGACCCCGGTCCTGCCCATCGACTGGATAAATCCGTGTTGTTGAGAATAATTAATGAATTCATCTGAAGTATACTCTGGGCAGGTTCAACCGGTGGTTGCAACACCGGCCTGTTTCAGGGATTGTAGTGCTTCGCCGAAGACTTCGGCGGGGGTCTTCAAGCCGAGGGTCTTGCGGGGTCTGTTGTTGAGGGTGTGGGCCACCGCTTCGAGGTCGTCTGCGCTCCAGCGGGACAGGTCGGTGCCCTTGGGGAAGTACTGACGTAGCAGGCCGTTGGTGTTCTCGTTGG
>NZ_RDQR01000028.1 GCF_003703835.1 Auritidibacter ignavus
GCGCTACAATGACTTCCATCCGCACTCATCACTGGGCTACCTCAGCCCGCGGCAGTATGCGGAACAATGGAGACAAGAAAACACGGTCAACGCTTAAACCAAGTGGACCTAATTCTTAGGCCACCCCCTTGAGTCGTTGTTGGATGCGTTCGGTGTTGTACCACTGGATGTACTCGTCGATTGCCTGGTTGAACTCTGTGACGGTGTCGAAGACTTCTCCGTGGTACATCTCGGTTTTCAAGTGCCCGAAGAAATTCTCCATGACCGCGTTGTCGTAACAGTTGGCTTTACGCGACATCGACTGAGCGCCACCGTTGTCATGAATTAGGTTGCGCCAGGACGAATGCTGGTACTGGAAACCTTGATCGGTGTGCATCATCCACCCAGGTTCAGGCGCACACGTTTTAATCATCTGAGTTAAAGAATCGGCGGTAAACGCTGTCGACGGCGATGTAGCCACTGTGTGGGCAACGATTGAACGGTCGAACAGATCCATCACCGGTGACAGGTAGACCTTGCGGCCTGCGACCCTGAACTCGGTGACGTCGCTGACAAAGACGGTGTTTGGCTTAGTTGGGGTGAACTTGCGGTCAAGTGTGTTTTCAGCAATGTGGCTGAACGTCCCGCTGTAGGAAACATATGGCCTACGCTGGCGGACCTTGGCTCGATTGAGCGCAAACTGGAGAAACTCAACACCGAACTCACTGAGCTAGAAGAAAAAATGGCCGCTCACGACCAGACAGATTTCGAAGGGCTTGCGGACCTGACTGTCCAAGCTTCCGGGCTCCGCGAAGAGATTGATACCAAGGAATCCCGTTGGCTGGAGTTGCTCGACGCGGTAGAGAGCTAACTAGCTTTTAAGTTCCGTCCGGCTGGGTTGGTGGGCTGGGAAAGATCCGTTGGGCCAAATCTACGACTGCATGCAGGGCGGGGTTGTTATCGTGACGTCGCCAGATCATTCGCACCTCCAGCGGAGGTTGGGAGATGTCCTGAATTCTGGCGAAGCTCACGTTTTCGTGGGGCACATTGGTAGCTATGGAATCCAGGGTGATACCACACCCCATCCCCACGGCCACGAGGACCACCAAGGTCCAGGAATCAGGTGCGGTCTGTGTGACGCGAGGAACGAATCCGGCGGTATTGGCCAGAGCATTGAAGCGGTTGGGTAGGGCGGCCCCAAACCCGGAAGGCAGAGAAATCCAATTCTCGTGAGCGAGTTCTCTGAGATTGACCGCGGGGCGACCAGCCAAGCGGTGGGACGCTGGTAAGGCCACAATGACTTCTTCAAGCCCCATCAGGTGGGAACTTATTTCTGCCGGGAGGAAATCCCATCGCCCGATGGCCAGATCGACGCTGTGGTCCATCACTGATTGCAACGCCTGGTGAGAGAACTGAGCTGAGTTGTACTCTAGGCGTAACCCAGCGCGTTCTGTTCGCAAGGCTTTGGCTAACCGTGCAACCTGGGTATTGACCGATGCACCGGCAAATCCAATCCGCACGTAACCGGCCGCTCCACTTATGGTGTCCTTTACCGTTTGACGAGCTTGATTCGAGGCGGCAATGAGATGCTGAGCGGGCTCCAATAAGGCTTCACCGGCTGGAGTCAGAGACACCGTCCGTGTGGTGCGCTCAAAAAGAGTTGCACCGAGTTCACGTTCTAGCTGCTGAATCGCCCGCGAGAGAGGCGGCTGGGCCATGCGGAGGGATTTCGCAGCACGACCAAAGTGCAGTTCCCGGGCGACCGCCAGGAATTCTTTGGCCTGCTGGACTTCCATCATGTTCCCCCGCGAGATATTAGTACGGTCTGCGTATCAATATTTCCTTATCTAATATACGGGGGGAACGAGCTACACAGCGGGAACGGTGTGCTCCGGACGAAGCCCACCGGAGAGTAAATCCATCGTCCAGGTAACATAGTGTGGTGCCTGGGCAGGCAGATGGTGTCCGGTTGGGGCAACGATGACTCGCACATTCGGCGGCAGCGATGCCTGTTGCAAATTGTTCAGGTACTCCGCACGGTCGGCAGCGCCGGTGATGACCGTGGTGGGGACGGTGATCTGTTCCAGGTGGTGAATCCCTTTGCCTCGAAAAATCACCCGCCGCAGTGCGCCTTCCCGCGCTCGAGTGCTGTGACGTCCCCAGACATGGAAACCCAGTAAATGAGCCGCGCCCCAGCCGACGGAGCGGAAGCGCGAGGTCATCAGGAATTTATACAGCTTGTTGGTCTGTTCGATGCTGGCCTTGGCCTCATGGGAGTCTCGGAAAAGTGGCGCATTGAACATGACGAGTTCGGAAACGAGGCTGGGGTACTTGCGAGCTAACTTGAGAGCAATCAGGCCACCAAGGGAGTGTCCCACCAGAACGACAGGCTGGCCACCACTGATCGACAGCAACGCATTTTTCACGTGCTCAACGTGCTCGTTGTAATCGTAGCTTGCAGCTGGAACACGAGCTGCGCGTCCAAAGCCCAACAGATCAACAGTCGCCACACGGTAGCCGGCAGCGGTTAGTCGTCTGCGCGCCGGATTCCAGTACTTCGCGGAGGTGAGTAAACCGTGCAAGAGCACCACGGGGTGAGACTCTCCGGGGTACTGATGAATGAACTCATCAACTGTGGCAGTCATGGCAACTCTTCTTCGTTCTCGAGGGTTGGGCTATGCAAGATCCTTACAAAATGGACAGTCGGTTTTCGGACCGGTGTACATACTGTAACACCACGGTTTGAAGAAATTTACCTCATGTTTGCTTTTGGGGTGGTGTTTTCAGGCACACTGAACGTATGGATGACAGCACCTCTCTAGGACAGGGCAGAGGCGTCATCGTCGATGGTCACGGCACCGCCCGAAGCCCGTGGGCGATGAGTAGCCAGCTGATGCAGGATTACTACGACAACGAATGGGGTGTCCCCATCACGGATGAAGCTGGGCTTTTTGAGCGGATCAGCTTAGAAGTCTTCCAAACCGGCCTATCTTGGCGCACCATTTTGACTAAACGCCCCGCCTTTCGCAAAGCCTTCTGCCAGTTCGACCCCGATGAGGTCGCGACCTTCGACGAGGATACGGTGGAGAGTTTGGTACGCCTTGATGGGATTATTCGGCACCGGGGGAAAATTCGGGCAACCATTGCCAACGCTGTGGCGACGCGTGCGCTGCGCGATAAAGGCGGGCTGGTGCAGTTGGTGTGGTCGTTTCATCCAGAGACGACGCCCATGCCACGCACCAGCGATGAGGTGCCCACACAGTCAGCTGAATCGGTAGCGCTGGCTCGCGCGCTGAAGAAATCCGGTTTCCGGTTTGTGGGGCCCACCAATATGTTCGCGATGATGGAGGCTATTGGGATGGTCGATACCCATCTGCTGGGTTCGTTCCGGCGCGGGGTCTCCGGTCTTTTTGATTCCCAAGGGAACCGGATGAAAAGGCCATGGGACGAAACCGGGTGACCTGGGGCAGGGATAGTGCTAAGACTCTCGGGTGGCCTCAATCCAGCTGAGGTATTCCTCGGTGACATCGCCGGTGGTGTAGTGGCCCGTAAAGCACGACAGCTCCAAATTGGTGACGTGAGATCCAGTAGTGATGGCCTCCACCATGGCATCCACTTCTTGGTAGACCAGCCGGTCAGCCCCAATGACTTGGGCTACTTCGTCTTCGGTGCGGTTTGCCGCAACCAATTCGCCTCGGGTGGGCATATTGATACCGTACACGTTGGCGTAGCGGATCGCCGGCGCCGCCGACGCGAAGATCACTTTGCGTGCCCCGGCATCCCGGGCCATCTGGACAATCTGTTTGGAGGTGGTTCCGCGCACGATGGAGTCATCGACCAGCAGTACCGATTTGCCCTGAAATTCTTCGGGTAGCGCATTGAGTTTCTGACGCACTGACTTCTTTCGAACCTTCTGGCCAGGCATGATGAAGGTACGACCCACATAGCGGTTCTTATAGAAACCTTCGCGGTAAGGCAGGTTAAGGGAACGGGCCAGTTCCATGGCGGTGGGACGCCCGGAATCTGGGATAGGCATCACCACATCAATATCGCCCAGATCCAAAGTGGCGCGAACCTTGGCGGCTAGGGTCTCGCCCATGCGCAACCGTGCTTGATAGACCGAGATCCCGTCCAGGGTCGAGTCCGGACGTGCTAAGTACACGTACTCGAAGGCATCCGGAACCAGACGTGGGTTCTCTGCGCACTGCCGGGTGAAGAGCTTTCCACTATCGGAAATGAAAATGGCCTCACCTGGAGCGACGTCTCGGACCAACTCATATCCACCGGAGGCCAAAACCAGAGACTCGGAGGCCACCACCCATTCGGGGTCCCCGTTGTCATCAAACCGACGGCCCAAGACCAGTGGGCGAATGCCGAAGGGGTCACGGAATGCCAGCAAGCCATAACCGGCTATCAAGGCAATCGCTGCATAGGTGCCGTTGACACGCTGATGGACGGTGGAGACAGCTTGGAACAGGTCATCTTCAGTGGGCTCTTTACCAACCAGCGAGTTTTGCAGAGCGTTAGCCAGAACATTCAGCAAAATTTCGGTGTCCGAGGAGGAGTTCAGATGCCGGCGGTCAACGTGGAAGAGCTCTTTGGTTAGTTCGCGTGTGTTGGTGATATTACCGTTGTGCACCAGGGTAATGCCGTACGGGGCATTGACGTAAAAAGGTTGCACCTCATCTTCATTGCTGGCCGAACCACTGGTGGCGTAGCGGACATGCCCCAACCCCACATTGCCCAGCAAAGTACGCATATCCCGGGTCCGGAAGCATTCGCGCACATGCCCGCGGTGTTTGACGGTGTGGAAAGTGGAGTGTTCATCGTAGGTTGAGATACCGGTGGAGTCTTGACCGCGATGTTGCAACAGCAACAATGAGTCATAGATACTCTGGTTAACCGGGCTGGTCGAAACGAGACCGACAATTCCACACACGACGGTGAGCTCCCTCTACATGGGTATACGGCAGATGACCGAACCATTAAATCACTATTCGGTACCGACGGTGTACTTGAAGACAGCGGGACTACCAGCACCAGCCGATGCACAGACAGCACAGCAGACAGAACGTGTCGCCCCGATGATTCACAACCACCACAAGGACCACCCGGCAGACCTGGCGGTCCGAACTGCCCAGCACCCCGATGTTCTTCCGGCGTTGCGGATGCGGAACCTAGCCAATCGCAAGGTAAAGGTATATGCCGGGTTGGGCGACGAGCGGTTCTTCACCCGGCTGGAAGAACGACTAGACCAGGACGTGGCCTGGTCTCAGCGTGGCTTGGCTGCCGAGGCCGATCTGGTCATTGCAGAGACCGGGCCCAAAGATTTTTCCGAGACCTCTGGGATTATAGCAGTGGCGGGAGCTACTCCGGTGTTACCTGAGGATGCCGAGACCGGGGTGGGGATTCAGATGGGTATGCTTTAGGTTCACCCCGTCTGGGAACAGCGTGAACGGCCGGACCAAGACACCGACAGCCCCGGTTCAGGGTGCGATCCACCTTATGAGAAACGGTCTTAGCCGGACGTCCAGCGTTGGTGTGGGTCCTCGCTGAAGATCAGGACACCCGAGATGTCTATGCCCGCCACGGCTTTGTAGCAGATGGACAAAGCGAAAAACTCACCGGCGACTGGGAAGGGCTGACCGAGATACGGATGGTCCGGAGCCAGTCGGTGACCGGGGGAGCTTTGATAACCTAAAGGTTATGTCGGTCACCGATCTTACGGCCTCTACACAGAACTACCTCAAAGCCATTTGGACGTTGCAGGAATACTCTGAAGATCCCGTGACGGCCAAAGTTCTCGCCGAAAAAATCGGGGTGCGGTTATCCTCCGCATCGGATGCGGTCCGGAAATTGGCTGACCAACAACTCGTGATCCACCAGCCCTATGGTTCAGTGGAACTCACAGCCGAAGGAACGGGCTATGCCATCGACATGGTGCGTCGCCACCGGCTGATCGAGGCCTTTCTGGTCGAAACACTGGGATACCGATGGGATGAGGTTCACGAAGAAGCCGACGCGCTCGAGCACGCGGTCTCGGACATGATGATCGATCGCATTGACCAACACCTCGGATTCCCGACCCGTGATCCGCACGGTGATCCCATCCCGCGCAGGGATGGCAGTATTGACGCCCCCGAGCTCGACTGCTTGTCCGTGTTACACGTAGGAGACCGGGCCCGTATTGAGCGCATCTCAGATGCGGATCCGGCGATGCTACAGTTTTTCGACCGCCAGGGACTACACCCCGGAGTGGAATTCACGATCGTGCCGTCGGCGCCTTATTCGGGCTCGATGGCCGTCTCAGTCGGCGAGGCATCTACCGAGCCGGTCTGGCTGGGAGTTGACGCCACGAATAGCATTTGGGTGTACCGTTTGTCCTCGCCTGAAACGTCCTGATTCCGACTCACGGCCGGAAGTATGGCACAATGTTTGGGGTGTTCGTGATCCGCCATGGTGTAACGGCAGCACGCCAGCCTTTGAAGCTGCGCGGTCTAGGTTCGAATCCTAGTGGCGGAACTGGAGAGCGATTTTAGCCTTCATCTCACTCTGTGCCGATGACCAAAGGAAGTGACCAGGTGACTCAGCCTCCCGCTCCAGTAGCCGTGATCGTTCTGGCGGCCGGCCAGGGCACTCGGATGAAATCTTCTACTCCGAAAATCCTGCATCAAATCGGCGGGCGCTCACTCGTTGGCCATGCGCTTCACGCAGCTCAGAGCGTCAACCCTGAACATCTCGTGGCGGTAGTGCGTCACGAACGCGATCGTGTGGTGGCACACCTGCAAGAACTCGTGCCCGAGGTTGTTATCGCCGACCAGGACGAGATTCCGGGCACCGGTCGGGCCGTGGAACAAGGGCTCCAGGCGCTGCCGGCCGACACGACCGGAACCGTGGTAGTCACCTACGGTGACGTCCCGTTGCTGACCCCGCAAACCCTGAGCACGCTGGTGGCCTGTCACCATGACCAGGGTAACGCCGTGACCGTGCTGACCGCAGAGGTCTCCGACCCCACCGGATACGGTCGTATCGTCCGCGATGACCAGGGCCTTGTGGAGCGCATCGTCGAGCACAAGGACGCGCTACGTCATGCCGAGGAAACCGGCGATGACTCGCTGGTGAACATCCACGAGATCAACTCTGGGATCTATGCTTTCGACGCTCAAGTGCTGGCTCGTACGCTGGCCGAGGTCTCCACCGATAACGCTCAGGGTGAGAAGTACTTGACGGATGTGCTTAGCCTGGCCCGCGCCGAGGGCGGCCGGGTCGCCAGTTGGGTCACCACCGATGTGTGGGAGGTTGAAGGCGCGAACGACCGTCGTCAGCTGGCAGCCTTGGGCGCCGAACTGAATCGTCGGATCACTGATTTTTGGATGCGTCAGGGCGTGACCATCGTTGACCCGGCCACCACCTGGATTGACATCGAGGTTGAGCTGGCCGCCGACGTCACCATTAAGCCGGGAACCCAGCTCCACGGCTCTACTCGGATTGCTCCCGGCGCCACCATTGGCCCAGACACCACGCTGACCGATGTCCATGTCGGTCAGCACGCGACCGTCAAGCGTACCGATGGGACCGAGGCAATGATTGCTGCGGGAGCTAAAGTGGGACCATTCACCTATCTGCGCCCCGGTACCGTCCTGGGAGAAAACGGCAAAATCGGTGCCTTTTATGAAACCAAGAATGTCACCGTAGGCGCTGGGTCTAAACTCTCCCACCTGGGGTATGCCGGCGACGCCGAGATTGGAGAGAACACCAATATTGGATGTGGCAATATCACCGCAAACTATGACGGGGTCAATAAGCATCGCACCGTGATCGGTTCCGAGGTGCGCACTGGATCTAATACCGTCTTTACTGCTCCGGTAGAAATCGGCGATGGCGCCTACACGGGTGCGGGCGCTGTGGTACGAGACAATGTGCCCGCTGGGGCCCTGGCCATCAACCAGGTTTCTCAGCGCACCATTGAGAATTGGACCATCACCAAGCGTCCCGGTACGGCTGCCGCTCGAGCCGCAGAAGCCGCTGGAGAAGCATCTGAACACACCGATGGCGACCGGTCCGCGAACTAGTCACTAGCATCTCGCTGTGATGACGAGCCACAACACAACTTCCACAACGGCGACGGGAAGACAAGAACCTCTCAGGCCTGCCGTTGAGGACAAAAACTACATAGTGTAGTTTGCAAGAACTATCGCACGCACATTTCTGTCGAGGGAGTCGATCGTTGAGCGAGATTAGTCATCACGAAAATAAGAAGCTGGTCCTGGCTTCGGGCCGGGCGCATCCCCAGTTGGCCGATGAAATTGCCGAGGCCTTGGGTACTGAGCTTCTCTCGCTGTCAGCCTACGACTTTGCCAACGGGGAGATTTACGTTCGCCCCGGCGAATCGGTGCGTGGTAAAGACTGTTTCGTCATCCAGGCGCACCCAGCACCGTTAAACAACTGGCTGATGGAGCAGCTCTTGCTCGTCGATGCGATGAAGCGTGCCTCAGCACGACGGATCACCGTGGTCTCGCCCTTCTACCCGTACGCGCGTCAGGACAAAAAGGGGCGTGGACGCGAACCTATTTCCGGACGCCTGGTCGCTGATCTCTATAAGGCCGCTGGTGCCGACCGCATTATGTCGGTGGACTTGCACACCGCTCAGATTCAGGGGTTCTTCGATGGACCGGTGGATCACCTGTTCGCAGTGCCCATCCTGGCCGATTACATTCGTGGCAAGGTTGGCGACTCCGAGGTTACGGTGGTCTCTCCGGATACGGGACGCGTGCGGGTCGCCGAGCAGTGGGCCGATCGGCTGGGCGGTGTCCCGCTGGCTTTCGTGCACAAGACCCGTGACCTGACTACTCCGAACAAAGCTGAGTCGAAAACCGTGGTCGGTAAGATCGAGGGTCGCACCTGTGTGCTGATCGACGACATGATCGATACCGGTGGCACCATCGCCGGTGCGGTGCGAGTGCTGAAAGAAGCCGGGGCGAAAGATGTCATTATTGCCGCTACTCACCCGGTCTTCTCCGACCCTGCCGCCCAGCGGTTAGCCGAGTGCGGGGCCCGTGAAGTGGTGGTTACCAATACCTTACCGATTCCGGCGGCCAAAAAGTTCGAGAACCTCACCGTGCTCTCCATCGCTCCACTGATAGCGCGGGCCATCAAGGAAGTCTTCGAAGACGGTTCTGTCACCAGCCTGTTCGACGGCAACGCCTAAGAACTGGCGATCGGCCGATCACTAGCCGGCCCTCGTTACTTTGTCGAGTCCATGATGGTCCCACACTCGCCTGCGCAGACACCCAGATCGCTGATAGAGCGTCTGAAAACTGACGCGACCTATCTGGGCCCGGCGGAACGTAAAGTCATCGT
The DNA here is from genome assembly GCF_003703835.1 of Auritidibacter ignavus. Classification (GTDB taxonomy): domain Bacteria; phylum Actinomycetota; class Actinomycetes; order Actinomycetales; family Micrococcaceae; genus Auritidibacter; species Auritidibacter ignavus. The sequence continues at coordinate 9,340 of NZ_RDQR01000028.1, forward strand.
GGCAGTCATCGAGGCATTCGAACAGATACCTGATCTATCTGCCACCGATCTGGCTGCTCGCGCTCAAACATCGGCGGCTACCGTCGTGCGAGCCGCACAGAATTTGGGCTATTCAGGCTTTCAGAGGCTGAAGGATGAGATCTCTCGGTCTCTTCTCGCCCAAGCTGACCAGTCGCAGGTGGCCACTGCCCAGGGGCAGCTCAGCGGTGCCGTGCAGCTGTCCGCGTTGCAGTTGTTGAGTCGAGATGTTTTTGCTGCTGCCCAGAGCGAAATCGCCCTGACTGAGCGAATGCTTGCCAGCGAGGTCATGGAGCAGGCGGTCACTGCGGTGGCGTCGGCGAAGACCATTCTGTTAGTCGGCACCGGAGGTTCAGCAATTCCGGCCCAAGAGGCCGCGCTACGCTACACCATGTCAGGCTTAACCGCCGTGGCCCCCGTCGATGTCCTGGGGCAACAATTTACTGCTCGGATGCTCTCTGAGCGGGATGTCTGTATTGCGGTGAGCTACTCGGGAGCCAATAAACACACTCTCGACTCCGTGCGAGCCGCCCAAACTGCGGGGGCACTCATTATCGCTATTACGAGCTCTGGGATTTCTCCTCTGGCTCAACAAGCAGACCTGACGTTGACTGCTGGAAGCCGAAACGACGACCAGGAAGTGCTGGTGTCCAGAATTTCCCACACCTTGGTGCTCAACATCTTAGGTCTCGCCGCTCAGCGTCTCGTGTTTCACGATGCCGAACCTCACATGGGACCTTCAGAAAAACTGGGTCCGCTACTGTCCGACGCGCTCGAACCTGACATCTCTGAGGTCGAGGATTAATCGAAAAAATCTCACGTGGTAACAATCGTCACATCGGTTAGCTGAGATTGTTAAACCGTTGTCGCGACCCGTTCACGGTGTATTTATCTTCGCTCGTTCTACTGGGGTGTAACACCGTTTCATCGATAAAGTAACGATGAAATGTGTGGGCCTCGTTGAGAAATATACCGTGAGGAGGGCGAGATGGCACCGTGGGGCGATCCCAACAGTATTCATAACCTGCGCCCTCTTCCCGGAGTGACCAGCACAGCCAAGGGCCCCGCTAAGATTTACCGCTCGTCGGTTCCGGGGAAACTTCAACTCTCCGCTCCCGAATTGTGCGCCGTCGATGGGATTGGGACCGTGATCGACCTGCGTGAGCCAGAAGAGATCCTTCAGCGCCCGGACACACTGCCAGAGCACGTTGGCTATATCAATATTCCGCTCTATCGGGGACCAGTTCCCAGAGACGAGCCCATTTTGCAGGTCTATTCCAGACTCATCACCCAACGCGGTGCTCAACTCGTCTGCGTGTTAAAAGCTGTCACAATGGCGCTCGATGATGGCGTACTCATTCACTGCACTGCCGGAAAGGACCGCACGGGACTTGTGGCAGCGCTGGTTCTTTCGGTGGCAGGAATACACCGGGACATCATTGTTGCCGATTATGCCCGCAGTGCTGACGAGCTACCGGACAGCTACCACGCACAAGTCGCTACCGAGATGTCGAGTCAATGGGATACCTCGTCTGAAGAATTCTCTCAGGCCCTCAGATTGCATACCCTCAGCCCCGCCTCAGCGATGAGGCACTTACTGGAACACCTAGACCATCGTTACGGTTCAGTCGCGCGTTTTCTTGACTGCGTTGGTTTCAGCCTTCCTGAGCAACGCGTACTGGCTGAGCATCTGCATGCGAGGCGAGAGCCGAAGGGGGCCTGAGATGGCAGACTCATGGCACATAGCTCACTTAACCGACCCGCACCTGACCGAAAACCAGCAGACCCTGTATGGTGGCTCAATCGACCCCTGGGGGCAACTGCGTCAAACATTCGAGGCCCTCGCCCGCGGTGACGCTGGTTTACCGGATGCCGTGGTAATCAGTGGCGACCTATGCCAGCGTGGCCATGATGCCTACGCTGAAGTCGCTGGTTTTCTTACCGAGCAACGAAGGCGCTTGGGCTGTCCGATCCTTGTCGTTCCAGGTAACCACGATGAACCGGGGGCGATCGATGCTCGTTTTCACGATCCTGACACCAGCCATACTGATCCCCACGATGCAAGCAATAGCATCATCGCGGTACCCGGTCTGCGACTCATCGGGCTCAATACCCATGGTTATGGCCACCCACACGGTTGGCTTGAGACCACCTCATTGGATTGGCTAGAACACCACATCCGCCAAGACGGCACCGAGGACATTGTTTTAGTTCTGCACCATCCGCCGGTACCGGGGATGATCGCCGGCCTGCGTCACCGCGGTCTCCTCGATTCTGACTCTCGCCGGCGGCTCGCAGAGATTATGACCGGTTCGCGGGTTTGTCTGATCCTGAGCGGACATTACCACCTGAATCAATACGGCAGCTTTGCCGGAATCCCGGTCAGCGTTGCTCCCGGAATCGCCTATAGCAACGACCCCCTAGCCCCCAGAGAAACAATCCTGGCGCGGGCGGTCTTTGGATTCGTTCGCGTTGAACGAGAACCCCCAGGGCCCCCGGATATCGTGAGCAGCCTTCTTCCCTGTTCAGAACCATCCAGAGTGGTTTTCACTCTGGAGGCTTCTCCCTCGTCCCCCTAAACCCTGACCAACCCGAAACCACTGTTCACCGACAAACGTTGAGGAGGAAACCATGAAAAAAACCACCAAACTGCTCGCTCCGCTTGTTCTCATTCCTGCTCTTGCCTTGAGCTCCTGCGCTGATGAAGCGCAGGAACAGATGAACGAGTCTGACTCTGGGGATAACACCCTGACCGTTTACACCTCAGAACCGCAAGAGAAAATCGACGAGATCATTGATGCCTTTGCGGAGGTTAATCCCGACGCAGAAATTGACGTGTTCCGTGCTGGCACGGGTGAGCTGAAGACTCGTGTGGCCAGCGAAAAAGAAACCGGCGAGATTCAAGCCGATGTCATTTTGGCAGCGGATGTGCCCACTTTCGAAGATTACGCCGCAGAAGGTGATCTTGCCGAGCTGAATTTGGAGAACACCGATTCGCTTGATGACTCCTACGTCGATGAAGACAACTACTGGGTCGGGACCCGACTCATTCCGACCATTATTGCTGTCAATACAGACGTTATTTCCGAAGAGGATGAACCGAGCTTATGGCAGGACCTCACCAATTCGGACTATGAAGGTCAAATAGCGATGCCCAACCCGGACGTATCTGGTGCCGCCGCATTCAACACGGCGGTTTGGCGTTCGAGTGATGAGCTAGGAGATCAATGGCTCGAGGACTTGGTCGCCAATGATCCCACCATCTTGGAATCCAATGGTCCCGTAGGACAGGCCGTGGGTGAAGGGACCACCGGCCTTGGCATCGTGGTGGATTACGTCATTCGCGACCTGGCTGATCAAGGTTCGCCGGTAAAAGTCGTATACCCGGAAGATGGCGCACCTTATGTGTCACAGCCGGCGGGTGTGTTTGCTGATAGTGACAACCAGGAACTGGCTAATCAGTTCGTGGATTTCTTGATCTCCGAAGACGGACAGCAGATGGCTGTTGAACAGTCCTACCTTCCGGTTCGTGATGACGTGGGGGTTCCTGAGGGGGCTCCGGAGCTGGCAGATCTTAATCTGATGAATCCTGATTTGGAAGAAATTGCGGCTGAACAGGATGAAGCCGTGTCCTATTTCAATGGATTGCTGAAGTAAGGTGAGTCAGCTGGCTAGCACCGCGGGTAACGTGGCTCCGAGAACTCGCACAGGACGTGCCGATGGCTTGTTCATCATGCGATGGGCAGTTGTTCTGGCCCTGGTACTCATTGTTGTTGTTCCGCTGGTTGCGCTGATCAAGGTGGGAATTGATCCCACAGCTTTGACGGTTTTTTCCGACCCCGCGGTGCTAGAAGCGCTCACGAATTCGGTGGTCTCAGCTACCATCTCCGCGATGATCGCGACCACGCTGGGGGTGATCTTCGCCATAGTCTTAGACCGGTTGATCATCCCCGGCGCCCAACTCATTCGTTGGTTGTTGCTTATTCCCTTTTTGATTCCGCCCTTCATCGGCGCGATGGCATGGATGGCGCTCTTAGGGGTCAACGGTCCTGTCAACCGGATCTTGGAACAGATGGGTCTCGAGGCGAATCTCAGCATCTTCGGTGGATCCGGCGTGATCCTCCTACTCACCATTCACTCCTATCCCACGGCTTTTCTCGTGGTCTCGACGGCGTTGCGTCGGGTCCCCGGCAACCTTGAGGAAGCCGCAAGAATCTCAGGTGCCTCGACGTTCAAGGTCATGACCACCGTGACTCTGCCACTGATGCGACCTGGGATCGTTGCCGCCTTGATCCTCACCTTGGTGGCGAATCTTTCCGACTTTGGTATCCCCGCTTTGATTGGTCTGCCGGAGGGTTATACCACGCTCACCACGCTGGTATACCGCTACCTCGCCTCGGCAACCATTTCGAATCCTCTTCCAGCAGCCTCGGCGATCGGAATGGTGCTTCTGGTCGTCGCGCTCGTAACCATCCTCGCGCAACGTCGCATGCCGACAGCCTCACAGCTATCCGATACAGCCGTAGCGCAGAAAGCCCATCCAGGCCGGGGCATGCAATACCTGCTCAGCGCGACACTGTGGGCATGGATCGTGCTTATCTGTATCGTCCCTATGGTTGCGCTGAGCGTGCAAGCTCTACTGCCGGCCCCGGGAGTCCCCTTGATCTGGGAGAACCTGACGTTTGACAATTTTGGTTCCGCTCTCACCTCCCGCGGGGCCGTTCAGGGCCTCCAGAATTCGCTGATGTTGGCCGGTTCCGCGGCCGTGATTTGTGGGGTGCTGGGGTTGTTGGTTGGGATCGTGCTGACCAGATCTCGATCCCGACTCAACCCTGCGATCGACGTGCTCGCAACGTTGCCTCAGGCCTTGCCCGGACTGGTGATCGCGGTGGGATGGTTGCTCATTGCCCCGATGCTCAAGATCTTCAATACCCCGTGGGTGATTCTCGGCGCGTATGTCATGGCTTTCATAGCCCTCGTTGTCCAGCAGGTCCGCGCACCGTTGGCCACCATTTCGTCCTCTTTGGAAGAATCTGCTCAGATTTCGGGAGCTACTCATGCCCGAGCGGTGCTGGACATCACTGCCAGAATGGTGACTCCCGCGGTGATCACCGGCATCATCGTTGTATTCTTTACTGCAGTTCGAGAACCCACCATTTCCATTCTGTTGGTTGCACCGGGATCGCAAACGCTGGGTGTCACCATATTCAACCTGCAACAAGCCGGTAACTACAACGCGGCCTCGGCGCTGGCGGTGGTGGTTGCTCTGGTCGGCATGATCGGGCTGTCCTTTGCCGGGTGGTTGGGTTCCCGTCGTGCCAGCTGATGTCTCTCGTTCTTTGTTCTTCCTGGTCTTGCTTCGCCTTTACGTTCGAAAGATGATTGCTTCTTATGTCTGATATCAGCATTTCGCAACTCAACCACAGCTATAACAGTGCCACCCCGGAATCACAGCTAGCTCTTCAAGATATTTCGCTTAACATCGCCGATGGAGAATTTATCGCCCTGGTCGGGCCCTCCGGATCCGGTAAAACCACCTTGTTGCGCACACTGGCAGGGTTTATCCGTCCGCTGAGTGGGCGGATAACGTTGGGTGGACGGACCCTGTTTGCTTCCGATATCTGGGTACCACCACATCGACGTCAACTGGGTATGGTATTCCAAGACCACGCGGTATGGCCTCATATGAGCGTCAGCGAGAATGTGGCGTATCCTCTCAAACGTGCCGGACTGCGCTCAGCAGAAATTTCGGCGCGGGTCGAGAAAATACTCGAACACGTGGGACTGGTGGAGTTCGCTCAGCGCAAGCCCACACAGTTGTCCGGAGGACAGCGACAACGAGTTGCATTGGCCCGCGCAATCGTCGCAGAGCCTTCAGCACTTTTGCTTGATGAAGCGTTGTCGGCCTTAGACGAGCCGCTTCGCGCTCGGCTTCGCCTGGAACTTCGCAGGCTCACCACCGAGCAAGGTCTCACCGCGGTGCACGTGACCCACGACCGCTCTGAAGCACTAGCGATTGCCGACCGTGTGGTGGTGATGGATCAGGGCCGAATTGTCCAAGTTGGTACCGCAAGCCAGATGACGGCCAGTCCCGCGTCAAGTTTTGTGGCTGGCTTTCTTAATGATGCGACGCTTTTTCCAGGAAGTATCTCATCGGGTCGGTTCTATCCGGATCACCCGGGGGTGAACTTGTACACTGCTGGCACGGATCATGCTCCCGCGAAGGTCAGTTTCGTTGATGACGTGCAGACTGGTGCCGGCAGGCAACGAGCCATCGCTAGCGTCGACCCCTACCATATTCGCCTGGAGTCGGTGTCTCAGCCCGACGGAGACGATGTGCGGGTGGCGCGAGTCACCTCGATCTTGCAGGGGCGCGATCGGACCGAAACCGCGCTCGAATGGGGAGACACGGAGGTGCGTGTTTTTGGCGACCCGAATCAACCGGTTCGGCAACCGGGCGAACTGGTCCAGCCCGTGATTCAATCCGCACACGTATACTTGAACTAAATCAATCCAGCGAACAGGATCTCTTGCGTGCACGACCAAGACCGCCCTCAGCCAGGTGCTACCTGGTATCTCGTCCGCCACGGTCAAACTGATTGGAATAAGGCCGGCCGGATGCAGGGACGCACCGACATTCCGCTCAATGACACCGGTCGCGCCCAAGCGGTTTTGGCAGCTGAGGAACTGGCAAATCTGCGTCCCACGGCGGTAATTAGCTCGCCACTGTCTCGGGCACAAGAAACCGCACAGATTATCGCCACCCGGATCGGGGGAGTCGAGGTCCACATCGAACCTGGGCTGATTGAACGATCCTACGGCAGTGCGGAAGGCCGGGATGTACGGGGATTGTCCGATGAGCAACGTCAGGCTCTGATGGACGGTGGCGAACCACGTGCGCAGGCGGGGCGACGTGGGGTGCGGGCACTGCGTGAGCTTAAAACCCGCTACGGCGACGCCCCGGTGGTCATCATCAGTCACGGGGCACTGATCCGAGTCATGCTCGAGCAACTCACTGGGGAACCACATCCCCGAATCGCTAACGCCGAAATTAGGGCGATTGACTCTCGACTGGTGTGATCACCACCGCAGCATTGTGGCCACCAAAACCGAAGCTGGGAGCCAACACCGCCGAGGGTTGCCAATGTTGTGTGGATGTCACCACCTGAATCTGATCAGAAAAATCTGGGTGCTGAAGATTCCGGGTGCCCGGAATGAGCCCGGCACGAATAGACTCAACCGCCATGGCCACCTGCAAAGCACCGGATCCGCCCATCAAGTGACCGGTCACCGACTTGAGTGCGGTGACCGGCACACCGGGAAGGCACGCGCCAAAAATTCGTGATAAAGCAGCTACTTCGGCAGCATCCCCACGGGGAGTGGAGGTAGCGTGAGCGCTGATCTGTCCGATCTGGTACGGTTCGAGACCGGCATCCGCTAGAGCATCAGCGATCGTCTGTCCGGCCCAGCGACCGGTGGGGTCTGCCGCGGTGGGATGAAAACTATCCTGGCCCATCCCGCCTCCGGCCAACAGCGCCAGGGGACGGGCCGGGTCGGCTTCCAGGAGTAATGCCACCGCGCCGGAAGCCATCACGAACCCATCGCGTGCGGCATCGAAAGGTCGGCAGATCTGATCCGGATTTGCATTCTTGCTCAGCGCCCCAACCAATGCATTACCGGTCAGATTCACCGGATTCACCGCGTCTTCATAGCCGATTACCAGCACGCGGCGGGCATAACCGTGGCGTATCCGGCGCAAAGCGGTCACGAGCGCGATCGTGGAGGACGCGCACGTGGCACTCACCGCTTCGGTCCCGCCATGACTGCCATAGCGTTGGGCGGCCAGTGTGGCCACCGTATCGGGGGAGGCCGTTAGGACCGCTGGGATCGCGGGCGCTCGCGAGACGCCGGAGGTGATGGCTTCGACCGCGCGGTGAATTGTTGTCACCGGTCCGTTGGCGCTGGCGGCAATAATGTCCCCGCCAAAAAAAGGTTCATCGGATGTGGGGGTGCCGGAATACCCCAGGGCCTGATCGGCTGCACAGATTGCCATCACCACAGCCTGATCCACCCGGTTCGATAACGGTGGGTCAAAGATGTCGGTGGCATCGATCGGCTCAGCTGTGGCAGCTACGCGGACACCGGTTTGCTGTACGAGAGACTCCGGCAGGGGGCTGAACAGATGGTGCCCGTCAGTTACAGAATGCCAGAGCCTAGCGGTCCCGTGCCCAGCTGCGCTCACCGCGCCCATCCCGGTGATGCCAACCTGGTGGATACTCATAACCGGTGGGCCTTTCCCTCATCAATGAGTTGGGTGAGGCGTCGGCGTTGAATTTTCTCTGAGCTGGTCCGTGGGAAACGGGCGATGGAGTACCAGCGCCGTGGTCGGAAGGGCTCCGGGATGTTGTCGCGGGCGAGGGCCACCAATTCGGATTTTGTGGGCGCCTGTGGAGTTTCGATCACCCCGGCGATGATCACGCCCAGACGTGGATCGGGCAAACCGACGGTGGCTGTTGCCCCCGTGACCAGGGGGCCAAGAGCTTGAGCCAGCCTGTCATCGGCCTCGACGAGGCTGATGGTGTTGGCCCCGGTGGTGACGATCTCGTCGCCACGGCCAGCTAACTGAATCCACCGATCCTGCACCATCCCCCAGTCACCCACGGTGCGCCAACCGAATTCGTCGCTGAGTTGGGCAGGGGAATTGAGATACCGTGCTGACGCCGACGGGGCGCGAAACCACAGCTGCCCCAGACAGTTTTCGGCCAAGACCCGGTTGGTGGTGTCTCGGACCTGGGCAGTGACGTGGTCATAGAGGCGTAACCGGTTGGAATAGCTGATCCCGTAGGGATCCGGTGTGGAATCGGCAATGAATCCGATTTCTCCGGTGCCAAAGTAGTTGATCAGTTTTGCGCGCGGCACTTTCTCCGCGACCCGGTCGCGTAATGCTTGAGGGACTGCCGAGCCTCCGGTGACCAGTACCTGAAGATTCCCTAGCCGTTCGGTCTGATTCCCGGCGGCCTCCAGAATGCCCAGCAAGACGGCCGGTGCCGCCACGACGCGGGTGATTGGCCAGTGGGTGAAGGCTGCGGTCATGTGCCGAAAATGCGCCCGGCCGGTCACCACGCAGGTTTCACCAGCGCCCAGTGCCTCGACCACCGCGTAGAGGATGAGGCTATACGACAACGTTCCGGGGGCCAGTGTTGTGTGACCTGCTACCTGGAGTCGTTGGTGCGAGGCCCGGTAATTGGCCCGGTACTCGCCCCGGGTTTTGATAAATGCTTTGGGTTGTCCCGTCGTCCCCGAGGAAAACAACACGAGATAGGGATCTGCATCCTGCAGAACCGTGGTGTCTTTGGGATCCACGTCTGGTGCTAGCAGCAGTTGCGGGCCGAGCACCGTTCCAGGAAAGCCGTGGGTACGAAGATACTGGGAGAAAGTCTGGTCATCGGTGACTACCACAGTGATACCGGCAGAGGAGATATTGCCCCACAGCTGGTCGTGCCAGTCCCTTGGATTCAGCACGCTGAGCACCACCGGGCCCATACTGAGCTCGGCAAAGAGACGTACGGTGGTCAACGCATCGTGCAGACACAACGCCACGACCGGGTAACCGGCAAGATCCTGGTGAGGGCTGTCCGGGGTTTCCCGCGCCACCTGCTGGAGTCGTGACGCTGTGGTGCGGGATGAGCTCAGCAGCTCACCGTAGGTAATGTATTGACCCTGGTCATCGGCGAGGGCGATGCGCTCGGGGGTCTCGATTGCGCGGGCCAGAACTGATTGTACAAAGGGCATAGTCGACACCCCCTTACCACTTCACCACGGATTGGATAGGCCGTGCCGGAGACTGTCCCGGCGTTCCTTGCTATTTAAACACATCGCTCAGGCGAGGTTGAAGTGGTCGAAGCTAGTGCGCTCATGGTAGAATGCAACAGTTGCCCAGGCGAGGGAGCAGACTTGCTCCGTTATCGACGAGGCTGATGAGATCACCGTTGCCAGCTGTCTTCATGCTCGGCGTATCACAGATTCTCTTTGTTCCTGCCTGGTCGTGATGAGCACTAGCTCGTGAGTATTAACAGGAGGACTCATTATGGCGATTGATACCGTCAACATCAATGTCGAATTTCGCACCGATACTGGCAAGGGTGCTTCCCGCCAGGCGCGCCGCGAAGGCAAAATCCCGGCCGTCATTTACGGTCACGGTTCAGAGCCGCGCCACATTCTGATGCCTGAGTACGACACCTTCATGGCTTTGCGGACCCCCAACCAGTTGCTGAAACTCACCGCTGACGGTGAAGAGATCATGGCACTGGCCAAAGATATTCAGCGCAACCCGCTGAAAGAAAAGATCGAGCACGTTGACCTGCTGATCGTGCGTCGCGGTGAAAAGGTGGTTGTTGACGTGCCCGTTGAGGTCGAAGGCGAAGTGGCACCTGGCTTCACCTACTTCTTGGAAGAAGCCTCCCTGCCGATCGAAGCCGACGCGCTGGACCTGCCGGATTCTGTCACCATCTCGGTAGAAGGACGTGAAGGTGGCAACCACGTGCTGGCTTCCGACGTGCAGCTGCCGGCTGGCACCTCGTTGCAACTGGAAGATGACGCTGTGATCGCTACCGTCGACGAGATCGTCGAGCAGGACCTGGGTGAAGAGCCCGAAGCAGGTACTGAGGGAGACGAAGCCGCTTCTGGCGACGAGGCCAACAGCCAGGGCTCTGAAAACAGCGACGACTAAGTGTCTCGTCACGGAGATATATGGTGCCGATGCGTTTAGGCAGAAGCTCAGCGTCCACCACCAGCCCCTGGCTGGTGGTGGGACTGGGCAACCCCGGCGACAAATACCACAGCACTCGGCACAATATTGGTCACATGGTGGCCGATGAGCTCGTCGAACGCTATGGCGGAAGCTTCCGGGCTCATAAAACACAGAACGCGTTGGCCACCCTGCGGCTGGGACAAACTCGAGAGAAAGTCCTGGTGGCCAAACCAGCTACCTACATGAATCTCTCTGGTGGTCCCGTCAAAGCGTTGACCACTTTCTTTAAAGTGCCACTGGACCAGCTCATTGTGGTCCACGACGAGCTCGATATCGATTTCGATCGCCTGCGCATCAAACGCGGTGGGGGAGATGGCGGTCATAACGGACTGAAATCCATCACGCAGTGTATAGGCGATAAAAACTATTACCGCGTTCGGGCCGGAATCGGACGGCCCCCCGGAGCCATGGACGTATCCAGCTACGTGCTCAAGCCTTTCAATTCCACTCAACGCCAGGTGCTACCGTTGCATGTATCCACAGCAGCTGATGCTGTCGAAAGTCTCATTACTGACGGCTTGACTCCCACACAAAACCGTTTCCACTAGCCTTGGGCCCACCTGTCTGCTAGGACCGAGAACTGTTTGATATCTCACCATCTGTGACGGACCTCTGAGATAGTAACTGTACCGAACGGTTGGTAGAGTTTTGGGGGTGATGACTCGTCTTCAAGCTGAAACCTCAACGCCCGGTCAGCGTTGGGCCTTTTTGGCCATCATCTCCGCCGCACTATTTTTGGTGGGTGCTGATAACTCGGTCCTCTATACCGCATTACCGGTACTGCGCGATGAGCTCGGCACCAGTGAACTGCAAGGTCTCTGGATCATCAATGCCTACCCCCTGGTACTATCAGGGCTGTTACTGGGCACCGGCACACTCGGAGATAAAATCGGTCATCGGCTCATGTTCTTACTGGGCGTCAGTATCTTCGGTGCCGGTTCCTTGCTGGCGGCCTTCTCGCCCAACGCCTGCACGCTGATTGTCGCCCGGGCAATCCTCGGCGTGGGAGCTGCCACCATGATGCCAGCGAGTCTCGCACTCGTGCGGCTAACATTCCGTGACGTTAAAGAACGCAACGTCGCAGTGGCCATCTGGGGGTCGGTGGCGGTCGTGGGCGCCGCATCCGGTCCGGTGCTGGGTGGTTTACTCCTGGAGTTCTTCTGGTGGGGCTCGGTGTTTTTGCTCAACGTCCCCATCGTCATCATCACGGTGATTGCCACCATCGCGGTTGCCCCACCGAACGTGGCACACCCAGAACGGCATTGGGATCTGGTGTCATCGCTGTTGATGATGTTTGCTATGGCGGGGTTCGTGATGAGCATTAAAGAACTAGCCAATCCTCAGCGGAATGCCTGGGTGCTATCGATCGCTCTTGTCATTGCCGTGATTGGTGTTGTGTTGTTTTGGCTTCGCCAGCGCTTGCTCACCCACCCGCTGTTGGAATTGTCGATTTTCCGTGACCCAGTCTTCACCGGCGGCACGCTGACCGCGGTGTTGATCATGGTGGCGCTTTCCGGCGTGGAACTTATGACCACCCAGCGGTTCCAGACCGCTGGCGGTCTCACCCCCTTGCAAGCCGGCGCAATGGTGGCTGCCGTGGCTCTGCCGGCGATTCCTACCGCGTTATTAGGTGGCTCGGTACTCCACAGGGTCGGTTTCCGTCCGCTGATTACCGGCGGGTTCCTGCTTATCGTGGTGGGACTGGGAGTGAGTATGTGGACGTTCACCCTCGATGTGGTGCCCTTGTTCCTGGGCAGTATGATCCTGGTGGGTCTAGGTGGTGGCCTGGCAACCTCGGTCTCGTCGACTGCCATCCTAGGATCGGCACCCCCGTCCAAGGCGGGGATGGCCTCCTCTGTGGAAGCGGTTTCCTACGAGTTCGGCACCTTGGTTGCGGTGGCCGTTTTTGGCTCGGTGATGCCCCTGCTCTACAGCATGAACGCCCCAGCACCGGTAGCCGCAGACGTGGACCACGGGGTCGATCACCCAATGTATGGCGAGCAAGCCGTTGCCGCCTACGATCAGGCCTATCTCAGCATTTTGGGCATAGTAGCGACCGTGGGCCTCATTGGTGCCCTGGTGACCGCCTGGTGTTTCCGAGGCAACCCGAAGGAAGCTGATGCGACCGAGTAAGAAAACCAAAATCATCCGCACCGCTATTGACCTCATTGAGGCCGGAAGCCTGGATTCGGTGTCTTATGATGCGTTGGCCCAATCCTCCGGGCTGTCGAAATCCGGGATCATCTACCATTTTCCCTCCCGCGAGGAAATGATGCGCGCGGTGCATCAGTATATGGCGGATCAGTGGGAAGCCGAACTCGAAGCAGCCGGGGGTGGCCCCGCCGAGCAACTCACGGGGTCCCAGCGCCTGCGCGCCGTCGTGGTATCTCTGCGACGCAGTGCCACCAAAACCGAACTCCTGTTGGAAATTGATGGCCGCTCGAACCCGGAACTGGCCGCTATCTGGCAAGCGGTGGATCAACGTTGGGTCCCCTCCCCGGCGGAGATCGACAGCGCCGGGACTTTGGGGCTCGAGCGTTTCCTCGTGTTGTTAATGGCCGACGGGCTGTGGCTTCACGACTACGTCCACGAGGATCGGCTCAGCGAATCCCAGCGGGAAGCGTTGGTGGACCACGTCCTGGCCAAGATCGATCAAACCGCCACGGACGAACGACCAGACCGCTGAGCTAGTGCTCGGCCAGCCACGCATCGATGGCGCGTGCTTGTGTGGCGATAACCTTTGACACCTGGGGCTCGAGCGTGGAAACCAGTGCGGACCCGATGAACGGGATATGGCACTGTAGATTTCCTTCAACCGCATAATCCGTGTCGCTGGTACTGGTTGCTGACAGGGTCTGGGTGACGGTGCTTTCAGCACGGGCGATGGGGATGAGAATCCTCAGCAATGCTGTCCGCGAGTCGTTTTCAGCTGGTCTAGACCAGACCACTTCCTGCCGAATTTCCACACCGTCTGTGACCAAGCTTCGCAGCGCATGGGGAACCTTATGCTGGATGGCCTCGCCGGAGAGATGAGGAATTATCGTCACCTTCACCCGCCCGTCATCGCCGTCAGCCACCTGAAACTCGGTGAGGGTCGCCCCGACCTGCTCGGTGGCGTGTCGATGAAAATCGTGTGAGGTCAGCGCCTGAAAGACGTGTGCTACGGGGTGATGCACGGTGATGTTTTCCGCAAAAGCCATGATCGGTGCTGGTCCTCTCCGCAGGAGACTTTTGGTTCACTCACGGCGTGAGGAAAGGTGAACCGGGTAGTCTAAATCTGGGCGCCACAATGATGGCGCTGAACCCATTTAACCACGCTGAAGGAAGACCATCCCGTGTCCGAGCATTCACCCTTAGCACCGCTGTTGCCCGCGCTGTCTGAAGATCGCGGATTAGCCACAGCGTTATCGAGCTTGGCCGCCCACGACGAGCCCACCCCAGACCTGGGACTCCACCTGCCTGATGGGGCCCGACCTGCGGCCACCGCGTTGATTTCAGGCGCCGTGAGTGACCTGGCGACTCAACGCAACGGCGACACCCCAGTGCACCCGGTGGTGCTGGTGATGACCGCTACCCACCGTGAGGCCGAGGAACTACGCTCAGCCGTGACCTCGTGGATGGATGCTGACACTGTCGGGCTGTTTCCCTCCTGGGAGACCTTGCCTCATGAGCGACTCTCGCCACGTTCGGATACGGTCGGTGAACGGCTGGCGATCTTGCGCCGCCTGGCTCACCCACAGGATGCCGGGCAGGCCCCGCTGAAAGTGCTCTTCGCCCCGATCCGTTCGATCCTGCAACCGGTGGTCAAAGGACTCGGCGACTTAACGCCGGTGGTGATCAACACCGGTGAATTCTACGAGTTTGAGTCCGTGGTCGCTGCGTTGGCTCATGCCGCCTACTCTCGGGTGGATATGGTTACCAAGCGCGGTGAATTTGCGGTACGTGGTGGGATCATTGACGTCTTCCCGCCCACCGAAGACCACCCACAACGCATCGAGTTCTTCGGCGATGAAGTCGAGGAAATCCGCTGGTTCTCGGTGGCAGACCAGCGCTCCTTGGAAGACACCAGTAATGACGGCTCGGCCACCCCCACCAGTGTGTATGCGCCACCGTGCCGAGAACTGTTGCTCACCGACGCCGTGCGCGAAAAAGCCCGTGCGCTACAAGCCTCCATGCCGCAAGCCGTCGATATGCTGGAACGCATCTCGCAAGGCCAGGCCACCGAGGGCATGGAATCGCTGGCGCCGTTGGTGACCGAGATGGTTGACTTCCTAGACCTGTTGCCGGCTGGATCGTTGAGCCTGCTGATTGAACCGGAGAAAATTCGAGCCCGGGCCGAGGACCTGTTGGCCACCAACGAAGAATTCCTGCAGGCGGCCTGGGCGGCTGCTGCCGACGGGGTGGCAGCACCGCTGGATACCTCTCAAACCGAACAGTCTCAGTTTGGGGGATTCGCCACGCTAGCGGAGACCCGGGCCAAGGCGCTGGAGAATCATCAGGGCTGGTGGCAATTCGCTGTGTTGGGTGCTGACCCCGATTTAATCGCTGATGAGCAGAGCTACCGGACCGGATTCCGGCCCTCTGCAGAATTCTCCGGAGACGTGGAGGCCATGCTAGAGCATATGCGCACCCGGATTTCTCAGGACTTCACTGTCGCGGTGGCCACCGACAGCTCCGGTTCGGCTCGGCGCGTGGCCGAGTTGCTTGTCCAAGCCGGTATGAGCGCCTCGGTGGTCGAGGAAGTGGCCGCAGAATTGCCCGGCCAAGTTCAGATCACGCCAGCAGCTATTAACGCCGGTTTCGTGGCGGAAGCAGAAAAAATCGCGGTGGTATCTGAACGTGACTTATTTGCACGTCGTGCGATTGCCGGATCCGAACGCGGCAAACGTCGTTCCCTCGCCCGGAAAAAGCGCAACGCGGTCGATCCTCTCGAACTGCGCGAAGGCGACTACGTTGTTCACGCTCAGCACGGCATTGCCAAATTCATTGAACTACAACGTCGCAAAGTCTCCACAGCACCATCTGGAGTTGCCGCCCAAGATGGTTATCGGGAATACCTGGTGTTGGAATACGCTCCCTCCAAACGCGGTGCTCCCGGAGATCGGCTGTTTGTGCCCACCGACCAGCTGGACCAAGTCTCGCAGTACGTGGGAGGAGAGACTCCCAGCTTGTCGAAAATGGGCGGCTCTGACTGGGCTCAGACGAAGTCCAAAGCCCGGCGGGCGACCCGCGAAATCGCCAATGAGCTGATCCGGCTCTACTCGGCACGCATGGCCTCTCGAGGGTACTCGTTCTCGGCCGATACGCCGTGGCAGAGAGAACTCGAAGAATCCTTCCCCTTTATCGAAACGCCCGACCAGCTGACTGCAATCGATGAAGTCAAGCACGATATGCAGTCGCAGGTTCCGATGGACCGGCTGATTTCCGGGGATGTAGGCTTCGGCAAAACCGAGGTCGCCGTTCGCGCAGCGTTCAAGGCGGTTCAAGACGGCAAACAGGTGGCGGTGCTGGTGCCCACCACGCTGTTGGCTCGCCAACACCATGAAACCTTTACCGAGCGTTTCGCCGGCTTTCCCATCACCGTCCGGCCTCTTTCACGTTTTCAAACCGGCAAACAGGCTAGAGACACCATCAACGGTGTCGCCGACGGGAGCGTCGATGTGGTGATCGGTACTCACCGGCTGTTGGCCGACCAGGTGCAGTTCAAAGATCTCGGCCTGGTGATTGTCGATGAGGAACAGCGCTTCGGCGTGGAACACAAGGAACAGCTGAAGAAACTTCGCACCAATGTCGATGTGTTGGCCATGTCGGCGACCCCGATCCCGCGCACCCTGGAGATGTCGATGACCGGGATTCGGGAAACTTCGACGCTGGCCACCGCCCCGGAGGAACGCCACCCGGTGCTGACCACGGTCGGTCCCTATACCGACCAACAGGTGATTGCCGCGATACGGCGGGAGATGATGCGCGAAGGGCAGGTTTTCTATGTCCACAACCGGGTCACCTCGATCAATAAGGTAGCCGCCCACATTCAGCAGCTGGTGCCCGAAGCCCGTGTCGCGGTGGCTCACGGCAAAATGGCTGAGTCCACCTTGGAAGAGATCATGGTTAAATTCTGGGAGAAAGAGTTCGACGTGCTGGTCTCGACCACCATCATTGAAACCGGGCTCGACATTGCCAACGCCAACACGTTGATCATTGAAGATGCCCACCGCTACGGGCTCTCCCAGCTGCACCAGTTGCGCGGACGCGTGGGACGTGGTCGAGAGCGGGCCTACGCTTATTTCCTCTACGATCCACATAAACCACTGACCGAGACTGCTCTGGAACGACTGCGGGCGGTGGCCACCCATAACGAGTTGGGATCGGGTCTGAAACTGGCCCAGAAAGACCTGGAAATTCGTGGGGCCGGCAATCTGTTGGGTGGGGAACAGTCCGGCCACATCGCCGGGGTGGGATTCGACCTCTATATCCGCATGGTCGGGGAAGCTGTGGCCGATTTCAAGGGCGAAGACGATCCTTCGCCGGTGGAGGTCAAGGTCGAGCTACCGGTCAACGCGCACCTGCCGCATGATTATGTCCCCGGCGAACGGCTACGTTTGGAGGCGTATCGAAACCTGGCCCAGGCCCACGATGACCAGGCTATCGAGGCGGTGATCGACGAACTCAAGGACCGCTACGGGGACCTACCAGAACCGGCTGAGAACTTGGTCGCGGTGGCTCGATTGCGCAATGTCGCGCGTGGACACGGGATCTCCGAGATCATGTCGATGGGCAGGAACATCAAGTTCGGGCCTGTGGAAGAGCTCCCCGAGTCACGTGTGATGCGCCTGAACAGGATGTATCCAGGTTCGAGTCTCAAACCGGCTTTGAAAGCCGTAATGGTGCCCCGGCCCAAGGACGCTCAGACGGTGGTCGGTAAGGACCTCACCGACCAACCACTGTTGCAGTGGGCCAGTGAGCTGGTGCGCAATATCTTCCCTCAGGTGGCCAAGAACTTACCGGAAGAAGGTGGATCATCGCAGGAGTCCGGTGTGGCTGAGGGTAGTTAGTGTTGGTACTCGCCAGGCTGGAGGATGCGACGCCAGAAAGGTTTCATCGGAACCCCAGCTAAGGGGCGGGACAGTGGTGAATAGATGATCAGCAAGCCGAGTGCCCAGCTGGTAAGTACGGTGAGGATAAAGCGCTGATGCAGGTTATCGACACCCAGCCGGGCGAACTCCATGATCAGCCAGCCATGGGCCAGCACCACCACGGTCCCGGTTCGGACTAGTTGCTGTATCACCGGGCGGGCGGGTTGGACCAGAACGTTGACCCAGGTGCCGAAGATCATCACCATGCCACAGACCATCAGCACCCCGACCACCGGGGTCACCAGGAACAGACCGAATCCAGCGAATTTGATGTTGTGCGGTGGCACGCCCATCAGCACCGCGGCCATGCCGATCAGCACGAGGCCAAGACCGAGGAAACCCAGCGTGGTGGAGTCGAAGGGCGTGGTCGTTGATTTGGCTTTGATCCCCGGAAAATCGCTGAGTCGCGGCAGGATGTGATAGCGGAAGGCTTCACCGCACAGGATGTAGAACATACACGGTATAGCGAGTCCGATGCCCAAGGGCAAGATCACGCCCAACTGGTAGTCCTCGGGCAAGACCGCAGCGGCGACAAAGCCCAGGATGGCCACCGTCCAGGCCACCCAGGTGGGGAATCGTTCGAGGAACCGACGGATAAGTACGGCAAAAAAGAGCACCGAGATAAACCAGAAGGCCCACCACGGCGGGTCTTGCTGCGACCCGCCATACCAGCCGTAGAAGAGTGCTTCGAGGAATTCTTCCCAGGTGTCGTTGAACAGCCATGCCACGACCGACATCAGCACCGCCCAGATCAAATAGGGCACGCCCAGAGTGAGCCACCGGTTTTTCAGTTCGGTGGTGAAGGGCCGGCCGGGGGTGAAGAAGAAACCGGACAGGAAGAAGAACAGCGGCATCCGCCAGATTTCCAGATAACTTTTGAAGGTGAAAGCATCCCCGTAGATGTGTCCGACGACCACCGCGACGATCGAGACGATTCTTAACAGGTCGATCCCCACATTGCGACCGATGGTCCCGGTGAGATGGCGCCGAGTGGCGACGTCACCGGCGGGGTAGGTGGGAGTGGCCATGGTGCGCTGAAGGGGCTTCTCTTCTCGGTCGTGGAACAGCTGTTGGCTGATCGGCTGGCTGGTGTCCGTCCCAGTCTAGCTAACCGAAGACCTCGGTGACGAGGTCTTCGGTGTGCGCATTCCGGTCAACAGACGGGCCCACCAGTAGCGGGGTGCCAGGCGGCACAGCAGAGTTCCGACAGCGAAACAGATCACCACAGTCAGCAGGAAACGCAGGTGGAGGTTGCCCAGGTCCCAGCGGTCTAGTTGCAACAGCACGATCCCGTGCAGGAGCACGACAACGGTTCCGGCACGGGCGAGCTGATATACCCAGTGGCGCATGGGCGGTATAGCTCGGATGAGACGGTCTCCCCAGGTGGCGCTGAGCAAGATGAAACCGGCAGAGATGGTGATCCCGGTAAGCGGGGTGACCAGAAACAAACCGAAGTCTGAGGACTGGATGGAATGGGTGGGAACCCCCAGGGCGGTGGCGATGAAGCCGGCGACGACCAGGTCCGACCCGATCAGCGCATAGGGCGTACTTGGGCGCTCAGTGCCGATGGTTGCTTGCAAGCGGGTGTGCACCAGCATGTGCAAGGCACGTCCGCAGAGGATGTAGAACAAGACCGGCAAACACAATCCCACCGAGAATGGGGTACGCGCTAGGAGCTCGTCGTCGAGAATGTCAGACAGCACGAGTCCGCTCAGTGCCACGGCCCAGGGAACCCAGGCTGGGAGATGTTGCAGGCACCGGTAGAGCAGCACGGTGGCGGTCAACACCGACAGAAACCAGAATGCCATCCAGATAATGGTCTGGTCGACTCCGCCATACCAGCCCATGATGAGTAGCTCCGTGAGATGTTTGGGGTCGTGATACCACCAGATCACGGTCACCACCGAGCAGATGACTGACCACCAAAAATAGGGGACGAGAAGAGTGGTGAATCGTGTATTTGTTTCCGCGCGCAGTGACTTTCCCGGGGTCAAGAAATATCCGGAGAGCACGAAGAACAGCGGCATGCGCCACATCGACAAAAACTCGCGGTGCTCTATGGTAGCACCATAGGTGTGGCCGAAGATTACCGCGATCAGGCACAGCACTCTCAGAGCATCGACGCCGACGATCCGCGGTCGCTTCACAGTCGCGGTGTTGGTGTTCGGGGGTGCTGTTGTCATCATGGTGGGGGTCAGACGGCGGTGGGTAAACAATAGCCCGGGCCGTTGTGGGCCCGGGCATGCAGTCATTGAAAACGAAGGTCGCCACCGTCGGAACGGTGCGCGTGGTTAGTACTGCTCGGGGTCGTGACGAAGGTTCTTGGGATCGTGAATGTGATCGTGATCAACCGTATCGGAGCGACCGACAATGGCCTTGGGGATCAGGAAGGTGATCACCATCAGCACCAGCGCGGTGATGCCCGGGAGCCACACAGCGTTGACGTAGTCGGTGCTGTGCTCCCAGAAACTCAGGGCGAACATGGTTCCCAGCAGGAGTACGAACACCACGGCGAACAGGATAATATTGCCGGTGCCGAATCCGCGACCAGAGTGGTCGGTTGGTTTGCCGTTACGAATCACGGGTCTACCTCATCTTTCACAGCTACAGAAGCCTCTGTAGCCAAGCGTGGGTGCGAGTCGAATATGCTTAGTTACGTTCTAGGATAGCAAGAGTTGCGGAACAGCCCAGCCTGTTAGCCCCTGCATGAAGCATCTGAAGGGCAGATTGCCGGGTTTTAATGCCACCGGAGGCCTTCACCCCCAGCCGGTCGGAGACTGCCTGCCGCATCACGGTGACAGCTTGGCGGGTGGCTGGACCGTAGCCGAATCCGGTGGAGGTTTTGACAAAATCGGCGTGGGCTTCCTCGACGGCCTGGCAGGCCCGGGTGAGCAGGTTGGTGGAGAGGTTGCCGTCGGGGCCGGTCAGCGCCCCGATTTCGACAATGACTTTCACCAGCGCAGAATCGTTGATGGACTTGGTGGCCTCGACCACCTGGGCAATATCGGCGATGACGGTGTGATCGTCCCCGGCATGCAACGCGCCCAGATTGATGACCATATCGATCTCTGTGGCCCCGGCAGCGACAGCTTGTTGAGCTTCGGTGGCTTTCGCCCAGGTCGTGGTGGCGCCCAAGGGAAACCCGACCACGCTACACACCGCGACCGGTGAGTCCTCGAGCTGGGTCACCGCGGTCGGGACCCAGAATGGATTCACGCACACCGAGGCGGTGCGGTGGGCGGCAGCCTGGTCACACAGGGCGGCAATGTGTTCGGCGGTGGCGGTGGCCGTCAACAACGTATGATCGATCAACCCCGCCAACTCGGCGGTGGAGAGGGTGTCAATCTGTTCGGTGGTCAGGGCGGCGGTGGGGGATTCAACAACAGTCATCGTTTGGGTGCTTACCGTTCGGGGTTTAGGGGTTGGGTCAAAAACGTTTCGGCATCCGCTTCAAGCCGTGCTAACAGGTCCGCAAGCCGTGAGGCGGCAGCGGTCTTGTCGGGGGTCTCGGTGGGCCGTTGTGGTGGCAGGTGAACTTCCAGATAGCACTTCAGCTTCGGTTCGGTCCCGGAGGGACGGACCTGGACCGACAGGTGTGCAGCCGGAACCTCGGGGTGGGCGGGGTCGGCTTCGGCGCTGAGAGACACCAACTCGGTGGGGTGTAATCCTTGGGCGGAGGCGGTGGCCGGATCGGCGTAGTCAACCAGCGTGGTGGGGCCGATACCGGCTAAGGAGGCTGGTGGGTGCTGGCGCAGGTGCGCCATGATCTGAGGGATCACGCTGAGATCATCCAGCCGCAACGACAGCTGGCTACTGAGCCCGGACCCCACGAGGGCCTGCAACTGCTCACGATACTCCCACAGGCTCGATCCTTGGGATTTCAGTGCCGCGGCTAGTTCGCAGATTAACAGTCCGGCGCTGAGTCCGTCTTTATCGCGGACCACCTCGGGGGCAACACAGTAGCCCAGGGCTTCTTCGAAACCGAATTTCAGATGGGGCACGCGCGAGATCCATTTGAAACCGGTCAGTGTTGGAATGCATTCAGCCCCCGGGTAGTGGCCGGCCAGCCGGGCTAACGCGGGGCTGGAGACCACCGAGCGGGCCAGCACCTGCGGGTTGGTGGTTGTCGCGTGGGAGCCTGAGCGAGCTAAGAACAACGACCCGAGGATTAAACCGAGATCATTGCCGGAGAGTCGTTGCCAAGTGCCGTTCGGGGAACTGGGGCTCGGGATGGCAACGGCCAGTCGGTCCGCGTCGGGATCGTGGGCGATGATCAGATCGGTCTCCGGTTCCCGATTGGCGGTGCTCAGCGCCAGATCCAGAACACCGTGTTCTTCCGGATTGGGGAAGACCACCGTGGGGAAGTCGGGGTCGGGATCGATCTGTTCGGCTACTGGCCGGAGTGGCCCGTACCCGAAACGGCGCATCATCTCCGGGAACACCACCCCGCCCACTCCGTGCATCGGCGTATACACCACCCGCAGTGACGCCCGAGCCCCGATGGCCTGGTCTGCGGTGAATTCCGTGAGTGGAGACCGCGGTTGCAACGAGTCGGCGAGCGCGAGCCGGTAGCGTTCGGCCACCTCGTCGACGTCCAGAGACTCCACGCCAGCGGCTTGCATGACCGGGATCTGGTCGGCAGTGTGCCAGTGGTTGATGCGCTCGGCGATCTCGGTATCGATTGGGGCAATGATCTGGGCTCCGGTGCCCCATTGGTCACTGAGCCGTCCGCCGAGGTAGACCTTATAGCCGTTATCGGTGGCCGGGTTGTGGCTGGCGGTGACCATAATGCCCACATCGGCGGCGAGCTCCCGGACGGCGAAGGCGAGCAGCGGGGTGGGACACCACGTTCTGAAAAGGTAGGTTTGGCACCCAGCGGCTTGGAACACGGCTGCAGAATCTTCGGCAAAGCTCAACGAGCCGTAGCGGGCGTCGAAACCGATCACCACCCGCGGCGGGCGAGAGTCCTCCGTCAGCCGGGACTGTGCCCAATCGCTGATGCCGGCTGCGCTACGCCGGACGACGACACGGTTCATACGGTTCAGACCCGGACCTTCGGCAGCCCGCAGACCAGCGGTGCCGAAACGAAGGGGCCCGGCAAAACGGTCGGCCAGGGTGGCATAGTCGTGGCGGTTGAGTTCTTCGTGCAGGATCTCGTGGTGTCGCGGGTCGGGGTCGATCTGGCACCAATCCTCGACCAGGCGAACGAGTTGGTCGGGGTCAACGGGGTTATGTGTGGTCATAGCTTGTCGATGATCGAGGCGAGTAAGTGGGAAATGCGTGTCTGGGCGGCACGGCCGGCCTCGATCACTTCGTGATGGGAGAGCGGGTGCTGGCTGATGCCGGCAGCCTGGTTGGTTACCAATGACATCCCGAAGACTTCAAGCCCGGCATGCCGGGCTGCAATGGCGTCTAATGCAGTCGACATACCGACCAGGTCTCCACCGAGGAGCTTGGCCATGCGTACCTCGGCGGGAGTTTCGTATTGCGGGCCGGGGAACTGGACATAAACTCCCTGTGGCAAGGAGGGATCCACGCTGCGGGCGATCTCACGGATGCGAGGCGAGTACAGATCGGTGAGATCAACGAACTCCGGGCCCAGGAGGGGAGTAGCGCCGGTGAGGTTTAGATGGTCGCTGATCAGCACCGGTTCTCCGGGCGGTAACGCCTCGTTGACGCTGCCAGATCCGTTGGTGAGCACCACCAGCTCAGCTCCGGTAGCGGCAGCGGTACGCACCGTGTGTGCTACCGCGTTCACATCGCGGTGTTCGTAGTAATGGGTGCGAGATCCGAACACCAGCACGTGGTCAGTGACCGTACCCTCGGCGGAGCTCCGGGCAATGGAAGACACGGTGGAGCCGTGTCCGGCCACAGACGCAGAAGTGAAACCCGGAATATCACCGGTGGGCAACTCGGTCTGACGGTCACCGAGCAGATCGGTCGCCCCGGACCAGCCAGAGCCCAGTACGACCGCGATGCGGTGTTGTGCTACCCCGGTCGTCTCGGCGATATAGCGGCCGGCTTGGCGGGCTAGATCGAACCCCGGATGGTCACCGGACAGCCCCATGGACTCCGCAGTAGGCTCAGAAATGTCATTGTCAGTCACGTCTGTCATCCTAGCGAGAACGGCCCCAGCCAGCCTAGCTGTCGACGAGACTCATAGAAAGTCCCCGCGTAGGCAGGGGCCGTGCCTCAGGTAGTTTTCCCCGCGAAATGTCTTTACCGGTGGGCTGGGGTGGGGCGACGATGGGGTATGACGCATAAGGATGTTTCGA
>NZ_RDQR01000029.1 GCF_003703835.1 Auritidibacter ignavus
CGATCCGAGCGAAAAGCTCGTCCAAGGCGCCACTGGCCTTCAACTGCGCAACAACATCAGCCCCACCAGGCTGATCAACACGATCATCTGTCATGGTCATCATCATGTCCTCTCATCGATGACTCTGTACACAAACAATCTGACACCCTCGTCTTTGCCACAGTTCTCAACATAAAACGTTGTTCGAAATCCTCGAACTCCTATGGCGGGTCACCAAGCGGAGAAGTTCTCGGTGACCTGCCTTTGACTAACACTGTCTTTCTCCCAACGCGATCGAAGAGATCGCAGAGGAAGAAACACAGCACCACAGGCGCGCTCCATGCTATGCGTGAGCGGGGCGAGATGGTGGACTGTTCAGGAACGTATCATTGAATGATTTTGCCGCATGTCAAAGCCAGGATCCTCTCTTAGGTGAAGGGTAATCCGCTAATGACACAGCGAGAAAAGGTATTTTCCAAGCGCGACGAAACGAATAAACTATGGTAAGACCAGAGTTTCACAATGTATTTGGAGGGTAGAACGCATCATGTCGTGGCAAAATAATCCTGGCCCGCAGGGTTCCGATCAGCAGGGTCCCCAACCAAATCCAGGTCAGGGCCAACCTTCTGGCTCAGGACAGTGGCAACAGCCTCAACAACCGGGACCATATCAGCAACCGCAACAGCCAGGTTTCCCGCAGGCAGGCCCTGCCGGTCAACGTTTTGGTGCTTCTGGAAGTGCACCCGGTGGTTTTCCGGGTGCAGTGACAAAGATGGAAGAACCTCAGGCATCCAAGATCGCCAAACTATTAGTGTTGGCCTCGGCCGCGGTGATGGTGGTGCATGCCATTTTGCAGATGGTCATCCTGGACGTGCGCGGAATCGTGACTAGCAGTTTTGTTGAAATTGACACCACCGGTACTGGTGTAACAGAGCGAGAGGTCATTGACGGTGCAACGGGTGCCGTTTCCGCATTGGCCTACGGAGTAGCGGCTTTCGTGTTGCTCATCAGCCTCGGTTTGTATGCTCTTGTGTATTTCGGCATGCGCGCCAATAAGAACTGGGCCAGAATCCTCGGTATTATCTTCGCGATTTTGGGAGGTCTGTCCTACCTGGGGACGCTGTTGACAAGCTTTGGCCACGTCGACACGGCCGGGATGATTATCGACCTGCTTGCAGGTCTGTTAGGTACGGCGATTGCGGTGTACTTCCTCGTGCTCGTGTTCCGCAAAGACGTCGCGGACTGGTACCGTGTCCAGTCTTTGCCAAAGTTCTAATCAATACCAGCTCCTCGGGTTCTTGGAGCTGACGTGTGGGCCATGAAGCGATATTTGGCTTGATGGCCCACCGTTTTAACCTGGAACTTGACGTTTGTTGGCACCTGCCGGCAGAAGCCGTGAGCCAGTAGAATAGTGGTCGCAGAGTTTTTCGCGTGAAAGGCCCTACTGTGAGCGACTTCCTGCCAGACAAGCACCCCTACACGACATGGATGCGACGTTACACCTTGGTGCCTGAACTCGCCGAAGAGTTCATCCAATTTTTGATTCACGAAGTCTTCCCAGCTCGCCGTGAATTTGGTTTCGAGCCATTACATGTATGGGTTGACGCCGATCGATCGCAGGTAACCTGGCTTGTTGGTGCAGCGTTGGATTCTCAAGATTTCGCCAGGCTGGAGGAGAACTGGGAAAACTCGGAGATCCGGGCCGATGTTTTTGACGGCAAACCCGCATACGTTGTAGCCAAAGACCTCCGTGAGGTTCAATCGGTGCCCATTGGCCCAGAGATCTAGTTAGTCCTCCTGTGGCGTCCGTGCCTGGGCGCGTGCCCGTTTTGAAGCCAAGCTCCTCACCAGCTCGGTTGCTGTGGCCATTGCGGCCATCCCTGCCATGACTCGGCGGGGTTTAGACAGACCCAACCGGAAGAGGCCGTAGCTGACCTTCCGATCCAGGCTCAGGAGCGGTCGGCGTGCCACCAAGGTAATCGTCGATGCCAACGCTCCGGCCACCCATGCTGGGACAACGGCCCGGGGCGCTTTTGGGTGATGCCTACGCAGACTGTCGAAGTCTGCGGTGTCGTAATAGTCCTGGGCAAATTCTTTGGCCAGATTGTCGTTGGCCGTTTGGATTGCGTGCGCCGTGGTCAAGCCCACAAGTGCACAGGTGGCGCCCCAGTACACCCATGACTTCAGGAAGGAGAGCTGATGTGGGTTAATAAGCGTGAGAGCAATACTAGTGGCGTTGAGGCCGACAGAGGTGAGATCGTTGTAGTCCGCATAGGAAATTAAGGTCTGTGGGGGTGCTTCAGCGTATGCTTGCTGCGGGCTTTTTGGGGTATGCGTCATCACACATCCGGTTCCGTCTACCAGGCGAACGCGCTGATCAGAGCATGCTAGTTGTACTCTTTTGTAATACTTATAGTTGATTTTACAATTGTCAAATAAAAGTAATGGATCTAAATAGGGTGTATCTTGAATCACGAAGTGTTCAGTGTATCGAACTGATTTAAATTAGGTTGCTCGTGCTGACTGCTTCAAAATGCCCTCGGTCGCAACCATGTGAGTGGCTACCTTACAGAATAACCTTTGAGGAACAATTCAGTGCCACCTAGGGTTCAAGATAAGAGGTTAGATGAAACGTTAAATATGCGAATGCCCATGTGTGGCAGAGTGGGACGACTGATATGTACGTGACGCGTTTGGGTAGAAATCAATTCTGTATGCCGATGCTCACTGTGCAATAAACACTAGCGCTTAACAGTGTTGGTTCAGATCCTGTGGCCTGGAATACAACACTCAGGGGCTCGTTGGTGCATTATTTGGTGTGAGCAATTTCTTCTAAATACTGCTGGAGTAGTTCACGGTCCTGAACGTGAGTTAAGGTTTTAAACGCTATAGGTGCGGTTACCCACTGAATTTGGTCGATTTCGTCGTTGGCGACAAAGGTGCCTTCTTCGGCCACGGACATCACCCAGTAATGGACTTCTTTATTTGGATACTTCTTGGTTCCTAAATCGTGCCGAGGAATGCAAACACATGCCGTTTCTTCATGTACTTCTCTTAGGGCAGTTTGGAGAATATCTTCACCAGGATCTTGTTTTCCCTTAGGAAAAGACCAGTCGGAATATCTAGGCCGGTGTACTAAAAGATAGTGGAGTTCACCATTGATATCTCGTGCAACCAACCCTCCTGCGGCGATAATGGTATGATTCAATCGATCAATCCTTCTCTAAAGATGGCTGAAAAGCATGGTTATGTGAGATCTAATATTCCCTTCACGCCACCATCTTTTTCTTTTACAAATAACGTTACTGAATCTGCGGCCTCGATGATCTTTGTGGTTGCGTATCGTCCTGTCATGATGATGTTTGTTTCGGAAGACCTCACACCAATGGCTTCCGTGACTGCGTTTTCCGAGAGCCAACCGTGGGATACCGCATTTGTGATTTCATCTAGCACTACAAGTTTCTTTCCTGGACGTCCAATCTCTTCTTTGGCTGTTACCAGCGCTGTTTGAGCTAGAGATCGAGGATCTTTTGCACCCCACGTTAACGTTCTTGAAAATGTCAGCCATCGAATGCCTAGTATTTTTGCTCCAGAGGATTCTGCTAAATTCCAGGGGACACCCTTAATAAATTGGATGACGATGGTGTCCTGCCCTTGTCCTACCGACCTAAGGGCGTAACCGAAAGCTGCGGTACTTTTGCCCCATCCTTCGCCGTAAAAAAGCATAACTATGCCTGGCGATTCGGACCTTAGACTAGCATTAATTGTTGGTTGGTTTTCGTTCATGACATATTTCCGAAAAACACTGCGCCACTAGCTTCTATGTTTGCGCTGACTGATTGCCCAACGTCAAAGTTGCTTGTGCTTGTAGCGATAAGATCACGTTGGTCATGCAGGCGTACGCGAATACGGTATTGGCGACCCTCAAAATTGCAACTTACAACTGTACCGGCAATTCCATCTGAGTTTTCAGACAGAGTGACTGCATCAGGATGGATGTATGCAACCGGTTCGTCTGATCGTCCAGCACCGTCCTCGCCTGGACCGCACCATCGCCCTACTATTTCCTTATCGTTTAGAAGTGCGGTGGAGGAGGACATGGGGGATGTAGAGATGTCTAGTCGGTCAAGTTCTAGACGGGTCGTGAAGCCTGTTATATTCGCTACCCAGCCGCTGGCTGGGGCGGTAAATAACTCCTCTGGTTTGGCAAGTTGGACCCTTTCGCCTTCGTGTAGTACAAGGATTTTGTCCGCGAGGCTGAGTGCTTCCGTAATGTCGTGTGTAACGTAGAGTACCGTCGTGTCGATTACTGAGAAGAGTTGCTTTAGTTCCTCTCGCATTTCGTCTCGTAAGGAGGCATCGAGATTCGATAAAGGTTCGTCGAATAATAATAAACTCGGCCGTGTTGCAAGTGCGCGAGCTATAGAAACACGTTGTTGTTGGCCTCCAGATAACTCCCCTGGTTTTCTGTTCTCTAATCCTGAGAGTTGTAGCATTTCCATAAGCTCTGCAACTCTTCGAGTACGGAGTTGAGAGTCTGTTTTGTTTCGACCGTATTTTAGTCCATATCCGATAGTTTGCCTGACGTTATAGTGTGGCCACAAAGCGTAGTCTTGGAACACCATGCCAAGCCCTCGCCGTTCGGTTGGTACTTGGCGGGCAGGCGAAGATATCGTCTCGCCAGCCATTGATATGGTTCCCGCCGCCGGTCGCAAAGATCCCGCGACAATTTTCAATAAAGTGGACTTTCCACATCCTGATGGACCGAGAACTGCGAGCGTTGTGCCTTTTCCGACTTTCAGGGAAATGTTATGCAGTGCCCAGTCGTCGGTGCCATATTTAGCGCCTATACCATCAAGACGGAGACCTTCAGTAGGGTAATCACTGCTAGACGTCATCGCTGACCCCTTCCATGTTCTATTTCTGACGCATGAGTCTCTTGCCGACTATTTGGGAAAAGGCGACCAATATGATCATTAGGACCATACTGATCATCGCCCCTGCTGTTGCGTATCCGTACTCACCTTTTTCGTACTCGGCGAGAATCTCAACCGGGAGTGTGTCGAAGGAGGGCGGCGCAAGCATCGTTGCGCCTGCGAGGTCAAAAACGCTTGCAGCAAGAACTGCCGCAAATGCTGAAATCACAGCAGGACCTACCAGAGGTAGCAGGATTGACCTAATTCTCCGAAAGAAACCCACACCTGTAACACTTGCAGCGGTCACTAAATATTCTGATACTTGACCAAGCGCACCCATCTGCAATCTGACTGCTATAGGTAGTGCTGCCGCGACCCCAGAGAAAACGAGGAGCACCGGAGTTCCGTATAAATCTAAATTAATTGTATTTAGAGCTGGCTGATTCCAGACGAAAATATACCCCACGGCCAACACGATGCCGGGGACTGCTAAGCTTACCGTTCCGGCCAGATCTAACAACTTGTTGCCCGCAAAATTCGTGAAGGTCATCGAAATCGCCATCATGAGGCCGAGAAGAGTAGTTAAGAGGGCAACCACGACAGCGATAATTACTGAATTTCGAATCCCGTTCATCAAATTGGACCCCATTTCTAATGCCTGCTCGTAGTGGGCAAGCGTTAGATTGCTTATTGTGAATCCGTCTGCCAGTCGCTCGGACAGCGATACCTGAAGGGATGAACCGATTGGTATCCCAAGCGTTACAATAAAAGCAACTATCGAAATTAGGCTATATAGTCCTGAGATCCTGCTTTGTCTCTTTGTATTTTGAACCGAGCTCCCGGAGAGAAAACTGAAGGAGGAGCTCCTCAAGATTCTTAAGTATATGAATATCGCAATGGCAACGATTATTACTAAATAGAGGGATAAAACGCCTCCAAGTGCAAAGTTTACTGGACTTTGGCGCACGGACGCGTATATCGAATAGGGGAGAGTCGGAAAATTGTATTGAGACGATATGGCAGCAGGAAGACCAAAATCACCCAGCGTCTCTACGAAGACAAGCAACGCTCCGGATATCACTGCGGGGGCTAACAAGGGGAGGCGAAGGGTCCAGAAAACGGTCCAGGGGGATACCCCGAGCGAAGCGGCAGCTTCCCAGAGAGATGAGGTGTTCCAGTTTAGCGCAGCTGAAGTCGCCAGGTAAGACAACGGGAAATTGGTGAGTGCCATGACCGCAATTATCCCACCCGTGCTAAAAACTAATTGCGATACGTCGATTCCAAAAGTGTTTAGGGCAACTCCGCTTGGAGAAGCAAACATCACCCAGCCCTGGGCAATAATAAAGGATGGGCTGACAAGCAGAATCCAGACACATGCATCTATCAAGCTGGCAAATCGGAATTCCTTCGTGTGTCGTATGTAGGCGAGGGACATACCGATTAGGGTGCCTATGACCATGGAACCTGTGGCAAGCGTCAAGGAATTGAATAAACTCGCTTGCCAAAGCGGTCGTTCAAATATTTCTAGCAGAAGTTGTGGCTCGATCTGCCAGTCCCTTGTTAATCCCAATCCCGGGGCAAAGCCTTGTGCTATTACGAATAAGAGTGGTAGGCCGATCAAGACAAAGCAAATCGAGACCAGGATCCAACCAGCAGTCCGCGAACTATCGAGTGTTTTCAAAGTTGAACGTTCTGACCTTTGTGGTAGGAGGGATCTATCTCTTACTGAAGCTGCATATTGGCGAACCAGTCTTTTATCTCGGCTTCGTTTTCAGCGGCGAATTCAGCATCGGTGCTTTGGATATTTGGGTCTTCGGGTCGCGCGTCGGGCAGGCTGGATTGGTCTACGCCCTTCACATACGGCGTGATGATTCCATCGTCTTCACCCTCTTCCATCAAGTAGGTCATGTTGTCTGAATCCAGCATCCAATCGATGAGTGCGGCAGCCGCGCACGGTCGTGGAGTGTTAGCGCTAATCGCGGCTGCCCGGACTACTCCGGGTGATCCTTCGTCAGACCACACGATTTCGATCGGTTCCCCAGACTCCATAAATTCGTATGCGTGTTGCTCTTGGAGGATGGCGGTTTTCACCCCGCCCGTTGCCAATGCGGTCGCCACTGGGCCATTCTTGTCGTACAGGTTTAGCCCATTCTGATTTATCGTACTGAAATATTCCTCGGCTTCTTCTGTTCCGAGCTCTTGAAAAATCCAAGAAACGATGGGGTATGCCGGTGCTGCGACTGCCGGATCAGCGATGCCAACTGGCGCGTATTCAGGTTTAGTCAAGTCTTCCCAAGTTTCAGGGGCGTCACTTTCTTCAAACTCTTCAGTATTGTAAGCGATCACCCCAGCGGCGTGCTCGGAAATCGGGATCCACGCTCCATCTTCTGGAAGTAAATCTTGTGCCTCCTCTTCAAGATTATTCAGATTTCCTACAGGTGGGTTTTCGAGGAAATAACCTTGCTGACGCAACGATTCCAAACTGCCGTGGCCGTCAAGGAGCACTACATCCCATTGAGGATTGTTGGCCTCTGCTGAGATACGCGCGAGTACCTCTCCGCCGCCTAAATCGGCAATATCCGTTTCGATGCCTGTATCCGCTGTGAATTCATCCGTCAGGGTTGGTCCCCAAGGGTTCATATACACCCTAAGACTGCCTTCTTCAGTGGAACATTCTTCGGCATCTAGGGCTGGAGCTGAAGCAGCTTCTTGCTCAGCATCATTTGAGGCAGGCCCACATCCCGCGAGTGACAGCGTTACGGTGATGGCCAAGCCGCCCACAAAAACCTTCCCTGCGTTGTTCATTAAGACTACAAGCCTTCCTGTCCAATTGATGTCCCTATTATTCATTAGCTTGTCTCGGATGGCGAAGCGTCACATCAAAAAGTGCTTACTAAGCCTCGTACGTGTCCATGCTAAGTGGAGGTGTTGCACTGAGTATTTATTGTGTAACAACACGGTGAACAATCGAGGTAAATTGCCGTCAAATTTTCCGAGTGATATTTACGTGTATTCCATCAAGAGTTTTCTATTAGATACTCTAAATTTACTGGAGGGACACTTTTCGGTAGATATGGCAGAAGCAGGCGAGGTGTGTGGGCAGATGAGCCTGAAGGAAGAGAATTTAGTACGCACTTGTCTGGTGTAAACGACGCTGTCTCCCCTGCGGTGAATGCGGGCGACCAGTAGATTTATGTAGCTGTCGGAACTAGGTTCGATTAGGTTGTCACCTATGTAAGTTGCGGGATAAAAAGTCTTGGCCCGGGGCGAGTGCGCGACGTGCGTACTCACCCCGGGCCAAGGGCCAAGTTTACTGGAGTGTTAGAAGCTACGGGCCAAGATAGCCTGCTTGACTTCAGCGATAGCCTTGGTCACCTGAATACCGCGGGGGCATGCCTCGGTGCAGTTGAAGGTGGTGCGGCACCGCCATACGCCCTCTTTATCGTTGAGGATTTCCAGGCGCATGTCGCCGGCATCGTCACGGGAGTCGAAGATGAAGCGGTGAGCGTTCACGATCGCCGCCGGACCGAAGTACTGGCCATCGGTCCAGAAAATTGGGCACGAGGAGGTGCATGCTGCGCACAGAATGCACTTGGTGGTGTCATCGAACCGTTCGCGCTCAGCAGCGGACTGGATCCGCTCCCGAGTCGGCTCCTGATTGTCGTTGGACACCAGGAACGGCATGATTTCGCGGTAGGACTGGAAGAAGGGCTCCATGTCCACGATCAGGTCTTTCTCGCACGGCAGACCCTTGATCGGCTCGACGGTGATCGGCTTGGTGTGGTCAAGATCCTTCAGCAGGGTTTTGCAGGCCAAGCGGTTGCGTCCGTTGATGCGCATCGCATCGGAACCGCACACACCGTGAGCGCAGGAACGACGGAAGGACAGAGTACCGTCGTGTTCCCACTTGATCTTGTGCAGGGCATCCAGCACACGGTCAGTGGGGTACATTTCCAGTTGCCAGGTATCCCAGTAGGCATCTTCCTGGAACTCGGGGAGGTAACGACGTACCTGAACGGTGACGGTCAGGGTTTCCAGTTCTCCGGCGCCACCCTGATCGCCGAGGTCAATCTGTGATGCCGGCTCGGCCGGTTCAGCATATGTTGCAGTCATCAGTACTTACGCTCCATCGGTTCGTATCGGGTTTGGACGACGGGTTTGGTCTCGAAGCGGATACCTCTAATGCCTTCGGTTTCCGATTCGGAGTCGCGGTAGAGCATGGTGTGCTTCATCCACTTTTCGTCATCACGATCGGGGAAGTCCTCGCGGTAGTGACCACCGCGGGACTCTTGACGGTGCAAAGCGGCAACGGTCATTGCCTCAGCGATATCGAGCAAGTAGCCCAGCTCCAGCCCTTCGAGCAGGTCAAGGTTGAAACGACGACCCTTATCCTGGACCGAAACGTTTTCGTACCGCTGACGCAGGTCGCCGATCTCGTCCAGGGCGCGACGGATCGATTCTTCGGTGCGGAACACCTGCACGTCGGCGTCCATGACTTCCTGCAGGCGGGCACGCAGGTCAGCGACCTTCTCGTTGCCGGTCGCCGAGCGCAATTTCTCGATCTCGTCGACCACGAAGGATTCGCCGTTTTCAGGAAGTTCTACCCACTCAGCATCTTCGGCATAGCGAGCAGCGTCAATGCCAGCGCGACGACCGAAGACGTTGATGTCGAGCAAAGAGTTGGTGCCCAGACGGTTCGAGCCGTGCACGGAGACGCACGCAACCTCTCCGGCAGCGTAGAGGCCGGGAACAACGGTGTCGTTGTCCTGCAGTACTTGGGCATCAATGGTGGTTGGAATACCGCCCATGAAGTAGTGACAGGTCGGGAACACCGGAACCGGTTCGTAATAGGGCTCCACGCCCAGGTACGTGCGGGCGAACTCGGTAATGTCAGGAAGCTTGGCGTCAATGTGGGCCGGCTCGAGGTGGGTAAGGTCCAATAGGACGTAGTCCTTATTCGGGCCACAACCGCGCCCCTCACGCACCTCGTTGGCCATGGAACGAGCCACAATGTCACGTGGTGCGAGGTCCTTAATGGTCGGTGCGTAGCGCTCCATGAAACGCTCGCCCTCAGAGTTACGAAGAATACCGCCCTCACCGCGCGCGGCTTCAGAGAGCAAAATACCCAAGCCAGCCAGACCGGTGGGGTGGAACTGCACGAATTCCATGTCTTCCAGTGGCAGGCCGTGGCGGTAGGCGATTGCCATACCATCACCCGTCAGGGTGTGGGCGTTGGAGGTGGTCTTGAAAACCTTGCCGGCACCACCGGTAGCGAAGACAACAGACTTGGCCTGGAAAATGTGGATCTCTCCGGAGGCCAAATCATAGGAAACAACGCCAGCCACGCGCTTCTGTGTGTAAGGCGTGCCGTCTTCGCGGGTGGCTTCTTCATCAACCAGCAACAGGTCCAGCACATAGTATTCGTTGAAGAATTCCACGTTGTGCTTCACACAGTTCTGATACAGCGTCTGCAGAATCATGTGACCGGTACGGTCTGCAGCGTAGCAAGACCGTCGCACCGGGGACTTTCCGTGTTCGCGAGTGTGACCGCCGAAGCGTCGCTGGTCGATTTTGCCTTCCGGGGTGCGGTTGAAGGGCAACCCCATCTTCTCAAGGTCGAGCACCGCATCGATGGCTTCTTTAGCCATGATCTCCGCGGCGTCCTGGTCCACGAGGTAGTCGCCACCCTTAATGGTGTCGAAGGTGTGCCACTCCCAGTTATCTTCTTCAACGTTGGCTAGCGCCGCACACATACCACCCTGGGCAGCACCGGTGTGAGACCGGGTGGGGTAAAGCTTGGTCAGTACGGCGGTGCGGGTGCGTTGGCCGGCTTCAATAGCTGCACGCATCCCCGCGCCACCGGCACCAACGATGACAACATCGTATTTATGTACCTGAACCTGCATCTGGTGGAATCTTCTTTCTGTTAGGTCATCGAGTGGCTCGGAGTGATTCGGTGGGTCCGAGCGTTACGGAAAGATCCGGTCTTTAGCCGAATTGCGGCATGGAATAGCAGAAGCTCGGCGAACGGTCGAGCAGGTTGCCTGCGTCATCGACCATGCAGGGCTCAAAGGTGAAGATCACCAGGGTGCCCAAGACGATGATGGCGACCGAAGCCAAGTACAGAGCCATCTTCAACCAGAAACGGGTGCGGTCTGAACTGGTGTAGTCCTCAATGATTGTAGCCACACCAAACGTCCCGTGGATCATGGCCAACCAGAGCATGACGAGGTCCCAGATCTGCCACAACGGGTTTGCCCACTTGCCGGCAACGAGACCAAAGTCAATCCCGTGCACACCGTCACCAATCATCAAGTTGGAAAACAGGTGAACAAAAATCAGCACCAGCAGGATGGGGCCTGAAATGCGCATAAACAGCCATTTCAGCATTTCCTTGCTGGTATTCGAGCTGGAAGATTTCCGAGTGAATTTCGGGTCAATGGCACCGGTGCGCGGTGCTGCGATATTGGTTTCTTCGGTAGTAACGCTCATCCTAGACCCCCGCAAACGCTAACATCAGGTGGCGAACGGTGAAACCACCGACCACGACGACCCAGGCAATCAACACGATCCACAGCATGGTTTGGTGGTGTTTGGTGCCCTTTTTCCAGAAGTCCACCAGCACCAGACGAATGCCGTTGAAGGCGTGAAAGACGATGCAGGCCACCAGCCCGACTTCGCCGATGGCCATCAGTGGATTCTTATACGTGCCGATCACTGCATCGTAGGCTTCCGGAGAAACCCGCACGAGTGCGGTATCGAGCACGTGGACCAAAAGGAATAGGAAGATGACGACACCGGTGATTCGGTGGGCCACCCAGGACCACATTCCTGCTTTACCGCGATAAAGCGTGCCCCTGCCGGATTTTCGAGTGGTTTCGGCAGAGGTGTCCGCGGTTGTCACAGTAGACACTTTGTAACCTCCCAAGGATGCAAGGGCGCTGGAGACACCCTCAATGTCTACGTGTCAGCGCCGGTGCGAAAATGCTTCCTTCGAAGATAAGGATAATCGCACCGGGGGGTCTGTACCCAAATGAGTCACACTGTGTGTTATCTAACGAAGTGTTTGCCCGCTACCAGACCACAAGCAAACACGTGGGGCTCTGCGCATCCTTTCCTGAACAATTCCTGAGGAAGTGCCGGTTTCAGGCCACGTTAATCATCTGACAACCTACCGGTGGCTTACTGTGGGAAGGGTGAATGCTGATCCAATCAAGAATCCCGAAGACCGTTTTTGGGCGGTCATCCCAGCCGGCGGTGTCGGCACCCGCTTGTGGCCTCTATCCCGCGCTGCAGCGCCGAAGTTCCTCCACGACCTGACAGGGTCTGGACAAACCTTGATCCGAGCGACCTACGAACGTTTGGTGCCGATCTCCAAAGAACGCACCATGGTCGTGACTGGTCGGGCGCACCACGACGCCGTGCGCACCCAGTTGCCCGATATCTCGGAGTCCAACCTCTTACTTGAGCCAGAACCGAAGGATTCCGCCGCTGCTATTGGGCTGGCGGCTGCGGTGCTGTATCACCGAGATCCAGAGATCATTATGGGATCTTTTGCTGCAGATCAGGTGATTGGTCCCGACCACGTTTTCCGTCAGGCAGCTCGGGAAGCCATCGCTACCGCTGCCGAAGGATACATTGTCACAATCGGTATCAAGCCAACGTACCCGTCGACAGGTTTTGGATACATTAAGGCAGGCGCACGGCTGGACGTGGATAATGCTCCGACTGCCCACGGCGTACAGCGCTTCGTGGAAAAACCCGAGCAGCACCTGGCGGAAGAATATGTTGCCTCGGGGGACTACTTATGGAACGCCGGAATGTTTGTCGCTCCGGTGGGACTGATGCTGGAACACCTGAAACGCACTGAACCTGAGCTATATGAGGGACTGATGGAAATCGCCGCGGCGTGGGGGACCCAGCACCAAGAAACGGTGCTGGAACGGATTTGGCCGACCCTGCCGAAAACTGCCATTGATTACGCGGTGGCAGAACCAGCCGCCGACGCCGGCGTCGTGGCCGTGATTCCCGGAGACTTTATCTGGGACGACGTCGGCGATTTCGCCGCCATCGCTCGGCTGAACCCGGCCCGCGATGATTCGGGAGTGACCGTTATTGGTCCCACCCCGCGGGTCTATTCTGACGATTCCACCGGTGTGGTGGTTACCGACACGTCGCGAGTCATCGCACTGATCGGGGTCGAGAACATCGTGGTGGTTGATACCGGTGATGCTTTGCTGGTGACCACCACCGACGACGCTCAATCCGTGAAGCAAGCAGTGGAAGCACTCAAAGCCCACGGTGACGACGATGTTCTTTAAGTAACATCAGATGGCGGTTGCGTTGCTAGCGCCTTGACAATCTCCTTAAGATAAAACCCATGCACGAAGGATTACCAGCATCATTACCCGCAACTGAGACCGCCGAGCAACGGGCTCGGATCGCTGAAGACTCAGCACATGGCGGGGCAATGAATGTGGAATCTCCGTTTCGCAGTTCCGCCGAGAAACCAGTGCGCGATGACCCGGATCTCCCACGGGTCTCACCAGTCGTTGACGGACTATTGCCGAGAATTCGGGCGTTTCGTCGAGATATTCACCAGCACCCCGAGCTGTCTCTGGAAGAACACCGCACCACCGCGAAGATTCTAGAGTTACTCAACTCCGCCGGACTGCAACCACAACAAATGGAATCCACCGGTGCGTGGGTCGATATTGGCCAGGGGCCGATCGTGTTAGGGTTGCGCGCCGATATTGACGCGTTGCCGTTGCAAGAACGCACCGGACTGGACTACGCCTCGGTCCATGACGGCATCGCCCACGCCTGTGGACACGACATGCATACCGCCGTGATGGCCGGGACCGCGTTGAGCCTGCAACAGATTCTGTCCGGACAGAGCGTGCTGAATACATCCGGGCTGGAACTCAACGGCCGGGTACGTATCATCTTTCAGCCTGCTGAAGAACGACTACCCGGTGGTGCCTTGCAGGTTATGAAAGCCGGACTGTTGGATGAGGTGCCACGGATCTTGGCGGCCCACTGTGACCCGGCCTTTGACGTCGGCACCATCGGTACCCGCATCGGTGCTATTACTTCGGCTACCGACACGTTGCGCATTACGGTCACCGGTCACGGTGGCCACACCTCGCGCCCGCAACAGACCGAAGACGTGGTTTATGCGTTGTCCAAAATTGCTTCTGAGGTGCCAGCGGTGCTGTCGCGACTGGTGGACGTGCGCTCGGCAGTTCAAGTGGTCTGGGGACATATCTCCGCAGGGGCTGCCCCGAACGCGATTCCCTCGATTGGTCAGCTGTCGGGAACCTTGCGCTGTTTGGACGCCGATGCCTGGGGCGCAGCAGCAGATTTGCTCGACCAAGTCATTCGGCAGATCGCAGCGCCCTACGGTGTCGCGGTGGAAATCGACCACGTCCGCGGTGTGCCACCGGTGGTCAGCACAGAGAAAGAAACTGATCTGATCGAAGATGCAACCCGTTTTGAGATTGGGTCTCGTGCCATTACGTTGACCCCGCAATCGATGGGTGGCGAAGACTTTGCGTGGATGACCCAAAAAATCTCTGGAGCCATGTTCCGGCTGGGCACCCGAACCCCAGACGGGCCGATTTACGATCTGCATCAAGGGGATTTCAATCCGGATGAACGAGCCCTGGGCGTCGGGGTGAAAATCTTCACCGCCGCTGCGTTGCGGGCCTTGGCCGGGGTACAGTGAAAAGCGTGGGTGAAGGCATACGCACAGACGTCCCGGTTTTTGAAAACCAGTGGCAGGATCTCCACCGGCACGCGGTGGAAGCCACGAGGAAAGCCTACGCGCCGTACTCCCACTATCCGGTCGGGGTAGCCGGCCTGACCCAATCTGGTCGGATCCTCACCGGGGCCAATATTGAAAACGCCTCCTACGGGCTGACTCTGTGCGCCGAATGCACGCTGATCTGTCAGGCCATCATGCTCGAAGCTGACCCGCTCATCGCGGTGGTGATCGTTAATGCGTCCGGTGAATTCATCACCCCCTGTGGTCGGTGCCGACAGCTACTGATCGAACACACCGGGCCCAGGCTACAACTCACCACGGCTGAGGGGCTCACTACTCTGGGACAACTGCTACCTCAGGCCTTTGGCCCGAAAAACCTCGCCACCTGAGCGAACCCCAAGACACCGATGTGAGCAACTGGAAAGGCAACACCGGATGACATCGCGGCACTTTCACCCCGTAGAGCTGATCGCCACCAAACGCGACGGAGAAGCGCTCACGACCGAGGCCATCACGTGGATCATCGAACGCTATACCGCCGGGGGCCTGCCGGATGAACAAATGTCGGCGTTGCTGATGGCGATCTACTACCAAGGCCTGAATGCCCAGGAGCTCCATGCCTGGACCCAAGCGATGATCAACTCTGGGACCCGGATGGACTTCTCCACTCTGGGGCACCCTACCGCCGATAAACATTCCACCGGGGGAGTCGGCGATAAAATCACCCTCGTGTTGACTCCGTTGGTCGCCAGCTACGGGGTGGCAGTGCCCCAACTGTCTGGTCGCGGATTGGGCCACACCGGTGGCACCCTGGACAAGCTCGAGTCTATCCCCGGTTACCGGGTCAATCTCACGCCCGAGGAGATGACCCGCCAGCTGAAAGACATCCGGGCAGTGATTTGTGCGCCCACCGCGGCTCTTGCCCCGGCCGATCAGAAGATCTATGCGCTCCGGGATGCCACCGCGACTGTTGAGTCGATCCCGTTGATCGCCTCCTCGATCATGTCCAAGAAGATCGCCGAGGGAACCGACTCGCTGGTGCTCGACGTCAAAGTCGGCTCTGGTGCCTTTATGAAAGACCTGGGTTCAGCTCGCACACTGGCCCACACGCTAGTCCGCCTCGGCACAGATGCGCAGGTCAACACCACCGCACTGGTCACTGATATGTCCACCCCGCTGGGTCGCACCGTCGGCAACGCGCTGGAGGTCGAAGAATCCCTCGAGGTTCTCTCCGGCGGTGGCCCCCAAGATGTCCGTGACCTTACCGTCGCGCTGGCCACTGAAATGCTGAGGGCTGCTGGAATCACCGGCGTGGATCCGGCCGAGCACCTGGACTCCGGGGCCGCCATGGATACTTTCGCCGCGATGGTTTGTGCTCAAGGCGGCGACCTGCGCGCCACGCTACCGACAGCACACCACGAGCACCAGGTGGTGGCGGACCGTTCCGGGAGTGTGACGAGCGTGGACGCGCTGACTGTCGGGCTGATCGCGCGCCGGCTGGGCGCCGGTCGCGCCCAGCGTTGTGATGCTGTCCAAGCTGGAGCCGGGGTGCGACTACACGTGCGCCGAGGCGACTCGGTCACCGCCGGTCAGCCAGTGGCGACTTTCTACACCGATGACACCAAGCTGATGGTATCGGCTTTGGAACTCACCGAGCAGATGATCGAGATCGGTCCTGACGCGACAGATACCACCGTCCCCGATGGCGTGATCCTTGATCGAATATCCAACTGATCTCGAGGACCCGTAGGCTAGAAGGGTGTTTGCATTCCTCGAAGATCTCATCCTGCGGGCGGCCACCGCGTGGTGGACCCCGCTGGCGCTGTTTATTCTGTGCTTCATTGATGGGTTCTTCCCGATCGTTCCCTCGGAATCGTTGATCGTTGCGCTGGCCGCGATCGCCGACCGAGAGAACACGGTGGGATTGACGACGCTGTTTTTTGTGGGCTGGTTCGGAGCCACTCTGGGTGACCAGGTTGCGTTCCGGCTGGGCCGTGCGATTGGCGTGACCCGATTCCGGTGGATGCGTTCCCGTCGGGTAGCCGGTATCGTCCAGCTAGCCAGACGGTCCCTGCACCGCAACGGGGCGCTACTGATCATCACGGCCCGGCATGTGCCCGGTGGACGGGTCGCCGTGAATTTTGTGGCCGGAGCGACCGGATACGCCTGGTGGAAATTCTCGCTCTTAGATTTTGTCTCAGCCGGGGTATGGGCCGGGTACTCCATCGCCATCGGGGTATTGACCACCGGATGGTTAGACAACGTCTTACTGCAAATTGTGGTGGCGCTCATCTTTGCGGGACTGTTGGGCCTGCTGATTGATTTTGTTGCTCGCAAGGTGGTGGCCCGGATTTCCTCGACGCCGGCTCAGGCGCCGGCCGAGGTAATCCGCCCGGCCGGGTTTAGCGAAGACTTCTCCGAAAATGGGCATGGCTCTAACGTGCGGGGCCGTTCTGGCATAGACTCGCAAGAGTGAGTCCAAAACACGCTGCTTCTGCACCCGTTGTCACCAATCCGCTCGCGCTTGATCTCGCCGCTCTGCCCAAGGTGAGTCTGCACGATCACCTCGACGGCGGATTGAGACCAGCCACCATCTTGGACCTGGCCCAATCCATCGGTCACCAGCTGCCGGCCGATACCACCGAAACATTGGCTGAATGGTTCCAGGTCGCTGCCAACGCCGGCAGTTTGGAAAGCTATCTAGAAACCTTTGAGCACACCACTGCGGTGATGCAGACGGCTGATGCGCTACAACGGGTGGCCCGAGAATTCGTCGAAGACCTCATCGACGACGGAGTGGTCTATGCCGAAGTGCGGTGGGCTCCGGAACAACACACCTACCAAGGACTCAGCCTGGAAGACGCCGTGGAAGCAGTCCAAGCCGGCCTCGAACAAGGGTGTCAACAAGCCAGCGATCAAGGTCAGAGCATTCAGGTCCAGCAATTACTGTGCGCCATGCGTCAAGCTGACCAGGCTCAAACGATCGCTGAACTGGCGGTGCGCTACCGCGACTCCGGGGTGGCCGGCTTTGACATTGCCGGGCCCGAAGACGGATTCCCGCCCCACCGCTTCGCTGAGACCTTCACCTGGCTGACCGAACAATTCATGCCCATCACCGTCCACGCTGGCGAAGCAGCCGGAATCGACTCGGTGGCCGATGCCATCATCTCCGGCCGGGCCCTGCGACTAGGCCACGGCGTCCGGGTCTCCGATGACATCATGATGGAAGACACTGAGACCGGTGACGCGCTGGTCAGTCTGGGTCGAGTCGCTGAAGGCGTATTGCAACGCCAGATGGTGCTAGAACTGTGCCCCAGCTCCAATCTGCAAACCGGTGCTGTCGAGCCCGGGACGGCAGAAGACCCACTGGCCAACCACCCCTTCGGACTGTTGCATGAGCTTGGATTTGCCGTCACCGTCAATCCGGATAATAGGTTGATCTCCGGCACCACCGTGACCGATGAACTCTACTTACTGACCCACTCCTATGGTTACACCCTGGAAGACCTGCTGGAGTTCCAGCTCAACGCCGCTCGCGGAGCGTTCATCTCGCAGGCCGAACGCGATAACTTATTGGAGAAGATCAATCGCCACTGGTGTGCTGTGATCGAGGATCACCTGGACCCTCACGATCCGCACCGCCCGACCTGCTTTACTGCCCTGAACGATGACTGATACCACCCAGCACGCCGGCCCCGTGACCTCGAGTGAATTAGCACGATTGCGCTGGATTACCGCACAATTGCGTCGGTGGTGCCCCTGGACGGCACAGCTGACCCACCGTGAGCTAACCAACTATCTGATTGAAGAAGCCCACGAAGCCGTCGACGCCATCGAAACCGGGGATATCGCGGAGATACGCGATGAGCTCGGTGATGTGCTCTTCCAAGTTGCCTTGCACTCTGCCCTGGCTGAAACGAACCCGAAACCAGCCCAACGGTTCACCATCGAAGACGTCGCAGCAACCATTAACCAGAAAATGATTCGGCGCAACCCCCACGTGTTTACCCCGGAAGGACAGCTACAGGACCCCTCCGTTCTTGGGCAATCCACGGTCGAGGATGTCGAGCATGCCTGGGAACACATTAAACAGCAGGAAAAAGCCGATACCACTCCTGACAGCACCGATGAGTCCAGAGCACAGGCCGAACGCGTCGCTCACGCCTCGATTTTTTCAACCCCCTCGGGATACCCGAGTCTGGCGGCCGCTGCCAAGATCCTGTCGCGGGCCCGCAGACAAGAGGTCAACCCGCTTGAGGAGACCGCGGGTAACACACCAAATCCCCCGGAGTCCATCGAGACCGAGCATCAGTTGGGGGCGCAACTGTTCGCGTTGGTTGCCCAAGCCACCCAACGGGGGTTGGACCCAGAAAGAGCCTTGCGGGAATATCTGCACTGGCTTGAGGCTCAGTCTGCGCCGAGCTCTGCTCAGCGCACTGATAGGGTGACACCATGATCTGGCTGATGAATTCCACGCAAACCATCGAGGCACCGTGGGGTGTTTGGGTGGCAGTTGCACTCATCACCGGTGTGCTGGCGGTCCTGGTTGTTATGGTCGCCGCCGTTCTGCGCGGATCCTCTAATTATCGTCGCTCCAACACGTTGAAGGATTTCCGTGCCCGACAGCGTGCCAACGATACCACACAGTGTCACGAACCCAGAGAATCCACTGAACCCAGCGAATCCTCCACCGATACTTCCGAGAACTGACCGATCGATCCCTCAGATTCCCTAATCCGTTGATCTCTAAGGAGAGGACCCCCACACCATGTCCTTTATCGATGCAATCCACGCACGCGAAATCCTCGATTCCCGTGGTAACCCCACCATCGAGGTCGAAGTCCTGCTGACCGACGGCTCGATGGGACGTGCCGCAGTGCCATCAGGCGCCTCCACCGGTGAATTTGAAGCAGTCGAGCGCCGCGACGGCGATGCAGAACGCTATAACGGCAAAGGCGTGCTCGACGCTGTTGTGGCAGTCAACACCGACATCGCCCAAGAACTGTTGGGCGAAGACGCCACGGATCAACGTCGCATTGACCAGCTGATGTTGGATCTGGACGGCACCGAAGCCAAATCCAACCTGGGCGCTAACGCCATCCTCGGCGTTTCCATGGCAGTGGCCGATGCAGCCGCAGAGTTCACCGACCTGTCACTATTCAAGTACCTCGGTGGCCCCCACGCCCACACGTTGCCGGTGCCGATGATGAACATTCTCAATGGTGGCGCTCACGCAGACTCTAACGTCGACATTCAAGAGTTCATGATCGCCCCGCTGGGTGCTGCATCCTTCTCTGAAGCCCTGCGCTGGGGCGCTGAGGTCTATCACAGTCTGAAAGCTGTGCTCAAAGAACAGG
The DNA here is from genome assembly GCF_003703835.1 of Auritidibacter ignavus. GTDB lineage: Bacteria > Actinomycetota > Actinomycetes > Actinomycetales > Micrococcaceae > Auritidibacter > Auritidibacter ignavus. The sequence goes on from NZ_RDQR01000029.1 coordinate 20,019, forward strand.
GCTACGGTACCGGCCTGGGGGATGAAGGAGGCTTCGCACCGTCGCTACCATCTAACCGCGACGCCCTGGACCTGATCACCACCGCGATCACCAAGGCCGGCTACACCCCCGGCACCGATATTGCTCTCGCCCTGGACGTGGCCAGCTCAGAGTTCTTTGACAACGGCACCTACACCTTTGAAGGTCAGGAACGCACCGCCGAAGAAATGACTGCGTACTACCAAGACTTGGTGACCGACTACCCGCTGGTTTCGATCGAAGATCCCCTGGACGAAGAAGATTGGGAGGGCTGGGCAACTCTGACTCAGGCCCTGGGTGAAAAGGTTCAGCTGGTCGGTGACGACCTGTTCGTGACCAATAAAGTCCGTCTGCAGCGCGGTATTGACGAGCGCGCCGGTAACGCCATTCTGATCAAAGTCAATCAGATCGGTTCGCTGACCGAAACCTTCGAGACCATCTCGCTGGCCCAGTCGCGGACCTTCAACTGCATGATCTCCCACCGTTCCGGTGAAACCGAGGACACCTTCATCGCCGACCTGTCGGTGGCCACTAACGCCGGTCAGATCAAAACCGGGGCTCCGGCACGCTCTGACCGTGTGGCTAAGTACAACCAATTGCTACGTATTGAAGAAGAACTCGACGACTCGGCGCGCTACGCCGGTCGTAGCGCATTCCCGCGTTTCCAGATTTAACGAACTTCTGTCGGTAGCCCACAATCAACGGCCGAAGAGTATCAATCGGCACTCTTCGGCCGTTGCTAGTTTACCGATTTCGAGTTTGCGGGCGCGGGCGACGGACAGTCGCCAGTTGTGGTGACTAAGGTAGGGCCAGAACAATTGCGTCAACAGTGCCAGTCAACCGGTGAACTGGTGTGAGCTGGGCGCCGGAACGGACCATCAGAGACGACGCGCCACGGAAGGAGTCGTTGTGAGCCCGAAAAAGCCCAGGGTCCCGAAAAACTCCTCCACATCGCGAGTAGCTGATGCCACACGTGATGCCCAGCGTCGGCAGGATCAACGTGAAAAAGCTGTCCAACGCGGTACGGCCGGAACGGACACCCGGCGTGGACAGAAACTATTAGCCCGGCGCGCCCAAGAGCGCGTCCGGCAACGTTACAGTCACGCCACCCCGGAAGAACAACGTCCTGCCCGCAACTTCTCCGGCCGGATGATTGCGGTGATCATGGTGCTGTTTCTTGCTGTGGTGGTGATGGCACCCAGCCTGCGCACTATGTTGGAACAAAACCAGGAGATCTCCCAGGCCGAGGCCGATTTGCAGGCAGAGCAACAGCGCAACGAAGAGCTCACTCAACAACTCAATCGCTGGGACGATCCGGCGTATGTGCAACAGCAAGCCCGAGAACGGTTTAATATGGTCATGCCAGGTGAACATAAGTACCTGGTGGTCGGTGGCGAGGAACTAGCCGAAGGCGAGGAGCCGGTGACCGAGGAAGAGGAAATTACCGAAGACCAGGCACCGGCCTGGGCCGATGACTTTTGGAACTCTTTCGTCCACGCCAGCCAACACCAAACGAGCCAACCATAAAACGCAAGAACCAAAGAATACTCCCGCACAGCATGGAGGATGCGTGGCCACGGTAGACCACCCCACTGAAGCAGACCTGCAGACCCTCAGTCGTCAGCTGGGGCGACCGGTGCGCGATGTGGTGGCCATCGGTGCACGGTGTCAGGGATGCGGGTCACCCCTGGTTGCCACCACAGCGCCACGACTGTCGAATGGTATCCCGTTCCCCACCACGTTCTACCTGACCCACCCGCTGGCTACTACCGCCGTGTCCCGGCTGGAAGCCACCGGGATCATGGCGGAGATGACCGACGAACTGGCTCACAACCGGCACCTTGCTGATCAATACCGGGCTGCCCACGAGAATTACTTAGCCGAGCGTGATCGGATCGGCCAGATTGCCGGGGTGGGCGAGGTCCCCGAAATCGAAGGAATTTCTGCCGGCGGAATGCCCGAACGGGTCAAATGCTTACACGTGCTGGCCGCTCACTCCTTGTCGGTGGGCCCCGGAGTCAACCCATTGGGGGACCGCGTGCTGGATCTGATCTCCGAAGAGTTCTCGGCGCAGAGGTGCCGATGTGAACAGGGATGGGACGATGCATCAGTCGCCCCACGTCAGGATCTGTCCCGCCACGTGCGTCGACTCAACCGGCAGGGGCGGACCAACCCGATCCAGCACCGCCGGGTTAGCGCCGATGAGGCCACTGCGGTGGCTGCTATCGACTGCGGGACGAATTCGCTTCGTCTGCTGGTGGCCCGCCCGGTTGCCGACCCCGACACCGGGGCCAAACTGGTCGAACTGCACCGTGAAATGCAGGTGGTTCGACTGGGCGAAGGGGTAGACCAGAGCGGAGAATTTGCCCCGCAAGCCCTAGAACGTACTTTCGCCACCTGCCGGGATTACGCCGAAGTGATTGAACACCACCGCGCCGAGACCGTCCGATTTGTAGCCACCTCGGCCTCCCGTGATGTCTCCAATCGCGATGCGTTCATCGCCGGGGTGCGCCAGGCGCTGAACGTGACACCAGAAGTCGTCTCCGGCGCCGAGGAAGCCCACCTAACCTTCTCCGGTGCCCTGAGTGCCCTCGATGATGCACAACTCCAAGCCATTGCTGTCGAGTGCGAAAACCCGGATCAATCGGTGCGGGTCATGGTGGTGGACCTCGGCGGCGGGTCCACCGAGTGCGTGGTCGGCGAGGTGGGTTTTGCCTCGGGACATCGCGAGATTACTCTGGTCGGCTCGGTTTCAGAAAACATCGGGTGTGTCCGCTTCACCGAACGATACCTGCGTTCTGACCCACCGACCGCCGAGGAAATTGCCGTTGCAGACCGTGAGCTCAACGAGGTTTTCACCCGAGTGCACGAGGAACTGGACTTCTCCACGATCGATGCGGTCATCGGGGTTGCTGGGACCGTCACGACGCTCACCGCAGCGGCGTTGGGCCTGAAAGAATACGATGCCGATGCCATCCACGGCGCCCAACTGGATCGAGAAACCCTGAAAGCCACTGCGGCCACCTTGCTTCACTCGACCCGCGCCGAACGGGCCAACCTAGGGTTCATGCACCCGGGCCGTGCCGATGTGATCGGAGCCGGCGCGCTGATCTGGTCGACGTTGCTACAGACAGTGCACGACGCTACCGGCGGGGAACTGGCCGCCATTATCACCTCCGAACACGATATTCTCGACGGCATCGCCCTATCGCTGATCGGGCCGAACGACAGCAGGGTCCAGGACTCATAGCATGAAGGTCGTGGTGATCGTCAAGCCACTGAGCGATGCAGTTCTACGTGCGACGACGCTGGCTCTTGCTCTGTTGTTATGCTTGGTCAGCACACCGGTGCCCAAAGCGCAGGCCGATCAATGGCGGGACAGCCAAGAGTGGATCACCGAGTACGGTTTCGACCAAGCCTGGAAAGAAACCCGCGGCGAGGGGGTCACCGTTGCGGTGATTGACACCGGTATCGATGACACGCACCCGGATTTGACTGGCCAAGTGGTCGGGGGAACCGATGTGTCGGGGCAGGGCCACGGCGACGGTACCAAACCGATTGGTGAGGACCCTCACCACGGCACGAGCGTGGCATCTCTGTTGGCCGGGCACGGCAATAATCTGCGCGAGGTTGACGAAGCCACTCAGCAAGAGCCCGAGAACGACGACAATGACGAGGAAGATTCCAACGCCTCTGGCGATGCCGAGGCGGAAACAGAACCAGAATCGGAGCCCTCTGCTGAGCCGGGTCCCGGAGACGACGGCATCATCGGGACCGCACCCGAAGCGCAGCTGCTGAGCATTTCGGTCTATCTCGGCGAGGGCGAGGATGTTCCTAGCGCCGAAGAGCAGATTGCTGAAGCCGTGACCTGGGCGGTTGATCATGGTGCCGATGTCATCAATATTTCACTGGCCTCCTCCGAACAAGATTGGCCAGAATCCTGGGACGATGCCTTTCTCTACGCTGAGGAAAACGACGTGGTAGTCGTGGTGGCTGCCGGCAACCGGGCCGGCGGATCGACGACGGTGGGAGCCCCGGCCACCATCCCTGGTGTACTCACCGTGGCAGGACTGGACGCGGATGGATCCGCCAGTTGGGACTTTTCCACTGAGGGCATCACGATCGGTGTGGCCGCCCCGGCCGACCCGCTGGTCGGAGCAACCCCGGATGGCGGGTATCAGAACTGGTCGGGAACCTCTGGTGCCGCACCGCTGGTCTCGGGCCTCGTCGCGCTCGTGCGCTCGGCCCATCCGGAGGATTCGGCAGCACAAGTCATCAACCGAATTTTGTCCAGGGCCCAACCTGCAGGCGATTCCGGCACCGATGCGCTCTACGGTCACGGAGTGATCAATGCCGAACAGGCCGTCACCGCGCAGGTGCCGACCGTAAAGGAAAACCCGATGGGCTCGATGGCCGAGTGGATCCGCGTACACCGTCGTTCATCTGACGACGATGCGCTCACCGGTAGGTCTGACCAATATCAGGGCCACGAGCCGGTGGAGGTGCCCACCGAACTGCCGGGGGATGCCACAGCCCAATCCACTCCCGCGACACCGATGACCGGTGCGGCCAGTTGGTGGCAACCTGTCATGGTCATCGGTGGGACGGGCCTGGTGGTAGCGCTGGCCGGGACCGGAATATGGCAATTGGCCACCCGCCGAGCTGCTGGTCGTCCCACGAGTCGTTAGCCCGCCCACAACCTGAATATCTCACCGTGTCAGAATGTGGTATAGATCTCACTGTGTAGTTAATACAATCAACCGTCGCTGTTGAATTCACAACCGCGCGTAACCGGCCTAACATAGGAAACATGGCTATAACTCCTCAATTATCACCGAAACCACGCGTGCTCATTGTGGGCGGCGGTTACGCCGGTATCACTGTTGCACGGAAGCTCCAGAAAAAAGTTCGTGATCGGGGCGGTGTGGTCACCGTCGTTGACCCCAACGCATACATGACCTACCTCCCGTTCCTGCCCGAGGTTCTCGGCGGACACATTGAGGCCCGCCACGCTACGGTGGACCTGCACACTCACCTCAAGCACGCCGAAATCGTTCAGGGCTCGGTCGTCAATGTCTCTCACGCCGAGAAGATCGCGACTGTAGCCGCCGAAGACGGCGAACAGTTCGAGATTCCATATCAGGACATCGTGATGACCGCAGGTTCTAACACCCGTGTATTCCCGATTGACGGTCTAGATAAGACCGGCATCGGTATGAAGACCATTGAAGAGGCAGTCACTCTGCGCAACCAGATCCTGGAACGCGTCGAGTCGGCAGCCTTGATGACCGACGCTGCTGAGCGTCGTCGCGCGCTGACCTTCGTGCTAGTCGGTGGTGGCTTCGCCGGTGTGGAGACCATCTCCGAGATCGATGACCTGGTCCGCAACGCCATCGCCCGTAACTCCCGATTGTCGCAGTCCGAGGCTCGCATCGTGCTCGTTGAAGCCATGGGACGCATTATGCCCGAGGTCTCTGAAGCGCAGGCGGAAGGCGTTGTCGAGCACCTGCGCGACCGTGGCATCGAGGTGTTGCTGAACACTTCGCTGGACAGCGCCGTTGACTACGAAGTCAAGCTCAAAGACATGCGTGACGATTCACCGGCCGGATCCTTCTACGCTGACACCATCGTGTGGTCCGCCGGTGTTGCCGCCAACGGTATGGCCAAAGAAACCGATTTCCCGGTGGACGACCGTGGTCGCATCGAGGTTACTCCGACTCTGCAGATCTCGGATGGAGACGGTGGCGTGACTGAAGGTGCCTGGGGTTGTGGCGACATCTGCGCTGTGCCGGATCTGACCGGTGATGGCCCCGGTGGATTCTGTGTGCCGAACGCACAGCACGCCGGCCGTCAGGCGAAGCGCCTGGCCGAAAACCTATTGGCCGTACGCTTCGGCGAAGGTGTCGTTGAAGAGTACTATCACAAGTCTCTGGGTACCGTTGCCGGAATGGGGCTTGGCAAGGGCGTCGGTAACCCGCTGGGCGTTGAACTCAACGGCCTGCCCGCCTGGCTGGCACACCGTGTCTACCACGCCTACGCGTTGCCGACCCTTGAGCGCAAGTCTCGCGTGGTCTCCGGCTGGATCCAGGAACTGCTGTGGGGTACAGACACTACCCAGACCAAGCGTCTGGAGCGTCCGTTCAACGCCTTCCGCAAGGCCGCCGGTAAGCCTGAGATTCCGTCACGGTTCACCAAGAAGACCGAAGAAATCGAAGCCTAAGCTCTCGATCACACCAGCGCAGATGACATTTGTGACGCGCTGAGTTAAAACAACGGCCCCGGTCGAGCGCCTCCAGTATGATCTGGAAGGTGTTCTGGCCGGGGCGTTGTGATGTCTCGGAACCACGAACGAGCCCCCATAGCCCAATTGGTAGAGGCAAGCGACTTAAAATCGCTGTGTTGTCAGTTCGAGTCTGACTGGGGGTACCGGCGTCCTGAATAGAGGCTGATGATTCACTGAATCGCCTATTCAGTTTCGGGGACTACACTCGGGGTGATCATCCCAAGGAGACGCGCAACCGGCGCGAGGACAGCTCCTGACACCCAACCCGAAGGGACGGTAGACGTTTGCTCGGCAAAAAGATCCTCAGTTCCATCGCACTGATTGCCATGTTGAGCCTGTCAGCCTGTAGTGCAGATGAGGAAAACGCAGATGGGGCGCCCGAAGCCTCTGCATCGGCTGGCGACCAAGGAGCGCTTCCGGAACCAAATCTCGACGACGTTCCCGACGTGGTGGCCACGATCAACGATACCGAGATCACCAAAGAGGAATTTGCTACCAACTATGAGTCTCAGTATCAGCAGATGGCGTACCAGGCTCAAATGAGCGGTTCGGACGTTGACGAAGATCAGCTCAAACAGGAGAGCCTGGAGATCATGATCGGCAATGAGCTGTTGCTCCAAGAAGCAGAGGACCAAGATATCGAGGTCACAGAGGATGATGTCGATGAGTTCCTCGATGACTTTGCTAAACAACAAGGGCTGGAATCTCAGGACGAGCTCATCGCGCAGTTTGAGGAACAAGGCATGGACGAGGAACAACTGCGTGAAGATTCCAAGAAACAAGTTGCCATGGATCGGCTGATCGAGACTCTCGATGTTGACGAGCCTTCGGAAGAAGAGCTCAAAGATCTCTACGACGACCAGATGGAACAACAGAAGCAACTCATGGAGGCTCAAGCCTCGGCTGATCCGTCCGCACAGGCCGAGGATGGATCGTCGGAATCCGCCTCGGGCGAAGACCAGCTACCGAGCTTTGAAGAGTCCAAGGACGACCTGGAAGAGCAGGTCAAGCTTCAAAACGAGAATGAAGCGATCACTGAATTGGTGGAGGATTTACGCGAGGATGCCGATATCGAGATTTTCCTCGAAACCCCCGCTACTACAGAATCTAGCTCTGAGGACGATAGCGACGAGGACGCTAAGTAACAAGTGTGCCGGATAGTGCCATACAGCAGGGGATTATCACCGCTGGTAGTTAACCTAGCTTGCGGGTAGTTAGCTAACACCGGCGCAGTGGTTACCGTTAGACTGGCACATGAACACCTGACCGTCAGATACGAGAGGACGGCCCATGGCCAACCCAGTCTTTAACTCCGACAATTTCAAGCAACAAGCTTCTGGGGGCGTGCAGACTCCTCAGACCATTTCCGCATCTGAACTCGAAGAGATGTATGCTCGCCCCTCCGCGACTCCACAGGATACCGGGCGAGTCAGCTACAATGATGTGATCCTGCGGACCGCTTCCCAGCTAGCCGTGGTGTTGGTCGGAGCTTTGGGGCTGTGGTTTGCCGGAACGATGCTCGGATTGGGCGGAATCGTCGGTCCCGCAACGCTCATCGGTGCTATTGGCGCGATCGTCCTGTCCTTGGTGAACGCGTTCAAAAAGCAGCCCTCACCGTTGCTGATCACGCTGTTCTCCCTCGCGGAGGGCCTGTTCCTTGGGGGGATCTCCCTCACCTTGGACGCCATGTACCCGGGGGTGGCCAGCCAGGCTGTTCTGGCGACCTTGTGCGTCTTCCTGGTGATGTTGGCGCTATTCTCCTCTGGTAAGGTCCGTGCTACGGCTCGTGGCATGCAGATCTTCATGCTGGCCTCTCTAGGTTACGCCGTATTTGCATTGGTGAACTTCGTGCTGATGATTACCGGAGTCACCGAGGGGATGTTCGGTCTACGTTCGGGCTGGCTGGGTGTCATCGTCGGCGTGATCGCGATTGTTTTGGCCGCTTATTCGCTGGTGATGAGTTTTTCCATGATCCAGCAGGGTGTGCGCAACGGTGCCCCACGCTCCTTTGCCTGGACTGCAGCATTTGGCTTGGTCACCGACTTGACCTGGCTTTACCTGGAAATTCTGCGTGTGCTGTCGATCTTGCGCGAGATGGCCGATGCGTGATTCCCGGCGCACGGCTATCGTATTTTCGTCAGGTCACGATCTGAGGTGACCGATAATACGGGCGGTGTCACGCTGAGGCCACCTTTGGTTAGTCTGCGTGACACCGCCCGCGTATGTTCTGTCTTGGGTTTTCTTCACAATTTCCGGGACAGAGTATGCTTACAAGGGTTGAGGCTTGGCACGAGCCTTTACCGTAGTGATCAGCACAGAGAGGACCTGGCCGATGAGTTCAGCCCCTCCGAAAAGGCCTGTCGAGGACTCAGAGTTCGACTCGCCTACTTTGGCTGAAGTCGGGAGAAAACTAGCGGCTGACATTCCCTACGGTGTCACTGTCGCAACTGGATGGGCGCTACAGTTCATTATTATTGTCGTCGCGGCAGGTATCGGAATTTGGCTGTTTTCACACGTCTCCCTGCTCGTAATCCCGCTACTGATCGCTGCTTTGCTGTCCAGCCTGCTCTATCCGGTGCATAGCTTTTTGAAGAACCGGTTTCGGTTCCCCGCCTGGCTGTCGGTAGTTACCGTGATGCTGGGCTTCCTCTCGCTGATCGTGGGACTGCTGTGGCTGGCAGGGCAACAGTTGGCCGTCGGGTTCGCTGATATGTGGCAGCAGATCCAAGAAGGCATCGTGGGACTTTTCGCCCTGGCCGAGTCCTACGGTCTCACCACAGACCGATGGCAAGAAATCCTGGCCGACGTCTGGAACACCTTTACCCAGAATTCCGACGCTCTCGTCTCCGGGGCCATCGGCTTCGGCTCCACCGCGACGAACATCGGTGCCGGGACACTGATCGCGCTATTCGCGTTGATCTTCTTCCTCATCGACGGTTCCCGGATCTGGAACTTCATGCTCAACTTCGTGCCACGTCGCCACCGCCGTGCAATCGACGGAGCCGGACACGCCGGTTGGAAGTCACTGGGAAGCTATGTGCGGGTCCAAATCTTCGTGGCCTTCGCCGACGCGGTCGGAATCGGCTTGGGCGCCTGGCTACTATCGGTCCCGCTGGCCCTGCCCCTCGCGGTGCTCGTCTTCCTCGGTTCTTTCATCCCCATGATTGGTGCGGTTTTGACCGGTGCGATCGCGGTGATCCTAGCACTGGTTGCCAACGGTTGGGTCAACGCGCTGTTGATGTTAGTGGTGGTGCTGATCGTGCAACAAGCCGAATCACATATTCTGCAACCACTGGTTATGGGACGCGCCGTGCAGCTACACCCCTTGGTGGTATTCCTCGCTGTCTCTGGCGGTACTGCGCTGATGGGTATCGTCGGGGCGATCTTTGCGGTACCGGCCATTGCCTTCGCTAATTCTTTCGTCAAATATCTGGCGGCGCGACCATGGAAGAAGAACAAAGATCCCCACGCGGTCGACCCCGAAGCACCCGACGAGATCGCCCCCAGCGCTGGCGACCTCTGACGATCCGATCCGCTGCTCTCATCCATCGCGTATCAACCCTCAGGAGACCGACTCGTGACATCCACTGATTCTTCTGTACCTGTATTGCCCGCTGAGGTGCCGGTGAGTTTCGACGATATTCTTGCTGCGCGCGACGTCATTAGCGCGGTAGCGGTGGAAACCGGCATGGAGCACTCCAGAGCGCTGGGGCGGATGACCGGTGCCACGGTGCATCTGAAGTGCGAAAATCTTCAGCGTGCTGGCTCATTCAAAGTGCGGGGCGCCTACAACCGGATGTATCACATTCCCGAAGAGGACAAGGGAAACGGGGTGGTGGCTGCCTCTGCAGGAAACCACGCCCAAGGTGTTGCCTTAGCGGCGTCAAAACTTGGACTGCGCGCCACGATCTTCATGCCCCTAGGAGCAGCACTACCTAAGGTTCAGGCTACGAAAGATCACGGCGCGGAAGTCGTCTTGCTTGGCAATAACGTCGACGAAGCCTTGGCAGCAGCGAAGGACCACGCAGCAAAAACCGGGGCAACGTTTATTCATCCCTTCGACGACGAGAAGGTCGTGGCAGGGCAAGGAACTGTTGGACTCGAAATTCTCGAGCAACAACCCGATGTCGACACGGTGATCACCAGTATCGGTGGTGGGGGACTGTTGGCAGGGACAGCAATCGCCATCAAGGAACTGGCACGGCGACAAGGACGCGACATCACGATTATCGGTGTGCAAGCCGAAGATGCGGCCGCCTACCCGGCCTCGCTGGCCGCTGACGGCGTCGTTTCTCTCGAGCAACTCACGACGATTGCTGACGGCATTGCGGTGGGCCGTCCGGGCAATCTACCCTTTAGCATCATCAAGGATCTCGTGGATCACGTGGTGACAGTTTCTGAAGACCAAATCGCTAACGCTTTGGTGTTCTTATTGGAGCGGTCCAAGATGGTGGTCGAACCAGCCGGTGCGGTATCGGTGGCGGCGTTGATGTCGGGGAAGCTGAAGGACCTGGGGCTGGCACCGAAATCAGTGGTCGCGCTGTTGTCCGGGGGCAATATTGACCCGCTGTTGATGCTCAAAGTGGTTCAGTCGGGTCTGTTGGCGGCCGGACGCTATCTCACCGTGCGGATTCCCCTCCGAGACCGCCCAGGCGAGCTGAAGAACGTGTCACGGATTATTGCCGAGGCCGAAGCGAATGTCATCGGAGTGGACCACACCTCAATCGGTCCTTCGCTGGGCATGGGCGAAGTGTATATCACCATTAACATGGAAACACGTGGCCATTACCACTCAGACCACCTACTTGAAAAACTTCGTGAAAGTGGCTACGAGCCCGAAATCACACACTAAGGCCCGGGAACGTGGCTACAGTGTAGCTGGTCCTAACTGCGACTTAGTCATCAATGCTGAGGTGCCACTGGTCTGAGCGTGCAACACCGACAGCACCGGGTGGTGCCCATCAAGCTCGTGCACCCGGTTGCTGAAGTCCTTTTGCTCCCAATCAGCGTTGGCGGTCGCGAACATGAGGCCGGTGGCGTTGATGCTCTCAATGATGCCCAATAGTAGACGGTCTTCGTAGGTGGGCTCACGACGCCCCAACAGCACCTGCGTTAGAGGTGTGATGACCTCTTCAGCGGTGGTATCAAGAACGAGCTCGTAGCGCGTTGGTCTAAATGGTCCTGGGTTATGGGTGGACACCAAACCGTTGTGCTCAAAGTTGTCCAAGACACCCTGCAGCGGATCGAACTTCTTGGACTTCACGATCCGGGAGAGCTCATCGCCAGTCTTATCGCGCAGTTTCTCGACGACGTCGTTCAAGGCCGGAGAGCTCGAGGTTTTTTCCTTGACGATAATCTTCGGATCATCCATGTTCCACGGTTCGGTCAGCTCGGCGGGGGTAAAGGACACCACGCCATCGGTCTCCAAATCGGCCATGGTGGCTGCCACCCGTGCTTTCGAGAGCAAGGAGGAAACTCCTGCTAGCTCGTCTTGGAACTCCAGGCTGAGTACTACGAAACGCTCTACAATCTTCACAAATCCTAGGCTAGCAGTTAACTGCCACAATCACAGATGGTCTACCAGCCACTTTGTCATCTGCGTGGTTGCTCTCAGCACAGTGGGCAAGGGGAAATAACACCAGGAATATTGTCCCTTAAACAAGTCCCGGGCCTCGGTGTTGCACGCGAGGCCCGGGAGGAGGCGAAGCTTCTGAAAAAGTTACTTTCCAGGATTGTAGGGAGTAACCTTCTTCAGAACAACTTCGATGTCCTTACCATTCGGGGCAGTGTAGGACAGGGTTTCGCCAGCTTGACGACCGTGAATTGCTTCGCCGAGGGGAGAGCGCTCAGAGTAGACATCGAGTTGCTCGTCTTCGGAAGCGATTTCACGGTTACCAAAGATAAAGGTCATTTCGTTACCGCCGACGGTGGCCTCAACGACCATACCGGCCTCAACGACGCCGTCGTCCTGTGGCGTGTCGCCCACAACTGCGTTCTCCAACAGCTGTTTTAGTTCCGCGATGCGGCCTTCGTTTTTGGACTGTTCTTCACGAGCGGCGTGGTACCCGCCGTTCTCCTTCAAGTCGCCTTCATCGCGGGCCGCTTCAATGCGGTCGACGATTTCTTGACGACCTTCGCCAGCGCGGTATTCGAGTTCTTTGCTCAACCGGTCATAGGCTTCTTGGGTCAGCCAAGGAGCTGAGGGTGAGGTGGTCATAATTCCTCCTTGAAGGATCGTTTGGCAGGGAAAGTTTGAGTTGTCCACTGCACGTCAAGTTCTTTACTGCACAAAGACCCGCCGTGGGGCGTGCGGTTTAACCGAATCCGATTTTATCGGATGCGATTCGCATGCCCCCACGACGGGACTTCGTCAACGCTTTTGCGGGGTTAGGGAGAATTCTAGCACTGGACCGCGACACGGTGTAGTCTGCGACGTACCTTATTGATATTGAGCGCGTAGCTCAGGTCGTGCCTCACGTATCGTGAGCGCGAAGCCATAGTGTGAACGCATGGATAAGGACATTGTCTCGATGAGTGCTCGGATTGAAGTCACCAAGCAATTACGTAGGGATTATCGCACGGGGTCCAAGGCGGAGAAGTCAGCGATTTTAGATCAGTTTTGTGCTTCCACTGG
>NZ_RDQR01000003.1 GCF_003703835.1 Auritidibacter ignavus
GCCAGCTAACCCAAGTTTTCGCGCTCAAACTAGCTGAGGCACGACACTGCAGCCACGCGACCTCTCGCGCTCACGATCTGTGAGGCACGACTTACCCTTCGCGCTCAGTTTGACATGAGGCACTACGGGATGAACGCGGTTCGGGCACGTCATCGTGCTCTTTGGTACCGCAGACAAGCACGGGGTCTGCTACTCACATGACCAGCAGACCCCTTGGCTCACTGACAGTCGATGACGTATCAGTGAGCGGTTTAGTAGGAGGAGTAACCGTCCTCGGTCAGCTCGTGCTTCTCGTTACCGGTGATGGCCGGGTTGAAGATCGACACCAGGATCAAGTCCTCGTTGTCGCCGCCCTTCAGGGTGTGGGCATCGTGCTCGTCGAGCACGTAAATGGTCCCTTCAGTGATCTTGTGCTCGGTACCGTCAGGCTCCACCACGGAACCGGAACCGCCGATGCAGTAGCAGGCCTCCAGGTGGTTGCGGTACTGCAGTTTGGAGGAACTGCCGGCCCGCACAACGGTATGGGCCACAGCAAATCCCATGTTGTCTTTGTCCACAAGCAGACGCTCGGAGGTTCCGCCACCCCATTCAACTTTTTCGACGTCGTCACGGCTACGAGTAAACATTATTCTCCTTCCGTTGTCGTCGCCCCGGGCGACAGGTCCGGCCCGGAGCGAACGCTTCTCTTTCTCACGTTAGGGGCCGGTTCACGTGGTGTCAGTATCTGAACGACGTGTTTCAGACACTGTTTAAAACCACACAGCCTGCATTCAGCACGTACCCGTTGAGATGGGCAACGGGTACGTGGGATCTGGTTAGGCCTCAATAATGATCGGCACGATCATTGGACGACGGCGTAGTTTGCGGTTCACCCACGATCCGATCGCTCGACGCATGACTTGCTGTAGCTGGTGATTGGTGTGCTTCTTATCGGAAGCGGCTGCCTCTTCCAGGGCTTTGATGATCTTGGGTTTGACCGATTCAAAGACGGTGTCATCTTCGGCCACACCTCGGGCGTGAATGTCGGGTCCGGAGACAATCTTTCCGGTTTGCCGGTTGATCACCGCAATCACCGAGATAAAGCCTTCTTCGCCCAACACCCGACGGTCCTTGAGATCTGCGTCGGTGATTTCGCCAATGGACTTACCGTCGACGTAGACATAGCTGCAGTCGATTTCGCCCACAATCTCGGCATGACCGTCTTTGAGGTCGACCACAGAACCGTCTTCGGCCAGAATCACCTTCTCGGTGGGAACCCCGGTGGCTTCGGCGATCCGACCGTTGGCGATCAGGTGGCGGACTTCCCCGTGGATCGGCATCACGTTGCGGGGTCGAACAATGTTGTAGCTATAGAGTAGTTCCCCTTGTGAAGCGTGGCCAGAGACGTGCACCTGGGCGTTGCCCTTGTGCACCACTTCGGCACCGAGTTTCATCAGGCCGTTGATCACCCGGAATACGGAGTTTTCGTTACCAGGGATCAGCGAGGACGCCAGCACGACCAAGTCCTCGGGCTGGATTTGGACCTGGTGGTCGCCGTTCGCCATCCGGGATAGGGCAGCCATGGGCTCGCCCTGGGAGCCGGTCGACATCAACACAATGCGGTTGTCGGGGTAGTCATCGACCTTCTTCATGTCGATAACGGTGTTGTCTGGGATGTTGAGGTAGCCCAAGTGGGCAGCGATTCCCATATTCCGCACCATCGAGCGACCGACGAAGGCCACTTTGCGCTGGTGCATCGCCGCGGCATCAAGGACCTGTTGGACACGGTGGACGTGGGAGGAGAAGCTAGCGACAATAATGCGTCGTTGTGCGCGTCCGAACAGCGATTCTAGCACCGGGCCGATGTCTTTTTCGGTGGTGGTAAAGCCGGGAACTTCGGCGTTGGTGGAATCAGTCATGAACAAGTCCACGCCTTCTTCACCCAATCGAGCGAAAGCGCGCAGGTCGGTGATGCGACCGTCAAGGGGCAACTGGTCCATCTTAAAGTCACCGGTGTGCAACACGGTGCCCGCCTCCGAGCGGATAAACAGCGCCAAGGCGTCGGGAATCGAGTGATTGACGGCGACGAATTCGAGTTCGAAGGGCCCGAGCTGTTCGAGCTGACCTTCCGTGACAGCCAGCGTGTAAGGAGTGATGCGGTGCTCTTCGAGTTTGGCTTCAATCAGGGCCAGGGTCAATTGCGAGCCCACCAGGGGGATATCGTCTTTCATCCGCAACAGGTAGGGTACCGCGCCGATGTGATCTTCGTGGCCGTGGGTGAGGACGATGCCGACCACATCGTCAAGACGATCGCGGATGTAGTCAAAATCTGGCAGGATCAGGTCAACACCGGGTTGTACTTCTTCAGGAAAGAGCACACCACAGTCAACGATGAGTAGTTTTCCGTTGAGCTCGAAGACGGTCATGTTGCGGCCAACATCGCCGAGCCCGCCCAGTGGCACAATGCGCATGGTTCCGCCAGGCAGTTGAGGAGGATGAGACAGCACTACTTGCTGTTCGTGGGGCATGAAGGTCCTTTCGGAAAAATATCAGAATGAAATATTTGTTTCGGCCAGGTCTGTACGGATGGCCTTGAGGTCTTCTTCGGTGGCCTCGGTAAGAGGCAGGCGCACGGTCGCCGATGAAATCAAGCCCTGACCGGCCAGGATGGCCTTCGAGGCGACGGCGCCCTGGTGGTGGGACATCACCGCGCGCTGGACCGGGTCGAGTTGAAAATGCAGTGCTCGGGCAGTAAGCAGGTCGCCCTCGTTCAAGGCGTCCACCATCGCACGGTAAGTCCCCGGGGCAATGTGAGCGCTGACCGAGATCACGCCAACAGCACCGGCAGCCATCAGCGGGAAAGTCATCAAATCGTCGCCGGAATAGACAAACAGGTCTGTTTCAGCCAGTATTGTGGTGGTCGATTGGTAGTCGCCCTTGGCATCTTTAAGCGCCAAAATATTGGGGTGATCGGCCAGAGCGACGATGGTCTCAGCGGCAATGGGACGCACCGAACGTCCGGGAATGTCGTAGAGGATCACTGGCACGTCAGTCGCCGAGGCCACGGTTTCAAAGTGTGCTTTGATACCGGCCTGCACTGGCTTGTTGTAGTAGGGAGTCACCAGCAACAACCCGTCAACGCCGGTGGCCGCAGCACGTCGAGAAAGTTCGGCTGAATGAGCCGTGTCGTTCATCCCGGTTCCGGCGATAATTTTGCACCTGTCGCCGACAGCTTCTTTGACTACCTGGTACATCAGCACGTTTTCATCATCCGTCAGCGTCGAAATCTCACCGGTGGTTCCGGTCACCACGAGTCCGTTGACTCCAGAATCCACCAAATGCGTGGCAAGTTTTTGAGCGGAGTCGGCATCCACCTGACCGTCGGCGGTGAATGGTGTCACCATAGCAACCAGGGTGGTACCGAAAACGTCTTCTGCTTGCTGACTCAAATCGCTCATGGACATAGCTTACCTGTGACGCACGCGGGGTACATCATTGCCGTACCGTCACTCTGTAAAGTTGTTCACGGCATCAGGTATTTCATCGTCACGCTGTCCCAGCATCCAGGCGGACCTTAAGAGGTGACGATCTAGACACAGGATGAGCACCCAACTATGGCTTCTTCTTCCTCAACCACGGGTTCGCCCTTTGGGCTCCGGCAACGACTGACCGGTATCGATGTCGCCCGCGCACTGGCGATTCTTGGCATGATTGCCGTTCACGTCTACCCGCTGAACGTCACGGATGCAGCCACCGGCCGTATCGTCCCCAGTTGGGTCGGGTGGATCGCGGCGGGGTCGTCTTCGGTGCTGTTCTGCGTTGTGGCGGGTGTTTCGGTGGTGTTGCTCAGTCGCAACGCGTCGACGGTGGGTTTCGGACAGATCGTGATTCGTTTGCTGTTACGAGCCACCGTGTTGGTATTGCTGGGTTTGACCCTGGGCCAGCTGGATTCCGGGGTTGCCGTGATCCTGGTGCACTACGGGGTGCTTTTCGTCATTGCCATCGCCTTCCTGAAGCTCTCGGCCAAGGTCTTGGGTGTGCTGGCGGTCAGCTGGTTGGTGCTGATGCCACTGCTGTTCGGAGTGCTCAACCGGTTCCTCCAGGCGGCTATGGGCCGAGTGGAGTACGTCAACAACTTTCGGCTATGGTCCAACCCGAATTTCATCACGTTGTTGGAGCAACCGGGTGTCACGCTCTGGGACGTGCTGGTCTCGGGCTACTATCCGGTGCTCGTGTGGACCGGTTTCTTACTGCTGGGCATGTTTATCGCCAAGATGGACCTGCGGTCCTTTCCGGTGCATCTGTTGCTCTTCGGCGCGGGATTGCTGGTGGCTGGTCTGACACGTGCCGCCGGCTATGGGCTCGCATCGAATCCGGAGCGGCTCCGGCGGTGGAGCGAGCTGAGCTTCACCGACCCGGCCGAGGCCCCGGCTGCCGCACTGACCGGGTCGGGTATGGTCACTCAGTACCTTGTCGGTGATCCTTCCTGGTATGTGATGGTCGCTCCGCATTCCACGGCTCCCCTCGATGTGATCTCCACGGCCGGGATTGCCGTGGCGGTGATCGGGTTGTGTCTCATCCTCACCCAGCACACAGCGGGTCTGGGCGATAAGGTCCTCTATCCGCTGATCGGCGCCGGAGCCATTCCCCTGACCCTGTACGTCGCTCACGTGCTGGTCATGGCGGTGTTGGGCGATGAGGCCGGCTCCGAATGGACCGTGTTGCTGATCCAATGGGGCGCGTGCTTGATTCTGGGCACTGCACTTCGGATCGTGGGCTGGCGTGGCCCGTTGGAATTCCTCATACACGCGGTGTCCACGCATTTAATTGTGCTCAACCCGCCGGCTAAAGACTCCCGCTAGACCTTCTCACGGCACAGTGCCCCCATGGCTCAGTCGTGCCCGGCTTCCATCTTGATGGCCTTATTCAGCGCTTGTCGGGCACGACGTCGGTCACCGGCGGCATCATAGGCCAGTCCCAGGCGGAACCAGCTCCGCCAGTTCTCCGGATCGTTCTGGGTTTCTATTCGGTAGATCTCGAAATCCTCATCGGCAGCAGCCTGATCGATCTTGTTGTATTTTCCCCGCGGGAGGTCATCGACCGGCAAGCCACCTTCCTGGTCGAGAATTTTCGCCAACCGTTCGGTCCCGACCCCAAAACGCCATTCTCTCATCAACGCCCAGATCCCGAACAGGAGCATGACGATCACGGCCCAGCCGATCAGGTTGGCCAGGGTGGACTGGGAACTGATGAACCCGATCGCAGACGTCAATCCCAGGAAAATGAAAAGCAAGGCCAACACAATCAGTGCGATGGCCGCAATCTTATTCTTCATCGAGACTACTTTTACCTCAACTGACTCAGGTTTTAGTGCAGATCTAAATACGCATCCAACCCGTAGCTCAGCCCCGGGTTATCTGCTACCTGTCGCAAGCCGAGCAAAACACCGGGCATATAGGAGCTACGGTCGAAGGCATCGTGTCGCAAGACCAGCTGTTGCCCGGGACTACCCAGCAGCACCTCTTGGTGGGCTTCAAGCCCCGCCAGCCGGACCGCGTGGACGTGAATGTCGTCAATGGTCGCCCCGCGAGCACCGTGGGGATCCTGTTCGGTGGCATCGGGGCTGGGTGGAAGCTCGTGCTCGGCGCGGGCCTGGGCAATCATTGACGCCGTGCGGGTGGCAGTTCCGGAGGGAGCATCAACTTTATGAGGGTGATGCATTTCGATAATTTCAACCGAGTCGAAGTACCGTGCAGCTTGAGTGGCAAACTGGGTGGCCAGCACTGAGCCGATCGAAAAATTCGGAGCAATCAGCACTCCCACATCGGGGTGGTCCCCCAACTGTTGTTGGAGACGGTCCCGCTTCTCATCGGACCACCCGGAGGTTCCCACGACGGTGTGCAGGTCGTGTTCGACAGCGAACTGAACCACTGATTCAGACACCGACGGGACCGTGAGGTCCAACACGTGGGTGGCCTCGGAGTCAAGAATTTCTTCCAGCTGAGACTTTGAGTTCAGTTGAGCCACCAGGCGCATGTCCGGGGCTGCCTCGATGGCAGCCCCGGCATGCTGGCCCATTTTTCCGGTCGCGCCCACCAGGGCCACGTGAATATCTGTCTGTGAGGTCATGTCCCCCACTCTAGTGGCCGGGACTGGATGGGCGCTGACAGACACTGTTTAGAAGCGGTCAGTCTCGCTGAAGCTTCCGCGGCCGTCAGACTGGCCTGCAGAATAAGAGTGGGTTGGGGATTCCTCAGCCCCGAGCTGGTAGAACGGCTCGGTGAGGTTGTCGTGACGCCATGCCTGCCACCACGACACATGGCTCATCTGCCGGTCGATGTCTTCGGCCGAGGAGTCCATGCGCGGGTCGATCTGCAGGTAGCGCTTGGTTTCTCGTGCAATCAGTCCCGACATCGCCAGCAGGCCGATGATGTTCGGCACAGCCATCAAACCGTTGGTCAGGTCCGAGAAATCCCACACGATTTCCAGTGGCAAAGTACACCCCAGATAAATCACGATGCAGAACAGCACGCGGTAGGGCATCACCCAAGCGCGACCCAGCAGGCGTTCCACATTGCGCTCGCCGTAATAGGACCAGGCCAGCATGGTGGAATAGGCGAACAGGATCAGACCGATGGTGACGATCAGGTGGCCCCAGTTACCGGGAAGCCCTTCGGTGAAGGCGTTAGCGGTCATGATGGCGGCTTCTTGGCGTTCTCCGGCCTGCCAGGCTCCGGTGGTAATCAGCACCAGACCGGTGCAGGTCACCACAATGATGGTGTCGATAAAGGTCTGGGTCATCGAGACCAGGCCCTGGCGGACCGGGTGAGTGGTCTTGGCAGCTGCCGCGGCAATCGCGGCCGAGCCCATCCCCGACTCGTTCGAGAAAATACCGCGAGCCACACCGTACTGGATGGCAATAATCATCGCCGAGCCGGCGAAACCACCCACCGCAGAGGTTCCGGTGAAGGCATCGGTGAACACCATGCCAAGGGCCTCGGGAAGCTGACCGACGTTAGCGATCAGCAGCCACAGTGAGCCCAGCACGTAGAAGACAATCATCACCGGCACCAGGGCGGAGGTGACATTCCCAATGGATTTAATACCGCCTAGCAAGACCACTAGCGTCAGAACCGTCAGGATCAGTCCGGTGATCCACGGTTCAACGTTGAACGAGTTCTCCACGTTGGAGGCAATGGAATTGCCCTGAGTCATATTGCCAATGCCGAAGGACGCGAAGAACGCAAAGATCGCGAACAGCAAGCCCAAGACTTTGCCGTACCAGCTTCCCAGTCCCCGTTCCAGGTAGTAGGCCGGGCCACCGGACTTTTCGCCCTTCGCATCATTGGTGCGGTAGAGCACACCCAAAAAGGCTTCGGAGTACTTAGTTGCCATACCCAATAGTGCGGTGACCCACATCCAAAACAAGGCGCCGGGTCCACCGATTGATAACGCCGTGGCCACCCCGACGATATTTCCGGTCCCCACTGTCGCTGCTAGCGCTGTGGTGAGCGCCTGGAACTGGGAGATATCTCCGTCATCAGAGTCGTCTTTACGCTGGACGAATCCCAGCTTCAGGGCGCGTCCCAGCGTTCGGAATTGAAGACCGCCGTAACGTACGGTCAGGTAGAGACCCGAGAGCAAAAGTAAGGGCATCAGAAAAAATGGTCCCCAGACAAAGTCTCGAATCGCCACGATCACTTCATGGATGGAATTGATCAGAGCGTCCATGCCGGTCCTTTAGTGTGAGTGTTTAACTGTTTATCGGTTGTCCGGCCCGACACTGATCTGTGTTCTGGGCGAGTCCGCCAGCAGCCGGGCCATCCCAACGACTTCGTCCGCTGAGACACCTGTGATTCTAGCCACAGAACCGTCTAAGTCAATGTATTGACCCGTGACGAGTTCGGCGCGTCCGAGTCGTGACATCCGTGCTTCGGTGTTTTCTAGTCCCAACACCACGTTTCCTGCGATTTGACCGTGGGCTCGTTCGAGCTCATCGGCGGTGACGCCTTTCTGCGCGAGCGTGTCGAGTTCTGTGCTCATGACCTCAATGACCTCGTCGGCTTTAGCTGGATGGCATCCGGCATACATTCCGAAGTAGCCCAGATCAGAGTAGCTGGCAGCAAAAGAATAGGTCGAGTAGGCCAGGCCACGCCGTTCTCGGATTTCTTGGAACAACCGAGAGGTCATCCCGCCACCGAGAATGACGTTCATCACCGTCATCGCGAACCGGCGTGGATCCACGGTATTCAGGCCCCGGCCACCGACCATCACCGCGGTTTGTTCTACTGGACGGGTAAGCGTGAGGCGTTCGGTGTTCATGACCGGGAATTCAGCGTGGTGGTCGCGACGCGGTGCCGGGGTCTGGATCAGGTTGCTTTCCGGACTCATCCATCCACTACGGCTCAGTGCGGCAGAAACCGTTTGCACCAGTTCTTTGTGGTCAAGCCCTCCGGCTGCGGTAATCACGAGTTGCTCGGGGCGGTACCACCGGTTGTAGTGGCTTACCATGTCCTCGCGACTGATGGAGTTGATCACCTCGGGGGTGCCACCGATGGACCGGCCGAGCGGGTGTCCGGGCAAGACCTGTTCGGCCAGGGATTCGTGGACCACATAAGCCGGGTCGTCGCTGTCGACGGCGAGTTCTTCGAGGATGACTCCGCGCTCGGTATCCATCTGCTCTGACTCGAGCAGTGGTGCGGTCACCATATCTGTGAGAATGTCTACCGCCATAGCGAGGTTGGTGTTGATCACCCGGGCGTGGTAACAGGTGGACTCTTTCGCGGTCGCAGCATTGACATCTCCACCGACCCGGTCGAAAGCTTCGGAAATATCCCACCCGGTGTAATTCGCACTGCCCTTGAACAGCAGGTGCTCAAGAAAGTGGGTTGACCCGTATCCTGATGGCTGTTCATCCCGCGAGCCCACCCCGATCCAAAATCCGATGGAAACGGCTTTTTGTCCGGGCATCACTTCGGTCAGGATACGCACACCGTTGTCGAGGACGGTGCGTTCAACGAGGTTACCTCCCCCACCGTTATAGATCACACCGGAGTACTGCGGGTCAATATCGATGGTGGCCATGCTGGGTAGTTTAGTGCCTGACTCCAGCCGGCAGTTCAAGTTCGAGCACCCGGTAGAATCCGGCGTCATCGATGACTGCATCCACCCGGGCATAGGTCGGGATGGTGCCCCACCGATCAGTGACGCTCGCGATAGCATCCTGCCCCAAGCGCACCTGATCTGCGGTAGCCTGCCACGGCGTGTTGGTTTCCTCGGCAAACAGCGTGCCGATGATCGCTCCCGTTTCGGGAATGCTGACCCGCTTATTGGCAACGTGGCTAAATTCTCCAATGATGAATACCAGTAGCCATTCTCCCTCGGTGGCTACCGGCTCAAGGGCTGGTGTGGTGGAACCGTGAGACGTACCGACTCCCCGCGCCCATGGCAGGTTTAATCACCACGACAGACTGCGGATGGCCACCGAGTGTTTCCCCGGGCTCGATCACCGTGGTGGGGATTATAGCCACCCCGTCGTCCACCGGATCATCTCGGTCGGATTGGCCAGGGTGCTGGCCTGGCTAACGTGATCCGGCCAGGCGAGGAAGTCCTCTCGTCGGTCACTGTAGTCCCAGGTTGAACCCAACACCACCACGTCGAAGTGCACCAGTCGACGTGTGCGTTATCCCAGTTCACCACCTGGAACCGGTGGCCAAGTTGTTCGCCGGCTACGATCATCGGGGATTCGTCCTCATCTAGTCCGTGCGCGACAACGGCCCCCACCCATACCGGGTGCGGGGCCGTCATCGTGTCGGTCAAAGCCGGGAATTAGTCCTCATCGGACTCTTCGGTAACCGGGATCAGTGACAGCTTGCCACGGTCATCGACTTTGGTGATTTCGACCTGAATCTTTTGGCCAACACCTACGACGTCTTCAACATCTGCGACACGCTTGCCGTCGTTGAGCTTGCGCAACTCGGAGATGTGTAGCAGACCGTCCTTACCGGGGGTCAGCGAGATGAACGCGCCGAAGCTGGTGGTCTTCACGACCGTACCCAGGTAGCGTTCCCCGACCTCGGGAACCTGCGGGTTAGCGATGCTGTTGATCGCACCCCGGGCCGCTTCTGCGGCAGCGCCCTCGGTGGCACCGATCAGCACCGTACCGTCATCTTCGATACTGATTTCAGCGCCGGTGTCTTCCTGGATGGTGTTGATCATCTTGCCCTTCGGCCCGATGACCTCACCGATTTTATCGACCGGGATCTGTACGGTGAGGATCCGCGGAGCGTAGGGACTCATCTCGTCGGGGCCGTCGATGGCCGAGTCGATCACCGACAGGATGTGCAACCGCGCCTCGCGAGCCTGGGTCAGGGCGGCAGCCAGCACCGAGGCGGGAATACCGTCCAGCTTGGTGTCCAGCTGGATGGCGGTAACGAACTCGGAGGTACCGGCAACCTTGAAGTCCATGTCACCGAACGCATCTTCAGCGCCGAGGATGTCGGTCAGGGCAGCATAGCGCGTTTCACCGTCGACGGTGTCGGAGACCAGCCCCATGGCGATACCGGCCACGGGAGCTTTCAGTGGCACGCCGGCGTTGTACAACGCCAGGGTCGAGGCACACACCGAGCCCATAGAGGTCGAGCCGTTGGAGCCCAGTGCCTCGGAGACCTGACGGATCGCATAGGGGAACTCTTCGCGGGAGGGGATGACCGGCACCAGAGCGCGTTCGGCCAGGGCGCCGTGCCCAATCTCGCGACGCTTGGGCGAACCCACACGGCCGGTTTCACCGGTGGAGTAGGGCGGGAAGTTGTAGTGGTGGATGTAGCGCTTATTGGTGACCGGGTTCAGCGAATCAATCTGTTGCTCCATCTTGAGCATATTCAGGGTCGTCACGCCCATGATCTGGGTTTCGCCACGTTCGAAAATGGCCGAGCCGTGCACGCGTGGCAGGACCTCCACCTCGGCAGTCAGCTTGCGGATGTCGGTCAGACCACGACCGTCGATCCGGACCTGGTCCTTCAGGATGCGCTGGCGTACTACCTGTTTGGTGACTGCACCGTAGGCCTTAGCGATTTCATCGGCACGCTCTTCGAACTCCCGGCCTTCACCGGTCAGTTCTTCCACGACTTCCTCGCGGTAAGCGTTGTCGGCCGACTCACGCTCGTGCTTATCGGCAATGGTGTAGATCTCACCCAATCGCGTGGAGGCCAGTTTCTCCACAGCCTGGTAGGCGTCTTCTTGGTAGTCAATGAACAGTGGCACATCAACGGGATCTTTCTGAGCCCGTTCGCGCAGGTCGGCCTGCGCCTCACACAGGGCGCGGATGAAGGGTTTGGCAGCTTCCAGACCGTCAGCGACGACCTCTTCGGTGGGGGCCTGAGCGCCCTGTTCTTTGACCAATTTCCACACGTGGTCGGTGGCTTCGGCTTCGACCATCATGATCGCAATGTCGTCATCGACCAGACGACCGGCGACCGCCATGTTGAACACGGCGTCGTCCAGTTGGGAGTGCTTCGGGAAGGCAATCCACTGGCGCTCTCCGGAGCCGTTGTCCATCAGCGCCATACGCACGCCACCGATCGGGCCGGAGAAGGGCATGCCGGACAGGCTGGTGGACATCGAGGCCGCGTTGATGGCCACGGTGTCGTAGAGCTCATCGGGGGCGATGGAGGTCACGGTGACCACGACCTGGACCTCGTTGCGGATGCCCTTCTTAAAGGCCGGTCGTAACGGGCGGTCAATGAGACGGCAGGTCAGAATCGCATCGGTGGAGGGACGACCCTCACGACGGAAAAACGAGCCGGGGATCTCGCCCTTGGCGTATTGACGCTCCTCGACGTCGACGGTCAGCGGGAAGAAGTCGAAACCTTCGCGCGGGCTATTGCCCACCGCGGTGGCCGAGAGCATCGACGTCTCATCATCGATGTAGACCATGGCCGACCCAGCAGCCTGCTGGGCCAACCGGCCGGTTTCAAAGCGCACCGTGCGCTTGCCGTAGGCGCCGTTGTCAATCACGGCTTCGGAAAACTTAATTTCAGGACCCTCCATGGGTCTCCTTTCGTGGTTTTCCACCTCAAGGCCTACCCCAGTCGGTCTTCGATCGAAGCCCTCGGATGCTGTGGGATAACCCACCGGTACGATACCGGTAGGACACCGCGGTTCCGAAAGCCACTGTCGAGGACCGCACACGAACGTGGCTGACCTATCAGTGGAGTTTCAGGGTTATTGACTTATCAGCATCGGCCTACTGTGGCCTGACACAACGAAAGCGGCGACTTGATCCCAAGTTCGCCGCCTTCGGTCAGATAGATCACTTACGCAGTCCCAGTCGCTCGATCAAGGAGCGGTAGCGCTCAATGTCGACTTTCTGCAGGTACTGCAACATGCGACGACGCCGACCCACCAGAGCCATCAGGCCACGGCGAGTGTGGTGGTCGTGCTTGTGCTCTTTCAAGTGCTCAGTCAGATCCGAGATACGACGGGTCAGCACGGCAACCTGAACTTCAGGAGAACCGGTGTCACCTTCGTGAGTCGCGTATTCTTGGATGATCTGCTGTTTAACTTCAGGGGCTAATGCCATGATAAAAACTCCTTGGAGTGTGCCGCGTTCAAGGACAACACTGCCAACCCGTGGGTTGCCAGCCAGTGCCCGCCACCGCGGACCGCAGCAAGCACCGGAATCAGTCTAACAGGTTTGTGTTACATTCCCCCACGCGGTATCCTGCCACGGTGGTACCGGCCGTGCACGAACCAATAGATCCCCAGGCTGGCCAGCATCAGACCGACGCCGGTTGCATACAGCAGACGATACCCCGAGTAGGTAATCAACGATCCCAGCAACACTGGAGCGAGCGCCACCCCGGAGTCCAGCGCGAGAAAGTGGGTTGAGGTGGCCATCGAGACGCGTTCTGGTGTGGCCCGTTGGACTCCGACCACTTGCAAACAAGGCACAGCACCGCCAAATCCGCATCCGACCAGAGTCCCGGCGAGCACTACGGCCCAGAGGTCTTGGGTGAGGGCAAGGAGTCCTAGGCCTGCCGCAAAACACAGCAACAGAGCTGGTATGACCGAGTTTTCACCACGCCGGTCTTGTAAGCGCCCAGCAAAGAGCCGGACCAGCAACATCGCCACGGAGAACACTGCGAAGAAGATCGAGGCGCTGGCCGGTTCACCGGTGGAGATCATAAACGGTGTCAGATAGGTCATCACCACCGAGTATCCAAGTCCGCACAACAACACCACCCCGGCAACAGGTAACGCATCCAGGTCGACGATGGTATCGAACCGGACACCGCGCAACGTCTCTCGCTCGGTGGCTGAGATCTCCGGTTCGGGGACCTTAAGGATCAAGACCGCGACCAACGACAAGACCGACAACGCCCCGGTATAAGTAAACATCCACACCGGGTCAACCGACAGGCTCATCGGCACCGCGAGCAACGGACCAATCCCATTGGCGATGGTCCCCGAAATCCCAAAGTAGCCGATTCCTTCCGCGAGACGGTGGGCGGGAATCAACGAAATCGCCACGGCTGTAATGGCGGTATTAATCAGGCCGAAGGCCAGCCCGTGGATCAGTCGCACCGTAATCAGTAGAGGGTAGTTTATCGCCAGCAAGTAGAGCCCCGAGCAGGCTCCAAAGACGATCAGTCCCACTATCAGCACGCGCCGTCTACCGATCACGTCAATGTATTTCCCGAAGGCCAGCCGGGCCAGCGCTGCTCCCAGGACGTAGGCGCCCGCTGCGAAGCCGGCAGCGGTCTCCTCAACGGCGAACATGCGAATCGCATAGACCGCCATGAAGGTCATCAACGAGATGAAAACCAAAGAGACGAACAGCTGAACGCCAATGGTCAGCACGTAGGCGGGAGTAAACAGCCGTGGTGATGGTTCGATGGTGTGTGCCCCCTGAATAACCACACATCCGCGCGTGGGTCTACTCTTGGCTATTGACGCCAGAAGCTGACGGGCCAGACTGGATCTGAGGGCGGGCTACGGTGTCCAGCGGAGCCACCCCGTTGCCGTGGCTACTTATTAAATGAGTGAATCCTCTTTGTTCACCGTTTCAGCGTCCTTGGCGGCTTTGCGCTTGTCATGCTCTTTCTTGCGCTCTTTTTTCGCCTGTCGCTCGCGTTCCTTATTTTCTTCGGCGACGCGGCGGATCTGATGCTGGGCCTGGTCGACTTTGTCATTTTCTCCGTCACGTCCGGTCCAGACCTTGATGACTGCCCAAATCACCGCCACCAGAGGAACCGCTAGAATTGCGCCGATAATACCGGCCAGCACCGTACCACCGGTCAGGGCCATCAAGATGATCAATGCGTGCAGTTTCAGAGTCTGCGACATCACTACCGGTTGCAGGAAGTTGCCTTCGAGCTGGTTGACCAAAATAACCGCGGCCAACACGATGATCGCCACCACCGGGCCGTTGGCGACCAGGGCAATCAGGGTGGCCAAAATGCCCGCCAGCGTAGCACCAACCATGGGGATGAACGAGCCCAGGAAGACCACCACACCCAGCGGGATAGCCAGTGGAACCTGCAAGATCAACAGCGCGATAGTAATACCAACGGCGTCCACGGCCGCCACGATCGCGGTGCCACGGATGTATCCGCCGAATGTCCGCTGGGCGCGGTCACCGGAGGCGATCCACTTATCGCGGAAGTGCTCGGGCGTCCAGGAGACGAAGAAGGCCCAAATCCGGTCGCCGTCTTTTAGGAAGAAGAACAGGATCACCAGGAAGAGCACCAGCCCGGTGACAAAACTTCCGGCCGCACTGATCGTGTTGACGGCACCGGTGCCGAATTGTGGGGAGGTTAAGAAGCTCTGAATGGAGTTCAGCAGGCTATCGACCTGTTCCTGTCGGAGTTCCAGATCGACATCGCCAAGCAGCTCATCAGCCCAGGCACGCAACTGATTGAAACCGTTGATGGCCTGATTGACCAGGGTTTCCCACTCGCTCATCACCGAGAACACCAAAGCGGTTCCGACACCGCCGAGCACTAGCAACGAGCCTAAGAACACGGACCAGGCGGCCAGCATGCTATTCATCACCGTGCGACAGAGTCGCACCAGTGGCCACAGCGCGCAGGCGATGATCAGGGCTAGCAAGGTCGGGATGACGATCAGGGTCAGCTGGAGCATCGCGAAGATCACCGCGATGGCGACAATACCGATCAGCAGGATTTGGGCTGCCGGATACTGGTGCGTCCAAAGACGTCGGTCCAAAGCTGTTTCAGGGAGAATCTGGGGATTCGCGTTGAGGTCTCCGCGGCTGGTTGAGCAGTCTCCGAGGCGTGTTCCGAGGAGTTACTGGTGTGTGTCATGCACTGATCCTGCTGGTATCCGGGTTGATCGACATCACGACTATAGTACGTCCTGTGATCAGTCGCTAGCAGGCGATCTCCGGTGTACTTGGGTGCGCCAAGCGCTGGTCACATACGGGACGGCGATAGATTCCTCAGGCCGGTAGCCCAGATGCTGATGCAGATACCAGTCGAGGTTGTGGTGCATACGTTGGCGCTGTGTGTCGGTGGTGCGCATATAAAAGGATCGGGTCTGCATCAGCTGGTGAAGTTCTTGTGGTCCTAAGACGTCGTTCCAGTGCCACCATCGCCCTTCAGCGGGACGAAACGGCGGGACCAGTGCAGGGCTGAGCTCAACCGGGTGAACATCTCCGGCGTGCATGATCCGGGTCAAGCGGTGGACCCAGGGAATGGAGGTATCCAGCTGGTGGTGGACGATACCCAGTACGCCGGTGGGTTTCAACAGGGACGCTACCATTGTGCAGAGTTGGTCCGGGTCGAACCAGTGCCATGACTGGGCGGCCACGATCAGTGTTTGATCGCCGAGCCGTCGAGCGAGGTCCGGGTCATGACGGACCCGGTGGTCCAGGTCTTCGACGCTGAGTTGCAACACCTGCGCCTGGGGTAGTCGTTGGGAGAGAAACGCTGCCATCGACTCGGCCGGTTCCACAGCGGTGACGGTGAAACCATAGTCGACCAGCACCTGGGTGAACAGTCCGGTTCCGGCACCGAGGTCAAGAGCTGAGGCAGAAACCTGTAAGGGCTGGTCCTGCTCCTCCAGGAGAAAATCAATGATCTCTGGGAAATATCCGGGTCGCACCGAGTGGTAGGTCTGGGCGCTGGTGGAATGGTAGGAGGTACCGAAGGCGTGTCGCCTGTTGGTGTCGATGCGTGGCGCTGACTGCGGGCGAGACGGTGTATCAGCCATCGACGGCATCAACGGCTAGGGACCGGCCTTCCAAAACAGCTTGGGCTTGAGCCACGTCCTGACCCATTTGGGCGATGAGCTTCTCCACACCTTCGAAGGCGACCATGCCCCGAAGCCGGGCGACGAATTCCACGGTGACGATTTGTCCGTACAGGTCGAAGTCTTCTACGCGCTCTTCTTCGGGCCGGTTCATGATGTGGGCTTCCACGGTCCGTTGGACCCCTTCAAAAGTCGGGTTCGAACCCACGGAGATCGCGGTGGGCCAGCGGTGGTGATCTTGATCAATAAACCATCCCGCGTAGACGCCATCGGCTGGAATCATACCCTGTGCCTCATCGCTGAGGTTGGCGGTGGGAAAACCCAGTTCGCGGCCGCGTGCTTCGCCGTGAACAACTTCGCCACAGACTTCATGCGGTCGCCCCAGGATGGTGGCGGCGTCGGCAACTCTGCCTTCAGACAGGGCCTGGCGGACACTGGTGGAGGACCACCGCGAGTCAGTGCCGACTTCGGGGACTTCTACCACCTCAAATCCGTACGTCGCCCCGAGCTCTCGCAACGTCGTGATATCACCGGCGTTAGCCTTGCCGAAGCGACAATCGGATCCCACCACGACAACCTGGGCGTTAAAGGTTTCGACCAGGGTGGTGCGCACGTATTCCTCTGGCGATTGGCTCGCGAAGTTCAGCGTGTAGTGCACCACGCACGTGGCGTCGGCACCGGCCCGTTGAATCAGGTTCAGCCGTTGCGGCAACGAAACAATAGGCACCAGGGGTTCTTCGGGATGGTGCACCAGTCTGGGGTGCGGATCAAAGGTCAGCACCACCGCTTGGAGTCCGCGGTCACGGGCGGTGTCAACGGTTGCTGTGAGCACCTCTTGGTGACCCCGGTGTACCCCGTCGAAGTTGCCCATGGTCACCGCCGAGGGCGGTTGTTCGGCCGGCACCGCTGCCAGTCCTTGCCAAGCCTCCACTATTTGAGCGCCCCCTATCGCCGTTGTGCTGAGACTACCGCCTCAGTGGTCTGGACGGTGTCAGCCTGGTGCGAGTCTGCGTTTTTCGGTGCGTGCTTGACCAGCCAGAACAGCCCCACGAAAGGCAGGATCAACGGAATATAGCCGTAACCCTCACCGAAGTGGCTCCAGATGGAAGCATGTTGAAATAGTTCCGGCTGTACGTAGGACCAAATCCCCACGCCGATCACGCCCACCAGTTCCACGGTTACTGCCACCATAGCCACGATCCAGGCTTTTTTGCCGGGAATCGCCAGAGCAATGGTCGCCACGACATAGACCAGTGCGGAAAAACCTGACAACGCATAAGAGATCGGGGCTTCGTCGAACTTGGTGATGATCTGGTAGCTGGCACGGGCCATGGCAGAGAAGGCAAACACACCGTAGACAGCGATGATCAAACGACCGATCCCTTTATGACGGCGGTCCCATCGGGGCGACTTGGGGGCCGTTGAACGGTTCCCGACTGTGTTTGCAATTGAATCCACGTGCATCAATCTCCATACCATGCGTGCCAGATGACCTGCATGCGATGAATCATCACCAAAACGGTGGGGCCCATGGCTCCCAGCACCAGGTTAGACCATCGTGACTTATCGGTAATGGCCCAGAAAAAGGCCACCACTGGCAGTATAAGGGCGACCACGAGATAGCCCCAGAATTCCCAGAGTGGACCTTGGATCTCCACCGGTGAGATCGCCGCATAAATGCCGTAAATGACCAAGAAAATTTCGACGGCGCCGACCGAGAGGATCGACAAATCATCCGGAAACGTGCGGATTATTGTCATCACAACACAGATCGCTAGGGAGCCCAGACAGATCGCTGTCGCTACCCAGAACCAAGCGTCCAGGACCATCAGGCCTCACCTTCTGTGTGGATGCGATAATCGGTGACGAACACTACCTGAGGCTTGGCCCCGTAACCGGTTTTGGTACGAGCGTTTTCGATCAGCGCGATCACGGTGTCGCCACCATGGCGAGCTGCGTAGCATCGGTCGTCGTCATTGGGGCTAACCAGTCGCCCGAAACTCAGCGCTTCCGCCTCGTGGTCGCAGACTTCACGGACCGGGAACAGCTCGGAACAGGCCTGTGATAGCTCACAGTAGTCAAACCGACTTCCCAGCTGTTCTATGGTGTGGGCCTTATCGATAGTAAAGGGTCCCACCCGGGTGCGGCGCAGCGCGATCAGGTGCCCGCCAGTGTTCAAAGACTCGCCCAAGTCCCTGGCGAGAGCCCGGATATAGGTACCCGAAGAGCAATCTATAGCGACCTCGATATCAAGAATCTTTCCCTTGTCGAGACGATGAACTCCGGTGACCTTGAACCGAGATACGGTGACCCGACGTGCCGGTAGCTCGATCTTTTCACCGTCACGCACGCGCTGATAGGCTCGTTTGCCACCAACCTTGATGGCAGACACTGCCGAAGGGATCTGATCGATTTCCCCCGTCAGTTCTGCGATGGCGACCTCAAGACGGTCTCGAGTGACCGCGTTGGCGTATCTGCGATGAATGACCTCACCGTCAGCATCA
This sequence comes from Auritidibacter ignavus, assembly GCF_003703835.1. Taxonomy (GTDB): domain Bacteria; phylum Actinomycetota; class Actinomycetes; order Actinomycetales; family Micrococcaceae; genus Auritidibacter; species Auritidibacter ignavus. The sequence continues at coordinate 18,756 of NZ_RDQR01000003.1, forward strand.
TCGGTCGTGGTATTGACACCGAGCCGGATGGTTGCGGCATAGGTCTTGTTCGTACCGGTGATGTGGGTCAAAAGGCGGGTGGCTTTATTGAACCCCACGACCAGTAAGCCTGTAGCCATCGGGTCCAAGGTTCCTGCGTGACCGACTTTCCGCGTCCCAGCGAGTTTGCGTAGCTTGGCCACCACATCATGAGAGGTCCAGCCGGTCGGTTTGTCCACCAGCACCAGACCCGAGACGCTTCGTCCCGGGGCCTGGGAGGTGTTGGAAGCGGAGGTGGAGAAGCTCACCACCCGTCAGTCTCCTGACCGGTGGTGGTCCGACGTGCGGTACGGATTCGCCTCGCCAGCGTACTGCGACTCGTCTCGGTTAGCGGCCAGTTCTTCATCACGAGCGCGCGCAGCACGCAGGATATCTTCCAGGTGTGCTGCGGCCTCCGGCACCGTATCCGGCACCAATTCCAGGGTCGGGACCAAACGGATGTTGAGTCCTCGACCCATTTCTCGGCGTAGCATGCCCCGGTGTTCGGTCATCGCCGCGTGACCGGCAGCGACCGTGTCCTCGTCGCCGTAAACGGTGTAGTAGACAGTGGCTTGTTGCAGGTCATTGGTGACTTTGGCGTCAGTAATGGTCACGTTTTCCACGCGATCATCTTTCACAGTTTTTTGCAGGGCTTCAGCCAAAATGACTTTGATCCGCTGAGCCAAACGTGCCGGACGGTTGTTATTTGCCATCGGCGACAACCTCTCTCATGCTGTGTTGTCTAGGGATCCCCCCTCCGACCCGGCCACTGCCATTGTGCGCTCACAGTCTCCGGGTCGGGGAGGAGATCGGCAGGACTAGCTCCGTGGCTTTTCCTGCATTTCGTAGTTTTCAATCACGTCATCGACCTTGATGTCGTTGAATTTGCCCAGGCCGATACCGCATTCGTAGCCGTCACGAACCTCGGTCACGTCATCGGTGAACCGGCGCAACGACTCGATACTGATATTGTCGGTGACCACCGCGCCGTCGCGGACCAAACGTGCCGATGCGTTGCGCTTAATGACACCGGACTGCACCAGAGAACCGGCAATGGTACCGGCCTTGGAGGAACGGAAGATCTCGCGGACCTCGGCACGACCCAGCACGACTTCTTCGTACTCGGGCTTGAGCATACCGCGCAAAGCATTTTCAATATCATCAATCGCGTCGTAAATGACCGTGTAAAAGCGCATATCCACGCCTTCGGCATCGGCCAGTTCGGTCACCCGCTCGGCAGGGCGAACGTTGAAACCAATGATGATCGCGTTGTCGACGGTGGCCAGGTTGACGTCGTTCTGGGTAATCGCACCCACGCCGCGGTGGATCACTCGCAACTGGACCTCGTCTTCGCCACCCACGTCGATCTTCATCAACGAGTCTTCCAGCGCTTCCACTGGACCGGAGGCGTCGGACTTGATGATCAGGTTCAAGGTATCCAACTTGCCCTCGGCGACCGCCTGGTCGAATTCTTCCAAGGTGATCCGCTTGCGACGACGTGCCAACTGGGCGTTACGCTTGGCAGCTTCGCGCTTCTCAGCGATTTGACGGGCGGTGCGCTCTTCGTCGGTAACCAAGAAGTTGTCACCGGCCCGTGGCACGTTCGACAAGCCCAACACCTGGACCGGAGTCGACGGCTTGGCTTCGGAGACATTCTGACCGTCATCGCCAAACATGGCACGCACACGCCCGTAGGCGTCACCGCAAACCATGTTGTCTCCCACCCGCAAGGTACCGGACTCAACCAGGACGGTGGCCACCGCACCACGGCCCTTATCCAGGTTGGCTTCAATAGCCACACCGCGGGCGTCCTTATCCGGGTTTGCCTTGAGCTCCAGAGTCGCATCTGCGGTCAGCAACACAGCTTCGAGTAGCTGGTCGATACCCATCTTCTGCAACGCCGAAACCTCAACGAACATGGTTTCGCCACCGTATTCCTCGGGCACCAGCCCGTACTCCGACAGCTCACCACGGATCCGGTCGGGGTTGGCCTCGGGCTTATCCACCTTGTTGATGGCCACCACAATGGGCACATCAGCTGCCTGAGCGTGGTTGAGCGCTTCAACGGTTTGCGGCATCACACCATCGTCAGCGGCGACGACGAGCACGGCGATGTCGGTGACTTCAGCACCGCGAGCACGCATGGCCGTAAACGCCTCGTGACCCGGGGTGTCGATGAAGGTGATGGCACGCTGGTCGCCTTCAAGCTCCACATCGATCTGGTACGCACCAATGTGCTGAGTAATACCACCGGCTTCGCCTTCCCGAACCCTCGAGGAACGGATGGCATCCAGCAGCCGAGTCTTACCATGGTCGACGTGACCCATCACGGTCACCACCGGCGGACGAGGATCCTGGTCCTCCTCATCTTCTGCGGCCTCTTCCGCTTCTAGATTGATGTCAAAGGACTCGAGGATTTCCTTGTCTTCGTCCTCGGGCGAGACGATCTGGACCTTGTACCCCAGTTCGTCACCGAGCACACCGAAGGTGTCCTCGTCCAGAGACTGGTTGGCGGTCGCCATCTCGCCTAGGTGGAACATCACGGTCACCAGTGCTGCCGGATCGGCACCAATTTTCTCGGCCAAATCGGCAATGGAAGAGCCGCGACGTAGCCGAATGACGGTGTTGCCATCGCCTTTGGGGACTTTGACACCACCGATCACTGGTGCTTGTTGCTCTACTTCTTGACGCTTTTGACGCTTCTTCGCCCGACGACGTCCTGCCCGGCCTCCTCGACCGAATGCGCCCTGAGCGTTGCCGTGACCGCCTGGACGACGGCCACCGCCGCCACCAGAACGACGGCCCCCCGGATGTCCCGGGCCCTTGTGTTGACTCGGCGGGGCCGGACGATCAATGTGTCCGGGCATCATCGCCGGTGAGGGACGCAAATTCGACGGCTTCGGCGCCGGCGAATCCTGGCGACTTGGCTTGGGTGCAGACCGCGGTTTATTACCACGGGGCATACCGGGCTTGGGGGCAGCTCCGCCACGAGGACGGGGACGTGGCCCACCCGGACGTTCTTCGGAAGACCGCATTCCTTGCTGGGGTGCGAAGGGGTTATTGCCCGGACGCGGCGCTCCGGGCCGAGGTGCCGGACGCGGTGCGGGGCGCGGGGTGGCGGCACCCTTCGGGCTAAACGGATTATTGCCCGGACGCGGTGCCGGTTTCTTCCCAGAACCCCCCGGCTTTCCGGGTTTGGGGGCTGCCCCAGGACGCGGAGTCGGCGCGGCCGGCTTCGGTTTGGATTGGGACGGCTTGGGAGCCTCGGGAGCCTGGGATGCCTGCTCCTTTGACTTCTGCGCGGTCGGCTCAGTGCTCGGTCCCGCAGTGGTGGTCTTCTTCTGGCCTGGCTTGGTGGCCGGCTTCTTCGCCGGAGCAGATGGCTTGGCGGCCGGCTTTTTGGGCGCGGGCTTCTGGGCAGGCTTAGGCTTGTCCTCGGACGAAGCGTCGTCTTTGAATTCGGCCTTCAGCCGTTTCACGACTGGGGGTTCAATGGTTGACGATGCGGAGGAGACGAACTCCCCCATGTCTTCCAATTTGGCAAGGGCCTCTTTCGAGGTGATCCCAAGTTGCTTGGCAACTTCGTGGACGCGTAGTTTCGCCACGACTCTCCTGTTCTGGACGAATCGCGGCGGCGGGCGGGTGCTCAGCGCGTCCGGATTCGTACCATCGTTGTGTGGGGCTCTAATCTTGGGCACGCCACGACAGTTTGGTGTCGTAGCATGCTGTGTGAGCATGTCTTTTTGGTCATGGTTGGGCACTCATCGTGTGCTCACCGGGTATCCATCAGATCTTCGACCCGCTTTCTTGTCCTTGGTTTAGTTCACCCAGCACCTTGGAAAACTCCGCTTCGACCGCACGCAGTGACTCGGCATTGACGCGAGTCCGAAAAGCGCGGTGAAAAGCACCGGATTTTACAGCACGTCGCACGCACTGTGTGTTGGGGTGTATCCACGCCCCACGTCCCGGGAGTTTTCGTTGCCAGTCCACCACCACGAATCGGGTATCCGCGGTCATGTCGCAGGCGCAACGCACCAGGTTAGGAGTCTCTTGTTGTGCTCGGCATCCGATGCACGTTCGCACCGGAAGACGTGAACCCATGGTTCTCCCATCTCATGGAGCACAAAAAGACATACTATAGTTTAGCGGTTTTGAAAATATTTTGTCGCCGGTTTCTAGTCCGGGGTCACCGCCAAAGGGTCAGTGGTTCCCGACTCCCCCATAATATCAATGCGCCATCCAGTCAATTTGGCCGCCAGACGAGCATTTTGTCCTTCTTTGCCAATAGCTAAAGACAGTTGGTAATCCGGAACGATCACACGTGCTGAGCGGGTGGCTTCATCAACCATCGGCACCGAGGAAACCTTGGCGGGGCTCAGCGCGTTCGCAACGAACTTGGCTGGTTCCTCTGAGGCGTCAATGATGTCGATTTTTTCGTCGTTCAGTTCGGTCATGACCGCTCTGACGCGCGAGCCGAGTTCACCAATGCACGCGCCTTTAGCGTTCAACCCGGCCTGCTTGGCCCGCACTGCTATCTTGGAGCGGTGCCCGGCTTCACGAGCAAGAGCAACGATCTCTACTGACCCGTCAGCGATTTCGGGAACTTCTAGCTCAAACAGCTTGGCCACCAGCTGCGGATGCGAGCGCGAAACCGTCACCGACGGTCCTTTGGTACCACGGGTGACCGAAACAACATAGCACCGTAGGCGTTTGCCGTGCACGTACTCTTCCCCGGGAACCTGTTCTGCTGGCGGCAACACTGCTTCAATCGACCCGAGATCGACCTGAATCATATGGGGGTTTTTACCCTGTTGGATGACGCCGGATACCAGCTGGTCTTGTTTGTCTTTGAACTCACCTAAAATTTGGGTGTCTTCTGCATCGCGCAACCGTTGCAGGATGACCTGGCGGGCAGTTGAGGCCGCGACGCGACCAAAGTCATTGGGGGTGTCGTCGAATTCCCCGATGGCGTTGTTGTTTTCATCGAACTCGGTGGCCCAGATCGTCACCTTGCCGGTCTTCAGATCAATTTCAGCACGGGATTTCGAGATCGCCCCCGGAGACTTCTGATAGGCCAGATAGAGGGCCTGTTCGATGGTTGGCACCAGCTGTTCAAGCGGAATATCGCGTTCCTTCTCCAACATCCGCAGTGCGCTTATATCGATGTCCATCTCTGCCTCCGGTCTTCTCGATCATTCACTTATCTCGTGCCTGGGATGCGACGTCCCACAGACCACCAGCATGCCTAGGCCTGTTTTAACTTTACCTGGACCTGAGCGTCGGTAATGTCGTCGAATGAGTAGTGAGCACGCTCCCCCACCTTCTCCGGCATACCTTTCTTGGCGCCCGGAATGATCAAAGTCAGTTCGACTCCGGTGTCGTCCACATCATCAATACGCGCGCGTTGCCGACCCGGCTGGCCTGTTAACTCGGCTTCCACCGTGCGACCGAGATTGCGCTGCCAGTGGTGAGGACGCACCAGCGGTCGCCCCACCCCGGGAGTGGAAACTTCCAGCTGGTAGGCGTCGTCACCGATCTCCGGCAACGGGCCGGTATAGGCGTCCAAAGCGTCTGAGACTACTTGCGAGGAGGTAGCGATCTCATCCAGGCTAAGACCCTCGGTGCCGGTCCGAGCATCAATCACGACAGTGAGAACTTTGGACCCCGGGGTCCCGGTGACCTCCACATCTTCCACCCAGACCTGTTGATCGGTCAGCGCCGTGGCGATCAGCTGTTCAAGTGGGCTTCGCATCTCGACCGTTTTTTCTGAAACGTCTTCCGAGGACTCAGCATGCGTGCGAGCAAAGAACCGTGATGCCATCAGGGATGGACCTCCGAAAGGTTGTCGGCTGTTATCTGTGGTGTCGTCTGTGGCGTGCTCAATATCGTGCGCAATCTTAAACCTTAGCCCTCTGGGACAGCAATACGCACAGTTGAGTGGTAAACGTGGAAGAATCTGAGCTGTGAAATCCTCCGCATCGACACAATCGTCTCGTTGGCGTTACGTGGTAATCCCCCTCACCGTGGCAGCCACCTTGGTGATCCTGATTCTGGGATGGTGGGGCATTCGTAGCCTCTTCGCGCCCGGGCCATTCTCTTTCCCGCTGTTTGCGCCACCGCGGGATGCCACCGAAATCGTGGAGAAGTACCAGCGTCTCGCCGAGCAAGGCGAAGAACCGGAGGACTATCGTGCTCTGTGGGACACCGCTTCCACCGTGACCGGTGAAGAATGCGACGGTGATTGGGTCGAGCAAGTTCAAGACCTCGGCCGAGAGCACCGAGCACTCGCTCGTCTGACAGAATTTCTCTCCGCCCGCGTCGAGGCACCTGAGAGCGCCTCTACGGAGGATGAGCAACAAGACTGGACTAACGCGGTGATTGATCTTGATTTAACTGCCGAATCTTCCAGTATGGCGATGACCGCCGGTCTACCAACTGAATGCGTGGCTTACCCAGAACACCCAGAGGTAGTTGACCAACAGCTACGGGAAGACTCCTCGCCGACGATGACAGTCCTGCACGAGCCGGCGGAAAGCCTCAAGGCGCAGTGGACGCGCGCCTGGGAGGAGGCCAGCACCCCGGCTCAGGAACAACTTGCTGAGGCCGGGCTCTGGGAATCAATGGTGTTCGAACAGAAGCTATCGGAGCTGGCCGAACTCACCGCCTAGGGGGCACAGGGGCACAGGACCGACCGGCAGTTACTCTCCGGGCCGAGAGAGTGATCTCTTTACTGCTTGTTCTGGTTGTCCGACCGCGTCGAGAGCCCCTGCGCGACGATGTCGACGACAGCAGAAACCGCTTGATCAACCGGCAGGTCCTGACGGGTGTCGTCACGACGGTCTTTGAACTCAACCGTGCCTTGGGCAAGACCGCGTCCGACCACCAGGATGAGTGGTACACCGACCAACTCAGAGTCGGAGAATTTCACGCCGGCCGAAACTTTCTTGCGATCGTCGTAGAGTACCTCGATGCCTGAGGCTTCGAGGTCGGCGACGAGTTTTTCGGCGGTATCGAAGATGTCTTGGTCCTTGCCGGTGGCCACCACATGGACGTGGGCGGGGGCAACATTCAGTGGCCAGATCAGGCCACGGTCATCGTGGTGTGCTTCGGCGATCGCTGCCACCGCGCGGGTGACACCGATGCCATAAGAGCCCATCGTGACCACGACCTGTTTGCCGTTCTCGTCCAGCACTTTCAGGTCCAGGGCTTCAGTGTATTTACGACCCAGCTGGAAAATGTGGCCCATTTCCATACCGCGACGAGTGTGTAATGGTCCGGATCCATCCGGGGCCTCGTCTCCATCTTGAACCACAGTGGCTTCCACGACCGCGTCCCAGGTGAAGTCGCGTCCTGCGACCAGGTCGAAGACGTGGTGCTGCGTCTGATTAGCGCCAGTAATCCAGCGGGTCCCGGGGACAATGCGGGGGTCGACGAAGAACGGCACCCCGGAGGGTGCCTCTGCACCCAACAGCTGGGTCACGGTCTCGCCTGCCACGGTGGCGGGGCCGATGTATCCGGGCACCAGATGGGGGTTCTTGGCCAAATCATCTGCAGTGGCCGGTTCCAGTTGAGGTTCACCAGTGAGCGGAAGAGCCTCGGCAATCGTGGATTCCAAACGCTTGACGTCGACGTCGCGGTCGCCAGGAACAGCGACGACGAAGGGTAGACGTTGATCACCATCGATGGCAACCAATACCACACATTTCAGTGTATCGGAGGCGTCCCAGGCACCGGACTCGCGCGGCACCAGATGATTAGCGACCTCGACCAGAGCCTCGATGGTGGTGGACTCCGGGGTCTCTTTCACCTCAGCTGCCGGCACATCCGAGTAGTCTTCAGGCTCAGGAGCCACGGTAGTTACCGCTTCCACGTTGGCCCGGTAGCCCCCGTCGGATTCCACAAAAGTGTCCTCACCGATGGGGGAAGGGTGCAGGAATTCCTCAGACCGAGAACCGCCCATGGCACCGGCGGTGGCTTGAACTGCTACGACGGGCAGACCGAGTCGCTGGAAGATCCGAAAGTAGGCACCGCGGTGGGCTTCATAGGCCTCATCGAGCCCAGCTTCATCAATGGTGAAGGAGTAGGAATCTTTCATCACGAACTCCCGCACCCGCAGGAGACCAGCTCGCGGGCGAGCTTCGTCGCGATATTTGGTTTGGATCTGGTACAGGTAGACCGGCAGATCCTTATATGAGGCGTAGTGATCCTTAACCAGCAGAGTGAACAGCTCTTCGTGGGTGGGAGCCAACAGGTAGTCGGCGTCCTTGCGGTCTTTGACCCGGAAGATATTGTCGCCGTAGTCGTCCCAGCGACCGGTCGCTTCATACGGCTCTTTGGGTAGCAAAGCTGGGAAGAAGACTTCCTGAGCGCCAATGGCGTTCATTTCGTCGCGAATGATCTGTTCGACTTTAGTCTTGACGCGCACACCCAACGGCAACCAGGTGTAACCACCAGGTGCAGCCCGGCGGATAAAACCGGCCCGGACGAGTAGCTTGTGGCTGGCGACTTCGGCATCAGCCGGGTCGTCACGCAAGGTACGCAAGAACAAGTGGGACATGCGCAAGGGCACAGCACGGCTCCAATCACGGTGAGAGCGTCAGGACATTCTGAGATCTGGGGAAAGTCTACCCCAGCGGAGTCTAGTCAGCGGGGGCCTTGAGTTCCTCGGCCAGCTGGTCAATAGCACTCAGTTCCTCAGCGTAGGCGCGCGGTGGCACGCTGAGAGCAACGGTGAGACGGCTACCGTCCTGGACCCAGACCGTAGAGGTACCCACGTGACCGAGGACTTCCTGATCGTCACCGCTGAGCGGGACCGCTGCTGGGGAATCTTCCGAGCTCTGGCCCGCAGGGCTGAGTGTGTACTCGGGTTCAGGGGTGTTTTCATCGTCCGTGGCAGATTCAGACTCGTCCTCGGATGCCTCATCGGTGACAGACTCCCCCGCAGCGGACTCACCCTGGCCATAATCTTCCAGATACACCGCAAACGCCTGGTCAGTGTGATGGGTGAGTTCTTCGAAGGTGATCTCGCGTTCTAAGGCCGGGCTCCCTTGGGGCTCAAAAAGGGCTCTCTGGCACGAGCTGGCGAATTCTCGGACCTGGTCGGTGTACCGCTTGGCTTCATCGGCATCGTCGAACTCGATGACCGCGAGTTGCCGAAAGTCAAAATTACCGGGCTCGGAGGCATCGACGTGTGTCCCGGTCACCGCCACGACGTCCTCGGCTGAGGGCAAGTCAGGCTTAGGGACGGGGCTTTCATCGCTTCCCCCGCTGACGCACTCACCTGTGGTGCCCAGCACATTCACGTAATCAATGGCGGCTTCCCCATCGACCACCTCGGCGCCGGGTCCCAGCACCTCGTTCAGGGTTTCGGCGATCTGGTCCTCGGTAATCGCAACCTCAGCGGTGTCTGTCGGCGACGGACCGTCTTCGGGCTGAAAGTCGTCTCGGCACCCGGACAACGTCAAGATGCCAACCATCGTCAGCGCAAGAATCCAGGTAGCGCGCTGTAACCGGGGCCTGTGTTCCGAGCTATGGTGCATGGTTCTCCTGCTCCGTCGCGATTTCGGGCAGCTGATCTACGATCTTAGTCAAGATCTCCACCAGACGAGACTGTTCCACAGGATGATCGACCGTGACCACCAGTACGTGATGATTTTCTTGTCCCAGGGCTGTGGTGGTCGTGGTTTGTGCTTCCAACCGAGGTTGTAGTTGCGGGGCGGCGCTGGGCATTTCCTCGGCCGGTGTGGGAAGCGTTTCGACGGCGTCGGCAGTATCTGCCTGGTCTTGGGCTTCGTCAAGATCAACCACGGTCGTGCTGTTGATCAACAGAGTTTCATCGAATTCAGTGGCCAGCTGTTGAAGTTCCTCACCCACCTGGGCGGGATCGGCGGTGGGCGACGGTGCTACCGATTCGCCTCCGTCTCCACCGGTGGCGGTTTGGTCCTCGGTGGGTTCGTCCTCGACCTGCTCGCCGGCGAGCTCGGGGTTGGAGAAATCGCTGACCGCGGTCGTGACCTCCGCTTCGATGTCCTCGTCAAGGTCCACGAGATAGGTGGGACACTCCTTGGCAACCTGGCGACGAGCTGTCAGATAATCTTCGGCCTCAGCCTCGGATTCAAATTCGATGATGGACGCCGACGTGGAGAGGGTCTCAGCGTCTTGTTCGGTAACCACGCCTAAGGTAGCGGTGGTGTTGGCCAACAGCTGTTCGTCAAAGGTGGTCTGGCAAGAAGCAGGCGAAATCTCGTGTTCTTCCAAGGCGCGTTCTTCCTCAATCAGCGCCTGCCGAGCCTGGTCCCCGTCGAGCGTCACCGCCTGATCTCCCAGGGCGTGACGAATGACCTGCAGCGACGCGTCTGAATCGGATTCAGCAGACGGTGACTGACTGGCACTGGCAGTGTCAGACGGTGTGGCCTGCGCACGTTCAGCCTCGTCGTCACCGCCGGCGCAACCGGCCAGCGCTAGCGCACACACCGCCCATAACGTTAGGTGTCCCGCTCTGCCTAGGGCCACACCACTGCCTTCCTCTTCACGTTCTGTCACGAGCTGTTTGCACGCTGTTTTTGACCTGTTTTGGAGTTCTCAGGTCGAAGCACATACTTCTCTCACTGTAGCCGAGTTTGTCCGGTATGGAGAACAGTGCAGGGCGCCGAAACGATCAGAACAACACCGTGGCGAACTCTCCGGTAACCTCGAACCCGACGTTACGGTAGGTCTTCAGCGCCGCCACATTGAAATCGTTGACGTAGAGCGAGACGACCGGGGCTAGGGTCAGGCTGTGAGCGACCACCGCTGACATCAGAGTGCTGGCCTCACCGCGACCACGCAAATGCTCGGGGATCCACACACCTTGAATTTGAATGCAGTCGTTGGTGACCACCCCCAGGTCTGCTTTGAACAGAACCTCTCCACCGATTCGGCGACCGGGGGTCTTCACCAGGCACCATCCGGATTCGATCAATTGTCGGACCCGGGCTCGGTAGGAGTTGGGGCTGTCCTTCATCGGTGAGTATCCGAGCTCTTCTGTGAACATCTCCACGGCAGCGGGAAAGACCGTGTTGAAGTCACCAGCTTGGGCGACCCGCACGTCGGGGTCGACCGGTACCGCAGAGAGGCTCCGGGTGGTCATCAGCGGTTGTGACGTTCGAATGGCGCGGGGTTGTTGCAACCCATACGACAGGCTAGACCAGATTCCGTGCACCGCGTCCCGCGGCCCGAAGATCGACCCATAGCGTCGGCCCAAGCACCGGATGGCCGTGCCCAGGATTTCTCCATAAAATTCATTGACCGCGACCGGGACGATATTGGACCCAACCCACACCGCACACCGGAGCTCATTCGGGTCGTGCTCGTCATCGATACCCAGAAATAGCCCGCGATGCAGGTCACGTCCAGGCCCAGCACCACGGCCGCCGTCGAGCAACGATTGGACATAGCAGTGAGCCACCGGGTCGCTGGCAACCAGTCGGGATAAGGCCTCGGTGTCGTCGTCGGAAAGGATCCGAACCATATCGCCGGTGGTCCGAGACAGCTGGTCTTCGGTGTCCAATAGCCAACGCATCTGCCGGGCAAATCTCATCTCTGGTATCCCTTCGACTGATACGAACGGCTCAAGGTGGTTCAGGCAGGCGCTAGTTGAGCGTCACCGGTTTGAAGATATCGGCCACTATCAACAGTACGCCCATGCCTAACAGGGCCACCGCAACGACGTAAGTCAGGGGCAATAGTCGTGAAATGTCGAAGGTAGGCGGGCGTGGTCTACCCCGGAGCTTGGCCCAGAGTTTGCGCCCACCATCCCAAAGCGCACCCACCACATGGCCACCGTCCAAGGGCAAGAGCGGAATCAGGTTGAAGGCCATGAGGGCAATATTAACCCCGGCGATCAGCGAGACCAGCATGGCCACCCGGTCCTGCAGGGGTATCTCGTCCATGGCTGCCGCCTCGCCGGCAATGCGACCGACTCCCACCACCGACATCGGACCGTTGGGGTCACGTTCCCCGTCGGTAATCAGCACTTGGGCGGTATCCCATAGCCGAACCGGCAAGACTACGATCACGCGGAAGGTGGCTTCCAATTGCTGTCCAATGACCGGGAAGGTCTGGGTGACCGGTTGTTGCACTCGTTCTACCTGCGATCCCATTCCCACGAATCCGACCTGGTGCGTGACAAGGTCGCCGGATTCGTCGGTTTCGGTGCGTCCTAGGTCGTCGACCACCGGGCGTTCGGTCAGCACCGGGGTAATCTCGGTGTCATGTTGTTGTCCCTCGCGCTCGTAGGTCATGGGCGTGGAGTCTCCGGCTCGTTGTCGGATCAAGCCGGTGAGTTCGTCCCAGGATTCCACCGCGACCCCGTTGAAGGAGGTAATCGTGTCACCGGGTTGTAGTCCGGCGGCGTAGGCCGGCCCATCTGGGTCATTGTCGTCGCATTCGGCGATCTCGTCCTGGGTGGCCGCGACTTGTACTGCCTGCACACACCGGTAGACCTCAGAAACCGTGGTGGTGGCGGTGTTCACCCCGAAGCTAGTGATTAAAATCCCGGTCAGAACCACCGCAATCAACAAATTCATCGCCGGACCGCCCAACATGATGATGATCCGTTTCCATACCGGTAGCTGGACGAACAACCGGTTCTCATCTCCGGGGCGAATCTCAGCCGCGGAGATCTCCCGGGCCTGTTGGGACATTTGTTGGAAGACGCCGGTCGACGAGGTTTTCGGCTTCTCGCCCGGGGCTTGGGGCGGGTACATCCCGATCATGGCCACGTAGCCACCCAGGGGAATGGCTTTGACCCCATATTCGGTCTCGCCACGGCGGATGGAGAACAGTGTCTTTCCAAAACCCACCATGTACTGGGTGACACGTACTCCGAAGAGTTTGGCCGGAACCAGGTGCCCGATCTCGTGCAACGCAATAGAGAGGATAATCCCCACGGCAATGGCCAAAACACCGAGGGTGAAAGCCAAAATCTCCACGGAGTACTCCTCTCATTTCTCATTGGGTTGTTTCTCACAAGGTTGTCTGCACGCGCTATCCAAGGGATAGTTCACCGGCCTATTATGCCGGTCAAACCTGTGAAGTGGGCTCGGATGAACGGTTGAATCCTCGTCGAGGCAGTGCTAGAGGCACAATGTCATCAGCTAGCACAGCCGCCAACTCCGCGACCACACACCCCCTAGCGGAACATCGCCGTCCACCCGGCCGGGCCGACCACGTTGAGTTCCTCAGACGAGGCAAGCGAACACCATCTGATGCGTGCCCGGCTGTGCTACCAGAAGACAGTTGTACCGCATTGGCCCAAGAGCTCGCGCCCAACGTGAGTGCTGTGCGGTTTGCAGGATCGGCACATCCCACGGTGGAAGAATGTAGAGTGGTGGGACTACCAGAGACCAGGAGGCAGTTGCATGATTCTTCGTGAGGTACGGACCGAGGACCTCGATGAGTTCTTTGTCCACCAGCAGGATACCTTGGCCAATCTGATGGCCGCCTTTGCGCCTCGCAATCCCCAGGATCGTGGCGTCTTCGATTTCCACTGGAATAGCTTGCTTCACGATGAGAACACCATCGTTCGCACCATCGAGGAGAACGGTCAGGTGGCCGGTGCGTTGATCTGTTTGAACATCGACGAGATTCCGGAGCTGTCGTTCTGGACAGCCCGGGAGTTCTGGGACCAGGGCATCACCACTGCGGCGGTGGACCAGTTCCTGGAGGATTTCCAACAGCGCCCCATCCGCGCCATGGTTCCGGCTGACAACGCCGGGTCACAGAAGGTACTCACCCGACGTGGTTTCGAAAAGATTGGTGAAGAGCAGTCCTTCTCAAATGCTCGCGCTGAGATTATCACGGAGGACGTGCTAGAGCTCAACCAACCCTAACCAGTCCTTGCGCCTGGTGGTTGCCTGGCGATCAGCTGGGACTGGGTCATGCCTTGATCAACCTTCTAGCTGAGGTTGATCAGCAATTCGATTCCAGCTTGCACAAAGGCATCAACCTCGGCCTCTTCGTAACCCTTCTTACCTTTAGCGGCGCGGAAGGTCGTGGCTCGAAGCTGTTGGGCAGTGACCGTATCGCGATCGGTAAAGTGAGCAAAAAGGGTCTCACATACCGCGTCGACATCTTCAACACGGTAGCTGATGGCCTTTGATTTCTTGGGGCGACGGAAACGTTCCCCGGCTGGGCGCTGAAGGCGACCCATCAGTTCCCGGATGGAGTCATCAAGGTAGCTGTTCCACGCTTCCAGGCCATGGCTCTCAATAAATTCATCTCGTTCGGCCCGTCGGAATGCGTCCTCGAGACGGTCCAAGACCTTGTCGACCTGATGGGGTGCATACCCGCCTTTGACCGCGGCGAAGGAGACATCACGCACGTCGTTGGCCGCCATGAATTCATTCCCGTCATAAGCAGAACGCGCCCGCGCGATAAATTCATCAACCTGGTTCGGCTGGTAACCATAGGCTTTTTTCTCCACCCGAGTAAAAGGAGAACTCTCGTGCTCGGTTCGTGCAGCCCGTCGGCCCATGGTTGTATCCTTCCTGACGGATGTGAGTTGCTCGGTCATCTACTCGTAGCCTAGGGCAAAAGAACCACGAACAGCGCGAACGCCACTGGAGCACCAAAAACGAGGGAGTCCAACCGGTCCATCACTCCCCCGTGCCCGGGCAACGTGTTGCCCATGTCTTTGACACCGAGATCGCGTTTGACCATCGAGGCCGCAAAATCGCCAGTAGTGGCTACCACGACCATGACGAGGCCGACAATCACCGACCGCCAGACTTCCAAGTCAAGCATGAACCAGCCAGCCCCAATCGAGACCAGGACGGCTCCGACCAAAGAACCCGCGAAACCTTCCCAGGATTTTTTCGGTGAGATCTGTGGCGCCATCGGGTGTTTGCCAAACAAGGCTCCGACGATGTACCCGAAGGTGTCATTGGCAACGACGGCCAATAGGAACAATGCGACCATATAGTTGCCCTCGGGCTCCTGCATCAACACGACCCCGAACGAGAGCATAAAGGGGACCCAAAGCACGATGAATCCGGTGGTCATTGCCGCGGCTAGGGGCCGGTAGGGATCACTGACTACAGTCCAAAACACCGCAAGGATCATCGTCCCGAACAGGGCGAACACCATAGCGTCGATGCCACCAAAATACGCCGAAATGGGCATCGCAAGGGCCCCGACCCAGAGCGGTACCAAAGGTACCTCAATCTTGTAGGGGCGATACAACCGGGACATTTCCCAAGTGCCCACCAGCAACAGGAGTGAGATGAGCACCATCACCACCACGGGAACCCAGAAGATCCCGATGATGGCTGCGACGAGCAGAACCGCACCGACGGCAATCGCTGCCGGAAGGTTACGACCAGCCGTCGATTGTTTGGGTTCTTCTAGCTCGGCTGGACGTTCCGAGACGGTGGTAGGTGCCACCATGGGATCGTTGTCAACGTAGGTGGCGGGCTCGGCTGTCTCGGGGTCTGTGTCATTGGACTCACCGCGTTCAGCACCAACCGTCTCGGGAAGAGCCCGTTGGTGCTCGATTTCGGCTTGGGCGGCTTCCAGAGCCTTGCGTTCTTTCCGGGTTTGGGGAATGATCCGGCCGGTTTCCGGGTCCCGGACCAAATTCTCGAAGCCCTCAAGCTCGGTAATAACCGGCTCCTCACCTGGTGAGGATCCGGTGTTGCCTGTGGGGTCTTGTTGGCTCATGTGGTGCACGTTAGAGGTGCTTAGACCTCCATGAGGTCCTGTTCTTTGTTCTTGGCCATCTCTTCAACCTGGTCCACGTACTTACGGGTCAGGTCATCAAGTTCTTTCTCACCACGTTTGCCTTCGTCTTCGCCGATTTCGCCGTCGTTAACCATCTTCTCGAGGGTTTCTTTGGCTTTGCGACGGGAATTACGTATCGAGACCTTGTGATCTTCGGCCTTTGATTTAACCAGCTTCACATATTCGGCTCGACGCTCAGCGGTCAACTCCGGCATGACAATCCGGATCACTTTGCCGTCATTGGAGGGATTAGCTCCCACCTCGGAGTCAGACAGGGCTTTTTCGATCTCACGCAGGGCGGATACGTCATAAGGTGCAATCAGCAGGGTACGGGCATCCTGTGCGGTGAAGGAGGCAAGTTGTTGCAAGGGGGTGGGAGTACCGTAGTAGTCGACCAGAACCTTGGCAAAAAGACCAGGTGTGGCTCGACCGGTGCGCACCGAGGCAAAGTCCTCGGAGGTGGCCTCCAGGGTTCGTTCCATCGCGGCCTTGGCGTCATTGAGTACTTCGCTGGTCACGGAATCTCCTTCAACATTATGAACTTGCCCAACCGGCTCCGGTTGGGCGAACTTAATCGCCTGATTACCATCTTAGGACAGCTTAGGTGCAGTCACCGTCGTGTTGATACGGCGGGGCGGTTATGACTCCACCGTAGTACCGATGCGTTCACCGAGCAGTGCTTTGGTGACGTTACCCTTTTGCTCCATGCCAAAAACCATCATTGGCAAATTATTATCTTTGCACATCGTCATTGCGGTGAGATCCATCACTCGGATATTTCTCATGATGGCTTCGTCGTAGCTGAGGTGGTCAAAGAGCTGAGCATCGGGGTTCGTCTTGGGATCGGCCGTGTAGACACCGTCCACACCGGACTTGGCCATGAGCACCTCGTCAGCACCGACTTCTAGGGCCCGTTGGGCCGCGACAGTGTCGGTGGAAAAGTACGGCAGACCGGTACCGGCGCCGAAAATTACCACACGGCCTTTTTCCATGTGTCGCACCGCGCGCTGAGGAATGTACGGTTCAGCAACCTGTGACATGTGAATCGCAGACTGAACCCGGCAATCCACGCCAGTTTGCAACAAGAAATCCTGTAAGGCCAGGGCATTCATCACAGTGCCGAGCATACCCATGTAGTCGGCACGCCGGCGTTCCATGCCGTTCTCGGATAGTTCGGCTCCACGGAAGAAATTACCGCCTCCGACAACGATGGCAATCTGGACCTGGTCAGAGGCCGCCGCAATTTGTTCGGCCACGAACCGAACCGTTGTGGGATCAACCCCCACGGAGCCACCGCCGAAGACTTCACCGGAGAGTTTCAAGAGCACCCGACGCCTCCGGGTCGAAGGGTCAGATTCTGCAGATCTCGGCCCATCTTGGAGGCCTCCGGGAATATTAATAGCCGGGGTGGGTTCGGTCATGGTCTCCTCCTGCAATGGTTCACCGGATCTGAACGAAGTCAGCGATATTAATGAAAAAGTTTGGGGCAGTCAGAAGGGGTGAACACTTAGTTATAAGTGTTCACCCCTTCTGCTGTTCATGCTTAGGCGCCGACGCGGAAGCGTGCGAACTGCACGGCTTCGGTGCCGGCTTCTTCCAGTACCTTACCCACAGTGGTCTTGGAATCTTTAGCGAATGGCTGATCCACCAGCACGACATCCTTGTAATAGCCGTTCAATCGACCATTGACGATCTGCTCCATGGCCTTTTCCGGCTTGTTCTCAGCACGAGCGGTGTCCTTAGCCACGCGACGCTCATTCTCAACGGTTTCGGCCGGAACTTCGTCACGGGTCAGGTAAGTCGGAGACAGAGCTGCAATGTGAACTGCAACGTCGTGAGCTGCTTCCTGAGCCTTCTCGTCATCGGTGGAGACAGCCATGAGCACACCGACCTGGGCTGGCAGGTCTTTACTGGTCTTGTGCAAGTATGCGTCAACGTACGCACCGGAAACCCGGGCGACACGACGAACCGCGACCTTTTCACCCAGGGTGGCAGCCTCCTCGGTGACGTATTCGCCCAGGGTCTTACCATCGTACTCAGCGGCCAGCAATGCCTCAGCGTCATCGGCTCCACTGGAAACGGCGACCTCGAGGACGTTGTTAGCCAGATCGATGAACTTCTGGTTCTTGGCCACAAAGTCGGTCTCGCAGTTGATCTCGACCATCACGCCTTCGCCGTCGTTGACAGTAGCGACGATCAGACCTTCAGCAGCGGAACGACCTTCACGCTTGGTCGCGCCCTTCAAACCCTTGATCCGAATGATTTCCATGGCTTTCTGGGCGTCGCCTTCGGCTTCATCCAGGGCCTTCTTGACATCCATCATGCCTGCACCGGTACGTTCGCGCAGGTCCTTGATATCAGCGGCAGTGTAGTTGGCCATTCAGTAATCCCATCCTTAGGTTTCTGAGTTATTGGTGGTGAGTAGGTCGAAAGGTCAATCTCACTCGGAGTCAGTCTGAGACTGAGGTGCTGGCGCGGTAGCCTGATCCTCAGTCGTGGCCGGCTGCGTTGCGGTCTCGGCGGGTTGCTCGGCCTGTGCCTTCTGTTTGGTCTCAGTCTGTTCACCGAGGAGCAGGTCACGTTCCCACTCAGCCATCGGCTCTTCACCGCCGGCCTCTCCCTGCTTGCCCTGATTGCGTGCCAGTAGACCATCGGCCACAGCGTCTGCAACCACGCGGGTCAGCAATGCCACTGAGCGGATCGCGTCGTCGTTGCCCGGAATCGGGTAGGTGACTTCGTCCGGATCGCAGTTGGTGTCGAGGATTGCGACCACGGGAATGCCAAGTTTCTTGGCCTCGTCCACAGCCAGGTGTTCTTTCTTAGTGTCAACGATCCAGACCGCAGAAGGGGTGCGACTCATGTTGCGGATACCACCAAGGTTAGCCTGCAACTTCTGCATTTCGCGCTGTAGCAGCAACAGTTCCTTCTTGGTGTGGCCGGACCCGGCAACATCTTCGTAGTCGATTTCTTCCAGTTCCTTCATGCGATTGACACGCTTAGAAACGGTCTGGAAGTTCGTCAGCATACCGCCAAGCCAGCGGTGGTTGACGTAGGGCATCCCGACCCGGGTTGCCTGCTCAGCAATGGCCTCCTGGGCCTGCTTCTTGGTTCCTACAAACAGGATGGAACCGCCGTGTGCCACGGTTTCTTTAACGAAGTCGTAGGCGCGGTCGATGTAAGACAGCGATTGCTGCAGATCAATGATGTAGATGCCGTTGCGCTCGGTGAAGATGAAACGCTTCATCTTCGGGTTCCAACGGCGAGTTTGGTGTCCAAAGTGAACACCAGAGTCCAGCATTTCACGCATCGTAACGACGGGCATGTCGCTCCTTTACCGTCAGCCTTCGCGGCCTGCGCCGAGGCTGACATTTTTCTTGTCTATCGGTTACTTAGCACCACAACCGGTTGGTCGGCGCTCCTGGCACGACGGCGGTTTCCCGACACAACACCAGCACCCCGTGATGGGGACCGAAGGGGTTATGTTGTCTGACTAGACACTCACATCGTGCGCGAAGTCAGTACCATCGCAGGCTGATTTGCCGGCCTGGATACTACTGCTTGTATCAGCATACCGTATTTTCCCGTGGCCCTAACCGCGTCAGGAGCGACCATGCCAGTGTTTTTCCTCCACGAGCCGATAGCCGATTCCCCGCACCGTTTCGAAGCGGTCCGCACCGAGTTTATTGCGTAAGTACCGAACGTAGACGTCGACCACGTTGGAGCTACCTGTAAAGCCCTCGCCCCAGACTCTACTTAGTAACACATCTCTGGTGAGCGCCTGCCCGGGGTTGCGGAAGAATAATTCTGCCAGGGCGAACTCGCGCGGTGAGAGATCAACCGGCTTGCCGTCCACAGTGACCAAATGTCGGGTGGAATCGATAACGACTTCGGCGTGACTGACCACGTCGTGACCTTGTGCGTCGTGGACGGTGTTGCCGGCATGGGGCGAGGCGGTTGGCTGATCGTGCGGGGCGCCCGCTGCTTGCTCACGATTCTCCCGGTCTCGAAGTCGCAACCGGATGCGAGCCACCAGTTCGGGGAAACGGAACGGTTTGGGAACATAATCGTCGGCCCCGGACGTCAATCCCTGGACGGTCGCTGCCCCAGAGGTTCGTGCTGTGAGAATAATGACAGGAAGATCCGAAAATCTGAGTCGAATTTGTTCAAGAACCTCGAAGCCATCCATATCGGGCAGTCCCAGATCGAGGATGATCAAATCCCACTCTTCGGTGCGCACCAGCGCGAGACCCTTGGCGCCGGTGGCAGCGACTACCGGGTCAAATCCCTCAGCCGACAGACCGTTGAATACAAAATCCGAAATACGTGGCTCATCTTCAATCACGAGAATACGGGCTACTGTCATTCGGTGCTCTCCTGACGCGAGGAACTGGTGGTGAACAAGGTTTTGCCTGAGCCGGAGGGATAGGGCAATGACATCGTAAAAGTCGATCCGACATCGAGCTGAGACCGGACAGAGACCACGCCACGGTGTGCACGAACTATCTCTTGAACAATGGTCAGTCCGAGCCCGGGCCCTTCGGTGCCGGAAGCGTTACGGGCTCGACCGAAACGTTCGAAGATCGTGCTCAGATCGTCGACGGCGATCCCCGCACCATAGTCAGTAATCCAGAGATCGAGGCTACGGTCGAGAACCTCGCCACTGTCTAAGCGCTCGACCAGGCGCGAGCCCAGCGTGATTTCACTATCGGGTTCAGAGTGTTTGACGGCATTCTCGGCGAGTTGTAACCACGCTTGAGTGATGCGGTGTTCATCTAAGGGATAGATCACGTCGGCGGTTTCGGCTACGCTCCAGGTACGCGTGCCCAGCTGTTCGGATTTTCGGGCGACATCATGAGTCAGCGTGGCTACGTCTACGGGTATCGGTTGCACGAAATCTGGGCGGTTTGAGGTAGCTAGCGTCATTAGGTCTTCAGTGAGCCGGGTGGCTCGTTCAAGCTCGTGCAGAGAAATGTCGCGTACTCTCTCCACGTCGTCGGGATTGTCACTTTTCATCAGTTCCAAATTTCCCTGAATGATGGTCATCGGGGTACGAATTTCGTGACCCACATCGTCGAGTAGCTGTCGTTGGGACGAGAAACTGTCTTGAAGACGATCGAGCATGGCATTGACGTCTTGAGAGAGACGAGCAACGTCATCGTCACCAGTCACCGGCGCTCGGCGATCAAGGTCCTCGTCGGACGAGATCTTGGCCGCGGTGGCTTGAAGTTGCCGGAGTGGTGCAAGAAGTCTGCCAATCAGCACCCAACCGGCAACAGCGATCAATACGACCACCACGCCAGCGGTAATGCCGAAAGTCATAAAAGTTCGGTTGACTTCCTGCAGGCTTGCTCGCTGGTCTTGTGCAACCACCAATACTGACGGCTCGGGGTCTTCAGAAAAAGACACCGGAATGGAGACCACCCGGTACGTAGTCAGCTCGGTCCGCACGGTTTCCAACGTTACCGCGGTGAATTCTGCTGATTGAACGCGACGTTCGAGCAAGGACACGAGTTCTGGGTCGTGTTCCAGGCGGGTGGGCACAGATTCATGAGCGGTCCAGACCACCCCGTTCCGGTTCAGGCCCAGCATGCCTTCATGGGCTTCGGGCATGTGCCGAGCCATGGCTACGTAGATCAGCTGGTCTGACTCGTTAAAGGGCTCTCCCGTTTCAGGGTCTACACCCTGTTCGGCCAAGATACGCACTTCGTGAACGGTTCGGGTCAGCCCGTCGTCCATGCGCTGAAGATAGGCGCCACGCTGCAAGAGATAGGACAATGCCCCCGTCAGGCTCAGCGCTAGTAGGGTCATGGCGATCAAAAACAGCACCACTCGGGTGCGGACCGAGAGCCGTTTCCAAGCTGGTGCTTGCTGCTCTTTGTTCACGCTGGCCTAGTCGTCGTCATCATCGTCCTCATCATCCCCGTCTTCATCGTCATCATCATCGTCATCATCATCGTCTGGCTGGTAGGGCGAAGGTGCCGGTGGGCCAACGTTCTTCGGGCTCACTTCGTTTACTTCGGTATTGCCGGGTGTTTCTGTTGGCTGAGCTTCGGACGAGAGGTTCTGAGAAGAACCGGTGATCTTAGATGAGGTCGCGGGCACGGGTCCAGATGATTCGTCGGCGACGGCTTGGGATGGGCGGTGTTGAGAGGAGGTGGGGGTCTGATTCACGGAAATCGGAGGACTGAGTTCCACCTCATCCGAGCCACCAGAGAGATTGACCCAGAGCATGCCCAAACCGATGATCACGGCGGCCAGCGCTACCGCCGACCCACCCCATAGCAGGGCTGTCCTTCCACCTGTTGACATGATGCCTATTCTGTCGTTTTTTCGTGAGACCTCAATGAGAATGTGCGCTCACCGTGTCCTCATCATGACATATCTACACTCTCCCGGGGAACAAGACTTTCCTCATCCACAGTTCCCTTTCTTGCTGGATCCAAGTACTGGTGGCGGACGATGCTACGGATATGACGACGACACAACGTTTTTGTTCCGAAGTTCCACGGCGAGACCAACGTGCTCCCGGGCGTCGTGAAATCGGCAGACGACTCCTTGGGCTACTCGCGATGATCTGGCTGATGGGGTTGTTTCCGGCTGCGACGGTGCTCGCCACTCCCCACTACTCCCCTGTGTCGAGATCGCCTCTGACTGTGTTGCCAGCAGACACTCAATGGGACCCACCGGTTCCCGGCGCGAGTCCGCAGGACATTGTCACCAGTTTTGATCCACCGACTGCCCCGTGGTCCGCTGGCCACCGTGGGATAGATCTCGTTGCTCCATCGGGCACCGTGGTCGCTCCCGCTCACGGGCGGGTGACGGTGGCTCAGAAAGTGGTGGACCGACATGTCGTGACAGTTGAGCACCCCAATGGTCTGTTGTCATCGTTCGAACCGGTGGTGACCGAGCTCGAGGTCGGAGAAACGGTGCAGACCGGGGATGTCATCGGGGAGATTGAACCGGGCGTGGACCACTGTGATGTTTCGTGCGTGCACTGGGGGGTGCGAGTTCCCGATGGATGGCGCATTGGCTCGACGCTTCGAGATCGCTATATCGATCCGTCATTGTTGCTGGGATGGCAACGGCCGTCGGTGTTATGGCCACTCGACCATGATCCGCCGGTCGCGCCGGAACACTGAGTCACGCACCGCGGCGACGCTGGTCATGAACGCGGTAAGCCAGATCGATGAGTCGACGGGCCGAATCCTCCCAGCGGTAGCACTGCGATTGCTCTCGCGCTGCAACCGAGGCCCGCGCGAAGTGTTCGGGCTGGTTGAGCGTGATAGCGGCCTGTGCAAAGTCAGAGAGCCAGTCCGAGTCCTGCAGATCGATAAAGTGGGCGTGCGGTCCTTCCCCAGCGATATCCCGGAATATCTCGATATCGGAAACAATCACCGGGGTTCCTTCTTCCATTGCTTCGGCCAGTGGCAAGCCGAAACCCTCGGTACGAGACAATGTCACGAGGGCGGTGGCAGTGCGCAAGAGCTGGTGATATTCCTCTTCGGATGTACCGTGATGCAGGATCACCTGTTCGGACCCAACCCCGGCCTCAGCAGCGACAGCAGCCAATTCTTCTTCCCGTTGTGGTGAAATTTTTGACAATAGATGTAGCTGATACTCAGGGAGTTCTGCCATGGCCCGGACGAGCTCGTTGACATTTTTGTAGTCCATGAACGAGCCCATATAGACCAATGATTTATCCGGTTGCTGGTGTGGATCACGGGGCTGGGAAACCTCATGGGCCGCATTGGAGATCACGGTGATGGGACGAGTGGTTAGCCGGTGTTTGCGCATGAGCCGTTGCGTGGTACGCGACACCGTCGCCACGGCATCCGCTCTGTTCAGCACCAGCCGTTGCGGCCAGTAGGCCAGGTGATAGAGTCGCCACAGTCCACGCACCGGGGCGGGCAAATCATGTGGCGGGGTGCGGTGTTGATAATAAATCAGGTCGTGCAGGGTGAGAATCAGCCCGTAGTTCCTCCCCCACGACCCCATGGTCTGCATAGGGGAAAACACCACATCGGGTTCTAATGCGTTGATCCGTCGAGCAATGAATGGTTCGGCCGGAGACGTCGGTGCGGGCATGAGCTCCCACGGGACATTATTGGGCAGGAGCTTGAGCTGTGCGGTATCGCTGATGAGCATGGAAACAGGATGCTGGGCGGCCACCGCTTCGATCAGGGAGGACCCGTACCGAGAAATCCCGTCGTGGAAATCGGTGCGGGTGTATCGAGCGTCCATCACCAGCCTCAACGTTGTGGTCATGGGCTTCCTTCCCTCGATGACGTTCTCCCCACGAAAAGGTACCTGGCTCACACCTGATCAGATTGGTTGCCTGGTGAGATGGCAATTGGTGGGGCGTGTGGGACTTGAACCCACGACAAAAGGATTATGAGTCCGTGTCAACCCATTTCACGTGGTTACACTACCACCCAAAACCGCACCATTCCGCGAAATTTGTTTCACTGACATGCAGGCGTGTTCGGGCTTGTTCCACCTGTGGTTCCACCTACAACCCCCGAGCTTCACGCCACGCATCCAACCCCACCACATTCCCCTCAGACGGTGGTGGCGAGGACGGCGCAGGATCAGGTGCCAACAACGAGTCGGCCACCCGGTCCACTGCATCCACCCGCAGCTCATCCAACACGTGCTGATACCGCTTCAACATCGACACTTGCGACCACCCCATGATCTCCATGACCACCCTGGGGTCCACGCCTTGGACCAGCAGCATGGTCGCAGCGGTGTGCCGTAAATCTTTCACCGTCCCCGTTGTCACCCCGGCCTGCTTCAACAGGTCCTTGAACAACGCCCAATCCTGGCGACTATTCGGCGGCCGCCCATTCCGCTGTTTGAACACCAGGTCGTACTCTTGGCCGTCTGGGGCAGTCCAGGTCGCCCGGTGGCCGTCTTGGACCTCCCACAACCGGTGACGCTCCCACTGAGCCACCAACGCCCGATAGATCACCTCTGGCATCGGCAACCCACGAATACTTGTTTCGGTCTTCGGCTCCCCCAAAAACAGCCCACCACCAAACCGTTGTGGGCAGTCCGCGCCACGCCGCTTCCTGCACGACGGGCCATCCTTGGTTTGGTTGCACCCGTGTTGCCACGACAACCGGAACAACTTCCGGTCCACCCTGATCCGCTTCTGCTCCAAAAACACCCGGTCCCAGGCCAACCCCAGCACCTCTGACTGGCGTGGACCCAACAGGGTGCCAATCAGCCACCTGGCCGGATTCTCACTATCCTGGATCACCGCCAGTAGCCTCTTGGCCTGGGGTACAGTCAACGACTCCCCCGACCTCGACATGTTCTGCGACTTCATCGCCTTCGGTACGGTCGCTAAATCTGCTGGGTTGTGCCCCAGAACCCCACGCCGGACCGCCTCACCCAGCCCCTTGCGCAGGATGTTGTGAAACTGGCGCACCGTAGAGATCGTGAGTCCAGCATCCCGCATGGACCGGTACTGACGCTCCAGGTCCTCCGGTTTCAGCTTGGACAACACGATCTTGCCGACCCTGGGCTTGTCCACGTAGGTGCGGACCTTGGACCGGTACCCCTTCAGCGTCAGCGCTTCCAGATCTTCCGCCAACTCACGTTTCTGCAGATAATGCTCCATCCACGCCGACAAGGTCATGTTCGCGTCCACGGTGGTGACCCGCCCGGCCTCATAATCCCGCACCAGCCGGGCAATCTCCCGCCGACACGCTGCAGCAGACTCCGCTGTCACGGTTCGCCGGTTCCGGGTGCCGTCGGCCTTGTACCCAAGCATGACCGTGGACCTCCACATCCCGGGCCGAACCTCTTTCGGCTCGGACCCCTCCCCATCGAGCCGTTTACGTTTCTTCTGTGCATCCTTGCTCATAGTGTTTTCCCTATCTCCGCGTTAATGCTGCCTAACCGTTGCTGTTGTTTGAAGGTCAGCCCGTCCAACCGGTCCGCCAACACCAACCGAGTCACCCCCAGTTCGTCGGCGAGCTCATCAATCGTGGCAGCCCACCGCCAAGACTCCTCCAAGGTCTCGAACGGGATGAGCAGTTTCGCGGTCACAGCACGGACGCGGGCTTCGACTAAGGATGGCTGGCAGGTGGTGTGCCCGCAGGCGATGTGGACGAGTTCGTGCATCACCGCACACCGGTACTCGGTTTGATTCATCCGGGGGTCAACCCAGATGTGAGTGCCATCGGTGGCGGCGGGGATATGGTCGGCTGGTCTACGGTGGATCACTCTGACATGGGGCGCGAAGGACTGAAGAATTCGTTCAACCATGCCCACCATGCTGGCTGTTAGCTAGGACACGATAAAATGAAGCAGCAACCAAAAGCGTGTGACCGCGCGGGGCCCAAAGTGTTATACTGGGATCACCGAGGCCCTTGACGCGAATAGTCGCCGTATGGTTGGCGTTCCCACAATCGTGGGATAGCACCAAGGGCCGACTTTTTATCTCGTGAAATTCCAGTACGTGCCCTGCGGCTGATACGTCCGAGGTCGAATCCGCAACAAATGCTTGTCGTCACTGGGTTTATTCGTTCGGATACACCGATTCACCGCACCAGCAGCCATATCTGCCAACTGGATCCCAGCGTTGAATTTTGAATCATCGAACTTCACCGCCCGGATCGTTCCAGGACTCTCCCGGTTGACCATTCGCATCAAGTACGCCTCGTCTTCGATACCGAACCCTTTCGTGTCGTGACCATCAATAACGATCTTTGCGTCGCGGATCTGGTCGTAGTTCTTCGTCAACAACATCCTGATCGCATAGCTTTTGAGTGCGGCTGGGCTGCTACGCAACTTATGGCTATAGATCTTGCTCTTGTCAAAGAAGATCACCCGAAGGTGGTAATCAATATGATCCGTGCAGTTAAAGAAGCAGTCCTTGACGCGTTCTTTGGTCTTCGCATATTTGAACTCAGGCTTGTGCCGATTATGCGCCAAACATTCTTCTATCGCCCGTTTGAGCGCTTCGATCTGGAATGGGTCACGGAATACAGCAGCAGCCATAACTAGATGGCTTGATGCTCCATGCTCGAACTTGAAACCGCCGTCGCCGGAGTCGTCGATAAAAACGTGCACAGGCTAGTCCCCGCCGTCCTGGTTTTCTTCGCCGAGCCCATCAAAGAACTCATCGTCCTGATCAGCTTGGATCGGCATGTTTGGGTGTGCCGCTAAGAATTCTGGATCCAGCGACGGGATCTTCTGTTCAGACTCAGAACTTTGGGTGTCATTGTCCGGGCTATCGACAGCACGGAGGTCTGGGCGGTTGGGTTCTTGGGCTCGTTTGCGGAGTTCATTTCGTAGCCTTTCAATCTCACGATTGGTTTTCAGAAAGGCACGTGCCGCATAAATCAGAGCTTCACGCTGGTCTTGGTCCAGTTCATCAACATCTGGTGGGAGTTGGTCTGCGAATTTCGCGGCCACATATTTACGGCCTGCAGCTTCATACACCCGCTCTTCGGAGAGGCCGGCCAGGAAGGCCAGCGCTTCGAGAGTTTTTGCCTGCGGCTTGGACCGGTAGATCCCTGCCACGATTCGGTCAAAGGTAGTTGGTGACATGGTCTTGCCAGCGCGCTCAGCGATTCGTTGCATCTGTCGTCCGCCGACGCCGTCGTGGCGTTGCTGGGCGATCAGCGCGATGTCTCGCAGTGATTCGTTTTGGCTCGTGCTCATGTCCTCAACTTTCCCGGTACTGGTACTAGTAATACCAGCGCAAAGTGAAAAGTAATTATTACCAGGTCGGCTACTTCCCTTGCATTGTATGGCATCCACGGCCATTAGTAATACTTGCAGTGCCAATTGCGGCATGCTACAGTTGTTTTCACCGAAGAAAGAGGGCACAATGGTTTATACACAGCAACCAAGAGTTACTCCACTGAAGAAGAAGTGGAGCCGACCAAAGGAAAGAATTGCAGGGCACACCTACATGAAAGTACGCGACTATGAGCTCATGAGAGAGCTCAGAGAAGAGCAGGGCCTAACGCAAACCCAGCTAGCGGTTCTCTCGAAATGCAGTCAGGCCACGATTAGCGCCATCGAGAACGAAAACCTCACGACGATCAGTGTGGACCTTGGCACTCACCTGGCTTACTGGTTGGGGCGTCGTCCGCGTGAACTTTTTGACGAGTTCGACGACCGTGAAGTTGCTGCGGTCAAAGTGAAAATTGATACACGCCGCACTCGTCACCGTAAAGCGGAGCCAGCAGCATGACAACACCGAAAAGCGGCCTAGGGCTTCTAGCTTCCGCATATAAGGCCACGTTTGGCAGCGGACTGGTGACCGACTTTGAGTCGGTTGTCGCTGTCGCCTATCAAAAGATTGACCCCCACCGTGCCGGGTAGGGGCCAAAACAGTCAACTCGAAAAAGGAGTATCTGATGTCTACTTTACCACTTGAATATGCCACCGAAGCCAGAGATACGTACATCCGAAGCGCACGGGCTCGGACTGTTGTGCTTCACCAGCTCAACGATGTGCGTCGTGACCCGGCCGCGCTTGCCTCCTCGGGCGTGACGACCGAGGAGGTCCAATCCGCATTTGAGACGGTATGGAAGGTCTCCGCGTTCTATGAATCCAAGCTCTGGCTTGAGGCCAACGAGGAACGCAAAGCCAACGACCGGATTGTTGAGCCGTTGCGGCGTGCAGTGTCTGGTGACGCCTCCCCGGTAGCGCCCCTGCCTGACGAAGAGGACGACTGATGACCGCCACCCTCTCCCCTGATCTGCTTGAGGTTCGTTGCTACACGGTTCGTGAGGTAGCCGAACACCTCGGGACCTCCCCCGGGTTTGTTTATAAGGAGATCCACGCTGGACGTCTCACCGCCGTGAATCTTGGGACCGGTAGCAAGTTCCGTGTTCGCCACTGCGACCTCATCGAATATCTCGATTCCCATGCCCATTAAGAGGAGCACCACCATGACTGAACCTATACCTACTGATGGTCTGGCCGAGATGCTTGAACGGTTTCAGAAACAGGGCGTGGACTTTCAGACCGCGTTCAACATGATGAACCGTCAACTCGGCGGTAACTTCCCCGCCTAACACTTAGGCAAAACTCTCTCTCATTATTTCACGCCGCCTTTTGGCGTACCCAGGTTCTAAGTCCGTGCCACTACTGGGGTGGTTTCTCGGCAAGCAAATGCTGAAAGGAGCGTCTATTGGCATGTCCAAAAATAGTTCAACTGGGTTCTGGGATGTTTACCGAACCATAAAAAAGACCGCTAAACAAGAGGGTCTGAAGCTGTCGTCCAAGAAGGTTTTCAATATCAGCAACTATTACATGCGGTTACTTGAGGATGCCGTTAAAGAGGATGAGGAATTGCAATGCGATTTTGATCCGACGACGTATAAGGATCCGACTGGTGATGCGGCCGTCAAGCATTGGTTCCGGTTGATGGCTAGAAGTTTAGTCACCCAGGCAATACGTGCGTCGATCTGTAGCGCGGCAATGGTCACGGATAAAGGCATCGTCCGGTGTGACCAGCCCGCCGTCCACGTTCCTGGTTGGGACACGGACAACCCGGTCTGTGAGCACCACATGGAGCAATTAACGAAAAATAACTACCACAGAAAAAAGAAGAAGCCCGGTTCGGGAACACCGGGCATTTTGGTTTAAGAAAGGAAAACCAAGATGCAACATATTATACCGCATACTAACGAATCACCATTTGATGCGATCAAGCAGACCGACGAACACGGTAATGAGTGGTGGTCAGCACGTGACCTGATGGAAGTCATGGGTTACCCCACCTGGCAACACTTCCGTCCAGTGATTGAACGTGCTATGAGCGCATCAGCGAATCAAGGTCACACCCCCGAAACCCTTTTCAAGGTCAACCGTGAAAAGTCTGGTGGCCGTCCACGTGAAGACTATTTGATGTCACGGTTCGCTTGCTATCTGGTCGCCATGAACGGCGACCCGCGAAAACCAGAAGTTGCTGGCGCTCAGTCGTATTTCGCGATTCAGACTCGTGTTGCTGAGACTCAGATTCCTCAGCAGATTGAGATGTCTGAGGATGAGATCTTGCATCGGGCATTAGAGATCTCTGCTGGCCGGGTGAAGGCTCTGGAAGCGAAGGTTGAGCAGGACGCCCCGAAAGTTGATTATCACGACACGTTTGTTGCTGATGAGGACCTGCTGTCTTTCCGCACTGTGGCGAGTGATTTGAAGATCGGTGAGCAGCAATTACGGCAGATGTTGATGGGTGCTGGATGGATTTATGCTCAGCACACTTCACGTTGGTCGCAGTCGAAGCAGAAAAAGATCCCGATTACCCGGTATAGCGCGTATGCGGAGAAGAAGAACTGCTTCCAAGCCGTGCTGCATCATGATGTGCCGCGTTTCCGTGGCGAGGTGATGCACACGTTGAAGATCACTCCGGCTGGCGCGTCTGCTATTGCACGTCTTGTGGAGAGAAAGAAGGCAGCATGAAAGGAAACAACCTAATGGGTGAGATTGACCAGATCATCGAGCGCATGGAGCAAGGGGAGATCAGCCACGCGACGGCGGAAGAGCTGATCCTTTTCGCACAAGAACGTGAAGACGACGCTAGACGACGCCGGGAAGGAATCGCATAAATGGAACTGTTCTTTTACATCATCCTCTCCATTCTTACTATCTCAGTGTTGTGGAGTGCGACTGAACTCCACTTGTTACGGCGCCGGATAGACACAACCGTTGACCGGGCAAGACGGCGCCAACAACGCTCACCCAAACTATTCGACCAGGAAACACAATGAGCCAATGGACAGAATCCTCGACCCCAGCATTCGTAACCGCAACCAACAAGTCGAAGCAGACGACGATCCCAGAAACGAGCACGGATATGACCGAGATAATTCATAACTTGCCGGCAGAAGAATACTTCGCTAACCCAGCATTCGGCAGCACCTCAATACGATATTTATCTGACCCAGAAATCAGCCTCCAAGAAGTCAAACATCTACTCGAACAGGATGAGCACAAGAAAGAGTATGACGTCGGCACGTTGGCTCACGCACTCATTTTGGAAGGCTCAATGGATCACCTCATCGTCGAGGTCGATGCCGACGACTACCGGACAAAAGCGGCACGAGAAGCACGCAACGCAGCCTACGCCGCAAATAAGATCCCAGTGAACAATTCGGAATGGGCCACGATCATAGATCCTATTGTCCAGATGCAGCAAGCCGTCATGGGACACGACATCGCTAAAGACTTGCTGACAGGGCACTCGCCAGAGGTGAGCTTGTTTTGGGAACAAGAAGGTATGCCAATGAAAGCCCGCATCGACGCGCTCCATGAGGGTCGGAAACTCGCAGTGGATTTGAAAACGGTTCGCTCAGCAAGACCAAATGACTTCAAACGACAAATCTCCGACCTCGCCTACTACATTCAAGCATCCCACTACCTCAACGGATTAGAGACTGTCACCGGAGACAAGTACGACTGGTTATTCGTGGCAGTCAGCAAGTCTGAACCATGTGTTGTGTCAGTTCATCGGTTGAGCCCAGATGCACTCACTGAAGGAGCTATCCGTATTGGTCATGCCATCGACCGCTACAAGGCCGCACAAGAGCGCGGGTGGACTGGTTATGAGGAAATATTCACCCAAGAACTCACGCCCTGGGAGTCCATGAAAAATGAGTCCCTGCTGGATGACGAAATCTTTGTAGGAGGTGCAGCATGAATTTGGATATGAGTGGCACGATAGTTGCCAAATCTGACCAAATCAATGCTTCCGACATTACTCAGCCGACGATCATCACTATCACCGATGTTAAGGTGAAAAAGGGTGACGATCAGCCGGTTTGGATCACCGTGGCTGAATACCCTAAACGCTATTTCAAACCAGGGCTGACTGTTCGCCGGATTCTTGCCCACCTGTGGGGAAACGACGGGGCGGCATATATTGGCCGGCAAATCGAAATCTACAACGATTCAACCGTGAAATGGGGAGGCCAAGAAGTCGGTGGCATTCGTGTCTCGCGCATGAGTCACATAGATAAGCCCGAAGTATTGGCTCTGCCTGAGGGGCGCGGCAAGTGGAAAGACTTCTATGTTGAACCACTCCCCCAACAACCGCAGCAACAGCCTCAGCAGTCCCCACAGGCTGCCCCTGATTGGGATGAGGCGATCTCTGACTGCCAGGGCAACACTGACGATCTGCGGGCCTTATGGACGCAAGCACAAGAAACCGGCGCCCCACAAGAAGTCCTCAACAAGATTCAAGCAGTAGCACAACAAGGAGACCAACAGTAATGGCGAACGTCAGTTTTCGAGGCAATGTCGGCAAGGTGTTCGGCCTCAAGCGTTCCCAAGACGGCAAACCGCGCTTCCAGTTCAGCGTTGCGGAAAGTCATGGCCGGTTCGACCAGCACAATCAATGGCAAGACACTGGAACGACATGGTGGAACGTGACCGTATTCGGGAAACAGTCCGAGAACCTGGCAGACATTATCCAGGAAGGCCAGAAGCAACAAGTCGTGGTTACTGGGCGCTCGCAAACTCGACGGTACGAGCACAACGGTGAGCAGCGCGAATCATTAGACGTTGCGGCTGATCATGTTGGGTTAGTCCACCGGGCTAACCAGCCTCAGTCGTCCCCTGCTGCTAACTGGAACAACGCGCCAGAAAACGCATGGGCAGGTGGCGGACAACAGCAAGGTGGCAACCCTCCTTTCTGACCCGTAGCACTACGAATTAGTCAAGACACCTTTTCGGGTGTCTTTTTTATTACCCAAGGCCCGGTCAGACGCATTGTTTGGCCGGGCCTCACTTGCACCTAGGAGACCAATGACGAATACCACCCTTGAATGGCGGGAGCAGCCCAGCAGAGACTCAGCAGACTGTCAGCGCGGTTGCTGCAAAACAATCTACAACGTTTGTTACGCCCGATACCAGTGCCGATGCCATCAGATTGCGGTGCTCAAATGATCTGGTACTGCGGGCCAGCTTGTGAGCCCCTCGTGAAATTCTCGACCTCCGAAGAAAAGGAGCTGGCATGAATGTTGAATTCATCCCCGCCTTCTCATGAAGGACGGGGTTTGTATTTTATGCGAAGACTACCACTGGCAAACAGAAATCTTTTCACAACTTAAGGACAACAAATGACCAACCCGCAGAAACCTATTGACCCTGCGTACAGCCTGAAATCTGCTGAAACTATCGGGGAACACGTGTCTCAGATCGCCATCGACGGGATGGGCGAATACGCCGTATTCACCAACACAAACCCCGAACTTTTGGCTCAACAACTCAGAGACATCGCAAACCACATCGAAGAAGAAAACCAGCCATGACCCACACGCCTTCGAGGAGAGCCCATGCAGTTACCAATTAAAAAGTTAAACCCGGACGCGAAACTTCCAACACGTGGCTCAGCCGATTCAGCTGGGCTTGATTTATATGCGCTAGGGTCCACCAGGATCGCGTCAGGAGCACGCGTAGCTGTCCCAACAGGTATTGCAGCATCAATACCTCACGGGCACGTTGGGATGCTGTTTATCCGGTCAGGACACGCACTAAAACACGGGTTGTCCCTCGCTAACGGAACCGGCGTTGTGGACGCAGACTACCGTGGCGAAATTATGGCAGTCGTCCATAACACTGGCATGCAACCGTACACCATCCACGACGGTGAACGATTCTGCCAACTCGTAATCCAAGAATACGTTCACGCCCTTGTGGTCGAAACCTACTCGATGAGTGGCACAGACAGAGGGGGTGCCGGTTTTGGGTCAACAGGTCAATGAACTCAGCATGGACCGGGTGACAACTTCAAATGACAAGATGACTGAATACGAGCTGTTTGTGACGGCCCCACATGAAGGAGGCAAGCCGTTATGGATAAACGCGAATCAACGCCAACACTGGGCCGTGAAAGCAAAAAACACGAAGCTATGGCGCCAAGCAACAGCACTTAGAGCGCGTCAAATGAAACTCCCAACAGGGCTAAAACGCGCTCACATCACCGTGCACGTCCACAAGAGCAACAGGCGCACCTACGACGTACACAACCTCTACGGAACAGCAAAAGCCGCCATTGACGGGCTCATTGACTACGGCGTCCTGCCAGATGACACGAATGCTCACCTGACCGGACCAGACATGCGAGAAGGCGATCCACGACCCATCGCAGGAATCACCATCACCATCAAGGAGACGACATGATCAACTTTATTTACCGCCTGAAATTCAAAGGCGCCCTATCAGCAACGAAGACAGTGCGTCTGTCAGAGCTTCGGGAGTACGTCAAATCGTTGGAACACCTGGACGATGACCAGATCATTCAGCTAGTTGATGACGCTGTGGAAGCGCACACGCCAGTGAACGACTCGAAGTCAACCGGCAATTCAATCGGCATCGCCTTGCACTGCGAGTCCTTCCCACCCCGTGACCACCTTGGCAGATTCGCCAAACGGAAATAAGCACACACCATATTCAAGCTGACCGCCCAATGAGGCGGTTGTTTTGTTTAACAGCTGGGGTCAGCACACGTTGGCCCCAGCTACCTTACCTAAGAGGCGTTTATGTCTCACGAATCATTCCACTCCCGCGCTGGCGATTACTTCGGGACCTGTCCTGTGACTGGCAAACGCGGGTACACCAGCCGCAAACAAGCACGCCGAGCCAGACAAGGCAGTGGTCACGTCCACGGTAACCCCTACAAGTGCCGACACTGTGGACTTTTTCACCTCGGCAGGTACAAGGCAGCGAAAACCCGCGACGAATACCGGGGCATGGTTGATCGGGGTTATGTTCACGTGAACACCGCGAGGAAAGAGCTCGGGGTCAGTCTGAACGTCTTGTTGCTTGCCCTCGACCACCTGGGCGTCACCCCAGAAAACAGCCATATACCTGCCAGTGTTCTACACCAACTCAAACAGCTCACCTACCGGTGAGGAGCCAACATGAGCCGCGAAAAGTACAACCTAAAACTCAGCGTTGACCTAGACGACAACACCACATTTGGAGACATCAGGAAATTCGTAGAAGCACTCAAGGGAATGCCAGACGACATGCCCACATTCTTCGCAAACGAAATGTCAAACGAAGGACCAGAACTACTCGGATACCTAGACCAAGCGCAGGAAGGACTCAGCAATGGCTAAGATGCGCGGGATCAAGCCGGAGACTTTCACTGACGACAAGATCCTGCAAATCTCACCATTAGCACGCTGGCTATTCATCGGCATGTGGACTCAAGCGTGCGATAACGGGCACGTCGAAGATAACCCGGTGCAACTCAAAGTCCGGTTACTTCCAATGGATAACTGCGACGTGAAAGAGCTTGTTGATGAGCTAGTCAATATCGGGCTGGTGAAGCGGATTGAAGGACACTTGTCGATCCCGAACCTTCCTCATCATCAGAAGATCGACCGCAGATTCTTAGTTTTCTGTGAAGCGTGTGAGTTCGACCCTGATGTGAAGTTCTACCCAAAAGACAAGCTGGCACGCTCACCGAGCAAACGACGTGCAAGCAAGGCGGAAGACGAAGGTAAAGACACCCGCTCGTCGGGCGCTCGTCGTGCACTCGTCGATGAAGGTGAAGGTGAAGGTGAAGGTGAAGGTGAGAGAGGCGCGCAGTCCAAGCCTTCCCGCAAAACCCGCATCCCAGACGACTGGGAACCTACCGACTCTCACAAGAAGCGTGGGGCAGAGAAGAACCTGAACCTCGCAGAAGAAGCTGAGAAGTTCAAGAACTGGGCAATAGCCAATGACCGTAAATACGTGGACTGGAACCGGGCGTTTAGTAACTGGCTGATCAACGCACGACCTCAACCCTCAAGATCTTCAGGGGATGACTCATGGCACAAACTGATGAACTGGAACAAGCAGAACTCGGCCTGATCGGGGCAACACTCAACAGTGCTGGACGAGCGTTCACCGAACTGGACTTTGACCCGACAGACTTCCGTCACCCCGTCATGGAACAAGTCTGGCGGGTCATGCAGAAAATGGTCCAAGACGGGAAACCAGTAGACCAGGTGACACTCATACACGCTCTAGCGAACAGTGACATGCCGGTAGAGCCATCGCTGATCCACAAGGCTGTAGAGGTCGCACCATCCCCTGCTTCAGCGAACTACTACGCGGGCATCGTCGCTGAGCACGCGGCCCGTAGGAGGCTAGCAACCGTGGGCCGGTCGATCATCGACCTAGCAGGCCAGCCCGGTAGCGTGGACGCGCTCATCGATGAGGCGAGAAAAAAACTCGACAACACGACCCGCGTGAACATCACTAGCCCGGTTCAGTACGTGTGGGAAACGATGGGCGACACGGTAGCAACGTTCACGGAGGGTGACACGTTCATTGAGACCCCGTGGCCGTCCTTGAACCGGATCATCGGCGGGCTAAGGCCAGGAGCGGTATACACGGTCGGCTCAAGGCCAGGTGTCGGCAAATCCGTGTTGGGTATCGAACTAGGGTTAGTGATGGCACAACACGGCGGTGTTGCGCTGTTCAGTCTTGAGATGTCCCAGGATGACGTAAACAAGCGGATTCTGGCTAATCAGAAGCAGATACCGATGAACCGGCTCATGTCGCCGTCTGAGCTCACGGACGTCGATTATCGGAAGATCGCGGAATGGCGTAACGAGTTCAGGCGGCCTTTCGCGGTGAATAAGTCGCCGCAGGTCACCATCGGGGAGATACGCCGGTTTGCCAGGAATGTGGATCGTCGTGACCCTCTGGCCGGTGTCGTGGTGGACTATCTGCAACTGATGGGGCAAGCGCCGAACGACAAGCGGGCCAGGCAGGAGTTTGTTTCCGACATGTCCCGGAACCTGAAATTGCTAGCTATGGAACTCGATGTGCCCGTGGTCATGCTCAGCCAGCTCAACCGTGAACTTGAAGGTAGAAATAACGGCATGCCGAAACTCTCCGATTTGCGCGAGTCGGGGTCGATCGAACAAGACAGCGACGTGGTACTGCTCCTCCACCGCGACATCGTAGACGAGGGGAAAGCTCACGAACTCCAAATGATCGTCGCCAAAAACCGCCACGGCGCACCAGGAGGACTCACACTCGACTTCGCAGGCCACTACAGCAAACTCAGAGAACCACATGGAGGATTCTAATGACCACTTTTCGCGACAACGGCGGGAAACTCCCGGCAGGACTCGACTACTTCCACAACCTACTCAGCCCGCCAGGACCATTCATGAGACTGCTCAAACATAAACGTCGGCCCATCGTCAAAGTGCGACGCATCTGGCGCGGACCAAACCCCATCACTGGGCAAACATTCTCAACCTGGTATTGGCAATGCAAACTATGCGACCACCACATGAACCCCCGCGACGTTGGCAGCACCTACTACGGCGAACTCTGCTTCACCTGGGCCGACGCTCAGGCCGACGCCGCCGAGGACCTACCCGGGGCGGCCTGACACACAGGAAATCACCGAGGACCTGTCCACAATCCTTGACACAGCCCAGCCTGCGTAGACCTCATCCACCAAGTCGCCGAAGAAACAGCCACCACACCAACGGAGGATTCTAAACAGTGACTACTGACACTCTCGACCTTCTCCACCAACTCACCAGAACACACAAAACCACCATCGAGAACGACGACGGAACACGCCAATACGTCGAAGTACACTCCTACCTCGCCCAACTCCAAGACGCCATCACCGGCAAATCACGCGGAAGAGGCGGCAACCAAACCAGCGCACCACTCAGCACAAACGCACTCGACCTCTGGCACGAAATCGCAGAAACCACGCTGCAACACTGGCCAGGCTACGGGCGCCCACACCTCGCCAGAACCCCACTACACAGGCGCATCCAGCAATGGGCATCCGTCGCACTGAACTCCAACGACGAACACGACGAAGCCACCCTCAACAAGCACCTAGCCAGATGGGTCCGAGAGATCCAAGCACTCTTCGAACCAAGCGTCGAACTCAGCGCGCCATGCCCCGAATGCCACGAAACCTACGTCTGGAGACACGAAGCCGGCGAAAACATCAGGAAACGCTGCCTCACCTTCAACAAACACCGGGCCACCTGCATCAACTGCAAAACCACCTGGGAAGGCAAAGCATCAATGGCCAACCTCGCACGCATCATCAACCACGACGCCCCCATCAACGGGACACCAGCACACACATCGCAAACCGAATAAAAATCTGCTATAGTAGTGAGTGCCCCGGTGAAGTGTCTGATTTTCCGAGAGCAACACAGAAACCCCGACCGTTTTGGTCAGGGGGTTTTTTGTTTAAGCCCGGCCCCACCGGATACGCAAACCACAAGGGCCGGGCACAAAACCTGCAACCTGAGAAAACCCTGGGCTAAACTGGCTCTTCACAATCGAGGGTGTAGACGGGGCTTGAATCCTCCGCTCTCGAGCAAGGACCTGGCGATGTAGTTGGTTGGGTTCCGGAAGCCCAGGGCGGATCCGCGCAGGTGTTCGAGTCGTCCGTTGATGGCCTCGGTGGGTCCGTTGGAGGTTCCGGGGCGGTCGAAGTAGGCCAGGATGTCTGCCGCCCTTTTCTTCAGCGTCCTACCCAGACCGGCTGATCAGCCTGGCCAAAGACAAAACCCTCACCATCGCCGCCGACCTCGACAGCAAGCACCAGGCCCGGCAAAAACGCCGCACCACCGGCATCCGCACCAAAGCCAGCTAACCCAAGTTTTCGCGCTCAAACTAGCTGAGGCACGACACTGCAGCCACGCGACCTCTCGCGCTCACGATCTGTGAGGCACGACTTACCCTTCGCGCTCAGTTTGACATGAGGCACTACGCAATGTCAGGACCGCTCTGGTCAGTATGGGAAGACATCGACATCTCAGATGACGCAGCAATGCAAGAGTACGATGAACTTGAAGCTCTCGTAGACAAATATGATAACGATATTGAACCCGGAGCCATCAAAGACGTATGGCTTATCTCCCAAGAAACAAGCCTCCCAGACGAGCTCACACGCCTCGGAATCAACGGAGGTAGTAGCTATATGGGCGGCACAGACGCACTCCCAGTCGAGATGGCAGAGTTTGACTTAGACTTCGAAGCCCCCACCAACTAATACGACCCGACCCTTCCAGCAGGACCCCTCCTTATGGGCGGGGTCCACCCCATTTAAAAGGCCCCCTCTACCTGACGTGGTACCCCACCACAGGCATGCCACCCCCACCCTGCGAAAGGGGACCCCATGCTCGTATGTGACGCCCACCCAGCAGAACGAGCCACCACAACCATCACCCTGCGCAGCGGCAAACAACTCACACTCTGCGGACACCACGCACGAACAGTCATCGAGCAGCTCATAGCGCAAGGCAAAACATTCAACGCCGAGAACCACAGCTGACCACAGGAAGTGATGAGTATGAAACAAAACTCATCACGAACAGGAACAGCACGATGGCGACGAGTCAGGCAACAGCGACTCGATCATGACTTCAACAACGGACTAACACACTGTCCAGACTGCGGAACGTTCCTTGACTGGGAATACAGTCGACGACCAAACAGCGCCGAACCAGACCACATCATCCCGCACAGCCAAGGCGGGCCAGACGCGTTCGAAAACACGCGGACCATATGCCGCAACTGCAACCAGCGGTCAGGCGGCAAACTCGGCGCGAAACACGGGGTAATCGCAGTACGAAAAGTGGAGTACCAGACCGCCCTCGACTGGTAAAAAGATTTTGAAAGTTTTTCGAAAAAAGATAGGTTCTGGGTTGCCTTCTGGATTCGGGTGTGTTAGAAGCCCGCGCCCCGGCCCAGGGGGCACCCGGTCCCCGTCACACCAAATCTAGCGCCCCGGGCATAGTGATATATTTTCAGCGTTTTCCACACGGCCCTGGGCGACAGGACACCGCTTAGGTGTAGTTCCTCGGGAGGTTGTGAACACTCGCGGTAGGAAGAAGACCTCCGGTACAGATGGGGTTTACCACAACACTCATCAATCCGGAGGTCTTCATGTCCCACCCTAATGCACCCCTGACGCCCGAAGGTCGCCGACGCCTGGCCGTGCTCATCGTCGAGGAGGGGTGGAGGATTCGTCGAGCTGCCGAGCGATTCCAAGTGTCACCCGCTACCGCGTCGAAATGGGCGACACGGTATCGGGCCGGAGACCCGTTGACCGACCGCTCGTCTCGACCCCGGCGCTGTCCCAACCGACTGTCACCCCGGCGAGAACGCCGCATTATTGCGCTTCGGTTTACCCGGCGGTGGGGCCCACATCGGATCAGTTACCACCTGGGGATCGCTCGATCGACGGTGGGGCGGGTGTTAGCACGGTACAACATGCCACCACTGGCCTGGTTGGATCAGGCCACCGGACTACCGATGCGCAAACTTTCGCCAGTGCGTT
Source organism: Auritidibacter ignavus (assembly GCF_003703835.1). Taxonomy (GTDB): domain Bacteria; phylum Actinomycetota; class Actinomycetes; order Actinomycetales; family Micrococcaceae; genus Auritidibacter; species Auritidibacter ignavus. Next base: position 58,837 of record NZ_RDQR01000003.1, read on the forward strand.
ACGAGAAGGCCACCGCCGGGGAGCTGGTGCATGTCGACATCAAAAAACTCGGCCGGATCCCTGATGGTGGCGGCCACCGGAAACTCGGGGCAGCTGGACGCAAGAACAACGGGTATGGCAACACAGGCCGCGGCTACGCCTACCTGCATCACGCGGTGGATGACCACTCCCGGCTGGCCTATTCCGAGATCCTGCCCAATGAACGCCAAGACACCGCCGCCGCCTTCTGGCAACGCGCCCAAGCGTTCTTCACCGATGCTGGCATCACCGTCACCGCGGTGATGACCGATAATGGCTCCTGCTACCGCTCACGCCTGTTCAACGACACGCTCGGCCCAGAGATCAAACACCGGTACACCAGACCCTATCGGCCGCAAACCAATGGCAAAGTTGAACGCTTCAACCGCACCCTAGCCCAAGAATGGGCCTACGCTGAAACCTACTACAGCGACGAAGCCCGAGCCGAGACCTATGCTGACTGGTTGCACTACTATAATCACCACCGACCCCACACCGGCATCGGAGGCTCAACGCCCGCCCAACGCGTTCACAACCTCACGGGGAATTACACTTAGGAGGTGCTGTATGGCGGATAAGAAGCTTTTGAAAGCCGTTGACGGCGCATCGGTGCCTGACGGGTTGAGGGAGGCTCCTAAGACGATTTACGAGGCTGCTGAGTCTGGTTCGCAGTTGGACCAGTTGATTGCTCTGCGTCGTCGGATTGCTGCCACCTTGGATGCTGATACGACTTTGGCGCGTGATTTGGCGTCTTTGTCGAAGCGGATGATGGAGGTCTCTAAGGAGATTGAGCAGTTGCAGGCGCAAGAAGCTGAGCGGGCTAAGGATGCGGAGGTGAAGGATGGGAACATTAGCACCATCTGGAACTCCGAAGCTATCTGAGGTAGCTCGGCATCTTATCATGCCGGACGGAATTGTGTCGTCTGATTTCCCTTTGCTCGGTCCACAGATCGAGCGTATGGGGACACCGTTGGATCGTTGGCAGCAGGGGTTGTGTCAGGCGATTCTGGCGAAGCGTGAGAATGGGATGTACGCCTGCGGTATCGGTGGGGCAGTGGTCAGCATTCCGCGTCAGGTTGGGAAGACGTACACGATTGGTGTTTTGATTTTTGCACTGTGTGCGATGAATCCGGACATGCTGGTGTTGTGGTCTGCTCACAGGGCTAGGACGCACCAGGAGACTTTCAAATCGATGGACACGATGTCGAAACGGTCTGGTGTCGCCGCGTATGTCAAACGGGTGTTGACCGGGGCTGGTACGGAGGCTGTTGAATTTGCGAATGGTTCACGGGTTTTGTTTGGTGCTCGTGAGAATGGTTTCGGTCGTGGTTTTGCCAAGGTCGATGTGCTTGTGCTTGATGAGGCTCAGATCCTGACTGAGAAAGCCATGGAAGATATGGTTCCTGCGACGAACGCGGCTCCGAATGGGCTTGTGTTGATGATGGGCACTCCGCCTCGGCCTGGTGATCCTGGTGAGGTGTTTACGAGTCGGCGTGTTGATGCGCTGTCTGGTGACGACACTGACACGTTGTATGTGGAGTTCTCTGCTGATAAGAAGGCGAACCCTGATGACCGGGAGCAGTGGAAGAAAGCTAATCCGTCGTTCCCTGGTCGCACCACGGAGACAGCGATTCTTCGCGTCAAGAAGTTGCTCGGGTCTGTTGAGTCTTTCCTCCGTGAGGCTTTAGGGATTTGGGATGAAGAGCAGTTAGGCAAGAAGGCTGTTCAGTCTGAGGTGTGGGCAGCACGTCATGGGTCGTCAGATCAGGTTGAGTTGGCGTCTGAGGGTCGTCGTGTTGTTGGTGTCAGGTTCACTCCTGATGGTTCGACGGTTGCTGTGGCTGGCGCGGTGAAACCGGATGATGAGTCGTTACCATTTGTGGTTGAAGCGATTGATCAGCGGTCTACGAGCGGGGGCACTCAGTGGCTGGTTGATTTCCTGGTTGAGCGGCATACGGATTTGGCGCAGATTGTGATTGATGGGAAGTCTGGTGTCGGGTATCTTGTGAACGCTCTCAGGGCTGAGGGTGTCTCTGCGAAAACGATTTTGACGCCGACTACTGATGATGTGACAGCGGCTCATTCGATGATGGAGGCCGCTATTCGTGATGGTGGCCTGATACATACGGGCCAGGAGGCACTTGATGGCCAGGTGGTTGCGGCTTTGAAACGAAAGATTGGTACTGCTGGCGGCTTTGGTTGGGAAGCTCCGGATGGTGGCAGTGTGGCTTCATTTGAGGCTGTGACATTAGCGCACTGGGGTGCTCGTGTGACCAGGCGTAGACCAGGGAGGAAGGCGGTGATGTTGTGAGCGATTTGAGCGTGCGGGACATCGCTAACTTGTCGATTGTGAATGTCACCGATGATGAGATGGACACGATTCGTGCCCTGATTCGAGTGTGGCAGGATCGTTTGTCTCGGAACTTGGTCCGCACTGTTTATTATGATGCTGAGCAGGCATTCAAGGATTTGAATCTGATGTTGCCGCCGCAGTTGAAGAATGCGAAGTTTTATATTGGGTGGGCGAATATGGCGGTCCGGAAGGCCGCTATCCGTTCGCAGTTTGATGGTCTCAGGTTGCCTGGGGAAGATGACCCTTTTGAGTTGTCTGAGATTCTGGGTCAGAACAGTTTTGGTTTGGAGTTTTCGCAGTCGGTTGTTTCGGCGTACAAGCATGGCGTGTCATTCGTGACGGTTGCTAGGGGCGCTCCCGGTGAGCCGGATGTTCAGATTCAGTCGCATGAAGCTGAATCTGCTGCGGCGTTGTGGGATTACCGGAACCGTCGCATCAAGGCTGGCATCACGATTTCAGAGCTCGACGAAAAGGGGCCGTCCCGGTTTGTTGTGTACCTGGATGATGTTGTGCTGATTTGTGAGCGCAACGATTCTGGTAAGTGGGCTGCTGAGCGGTCTGCTAATCCTGTTGGCCGTGCGTTGATGGTGCCGGTTACTTATGATCCGCAGACGAATAAGCCGTTTGGTCGGTCGCGGATTACGAATCCGGTGATGTCGCTAACGGATATGGCTGTGCGCGCCTATGTCCGGATGGAAGGTAACGCCGAGTTATATAGCTCGCCGCAGTTGGCGATTGAGGGTATCGATCCTGAAGCGTTTGGGAATGTTTCGGAGCAGAAAAAGTTCAAGCTGGCGATGGACCGGCTTGTTGCGTTGACTCGTGATGAGGACGGCAACGCTCCGACTATCAAGCAGATGCAGCAGGCCACGATGACGCCGCATTCTGACATGTTGCGCACCGTGGCTATGGCTTTTAGCGGGGAGACGGGCATACCGCCGTCATCGTTGGGCATTATTCATGATCAGCCGTCGTCTGCTGAGGCGATTCGCGCGAATGAGCACGATTTGTTGATTGATGTCCAGTATCAGAATAAGTTCGTGTTGTCGTCTGCGGTGAAGCAGATTGCTCAGTATGCGGTGATGGTTCGTGATGGCTTGTCAGAGCCGCCTGCTGAGTCGCACAAGTTGTCTACTGTATTCCTTGATCCTGAGTTCCGTTCGATGTCTGCTCGTGCTGACGCTGCGGTCAAGCTGGCTTCTATTCCGACACTTGCTGATTCAACCGTACTGCTCGAAGAAATCTTTGATGAGGGTCAGATTCAGCGGGTTAATGCGGACCGACGTAGTGCGACTGTGGGTTCGTTCTTGAATCGCATATCGAGTCTTGAGCCGCGTTCTGTGCGTGCTCGTGCTGCTGCTGAAGCGGGCGTGGTGAATGCTGATGATGATTCCGTCTAGCGTGTTGGGGTCGTATTCGTCGTTGCGGAAGGTTATTAGTGACGCTGCGATGGATGACCTGGACTCGTTGATGGTGTCGGTGTTGCCGGAGTCGCCACGTGTGCAGCGTGAGGCGTTGCGGGATGTTATGCCTGATTTGGGTGACCGGTATGTTGGTGCGACGTCGATGGTGGCAGCTGAGTTTTTTGATGAGCTGATGTCGTTGCAGGATGTGGCGAAACCGGTTCGTGCTGACACGTTGCTCGTGGAGGACCCGAACCGGTGGCGGTCGTTGGTGGATTGGTCTGCTGCTGATTACGTGTTTGAGCGGCTGGGTGCTGATGCGGTGTTTTCCCGTCTTGCGGGCGGGTTGACGAAGATACTCACGGAAGCTGCGGCGGACACGATGATCGGGAACGCTGAACAACAACTCGATAACTTCTATAGCGCGCAGCGTGTCCCACAACCTGGCTGCTGTGCATTTTGCAGCATGTTGGCGTCTCGTGGTGCTGTTTATACTGAGCGGTCGGCTACTGGCGTTGTGGGGCGGGGTACGCCTATTGGGTCGCACCGGTTGGCGAAAGGGATTCGTCCTCGTGGATCACGGAAACTTGGTGAGCAGTTCCACGATTACTGTCGTTGTGAGGTTGTGATCCTGACCCAGGACAACCAGGCTGAGCTTTTGGCGATCCAAGAACAGCATCTCGCAGCGTATGAGAATGCCGCTCAGAACGCAGACGAGGGCAGGTCGTTGGCATGGAAAGAGACCACGCTGAAAGACGGCACGACGAAGCGGACGCATCACTGGGTGAAAGACGGCCAAAAACACACTGCCGCGGATAAGACCAGTGACATCCTGGCCTCGATGCGCGCCGAACTCGGTATCAAATAGATCTTCCAGTGGACTCCCGCTGGTGAACGGCACCCGACCGTTATTTCGGGGTTTATCAATGCTGACGAGCTACGGAGAAAGGGTGTGATCAGCGTTGTCTGAAAACACTGGGAAGAACACCGCAGAAGCGGGAGAACAGCAACCAAACCAAGAGCAGACTGAGTCTACGTTCTCGCAGGAGGACGTGAACCGGATTGTTCAGGAACGGTTGCAACGAGAGAGAGACAAGTTTGCTGACTATGAGGATCTGAAGGCCGCTGCCCAGCGTGCTCAGGAACTTGAATCAGAGAACCAATCATTAGCAGATCGGGTAGCCGAGTTTGAGGCCAAGGAAGAGCAATCCAAGTTGATTGCTGAGGTGTCTGAAGCGACTGGTGTACCGGCTAATGCTTTGCGTGGCACGACCAAAGATGAGTTGGAAGCTCACGCGGAAGTGCTGAAGTCTCTTGTGCAATCCACTGGCCCTGTGATTCCCGGCCAGGAGAAAAGACCAAACAACGTTGAGGATAGCGAAGAGCGGAAAGCCGTTCATGGGCTATTCGGTAACTGACTTATAGAAAGGCATCTATCATGGCCGTTTTCGGTACTAGTGATGCTCAGGTGCTGATGCCTCGCAATATTGCGGATGGCATGATCACCGAGTCTCGCACTCTGTCCACTGTCGCGCAGCTGTCTGGTCGTGAACCGCAGCTTTTTGGTGAAACTGATTACATGATCTTCAATGACTTCCCGAAAGCGGAATTTGTTGAAGAAGGTGACGATAAGTCGTCTACTTCTGGCGGGTACAGCTCGGTGACTGCGAAGCCTCGTAAGGCTCAGGTCACGATGCGGTTCAACCAGGAAGTGCAGTGGGCGTCTGAGGATCACCAGTTGTCCATCTTCCAGGACCTTGCGAATGCTGGTCAGGTCTCCCTGGCTCGCGCCCTGGATCTTGGCCTGATTCACCGTATTAACCCGCTGACTGGTAATACCATCACCGGATGGGATAACTACCTGGACGCTACCGATAAGCGTGTCACCTATGACGGCACTGTTGAGGCGGACCAGGTTGTCCGTGAGGCCGTTGGGTTGTTGCTGCAGCAGGACACTTCCTGGGGTGTGAATGGTTTCGCGGTTGATCCACGGTTCTCTTGGGAGCTGTCGAACCTGCAGACCAAGCTCGCCAATGGTGACCCGTCTGGTATCCAGCGGTACCCGAATCTTGGATTCGGCACCGACATCACCTCATTCATGGGCGTCAACACCGCTCAGGGAAACACCGTCTCTGGTACCCCTGAAGCGGCTGATACAGGTGTTCGTGGCATTGTTGGTGATTTCCAGTCCGGTATTCGTTGGGGTGTCCAGCGGGACCTTCCAGTTGAGCTGATTCGTTTCGGTGACCCTGATGGTCAAGGCGACTTGAAACGCAAGAACCAGATCGCACTGCGTCTTGAGATCGTCTACGGCTGGTACGTGTTCACTGACCGGTTCGCGGTCATTGAGACCGGCGGTGGCGATTCGGGGGAATGACGGCCCGTTATCTTCCAAGCTACTAGCTGCTTGATAACGGGCTGGTCAGACAACAACTAGTTGGGAGGTCCGGTCATGGCTGACACGGTTAAACCGTTTCCATTCGCAACGGTAAAAGAGCTCAAGGCCCGCTGGCCGGACATGCCCGCTGGTTCGGAGGATCACGCAGCGACTCTGCTAGAGGATGCGTCGCAGTTCATTCTGGACATGGTTCCATCGTCTGCTGACGCGAAAGAGTCCACGCGCCGTCGTGTGGTGTGCGCCGTGGTTCGTCGCTCAATGGAAGCGTCTACGGCTGACCTTTCTGGTTTCTCTCAATTCAGCGTTGGCACTGGCCCATTCAGCATGGGAGGGTCACCTGCGAATCCGCACGGAGACTTCTATCTGACAAAGAATGAGAAACGATCACTGGGTGACGGACAGCAGAAAGCGTTCAGTGTCCAAGTCACAGGCCAGGTAGCAGGGTTAGAACAACATCGGCCTTGGTGCTCGTTGATGTTTGGGGCCACCCGTTGTTCCTGTGGGGCTGATATTGCGGGCGAACCGATCTATGAGAGGTGATGACTAATGGTGTGGCCTTTCCCGAGATCCTGGTTCATCACGGTCAAAGTTGAGCGTGGCGGCGGTGGGCTCGACCGGTTTGGTAGGCCGTTGCCGGTCGAAGAGTTTGAAGTGACTAACTGCCTTTTGGGCCCGAAGTCGATGAATAACGAAGACCAGTATGGCGCATGGTCTGATTCTGATGCGGCCTTGTACCACGAAACCCAAATGTTTCAGCAGAACGATTTGATCATCGTTGGTGATGGTCTGATGAATGCTGGCAGGTGGGAGGTTCAGGCGCCGTCGAATCAGTGGCCGTTTGGTACTGAGACGATACTCAGGCGGGTGAATCAGCATGGCGAGGGGGTATAGCAAGAGAACAAAGAATGTGTATTACGAGTCGAAACCGGCTGGTATGCGTGCTCTTGGTGTTTCAAAGGTGGCGTCTAAGGCTGCTGGACTGGGCGCGTCAAGGTTGGTGTCTGCTGCGAATGCGTTGGACCCGAAAGGGAAATACGCGGCGCGAGGTGTCGGCCTGTATGCGGGGTGGGAAAACGAACCGCGTAATGGCGCTGTTGTCGAGGGGCAATGGTATCCAGGCACGACGACAGCGGCCCTGTTGTCAGCTATGAGGCAGGTGTCTCAGAAATGACTGACCCGATGGTATTCCCGAATTTCGTGGCTTCGTTTCTTGGTCATTTCGATGGCCAGGAAATCCTGGGCCACAAGGTGGTGACATCACTGATTTTAACCACGATTGACCCTGCCTCTGGTGAAGTGATCTTGCATGGTCGCAACATGCAGAAGCGAGACGCGAATGGTATGCGAAATCAACGCACCAGGTTCTCACTGTATGGGCATGACTACTGGACTGCTGAGTCAATTGCTGAGGTCATCCATTCATCACTGCTAGATGATGGCGTCACGATTGAGCCAAACATCATGAATCCAGAGCTTGCGTTTTTTGATCATATCGAATCTGAGCAGGCACCCTTCCTACAAGAATCACCCGGTCTAACAAGCATCGTGTTTGTGTTCGACCTTGTGGCCGTGTCACGGTCCATCAATTAATAAGGAGAAAATATTATGGCTACTATTGAAGCGTTGATGGCCGAGGGCCATAATCGTAAGCTTCGCCGGCATGGTGGGCTGAAGCAGATCGTGTATCTTGCGCCTCAGTCTGTCGAAGTTCCGACCTCACTTTTTAGTTCCGGTAACGAGCTGATCGATCCTGTCAGGATTGGGTTCCATCCGGTCGGTCTGCTGACTGATGATGGTGTGGAATTCAACGACAGTTTTGAGGTTGAAGGATCTTCATCTGTCGGGTACACATCGAACACGCGTGAAGATCCCGGCGAGACTGAGCGTGGCATTTCAGTCACGTTGCAGGAATCGTACAACAAGTTTGTTGAAGGCGTGGTCCGGGGTGCTGACTACTCTGGCCTGGAGATGTCAGAGAATGGTGAAGTGGTTTTTGATGACCCGTCGTTGCCCATTCTGACTGAGTACCGTGGCCTGGTTTTGTCCGTGGATGGTCCGCCTGAGGATCAGTGGATTATGGGCAAACTGTATTTCGCGTTGCAGCTGTCCTCCCGTGATGCGTATTCGTGGGCGAAGGGCGTCACGATGGACCGGCCGGTGAGCTTTACTGCACTCGATGATGCGGTTGAAGGCATCCCGTCGCGTGAGATTATTGCTGGCACTGGGCCGCTTCGTCATGCGAAAGCATTGGGTTTTGATATTGCTGCTGGTGGTGGCGACGAGTCGGGGGAATAACAGCCCGTTACCTTCCAAGCTACTAAATGCTTGGTAACGGGATGATCTGTTTTCTAATCATTTTGAAAGGAGCCTGTGATGGCTGAATGGAATGTAGACCTGCCTGCCAAGGCGGTCGAGGGCGCGGATACGCATGTTCAGGATCACAACGCGGTGTACGACGCGATTAAGGAAGTCCGCACCAACGTTGATGCGATCGAACTGACCCCTGGCCCGAAAGGCGCGAAGGGTGACAAGGGCGAGCCTGGCAAGGATGCTGAACCTCAATTCACTGAGGAAGAAGTCGCAGCACTCAAAGCCCTCGCAGCAGGCTAGCCTCACAATACCGGTGGCTGTGGTGTGGCCTCGGGGGATTGCCACGGCCACCTCACCCCCCCACCAAATAGTTTGAGGAGACACAATGTCGAATTTCAAACCCGGCGTGATCTTGACCAAAAAGGATGACCAGCTCGGTACGGTAACCACCAAGCCTGGCACGAAAGCCGAATATAACAACCTGAAACTGCATGGCTGGTCCGAGCAGAAGACAAAACCTGCTACCGGGCAGTCACAGAAGAAGGAGAAGAAAGACTAACTGAGCTGCTTCACTAGCTCAACCACAGCTTTCTTCTGACCATAATCGAACACTGTTTTCTGACCGGCCTGATTAATCGTAAACGTTGTGAGATTCGCAGAGTTTGTGGAACTATCTAGCCCGGTTATTTCTGAGCGGTCGATCGTGTACACGTCTGGCATTCCAGCGATCGTGGAAACCCATAGTAGGCGTTGATCGGTTGTCACCATGACGCCGAACCTTTTTCCCTTGCGGCATGTCAGCGCGTACTCGACCGTCTCAGCGTCTTTAAGCAGATCATTCAGAAGCGCCTTATTCTTGGTGTTCCGTTTGATCTTGTTTGTATCCAACACGTTTTGTAAGTCGTCACGTAAGGCGACCTTTTTTGTCTTAAATAGCATATCCCCACATTATCAGGAGGCCACCATGGCAAAGTCTGACCAGACAAAACCTATCAAATCTCTCGCCGCGCTGCGCAAGGAGCACAAGCCCGCGAAAGCGTTTACGTTCACCGTTGACAAAGACTTGGAACTCATTTTTGAGGACTTCAACTACTTTGATGATGAGCGGTACTTGCGCATGATGGATCTGATGGACAAGGCACATGGCAACACTGCTGATTCGTACAAGGAGCTTGTCTTAGCAAATGATCAGCTCTTTGAAGAGTGGATTGGCGAAGAGGTTTACGAGAAGCTCAAGGCCAAAACCACGATTGTTGAACGTGCACAGATTTCTGCGCAAGCTGGACAGTATTTCAATAATCAGCATGGGGCGGATGACCCAAAAGACAAGTAGTCGGACAACTGGTAGCTAAGTACACCCCGCAGCTTCGCGCAGATTTCGCGTCGAAGTACGGGGTGGACTTAGCACTGCTGGTTGCCGAGAACCGGTATCAAGCCGTCCTGGACTTTTTCTACATGTTGCCGTCGTATTCGCTGACGAACGAGGCGATCATGAATGATCCTGAAGAAGTCGATGCGATGGCGGAGCAGGGATTATTCAAAGAGTCTGATCAGAAGCGTACGACACGTATTTCTGAGGACACGCCGCTTTTGTCTGCGATCAATGACCTGCTGATTGAGCTGCGCATTGCGAATCGTCTTGCAGCGCAGTCGAAAAAGCCTATTGAGATGCCCCCTGAGACGAGTATGCCGCTGGTCAGGGAGGCCCAGTCGCGCGCTAAGAAGACTGACTATGAGGACCTGAAGGCGTTCTTTAGCAGCTGATTAGCGGGCCACTTCATCACGTCGGGAGTCACATTCTGTATGGCTCCTTTTTTGTTCCCAGAAGGTAGGGTGATCCAAATTTCGGTTATCGGTAACGCCCAGGTACTTGTCACGCCTACTTTCTCTGGCTTGCAGTCAGCTATTGGGAGGGGCTTCGTCAAGCCTCTAGAAAAAGGCGTGGGAGCCGCTGATCCCGGGAAACGAATTGGCGACAAGGTCATTTCTGGTCTCGGTAAGGCGCTCAAGGTGGGGGCTGCGGGCACGGTCGCTGTGGGTGCTGGTGTTGTCGCAACAGCGCTCGCCAAAGGATTCCAACGCCTTCAGGACATCGAAGAAGCCCGCGCAAAGCTTAAAGGTCTTGGTCATAGTGGTGAAGAAGTCGAAGCCATCATGGACAACGCACTCAACGCGGTCAAAGGCACAGCCTTTGGCATGGGTGAGGCTGCATCCCTGGCTGCCACGATGGTCGCTGCTGGTATTCAGCCTGGTGAAGATCTAGAGCGTGTGCTGACGTTGGTGGGCGACGCTGCCACGGTTGCAGGCACTGACCTGAATGATATGGGCCTCATCTGGGGTAAAGCTGCGGCGAAGGGCAAGATTGACGGCCAGATTGTCAATCAGATGCTTGAGCGGCAAATCCCTATCTTGGACTTGCTTGCTGACCATTATAATGTGACGGCTGCGGAAGTGTCCGACATGGTGTCGGAGGGAAAAGTCAGCTTTGAGGACTTTGCCGCAGCCATGGAGACTGGTGTTGGCGGGGCCGCCCAGGAATCCGGGGATACGTTTCTTGGCGCTTGGAAGAACACTATTGCGTCTCTGGGTCGCATTGGCGCGTCACTGCTTGGCCCATTGTACGAGGCCGGTAAAGCATTCCTGAACTGGGCTATGGAAGCTTTGGAGCCGGTTGAGGATTGGGCTAAGTCCATGGAGCCGATCATCGCAGACGCGGTGGCAGGATTGGCGAACTGGTTCCAAACTACGTTCCTCCCAATCGCTAGCAATGTTGTTGGCGCGCTCATGGATATTGGGAAATGGATTGTACAGAACCGCGAGTGGATCATCCCACTCACGCTCGCGGTCGGAACGTTCATCACAACGTTCCTTGGCGTGCTTGGAGTCAAGTCCGCGATTGATTCGGTCAAAACTTCATTCGGTGCGCTCAACACAGTCATGAAAGCAAACCCTGTCGGGTTGGTGATCTCTGGTATAGCCGCCCTGGTTGCTGGTTTGACCTGGTTTTTCACACAAACCGAGATAGGTCGCAAACTCTGGGCGACCTTCACTGAGGCACTAGGCACTGCTTTGACCTGGTTATGGGAGACCGTGGTGCAGCCGGTCATCACTTGGATGGGTGATGCGTTCACATGGTTGTGGGAGTCTGTGATCTCACCGGTTGTCGATTGGATTGTTGCGGCCTGGCAGTGGCTCGGTGAGGTTTTCACTGCCATCAGCGGCGGGATCGGCACCACGGTAGACGGTATCGGCTCCGCTTTCTCGTGGCTCTGGGAATCAGTCATCCAGCCAGTCACCTCGTGGATTGCTGACGCCTGGAATGCAACGGTCGGATTCATTCAAGCTGCCTGGGAAAACGTTCTGAAGCCAGTGTGGGATGCGGTAGCAACCGTTTTGCAGTGGCTGTGGGATGCCGTGGTCTTCGTGGTTTTTACGGCGATCTGGACGTACTGGCAAGTCATGTCCACGACAATGCAGGCCGCTTGGGAGTACATACTTAAACCGGTCTGGGACGCGGTCGCTGCGGTCGCTACTTGGTTGTGGGAAAACATTCTCAGCCCAGTGTTTTCGTGGATTGCTGATAAGTGGCAGTACGTGGTTCTCGCGCTTCAATTTTATTGGGAAACTGTTTGGAAACCCGTTTTCGATGCTGTTGCTTTTGTTGCTCAATGGTTGTGGAATAATGTTTTGTCGCCCGTGTTCTCATGGATCGGTGACAAGTGGTCTGTGATGGTTACCGGGATGTCGTTGGCGTGGCAGAATATTCTAAAACCCGCTTGGGATTATCTGGCCACTATCGCTCAATGGTTGTGGAACAGTGTTTTGTCCCCCGTGTTCTCGTGGATTGGTAACCACTGGCAATCCATGGTCGACAGCATGGTTTGGGCTTGGCAGAATGTTTTGAAGCCGACGTGGGATTATCTTGCCGACATCGCTTTCTGGTTATGGAACGCTGTCTTGTCGCCCGTGTTCTCGTGGATTGGTAACCACTGGCAATCCATGGTCGACAGCATGGTTTGGGCTTGGCAGAATGTTTTGAAGCCGACGTGGGATTATCTTGCTGACATCGCTTTCTGGTTATGGAACGCTGTACTGTCCCCGGTTTTCACGTGGATCGGTGACAAATGGTCGTCAATGTCAGGCCTCATGTCCGACGTTTACCACAATGGCATCAAACCGGTTATTGACTGGTTTGGGGACAAGATGGAGAACCTTAAATCCCGGTTCAAAACAGCCGTGGAGAACATCCAAAAGCAGTGGGACCGGCTGAAAGGGATCGCGGCTAAACCGATTAAGTTCGTCATCCAGGATGTCTTCAACGACGGCCTGATCAACGCACTGAATAAGGTTCCTGGGGTTAACATTCCGGACATTCCGGAGCCGGGTTGGATTAACGAGTACGCGACCGGTGGTTGGACTGGTCCTGGTGGCAAGTTCCAGCCTGCTGGTGTTGTTCACGCCGATGAGTTCGTGATCCGCAAGTCGTCGCGTCGCCGGTTTGAACGTTTGCACCCTGGCCTGTTGTCGCACATCAACGAGCACGGGGACCTTGAAGGGTACGCGTCTGGCGGGCTCGTTAAACCTGTGAATGGTCCTGTCACGTCGAAGTTTGGTCCACGGTGGGGTGGCCACCACTCGGGTGTTGACTGGGCCGTCCCAACTGGGACACCTGTTCGGGCCGCGCTGGCTGGCACGGTGGCACGCACAGGGTGGAACATCGTCACAGGCCGTACCGGGATCGGCGTTCTGTTGAACCACCCAGGAAACAGGAACACGTATTACGGCCACTTGCAGAAAGCTAAAGTAGCCGCAGGTGATGACGTTTCTAAAGGCCAGACTATTGCGTTATCAGGTAACACCGGTAACAGTACTGGCCCTCACTTGCACTTTGAAACCTGGTCTGGTGGGAAACCTGTTGATCCGCTGAAACACATGGGTGGAATCCCCGAAGGTGACGACGACGGCGGCGGCGGCTGGTTTGACTGGTTTGACCCGTTAGCACCATTCAAAGCGCTTGGCAAGAAAATCACCAAATGGATAACCGATAAGTTCCCTCACGCGGAATACATTTTGGACGCGTCAATCGGTCTGGCCAAACAGGCGTTTGATTCCATGCTGGAATGGGCGAAAAGCAAAATCGGTCTTTCCTCTGGTGACAATGAGGGCGGTGACGCTGAACCATCTGGTTCTGTTGTGGATCAGGTCAGGGACGTTGCCAAACGGTTCGGCTGGCACACCGGTCAGCAGTGGTCCGCTTTGTCGGATTTGATTCAGCGTGAATCGTCGTGGAACCCGAACGCCGCGAACCCGTCCTCAAGTGCGAGGGGGTTGTTCCAGAAGATGACATCCTTGCACGGTCCGGTTGAGTCTACTGCGGCTGGTCAGGCTAATTGGGGTTTGAATTACATTAAGGGCCGTTATGGTAGCCCTGTTTCAGCGTTGAACTTCCACAAACGGCATAACCATTATGATACTGGTGGTTTGGTTGACCCGAAACCGATCTTGCGTGATCAGGGTGGTGTTCTTCCTCCTGGTTTGTCGATGGTGCTGAATAACACTGGCCGGAATGAGTATGTGATGAATCAGCGGAATTTGCATGATTTGGAGCGTGCTTTGCAGTCCCGTCGTGGTGCTCAGCATGGTTCGACCATGAATTTCTATGGTGATGTGTTGACTCAGTCGCCTGCCGAGTTTGCGCAGGAAGTTCATAAGGAAGCTCGTCGTAAAGCTTCGTTGGCTGTGCCATTCTAGGGAGGTTATTCGTTATGCCGTTTCGTGAGAGCGCGTTGATGCCTCCGGTGTTCCAGTCGCCGCGGGGTGATCGCAGGGATCATAAGCCGCCTGTGGTGTCGATCAAGCCGTCTGGTGAGCCGATGGAGTCTGGTATCCGGTTGCACCACAACCAGCGGCGTGAGGGGTATTTCCTTAAGAAGGATGTTGAGGGCCTTGGTGTTGCGCCGGTGTCGGTGGAGGCCGCTGAGTTGGCGTCTGGTGGGTCGGTGTTCAGGCATGCCCGGTTGGAGGCTGGTGACATGTTTTTGCCGATCCACCTACACACGCCGGTGCCTTCGACGTTGCCTCAGATGTTTGACCGGCTAGTCCAGATTGTGCAGCCTGGTCAGAAACGGTTTTTTGATGTGATCGTGTTTGACCCGTACTCGCAGGGGACGCGCACCCGGAAGTTGATGGCCACGGAGATCACTGATCCTACGCGTCATAATTATTGGTGGTGGACGGTCGGGATCACGGCGCAGTTTTTTGACCCGTTTTGGTATGGGCAGGTGCGTGAGTTGCGGCGTCGTCTGGGCAACATTGAGAAGAAGTTCATTACGGCGAAGCCTGATCCGAACGGGTATGAGTTCCCGTTTTTCCCGGTGCGTATCGGTGGCTCAGTTGTCCAAGGCGAATATGAACTCCAGGTGGCTGGTGATGCGCCGGCGTATTGGTCTGCTGTTGTTACCCCACTTGGTGAGGATTTGTTGATCCAGAACGCGCAGGGGGAACGCATTTTTGTGCATGGCAGGGTTGATGAACCAATCCTGATTCAAACCAGACCGCAAGAACAAGACATAACGTTGGCTGATGGGACGCCAATTTGGGATCGTATCGACCCTGGAGATGATGACTTCTTCCCGTTGCATCCTGGCCGGAACCATATTCACGTGTCGATGGTTGGCGCTAATCAGCAGTCGGAGATTTTGATCCGGTATCGTGAGGCGTTTTTTCATGCGATCGGTGGTGGCAGCTAGTGATCCACGCTGACTTTTATAACCGGGATTTGCAGCGTCTTGGGCGGATCCCGATCCTGGGTGGTAGCGCGGTGATCCGCAATAACGCGGTGTCTACCGGTGTGCTTGACGTGAACGGCAATAGCCCATTGTGGCGGCGGTTTGAGACTGACCCCCGCTACCGGTTAGAGGGCGGGCACGTGGCCGTCTACGACGGCAAAGATCAGTTGATCGCGGGTAAGCTCAAACAATATGTTGAAACGAATACCAGCGGGTTGAAAGATATTGAGCTGCATTTCGAGTGCCACCTGTCCTACGTGCACGGGATGATCACACTACCGAGTCCGAACCGTGCACCGGAGTCACAGACTGTGCGACCTTACTACCGTGAAACCGGGCCAGCCGAAACGGTCATCAAAGACGCCGTGAGACTGCATGTGAGCCAAAACGCGCCGCGTGCTGAGAATCGGAACCCGATCATCGTGGACCTGCCTGAGGGTCGCGGTAAGAGGGTCACGATCAATTCCCGCTTCCAGAATCTGCTTGAGGAATTGCAAGCGGTCAGCAAGAACTCCGGTGTCGTGTTTTTCTCGTACTTGGACCATGAGACCTCGCAGATCCGGTTTGGTGTACGCAAACCCAACGACTACCGCCGATCCATCAGGTTGCGTGAGGCCAATGGCAGCGTCGAGCAATACTCGTATTCTCTCGAAGCTCCCACGGCGTCACGCGTGCTGGTCGCAGGCCAAGGTGAAGGCACAGGCCGCATGCTGAGACTGGTCGAATCCGATCAGACCGATTGGGAAGTCAAAACACTCTTATTCCAAGACCGGCGCGACACCGAAGAAGCCAAAGAACTCATCAAGGCCGGGGAAGACACCCTAGCTGATCATGTGGAGAAGCAGTCGATCACCATTGACACGTCCATGATGGGCAATCTCAAATACGGGCGGGACTTCACCAGGGGCGATCTGATCACCGTGCAGTTGACGGATAAGACTAACATCCAGGACACGTTACAGCGGGTGGAGCTCAACTGGGACAAAGGCGGCACCACATACAAGGTATCTGTTGGTCCGGTCATGGAAGAACCCGACGCGAACGATGGCAAAGTCCGTGAGCTGATCAAAGAGTTACGCGCCGAACTACGCCGCACACAAAACAACTAACCGCGTTTACTCCCCTAGCCGCTCACTTGGGCGGGTTATTTGTTTAAACAAGGAGCACCTATGACTGAAATGCCATCCCCATATGACATCATTCAAGACGAACGAATCGATGGACTTTCAGAGCTTGTCACCCCCTACTATAAGCCGCCTGGTGAACAGGAATATTCATTCCCGGTCGTTGGGCAGGGAGTGTCATCTGAGATGTTCCAACAAATCAGCCGCGCAGCTGGGACAGGCGTGTTTGTCCAGCATGACGCAGAAGGGGCACAATCACCATACCGGCTCACCAGGCTGCCAGGCGGTGACGCTGAAACCAATGCCAAGAACCAGATGATGCTCCGAACTTCAAATGCCACAGGCAGGTCAGAAGCCGCCATCGAGGGATTCTTCCATACGCAACTCGAAGACATGCCGGTGAGTTTTCCGCCCGTGACCACACCGACAACCTACTATCTGGCGCTGACGTATGATCCCCGTCGTGAGGAAGAAGAAGCCGGCCCAATCAGCGTCGAAGTACACGCCAACAAACTACCAACAACGCACGGCAGGAAACACATTGTCCTGTACACGCTGCGACGCGAACCAAACCAGCTCTTGACGCAGGCCACCACTCAGCAGCACAAGCCCTGGCTAGGGCATGTAATCAACGTGTGGCGGTACAACGATCTGCCAGAACCGACAAGCGTGGAGTACGGGACGTTCGCGGTGGTCATCAACCACCAGAAGGGCAACGGCGGTGTCCCAGACCTGTACACCAACCGCAGTGGTCATGGATGGATATCAATTCTTCAAGACGATAAGTTCGATGTCACCTATTTGCAGAACAACTGGGAAAACTATCGTGAATTTGGGAATCTCAAGGGCACTATTTCTCGTGGGGTCGTTCACTTGCAGGGCACGGTCCGGCGTGGTGTTTGGATCGCTGGCCGCAATATCGCAACCGTGCACAGAAGGGCCGCGCCAGCTAAAACCTGCTTCCTGGACGTCAGGTCAGCAAGCTCAACTAACCGTCCTGACATTCGCATTAACGCCGATGGGGAAATTTTCATCAACGGGACCGGCAGGATCGGTAACCCTTCGTTTCTGACGTTTGATGGTGTCAGCTACCCGCTCGGCGCGTAAGGAGCACATTTTCATGGATTTTTCTGATTTGACTAATGAGGAAATGTACGAACTCATGCACCAATTGGAAAACGAACTTGTGACACGTCAAAACCGGGAAGCGCTCGCACGCGACATCAATGACGTGCTGCTCACAGCACGACTGAACGGGGCCGCGCGCGAGCCAGCAGACGAATGGACCCACACCCCGCCCATTGATGAGGCGTTCGCGCTCGGAGAAACCACTGTGAAGGACGGGGAAACATTCGTGTCGCAGCTCCCCATCAACGTGTGCACGCCTGGACACTGCAAGACTGCCTGGAAAAAACACGACCCCGACACACCATGATGCGCGGCGGGGAAAGTCACCACCACGGCCGGAGAGGAGGCCGGAACCAATGTCAGAAGGCGCACCAACACGCGGTGAAGCACTCTCCCGCGTGGCAACCTACGTCCTCATGTTCACCGCAGGCACATGGGTGATCCTCACACCGCCGAGGACGATTGAGGGCATCATCGGAACAACATCAACCTTCGTTTGGGGAGCCCTCCTACTCCTTGCGTCCGTCGCGGCCGTCGCGGCGTTGCTGATGAAATGGCGCGTCGAGCTAACGGTACTCCCACTGCTCATCGCAGGAGTTGGCATTTACGCGGCCGCTGTCTGGGCCGACGTGCCCGAAACAATCACGCGTGGGCCACAAGCGTGTATTCTCACGGCGTTCGCGGTCGGGCTAGGCACTCGGCTCCTTTCGCTCAGAGCGCTCGCAAAGAAACACGCTGCACAACATCGGAGGTGACTGTGGACTCAGGCTGGTTGACTCTCCTCATCACTCTTCTTGGAGGGACCGGTCTCGGTGGGACAGTCGCTGGCATCTACTCGGCCAGAGCCTCCGCTAGGACCGGTCAATCTGGGAATGAGGTCGAAGCCGCGAAAGCGGCAACAGCGAACTGGGACGCATTCACAACGAAAATCCTGGCCCGCGTGGACGCGCTCGAAGCGAAAGTGAAACATCTGGAAGCTGATCGTGCTGTTGACGCGGCTTGGATCAGTCTACTCCAGGAGCACATTTGGTTGGGGAAGCCGCCGCCGCCTCCGAACCGGCCACCACGGGACCCTCGTTGATTGAATGATGCGCGGGTTTGCCTGTTCCTGGACGTGACATGCGGTACATCAACGATTCATTCTGACCATCCTGTGTGGTGGTCGTTTTTTTCTGCCGAACGAAGGAGACAAAAATGGTCATGTACACGGGCCTTGCGCGGGTCGCCAGAAAGACTGGCTACCCGGTGGTCGAGGTCAAGGGTTGGAAGCGACGAGGGTACGGGCAAATGTCCGGTGCCCGCTCGGTCATGTGCCACCACACGGCCGGGCCACGAAACGGGAACTATCCGTCCCTGGGTGTGGTCCGGGATGGTCGGCCGGGCATCCCAGGGCCGTTGGCTCACTATGGGCTTGGTCGTGACGGAACAATTTATGTGATTGCCGCCGGCCGGGCAAATCACGCGGGCAAAGTCAGCCACACGAATTACACGAACTCTTACAGTATCGGTATTGAGGCTGAGAATACCGGTCGCGGCGAACAATGGGGCTCGGCGCAAATGGACGCTTACGTGAAACTCTGTGCTGAGCTGTGCAAAGAATTCCGTTTGGACATGTCACGGGTCATTGGCCATAAGGAGGCGGCGGTCCCGCGTGGCCGTAAAGTGGACCCGACCTTCAACATGACCACGTTCCGTAACGCAGTCAAACGTGGCTACTGGAAAACACCAACAACTACCCCAACAGCAACACCATCGACGAAGAAGGGATCATGGTTCGACATGGCAACTAAAGATGACCTGAGACAAGTCCTGCGTGAAGAGCGTAAGCAAGCATGGCTGTACAAGGGCAAAAACGAGGATTGGGACACCTACGCATACTTGCGCAAGACCCACCGCCTGTTAGAGAACCTGTCTGACACGGTTGGCCGTAAAGTCTGGTCCTACAAAAACCATCTCACCGACACTGATATTTACGCGTTCGTTCGGGCAACCCATCGGCAAGTGATGGCCGCACAGGGTGAACGTGAAGGGTTGCTGAAAGCGGTTGAGGCGCTCGCGGCGGGTAAGAAAATCAACCTTGAAGAAGTCCGTGAGGCCGCCGAGAAGGGTGTCTCGGACGCGCTTGGCAGTTTAGAGGCTGACGTCACCCTTACTGTTAGCGCTGGCCAGGACGAAGAGCGCGAACAGGAAGAGCGAAAGGAGTAGCACAACGTGACTATTTGGACTAAAGCTTTCTGGAAGGGCGCCCTGGACCGGGCAATTAAAACGTTTTTTCAAACCTTTGTTGCGGTCCTGGTTGCCGGGGTCGGCGCTGACGCTGTCGGTATCTCGGCCGGTATTCTTGACGCGCCGTGGCTGGCCGCGCTGAGCGTCTCAGCCCTAGCAACGTTCCTGTCCATTGCTACCGCTGTGGGTAATGCTGACAACACCGCGAAAGATGCGTCGCTGGACTCTGGCCGTGGTGTATAGGCTCGGGTGATCCTGCGACAACGGTTTAGGCCGCCTCGCTTACTCATTGGGTAGGTGGGGCGGCCCCCTTTTTTTGTCTTAAAAAGGGTTATGCCAGCGAACATATAACCGTGTGTGCTCGCGGTCGAGAGTTAGTCTGTTTGGACACCGCATCCTGCCCCCTTTTTCCCCGTCCAGAACAGCCGTCCAAATTGCTTGTTCCACCTGTGGTTCCACCCAGTACCCCGAAAACACAGAACCCGCCAGACCCAAAATCTGGCGGGTTCCCTGCTACCCCGCGGGAGTAGCCACTGTAGGGCGTGTGGGACTTGAACCCACGACAAAAGGATTATGAGTCCTCTGCTCTGACCAACTGAGCTAACGCCCCAAGGCTCAAGAATCTATCGTAGCGTAGCTTCGGGGAGCAACTGAGTTGCTTCTTCAAGGGTGGCGCCACGGTACAGTGCTTCCAACACATCAACGCTAGCGGACTCAGAGTGCCGCAATGCGATCTGATACGAGCGCTCGCCCATCTTCTGGCGTTCGGCCGGAGCTGCCAGTAAAACCCGTTGCAACTTATCCGCTAAGTCTCCAGCGTCGCCAGGAGTGAACAGATACCCATTCTCTCCTTCATTGACCAAATGTGGGAGCGCCAACGCGTTGGCCAGGATCACCGGCTTCTGTGCGCTCATCGCCTCCAGAGAGACCAAAGACTGCAATTCAGCTGTTCCTGGTTGGCAGAACGCATCGGCCCGCAAATAAGCGACTCGCAGTTCCTCATCACTAAGATGACCCAAAAACCGGACCCGATCATCGACCCCCAGGGACTCAGCCAGATCCCACAACCGGTACCGCTGCTCACCGTCACCGACGATTTCTGCATGAATCTCCGGTCCAGTATGGCTCAGCGCACGCAGGAGCACATCAATATTCTTCTCCACGGCCAGCCGGCCGACAAACAACACCGTCGGGTATGGGTTTTTGGGGATTTCTTCGCCCTCGGCAAGCTGATATTTTGCCGCATTAATGCCGTTAGAAACCGGTAGCACCAAATCTAGGCCCGCTCGCTCGCGCATCGTTTGAGCTGACAGCGGGGTCGGTGTTGTCACGGCGACGGCTTTACCCATTAGTCGTCCCATATCGCGCCAGGAATTCTTCGACACAATATTACGGAACCACTGCGGAAACGGAAGGAAGGGGTCCAAATTCTCCGGCATAAAGTGATTGGTGCACACGGTACGAATCCGCCGCTTCTCAGCTTGTAAGATCGCTGCCTCACCGATCATGTAGTGGCACTGCGCATGTACAACATCAGGTTTGATCTCATCCAAAAGCGCCCCAATCGCCTGTCCCGCATGCGATCGCGAAACCAGCCGATAGGTTTCGTGGGTCGGCGCCGGACACGACTTCAGACGGTGCACGGTTGCCTCGTCGCGGTACTGGACCGTGTCAGGCCCCGCCTCGTTGCGGGCCGAGACCACGTGGACATGATGACCGCGCCGATGCAGTTCAGTGGCAAGACGGAAACATACGGTTGCGGCCCCGTTGACGTCTGGCGGATAGGTATCGGCAGCGATCAGGAGGGTCAGCGGGCCGGATTCAGGTACGGGCACAAGCTTCCTTTGGTATGCGGGATAGGCAACGGGAATATTTGCTAGCTAACATATCAACTCGTTGCACGACTGTCATGGAAGCAGACAACAAGGCGGTTCTCAACCGAATCGCCTTTTTTAGTCGGATGCCGAGCTACCTCGTTCGTGCAGTCCGTGGCTGAGGTCTTCACTCGGCTCGTGAGTATAAGCCATGGACCAGCTTCGACGGTGGCGCGGATTAATGTTCTGGGAGCGTAACGAGTTGTACTTTTGAATACCTCGCCAGGCGTAGTCAACCGCGGCCAACACGTGACCGGCACTACCAGGGATCAAAAAGACGTAAGCAATCAGGTTCAACCAGTTAGACTCAGCGACTCCCTGGGCCAGGACCAGGGCCGGGATACCAATCATCAGCAACGCGGTGCGAACCTTGCCCAGCACTGTGACCTCAAGTTCTGGGCTACCCAGAAATAAGAACGCCATCAGGATAGCCAGCAACAGGTCTGGCACAATCAGGCTGAGTGCTAACCACCACGGAGCGAAACCAGACAGTGCCACCGACACCACGACGATGATAATCCCGATGCGGTCGGCCACCGGATCCAGCCACTTTCCAACCGTGGAAATTTGGTTCAGTCGCCGTGCTAAATATCCGTCAATCCAGTCGGTGGAGAACAACACCACCAAAGTGATGAATGCCCAGACATACTCATCAATGACCAGCAACCAGACAAAGACCGGCACCAGCAAAAACCGGACAAAGGTGATGATATTGGGTATGGTCAGCCACCGGTCGGTGACAACATAGTCAATATCGTCGCGGGTACCTGCACCAATCAGTCGCATCAGGACGGTCCTGAGCTCCATCGGGTGGTAAGAGCCACAGGGTTAGTCCTTCTTTTTGTTCAGACGACGGACTAAGACAGCGAAAGTAGTCACCGAAGCACCCAGCAGAGTCAATGGAGCCCAGCGGTCTTTGACGAATTCACCTGCGTCGTTGACTTTCTCGCCTGCTGCTGCCGCGGTCGAGTAGGAAGAAACCGGACGCAACTGTTCTGCACGGGTAGCCGAATCGACGCGCCCCAGGGCGTGGTCGGTGAAGGTCGCCAGCTGGGCTTTGACGTCAGTCTTCTCATTCAGGCCGGAGCGAATGTCACCGAGGTGACGGCGACGCAAGTCCATGCGGTGGCGGATTTCGTCATCGCTGGGCTTGATATCAGGAATGCCCTCAGGTGCCTCACCGCGCTTGATCGCGGCTTTTTGTTCCTTCTGCGCCTGCTTGATGAGTTCTTTCTCGCGCTCTTTATCGATCTTCTTCTGCTCGGCCTTTTCGGCCTCGAGGCGATCGAACTCCACTGGGTCGAATGCGTTACCTTCCGTGAGGTATCCAATGTCGTGCTTGACCCCGCGAATCAGGTCAGCGGGAACAAGAGGCATCGCAGCCATGATTCGCCAAGCGCCAATACCGATCAGGATCAGAGTCAGAACGAAGGCTCCCAGAGCGGTCCAGAGTGCCGCAACCCAGATATTGGTTTGAGTAGCAAAGCCTCCGATCATTGCCACGATCAAGGCCACGATGGTGATAAACAGGAACAAGAGGCCGACAACCGCAAATCCGGCCCCTACCCCGATGGTCACACCTTTGGAAGTGGCATGAGATTTTAGTAGTTGGAGGTTGTCCTTTAACTGTTTCGGCACCAGGCGCGAGCCAGTTGTGGCCAGATCCATCAGCGAGCTGGACCGAGTCTGATCTGAGACGGTCGGGGCACTCTTCTGAGCCATTCGAAAATTCCTACTCTCCACGGGAGGTGTTCAGTACCAGCAACAAACTATCATGACCGGTGCACCGACGAGAACCATCGGGCCCTCGTCGGTGCACCAAACGTCTACTCAGCGTGTTTCTCTCAGTATTTCACACCTTGGGCTTGAATGCCTGGGGGAATTCACACAATGACCAGATTAGTTAGCGGGCACCGTCTCTTCAGCAAGATCCTGGCCATTGGTGTCGTCGAGGTCAACGTCCCACCGCAATTGGTCATCGTCCTCATCCAATTCCAGCTCGTCGACGATCGCTTCATCATCGCGTCCCTGAAGGACTTGCTGAGCTGCTTCAGCCGCGGTGACCGTGGCTTGTTCGGCTTTCTGCGTATCGTCGTCATCGCCGTCGTCTTGCTCGGTCTCGGTGACCTGACCTTCTGGAGTGATCACCAACTCATAAAGAGCACCCGAAGAAACTACGTCAACTTCATAGCTTGCACCAGAGTCCTCGCGATCCACTGCAATGACCACCCCATCACTATATTCATTCAGTGCCGCATCAATCACGCCGAAGACCGCGTCCTCGCTTTCCGCGGTACCGTTTGAGTCGTTGGCACTACTAGCGTCATCATCCTGATCATCGCTGTCTGACTGGTCGTTTTCTTCCACCTGGCCATCAGCGTCGGCACCAGCATTCTGGTTGTTCGCCTCGGTCCCAGAGTCTGCGCTCTGCTCAGCGGGGGCATTTGCTGAAGTGTCGGTACCTTGTTCTTCGGTCGAGCAACCTGTCAGCGTGGCCAGTCCCAGAACGCTAAGCCCCAGAACAGTGGTGACATGGCGGGTAGTGGTAGTTGTCATCATCAGAATCTCCTCCTTGCGGGATTACATCTCGTCGTGATTCTGTTTTGACCCGAGGATGCTATTCCCCCGGCTGATGAGTCTGAACGTATCGAGAGTTTGTGAGAAGGCTATGAGAATTGATGCGTATGAGGCCTAAACTGACACTCATGAGCCCAACGATTCGCCCCGCGCGTCCGCAAGATACCGCCGAAATCCTTCAGATGATCCAGGCCCTTGCCGTGTACGAGAAAGAGCCTGATGCCGTCCGCAATACTGCCGAGCAGTTGCAAGTCCATCTTTTCGGCCCGCACCCTGCCATTTTCGCCCACGTCGTTGACGCGCCCGGTCCCAGCGACGGCCGGCTAGCTGGATTCGCATTATGGTTTTTGAACTATTCCACGTGGGAGGGGACGCACGGAATCTATCTCGAGGACCTCTACGTGCGTGCACAACACCGTGGCCAGGGATACGGCAAGGCGCTACTACAGCATCTGGCCAGTATTGCCGTAGCGCGCGGTTACCGCCGGGTCGAGTGGTCAGTGCTGGACTGGAACCAACCCTCCATTGATTTCTACCGCCACCTCGGGGCCTACCCCATGGATGGCTGGCACGTCTTCCGGCTCGATGGCCCCGCACTCCAATCGTACGGAACTTCGCAGGATTCCAACCGGCCAGAGGCGTAAATTAGGCATTCGGCGCGTAGTCAGTCCCAGCTCCCCGCAACCGGATCGACGGAATCAACACACCGTCGGGGTCTGTCTCGTGGCCTGTGACCGTGGGACGCGGTTTACCGCAAGGCAAGGACTCCGACGCCGCCGTAGCCACAGATTCGTTGACCTTCTGAGCCGGCTGGGGATCGGTTGATACAGCAGCCAGATGCGCAGCACGGTGTGCTTTGAGCTCGTCACGTAATTGTTGTGCATCTTCAGTGCCCACGATAGAGAATCCGCCATCGACGATCATGTCAAGATCTTCTTCAGCCGGTTGCCCCTCTGAGGTGAGATAGTCTCCCAAGAATAATGAGTTAGCCACATGGAGCGATAGTGGCTGTAGCGAGCGCAAGTGCATTTCTCGACCACCCGCGATCCGCAGTTCGCGGTCAGGACACATAAACCGCACCGCGCACAGGATGCGCATGCATTGCTGTGGGGTGAGATAATTGGTCCCTGCAAGAGGGGTGCCTTCAAAGGGGATCAGGAAGTTGACCGGAATCGAGTCTGAGTCGACGTCCCGGAGCGACTCAATGGTTTCGATGATCTGCTCATTGGTTTCGCCCATACCCACAATCAGACCCGAGCACGGTGACAATCCAGCATTTCGGGCCTTACCGACAGTATCAACGCGGTCAGCAAAGGTATGAGTGGTGCAGATATTGCCGTAATGTGACTCAGCGGTATTGAGGTTGTGGTTATAGGCATCTACTCCTGCTTCTTTCAATCGTTCCGCCTGCCCGTCTTTGAGGAAGCCCAAGCAGGCACACACCTCAACACCGGGATTGGCCGATTTGATGTCCTCTACCATCCCAGAGACCTTCTTAATGTCTCGATTCGAAGGCCCGCGTCCGGAGGCCACCAAGCACACGCGCGATGCTCCACCGGCGAGCCCGAATTCAGCTTGTCGCCGTGCTTCATCAGCATCAAGCCAGGAGTACTTGAGAATCTCGGTATCTGACCCCAAACGCTGTGAGCAATAACCACAGTCTTCAGGGCACAGACCAGACTTCAGGTTCACTAGGTAGTTGACCTTGACCTGGTTGCCAAAGTACTTTCTGCGCAAGCGACTCGTAGCGCTGACGAGCTCCATCAAGTCAGTATCTGGACTGGTCAAAATTTCCATCGCGTCGTCAGCGGAAATGACTTCACCGTTTTCAACGCGGTCTGCGAGTAATCCGTAGTTGAACACTGTTCAATCCTTGAACACTGTTCAGGAAATGTCAACCTCCTCACACAAACGGCACGCTTGCCTCCACCGCTCACCTGTGGCGAAATCTGGCGCTAAAGCAGCTCAAAGATACCAATTCCTGCGATAACGACACCGAAAATTGCGGTAAATCCCGCGCTGGAGGATGTCGCCTGTTCAGAAAGTAACTCGTCGAGCGTCGTCAGGGGCCCGGAGACTGTCTTCGGGAAAAAACACCGCCCCAGCGCCAGCAGTAAGGCTGGCATAATCATCACCACACAATACAGGGCCAGCAGACTAGCCGATTGCCACAGACTCAGCTCCTGAGCGACCAAGATGCCGATCGCCGCCAGATAGGGAAGCATGGTGGCCACCTCCAAAACCACTGCTGTCAGAGCGAGGCTTGTCATTAAGGACGCCGATTTCAACCCCGAACTCTCGGACTGCATGATGTGGTCTCTGATTCTCCGCAAGACGCCTGGGCCTCGCTTCGGCGCCTTCCGGACGCGGTTTCTTCGGCGATCACGCCACATCAGAAACACCCCAATCATGACAGCCAGGGCCCCGATGAACACCAGAATCCAAGAGAACCCCTCCGATTCAAATACTGACCGGTACCGAGCAAACAGAGCGTCAGCACCTAATAGGAGGGCCAGACCAATCGCGTAGTAACTCAGCGCCACGACAGCTAGGTAGGTCGCAATACGACCAAAGCGGAACTGTCCCGGTGCCATCGTCAACCACACCGGAATGAGCAGTGTCCCGAAAGCCGTGGAGTCTAAGAGCGCGAGGCCACCAATCACGAGGAGCAACATCAAGGGCGAATATACCAATCAGGTCAGCGGAACAGTTCAGAACGAGCTCCGGGTACAGGACTCACGCGATACCGAGTTCATTACCTACCATCCCCCAGGTTTCGTCGGCAGTGTTCTTCTGCTCTCTGACTCTGTTACTCGGTGAGACCTGTTGGTGTTCCTTCTGACGCTGTAGTGCTCTCTGATACATCTGCTCGTTCATCACTACTGGCATCGTCTCGTGGCCTGGCATCGGGTCCATCCCCTGAGACTTCATCCAGTCGAACGCCCGACGCATCAACACGTCCAACTGCATCATCGTCTCCTTCTGCCACTTCAAGCTCTGTCTCTCCATCTCTTCCAGCTTGAACGGTCGCACTCGTTCCCGACGCAACTGTACTTCGTGGCTGATCACGATCGCCTTCAGATAGTTCCTGAATTCCTCGGTCACGTCCTGAAACCTCGGAAGTTCCAGTGCCCGATCCAGCACCGACGGAAACTCCCCGTCCACTGTCTCCTCGTGGTACATCTCCACCAGAGACTGCAGATACGGGGTCTCCTCCAACGGGTTCTGCCACACGTTGGGATCCTCGTCCCATGCGTCCTGTTGGGCCTGCCACCGATCGTGTTTGCGTTGCATCACGATCGGATCCCCGAACCGTTCCTCCCACAGCAGTTCTGGTTCGATCCTGGGTTGGTTCATCCTCGGTTCTGGTTCAATCTCGGGTCGGTTCATCATCACTTCCTCTCCGAGTTCTCTGTCATCTCAAAAACATGACATATCTGAATAACTTCTTGGTTGACATAACGCCACAGGGATCGTTTGATGTCAACCCCTCGAATCTCTTCTTCAGTTCGAGCCGGGTTCATCACAGAGTGCTCTCGTGTGCCGGGCTCAGCGTAGAGTAGTACCTCGAGGCGACACCGTATCGTCATCAGCCAGTCCGTCCCTTGTTCCGCGCTGATCCGTTGCGGTAGTCTTTAAAGTGTCTGAGACCACAGTCGTATGGGGTAGCGACATCCGGATCGATCTGAAGGAACGAGCGGTTGGATCAAAGCAAACACCCGAACGAGAGCTTCCTGGAGTGCTACTTCGTGACCGGACGAACCGTGCCCCACCCCACTCCCGAGCCAGATGAAGCTGAAATAGAAGCGATCGTGGATATTGCTCGGCGCGCGGTTGCTGGTGGCGCGGGCATCGTACAGGTTCGGAGTAAGCCGATTAGCGTCCGTGCCCTGACCCGGCTTTCGGTCAACATTGCAGTTGCGGTCGAAGAGGTCAACCCGCAGACCAAAGTGGTCATCGATGATCGCGTCGATATCGCAGTCGCGCTGATGCCAGACCACCATGTTCACGGAGTACACCTAGGCCAAGATGATTTGGACCCCAGACTCGCCCGGCGGGTCTTGGGGCCTCAAGCCATCATCGGACTAACCACCGGCACACTGCCACTGGTTGAACAGGCCAACGAGTATGCCGATGTCATTGACTATGTGGGCGCTGGGCCCTTTCACCCAACACCTACCAAGGACTCCGGACGCGAACCCTTAGGGCTACAGGGTTATCCCGCACTCGTCGAGGCCTGCCGAGTTCCGGTGGTAGCCATCGGTAGCGTGCGCGCCGAGGATGCGGGCGATTTGGCCGCCACGGGGGTCGCCGGTGTCGCTATTGTACGAGGCTTCATGCAGGCTGAAGACCCCGCGGCCGTTGCCCAGGAAGTCAACCAGGCCTTTGCAACCCGGGGGATCACCCGATGACGACGAACGCCTCCGCTACCCGCCTTCTCTCCCCCGTTGGGCACCTCATCATTGGTGCCGGCATTATTGGGCTGACAACCGCAATCGAGTTGTTACGCCACGGGGTTCCCGCTCAAGACATCGCGCTCGTCGACGCCCACCCCATCAGTGGTGCCTCCCGCGTGGCTGGAGGCATGCTCGCCCCGGTGGCGGAGGTCCAATATGGACAAGAAAAGCTGTATCCGCTCATGGCGCGTTCGGCTGAACTCTGGCCACAGGTGGTGGACTGGATCCGGGAACGCACCACACTGCCGACAGGATATCGGTCCGAATCCACGATAGTTGTCGCCGCTGATCGGGCCGATGCGGCCCACGTATCTGAGCTCCAAGCGCATCAGACCCACCACGGCATGGACGTCCGCCGCATCACCACACGCCAGGCCCGGACCTTAGAGCCGGGACTTTCCCCGCAGTTGGCGGGGGCAGTGGAAATCCCGGGAGATCACCAGGTCAATCCACGATTGTTTTGTGTGGCATCGCTTCAGGTACTCCAAGAAGCCGGGGTGCGACTGATAAAGCAACGGGCAACGGCACTGACCTTTGACTCGGCGCGCTGTACCGCGGTGCGCCTGTCCACCAATGATGTCGTCGAGGTCAGTGGGAGCGTCTATGTCTGCAATGGCCTAGGCGCCCAGCATATCGCCGGTGTGCCCGTCTTGCCGTTGCGCCCGGTTTGGGGCGACCTAGTGCGTTTGGCGGTTCCAAACGACCAGCCGGCCCCAGTTGATCGCGTCATTCGCGGTTTCGTCGAGGACCGCCCTATTTACGTCATTCCGCGCACCGATCACACGGTTGCCGTGGGCGCCACCAGCCGAGAAGATCACCGCACCCGTGCCGGCGTCGATGGGGTGTATGCGCTGTTGCGGGATGCGATTCGTATCGTACCGGGGCTGGAGGAGTGCGAATTTATCGAGGCCCTCGCTGGGGCTCGACCGGCCACCCCGGACGATCTCCCGCTGCTGGGCACGGTCGGGTCCAACGTGATCATCTCGACCGGTTATTTCCGCCACGGGATTTTACTCTCTGCGCTCGCCGGACAGGCCAACGTGGCCCTAGGGTTAACCCAAGACACTTCAAAATTTGCACGGAACGACGCAACGGATAAGGTAGGCATTGACATCAGTGCCTGTGCCTTGGAACGGTACCTGTAAAGGAGAATATGCCCGTGTTGTATACGGTCAACGAGGAACAACGCACCAGCACTACTCCGCTGAGCATCGCGGATATTGTGCACCACGAAACATCTTCATCCGGGGCAACTGCCGCAGCTACAGCGGATGCACAAGGCATCGCGGTCGCACTTAATCGCACTGTTGTCCCGCGGAGCCAATGGGAATCACAGCAAGTCAGCGATGGTGACGACATCGACCTACTCGTTGCCGTGCAAGGTGGTTAAGCACATGTTGGAGATTGCAGGACGGTCTTTTAACTCCCGGTTGATCATGGGGACCGGCGGTGCGACGAGCCACGAGCTGTTAGAAAAATCCTTGGTCGCCAGTGGCACAGAGCTGACCACAGTTGCTATGCGTCGTTATCGCACGTCACACAGCGCCGATACTCCGTCAAGCAACCGCGGCGAGAGCGTCTTTACGTTATTGGAACGACTCGGCATTGCGGTGTTGCCCAATACTGCCGGATGTCGCACGGCTAAAGACGCAATCCTTACCGCTCAGCTGGCACGTGAGGCTTTAGGGACGAACTGGGTAAAGCTCGAAGTGATTGCCGATGATCGCACGTTGCTACCGGATGTTGTCGAACTGGTCGACACCTGCGAGATGCTCGTGGCTGATGGGTTTGAGGTTCTGGCCTACACCAGTGATGACCCCGTGGCGGCCAAACGACTCGAGGACGCCGGAGCCGCTGCGGTAATGCCGCTCGGGTCTCCCATTGGAACAGGGCTGGGAATTCTTAACCCCCATAATATTGAGCTGATCTGTGCCCGCGCCCAGGTTCCGATCATTCTGGATGCAGGTGTGGGCACCGCCTCAGATGCAACGCTGGCCATGGAACTTGGCTGTAGCGGTGTGCTCTTAGCCAGCGCTATCAATCGTTCCCAAGATCCGGTGACGATGGCACAAGCTATGAAACGTGCGGTGGAATCCGGCCGCCTGGCCCGGGAGGCCGGCCGGATCCCCCTCCGCAACCATGCCGAAGGCGCTCTGGCTAGTTCGACCTTCGAAGGCCTTGCCCGGTGGGATGAGAACTGGGCACAAGAGATGCTCTAGTGTGATGACCGAGCACAGTCCCCAGCCTTTTCGTAGTCTGCCAGTTCAGGAGCAACGACGCACCGCTCGCCACCTGAATCTTCCCGATTTCGGGCCCGCCGAGCAACAACGCCTTCATGACGCTAAGGTGCTCGTTGTAGGTGCTGGCGGACTCGGTAGCCCCGCTATGCAATCGCTGGCAGCAGTCGGGGTCGGCACCATCGTGCTGTATGACGACGACACCGTCGATATCACCAACTTGCACCGGCAGATATTGTTCAGCACAGCCGACACGGGCCGACCAAAAGTCACCGTCGCTGCCGAACAGCTCCGTCGTTTGCAACCGGACATCAGAGTCGAAGAACATCGCGAGCGTCTCACTGCGGAGAATATTCTCGATGCTTTGGCGCACGTCGATGTCGTACTGGATGGTTCCGATACTTTTGCCACCAAGTACTTGGTCGCCGATGCAGCCGAGATCACCGGCACCCCGCTGGTCTGGGCGACAGTACTGCGATACAGCGGACAGCTTTCCGTCTTTCAGACGGGAAAAGTAGGTCTGAGGGATCTCTTTCCAAACCAACCAAGTGGAGACGCCATACCGGATTGTGCTTCTGCAGGTGTCTTAGGAGCAACCACAGCAGTCATGGGTTCTTTAGCCGCAACCGAGGTCATTAAGGTGCTCACCGGCATCGGTCGCCCACTGCTCGGCTCCGTACTGTCCTATGACGCATTGAACGCCACCACCAGCACCTTTAACGTGATGGCAGATCCGCAACGCAACCCAGTCACGGCAGAACAGCTTGGTACGACCCCAAGCACCTGCAGATCAAAAACTGTGTGCCCGGACGGCGATGCCCACACCCGTACCCCCTCTGAACGCCGGCGACTGTTGGACCGCATTTCGCAAGGAGACGCTGTCGCGCTGGACGTGCGCGAATACCACGAAACCTTGCTGGACAATCTCGCAGCGCTAGGACCACACAGTCGCTCCAGCCGCCTGGCAATGTCGGAGTTGACTTTGCCAGACGGCACACTTGAACAAGATGCCCCGCAGGTCCGAGATCTATTCTCCCGTCACGGCGAAGCAGACATCGTCGCGTACTGCGCTTCTGGCAAACGCAGTCAGCGGTTTGTTGAGGCCTACGCATCACTCGCACAAGCACACGGGGTCACACTGATCAACCTTCCCGGAGGAGTCTCGGGCTGAATCGCCCGGCACACGAGACATCAGCGCCGGTGGTATCACCTCACAAGCTATCTATCCCCAAGCATTATCTCGGACGACCTGACTACTCGGCGGTATGTTTGGCGCGAAAAATGCCGATATGTGACGGGAAAAATCATAGTCAGAGCGAGTATCAGGTCAGCTTCAACTTATGAATCAGCCTCTCCACGTTACTGTTACCGGCGCCGGGGGTTTCCTCGGTAGCCACGTCGTTTCCCAGCTGGAAACAGCCGGGGAAAAAGTCACCGCGCTAGCGGATGCCAACGATTGCGATATCACCGATGCCCAGGACGTGGAGCAAACCATCGGGCCCTGCGATGTCATCATCCACTGCGCAGCGATGGTGACTATTGAAGACCAGGTGAAACCGCAGGTACGAGCCGTCAACGTCGAAGGCACCGCCAATATCCTGGAAGCGGCGCGTCGTCACCAGGCTCGTCTGGTGTATGTGTCGTCCGTTCATGCCCTCACCGAGGCTCCGACCGGCGTCGTGATGGAAGAACCGGAGTCGTTCGACCCCGACACCGTCTTCGGTGGGTATGCCAAAACCAAAGCCGAGGCAGCGGCCCTTGTCATGGAAGCTGATGACGTCGATCGGGTCATCATTCATCCTTCAGGGCTGTTAGGCCCGAACGATCCCGGGGCAACAAACCTGACGACACTGGTGCAACGCCTGGTGGATGGAGAACTGGGAGTGGTGGTCAAAGGTGGCTATGACATGGTCGACGTGCGTGACGTGGCCGCTTGCGTGGTCAAAGCCTGTCGCACCGGTTCGGGACCCTATCTGGCAACCGGTGGCTACATGAGCCTGCGTCAACTCGGACGGATTGTCACCAACTTGGTCGATCGACGTGACCCCCTGACATTGCCGTTGTGGGTGGCTCGGGCAACAGCGGTGCCGGTCAAAGGTGTCGCGCGTCTCTTCGGACGGCCCCCGCTATTTACCAAGTATTCTCTCTATACCCTGAGCTCAGGAAACCGTTTCAAAAATGCCAAGGCCCGCCGTGAGCTGGGGTTCGAGCCTCGTCCACTGGAAGAAACCTTGAGCGATATGGTGGACGAGCGACAGTCGCAACAAGACTGACGCGGCCTTCCTCAAGCACCTGAAGCACCCGCCCTGTCTGTT
Source organism: Auritidibacter ignavus (assembly GCF_003703835.1). GTDB lineage: Bacteria > Actinomycetota > Actinomycetes > Actinomycetales > Micrococcaceae > Auritidibacter > Auritidibacter ignavus. The sequence goes on from NZ_RDQR01000003.1 coordinate 92,045, forward strand.
TCTCGTCGGGCCTGTCCTCGGTAGTCAGGAGGGGCCCGAGGCATGATGCCGTCAGGACCGGCCCCATTGTGAGGCGAATGTCGCCATGATCGACACCGATCTCAAAATTTCAGGGTGAGATGTCGACCACAACTTTATGTTGTCCGTGGTTTTCCGTACGAATGAAAGGACCAACGGTTCATTACCGATACCGACCGCTACCACAAGGAAGTGATCACCATGGGACCGTTCATCGCGTTGGTCATTTTGGGTGCCATCACGCTCTTTGCACTGTTGGGGACTCGCCCTATCTCGACGCTGTTGACTCTGCTTCAGCTGGGATTGTTTTTCTTGGCAGGATTCACCATCATCTATTCAACCGGTGCTGAATATCCGGCATGGGGCCATGCTGTCCTCTACTCAGCCGGATGGATCTTGATCACAGCGTGCCGTTCCGGACTGATCGGGGCCCTGATGAGAGACCGATGACACTGCACAGTCCACGTCCGAGATCGCCACGAAGCAAGCACCAGAAAATTTCAACCTGAAACGTCCTCGTTCCAGTGCTCCGGACGAGGACGTTTCATTGTCGTTGTATTGGCCTCCGGCTGAAGCAGACGCAGGTTCGACGCACGAGAAAGCGCCCACCACTAACGGGCGGGCGCTTTCTCCGTGCTCATCTAACGGCCGCCCGGTTCCGAACCATCCTCCGGTGCCCGCTTAGTCTCAGTCTGGCCAGGTTCCCCTCCCTCAGTGCTGGCCTGCTGCTGTTCAGCAGCAAACTCGTCCGAGGCATCATGGGGCGAAGGCTCCGCAAAGAGACCGTCATCTTCTCCCTTGAAGAAGTCCTTCGTGTAGATGAGCAGGCACAGAATGATACCTGCCACAAAGCCCCAGCTTGCTCCCATGGTGGCAAGAATTGCTGCGGTCACCCCAGCGATACCAAGGTCGGTTTTCGAGCGTGCCTCGGTAATACCAACTCGAATTGACACAAAGCCCTGCACCAGCAGGGTCAGTACCAGTGCGACCCCGAGCACCGGCTCCATCAACGTCACGATCGGCAAGAGCCAAAGACCCGTATTCGTTCCCAACCGGAACGAACCCGCCCCGCTGAAAATCGATTGCATCGCCTTCGGGCCCTTCTTGTACCGCTCCGAAGTTGTCACGTGCATGGCAGCCCAAAGCGGACCACACATCGCGGTGTCGGGCCCGAAGATACTCATCAAAACGTTTCGACCACCGAAAATCAGGTGCCCACGGTTGGGGTTATAGCGAACGTTCTCATCGGTACGCACCACGTTTGCTTCGTCCAGCACAGCGCGTGCCTGCAGGACATCGCCGAAGACGACGATGTAGGCAGCCAGCACCGTGGGAATTGCAGTGAGGAACATCCCGATCGGTGGCATACCCAGACCAAACACCGTGTATTCAGTGAATAGCGTGTTGAAATCAGGGGTGCTGAAACCCCACTCGACTTCAGGCCAAGGTACTTCGTTAAACAGCGGAGCGATAACCACAGCCAGGAGCATGGCGGGCAGAATGCCGAGGCTACCGATGAAAGCCAGGACCCCGGATTTACGTTGCCACATCTGGAAGTGTTTTGAGTACAACAAGAAAAATGCGATACCGACGCAGATAGTGATCGTCCAAGGGAAGTCCTCAAATTGCCCGCCCGCGGAGAAGACTCCCTGCACGGCTGCTAGTCCAGCACCGACGACGATGCCGGCGCGCAGTGCGTTCGGCACGAATCGCACCACCTTTGAGGCGAGCCCCGTGACACCCAGCGTCAGCGACAGCACCCCCAACACCAGCTGGAACGAAACCAGCGCATGGACCCGCTGTTCCACTGGGAACGATTCAAGATATAGCGCCAACAGTGGAATCGCTGGGGTGATCCAGCCAGGGACGACCGGGTCACCGAGCATGTGATGGGTGAGGTAGAGCAAGCCGTTGAGAATCACGATCGCAAGCGCAGCCTCAAACGGCATTTCGAGCAGCTCGGTCATCAACGGAATGGCGGAGAGGTCAACCGCACACATTACGAGACCCTGCGTGTAGTCTCGCCATTCAAATCGGTAGTGCAAGAAGGGTAGCCGAACGTCAAACGGTCCCGCCTTCCACGGTTTCGCATATCGACGCGTCATCATATAACTCCTCTATGCCATGACGAAACGCCGCTCTTCGGAATGGGTGTGAGGCGAGATCGGGTTTCGCAGTGGGTGTATTTGTATCCTGAGAGACTTCGAGGTCCTGAAGAATCAGGGGCACTGAACCACACGATTCCACGGACCTCGACGACGTCTGATTCTAGTTCCTGCTACCGTGGTACGGATAATTACTGCCAGCACTGTGAGGTACTACTCAAATCGATCTGGCTTGGCCTGGGGCCAGAGGCGTCCGCACCCCGATAACGACCTCGTGAGAAGGCACGCCATCGTCGGTGGCCGAATACCTAGCCCGCCCCCTGAGAACTCGAGATATAAACAGTTAAGGCGCACTAGCCCACCTTGTTCGGTCTCAAGATAGCGTCTCAGACGGTTGCAGGGTGCTAGTAGTTGCTTACGGCATTGGTTGTGCCCAGTTACTGGGGGAGGGAACCTTTAACGCAAAACGTCCCCGCCCGGGAGTTCCGAACGGGGACGTTTCCTCACAGCTCCCCCAGCTGGATTCGAACCAGCAACCCTTCGATTAACAGTCGAATGCTCTGCCGTTGAGCTATGGAGGAAAGCAACGGATAATCACTTTAGCAGAAGAAATCCGAAGTGTGAAATCGAGGTGACATCGGCTAATCTGTGAGGCTGGGGGTCTTAGTGGCCTCTGATGGCCCGGCGACGCTGTTCGAGTTGCATCAGTTCCTGATTGATTTTCAGGAACTCGTCGTCATTGTCGCCCACTCGATTTAGCTGGGCTAGCAGGTCAGCTTTGCGACGGGTGATCTGTAATTCAAACAGACTGTTCATGATGTCGCGGCAGTAGAGAACGACATCGTGTTCATTCGTTGCAGGTAAGGCTGTCACGGCCAGCTCAGCGACCATGGGACGCAAGGCAGCGGGCACTTCCTCAGAGACTTTTTCAACCCAGCCGTTCAAACTCTCGGTCGTTGATCCTGTGGTAATGATGGCCGCCTGGATCGCTGCGAAGACCGGCACTCTAAAGACAGAGGAGTAGAACGCTTCCCATTGCTCTTGGGAGAGCATCTCCGGGTACTGGAGCAAGACCTCTAGCGCGCCTTTTTCCATTCTGGCCACAGGATCCCTAAGATCGGGGTGACTTGCTACCGGGAGGTTCGCACCTACCTGCCGTTGTTGCCCCGGCTGGGATACTCTGGCCGAGTGTTCTTTTTGGTGTTGTTGGAGGCGACGTTCTTCGGTACGAACCGCTTGGTCGACATCGGTGAGTTCTAGCCCCAGTTTTCCAGCAAGATCTCGAGCGTACTCCTTTTTCATGATGGGATCTTTAATGCCAGCCAGAATGGGGGCTGTGGCTCGCAATGCTTGGGAACGACCCTCCACGCTCTGAAGATCAAACCGCTTCAGCGTCGTGTTGAGGGCAAATTCGAATAATGGCCGCTTCGAGTCAATGAGCTCCCGCAGAGCGTGGTCTCCTTTGTTAACACGCAGGTCACAAGGATCCATACCCGAGGGTTCTACGGCCACGAAAGTGCGGGCTTGAAACTGTTGGTCTTCTTCAAAGGCCCGCAACGCTGCTTTCTGACCGGCTTCATCGCCGTCAAACGTGAAGATCACTTCGGCACCACTGCGGTCATCGCTGATCAGCCGGCGCACAATTTTGGTATGGCCCGACCCGAATGCGGTTCCACAGGTGGCGACAGCGGTGTCCACGCCGGCAAGGTGAGCTGCCATCACATCGGTGTAGCCCTCCACCACCACGAGCTGACGGTGCTGAGAGATCTGGCGTTTGGCGATATCCAGCCCGTAGAGGACTTGGGACTTCTTATACAACGCAGTCTCCGGGGTATTCAGATATTTCGGTCCGGGGTCTTCGTCTGACATTTTCCTCGCCCCGAATCCAATGGTGGCGCCGGTCAGATCCCGGATCGGCCAGGTCAGCCGATCTCTGAACCGGTCATACAGACCGCGACGTCCTTCTGAGAACAGCCCGGTGGCTTTCAATTCCTGGTCGGTAAATCCGTGGCGGTGCAAGTGGTCGAGCAGATTCGACCACCCGGCCGGGGCGTAGCCAACCCCGAAACGTTGGGCATCCTCAGCCGTGAATTCCCGGGATTGGAGGAATTGCTGTCCCAATGTTGCCTGGGATGTTTGCAGGGTTTTCTGATAGAACTCGTCGGCAATCTTGTGGGCTTCCAATAGACGCTGGCGCTGTCCGACCTCGCGACGGTCTGGACCCTGACCGTCCTGATAGGCGACTTCGATGCCAGCTTTAGCCGCTAACGCTTCCACCGTTTCGGTAAATGAGGTGTGTTCCAACTCCATGAGGAAACTAAAGACATCCCCGGAGGCTTCACATCCGAAACAATGGTAGGTACCCACCGATGGCCGCACGTGGAATGACGGAGTCCGCTCGTCATGGAAAGGACACAAGCCTTTGAAGGATCCCACACCGGCGGACTTGAGCGTGACATAGTCTTCCACCACGGCTTTCAAGTCCGTGGCTTGCCGTACCGCATCGATGGTGTCGCGCTTAATCAGTCCTGCCATAGCACCAGTCTAGGAGCAACGACCGACAGCGTTCTCCACCGGCTGAGCATCTGTGGATAGCATGGAGAGGTGCAAGAATTAGTCATGGAAAAAACACGTGAAGTCCTGGCCGATGCCGAGCACATCGTCGTTTTCTCCGGTGCCGGTATCTCCAAGGAATCCGGCCTGTCCACCTACCGTGAGCCATTGGAAGGCCTGTGGGAGAAGTGGGACCCCCAAGAATTAGCCACCGTTGAGGCCATGTACTACAACCCGGAGCTGGTATGGACCTGGATGATGCATCAGGCAGTGACCATGCGCCAGGCTACTCCGAATCCCGCCCACGAAGCCGTGGCCGAAATGCAACGCCGGCTCCACGATGTTCGGGTCATCACCCAAAACGTTGATGACCTCCACGAACGCGGGGGTGCCACGGTTCTGTCGCACTTACACGGCCAAATCGCCACATTCCGGTGCCATGACTGTCAGCGTCCCTCGCCGTTTTCGTTAGAGCAGATCCTGGCCCAACAGCAAATCACCCAGGCACCAACTGATCCCGAGCGACTCGCCCAGCCTCTCGAGTGTGAGATCTGTACCGGGTATTTGCGTCCCGACATTGTGATGTTCGGCGAGGTGCTCCCCCAGCAAGATTTCGCGAACGCTCTGACCGCCATGCAACAGGCCGACGCCGTCATCTCTGTGGGAACATCCTCGGTGGTGCAACCAGCAGCGTCTTTGCCGTTGGCGGCCTCAAGGGCGACGCTGATCGAGATCAACCCGGCCCCAACCGAGCTGTCGGAAATGGCCGATATTATTCTGCGAGCGCCAGCAGCTGAGGTCATGCCACAGCTGGTTCCGGCCCACGACTAGACCATGCTGCGTAGCCGAGTAGTTTCAGGAGACCACTAGTTAATGCGAGTGGGTTCGGCGTTACCCGCCACCAGATTGCCGTGCCACTGTAGCGCCGCGTAGTCGCTCAGTGATGCCACCTGATCGATGACAGCTCGGAATTTGCCGGCATCGTCGGCCCGCTGCCAGTCGCGGGCATAGATCGGCTCCAGATAGCGGTCGTCGTTCTCAGCCAAGAGCTCGACCAATTCACTCAGGATCTCGCGTTGTCGGGCGTAAAACGGTTGCCGTTCTTCGGATTCCATCACGTAGGTGGCCGCGATTCCTTTCATGACCGCGATTTCGACCTCGGTGTCTTCGGGAACCACCACGTTGGCGTTGTGTCGGGTGAGATGGTCATTGCCGTAGACCTCACGGGTGGCGTTGAACGCTGAGGTGCAGAATCGCCCAATGAGTTGGGAGGTCATGTCCTTGAGCTGTGAGCGGGCTTGGCGGGACCCGTCGATCCGACCGACCCATTCTGGTGCGTGTTCCAGCCGGTCGAGCCCGGCCTCGATGGTGGCTTCATCGGTGTCGGGCAGGTACCAGGCCTGGATTGTGGACACCGCACGGGCGCGCTGTTCGGGGTCTTTGAGCCAATGCAGTTGGAAGTGCCCGGAGACCACCCCGTCTTCGATGTCGTGCACCGAGTAGGAAATATCATCGGCGAGATCCATGACTTGGGCTTCCATGGATTTCCTGGTGCCGGTCAGACCTTGTCGGAACCAGGTGAACACTGGCAGATCGTCTTCATAGACCCCAAATTTCCGCACACCGGGTTGACGGGTCCAGGGGTATTTGCAAGCGGCATCCAGGCTGGCCCGGGTGAGGTTCAGCCCGGCAGAGGTACCGTCTGCGAAGGATTTTTTGGGCTCCAATCGGGCCAGCAACCGTAGGGTTTGAGCGTTGCCTTCGAATCCGCCGATGTGCTGAGACAGTGTGTCCAGGGCCTTTTCGCCGTTGTGTCCGAACGGTGGGTGCCCGAGATCATGTGACAGACAGGCGGTATCGACCACATCAGGATCACATCCCAACGAGCGGCCTAGCTCGCGTCCCACTTGTGAAACCTCCAGTGAGTGCGTCAACCGGGTGCGAGTGAAATCATCATCTCCGGGTGAGAGCACCTGGGTTTTGGCCGACAGCCGACGCAGTGCCGCCGAGTGCACCACGCGAGCCCGGTCACGCTCATAGTCGGAGCGGTAGGAGGACTTCGGCGGTTCAGCTAACCAGCGTTGTCGGTCCCAATCGGTATACCCGGGTGTCTGTACCGCTTGGCCGGCATAGGGTGGACGGTCTTCGGGGCCGAAGAGGGGTTGCTGTCTAACCACCGGAGATATCCAGTTCTGCAGCGTGGATCATCGCCTGCTGTTCGGTATTGAGTTCTTGCGAGTCCAGCCAACCCTCAGGCAAGTGGGGCTTCTTCGGGCCACCGGCTCGACCGCGGGGGCCCTCAGCGACCGCACCGGGGTACGGGATCGACCGGTCCAGGGTGTCCAGGAGCTCACGCAACTGGTCCAGGGTCTCCACGGTAACCATCGAGCGTCGAATTTCTCCGCCGACCGGGTAGCCCTTGAAATACCAGGAGACGTGTTTGCGAATATCGCGCATGGCTTTGAGCTCATCGCCGTAGGTGTCGACCAGTAGTTCGCCGTGGCGGTAGAGCGCATCGGCAACGGTGCCCAGTCCGGGCCGGAAGCGCTCTTCCGATCCGGTGAAGGCATTCTGCAAATCCCCAAACAACCAGGGGCGGCCCTGGCACCCGCGACCGACGACCACCCCGTCGACACCGGTGTATTCGACCATCGCGATGGCATCTTCGGCAGACCAGATATCACCATTGCCCAGCACCGGAACCTCGCTGACGGTTGCTTTCAGTTCGGCAATGGAGTCCCAGTTGGCCTGACCGGAGTAGTGCTGGCGCATGGTGCGCCCGTGGAGTGCAATCGCCGAGACCCCCAGATCCACAGCCCGACGGGCCGCTTCCAGGGCGGTGAGGTGCTCCTCGTCGATCCCGCGACGCATTTTGATCGTGACCGGAATATCGCCGGCTTCGTCCACGGCGCCCTTGACGATGGAGGTGAACAGATCGATCTTCCACGGTAGCGCCGATCCCCCGCCGTTGCGGGTGACCTTCGGGACGGGGCAGCCAAAGTTCAAATCGATATGGTCGGTGTGATCTTCTTCGACCAGCATGCGCACAGCAGCGCGAGTGGTGACCGGGTCCACGGAGTACAGTTGCACGGACCGCGGTACCTCATCGGGGTCGTGGGAGATAATCCGCATCGACTCCGGTTTGCGTTCTACCAAGGCACGGGCGGTCACCATTTCGTTGACGTAGAGCCCGCCACCGTACTCGCGGCACAGACGACGAAACGCGGTATTGGTGATCCCGGCCATCGGTGCCAACACCACCGGGACCGGAATGGTCAACGGTCCGATCTGCAATGGGGGCAACGTCAGGGTGGTTTTCTCCGTGGTGTGGTGCGGACGGCCTTGATCTCCGGTACCAGTCGCGATGCGCTGTTCTCGCACAGAAGAAGTCACAGTAGTTGTCATGATTGCTCAATTATCCCAGATCCTGGCCGGCAGGGACCACCGCAGGCGGTCCACAGCGCGTAAAGCAAGCAACATCACCTGGAATAATCACCAGGAATGAAGCCCGATGATCAATTGTTGAACCGAGCATGAAGAAGAAACTCGGGTTTCTGAACTTTGGACACTGGACCCAAGGACAAAACGGGACTGGTGGCGCGCGCCAAGCCCTGCACGACCAGATTCAGATGACTGTCGCTGGCGAGCAGGTTGGGCTGGATGCCGCCTGGATTCGCTCGCATCATTTTCAGTCGATGTTTTCAGCGCCGTTCCCCACGCTGGCTGCGATGGCGGCGCGGACCTCGACCATTGAACTCGGGACCGGCGTGATCGACTTGCGCTACGAGCACTTAGCTTCATGACGGTCGTGACGTCGAGGCGGCACAGCGGCCGCTGACACGCCACGCGAGGCGTGGCCGGGAGACCTCCTGAGGAGTAGGTGATCAGCCTGCTCGCGGACGAGGAGGACCCACATGGCCATCATGCACAAGATCATCCGTCACACCGAGCCCCGCGCGTGGCTTGGCTGTCTGGCCTGCTACAACGACGGCGATCTCGTCGGCAGGTGGTACGACGCCGAGGACTGCGACGAGGTCACGCCTGCCCAGCTGCACGGTCACGCGACCGACCACGAGGAACTCTGGGTGATGGACCACGAGGGCATCCCTGTCACCGGCGAGATGGACCCCATGACCGCGGCCCAGTAGGGCCGCGTCCTCACCTCGGTGCCGGAGCACCAGCAGGAGGCCCTCTTCGCCTGGGTGCGGTCCGGCAGCTACGTCGCCGAGGACGGCGGCGTCCTCGTCTTCCGCAACCTCTGAGCTATAGGCGCGTTTACTGCACTGTCACGTAAACGCGCCTATACCCTCTTTGACAGTACTCAACTGTTGTCGTGGTGGAAATTCTTTAGGGTGAGCATCGATCTACTCCACTTCTCGTAAAACCCAGAAGAACTATTCAGTCACTGCTGTATAGTTCAGCGCATGCTGACGAATGATGCACGTATTGATGTGATGAACCGCTTGGGTCGAGCCATGGCTGACCCCACGCGGTCCCGCATCCTGTTGACCCTGTTGCGTGGGCCAGAGTATCCGGCGGTACTCGCCCAGAACCTTGAGCTGACGCGGTCGAACGTGTCAAACCATCTGGCCTGTCTGCGGGACTGTGGGATTGTGGTGGCGCACCACCAGGGACGCCAGACGCGCTATGAGATCGCCGACCCACACCTGACTCGGGCACTGACGGCGCTGGTGGACACGACCCTGGCCGTCGATGAGGCCGCACCGTGCATCGACCCGGCCTGCACTGTGGGGGACTGTAGTGACGTTGCGGAGGTGAGTGCGTGATCCTGTCCTCCATTGCGCAAGCAGTTGGGCTGTTCATCGCCACCAATATCGACGACATCATTATCTTGTCGTTGTTCTTCGGCCGAGGCCAAGGACAACCCGGCACCACCCGCCGTATCCTGCTGGGACAATATCTCGGATTCCTCGGCATTCTCGGGGCTGCCGTGCTTGCGGCCCTGGGCGCCCAAGCGCTGCTACCTGACCAAGTGCTGCCTTATTTTGGCCTGATCCCACTGGGGCTAGGCCTATGGGCAACATGGCAGGCGTGGCGCAATCGCGACGACGACGATGACGACGCAGCACAGCTGGAAGGCAAGCGAGTCTCGGTCTGGACCGTGGCCGCGGTGACCTTCGCCAATGGTGGCGACAATATCGGGGTCTATGTGCCAGTGTTCGTCAGTGTTAGCTGGAGCACAATCCTGGCCTACTGCATCGTCTTCTTACTCCTCGTCGCCGTCCTGGTGTTTGTGGCTCGATGGATTACGTCCAGGAAACCTATCGCCGAAGCCCTGGAACGGTGGGAACACATTCTGTTTCCAGCAGTCCTCATTGGGCTGGGCATTGTGATCCTCATCAGCGGCGGAGCCTTCGGTCTCTAAGCCACAGCGGTTGAACAGTTCTTGCAGTCATCAGCTCTGGCGGTCAGAGGTTGGTGCAGATGGCCTCGGCGTGGCACGTGGCGGGGTCCGCTGCGCGGCTGGTGTGGTGCAGGGCAGTGACGGTCTGGCGTAATTGGATGAGGTCAGCGATCTGCTGGTCGAGCTCGGTCAGACGGTTGGCCAGCAGCGCGTCGACGTGGGCGCAAGGCGGCTGGCCGGTATCGCGCATCCGCAGAATCTCACCGATGTGGGCCAGGGACAGTCCCGCGCGTTGGCCTCGACGGATGAAATCGAGTCGCCAGAGCATCGCTTCGGGGTAGTCTCGGTAGCCGTTCGGGGCCCGATCCGGGGGTGGCAGCAGCCCGATGGCTTCGTAATAGCGCAGCGTTTTGGTGGTGGTGTCGGCAGCGTCTGCCAATTCGCCAATCCTCATTGAACTCAAGGCTCCTTTATGATCGTCGGACTTGACCTTCCAGTGTACTGGAAGGTTCATACTGGGTGCAGACCAAAGAAAGAGGCAAACAGATGGTACAAGGTTTCGACGTTGATCTGGTGGTGGTGGGCTCCGGTGGCGCTGGCATGGCGGCAGCCATTACAGCCCGGCGGGCCGGCAAAGAGGTGTTGGTGATCGAGCGGGACACCCTCGGTGGCACCTGCGTGAACATCGGATGCGTCCCGTCCAAAACGCTGTTGGCCGCGGCCGGCACCCGGCAAGCCGCCCTGACCAACCCGTTCCCCGGGGTCCCCACCTCCGCCGCGGGCGTGGATCTGGGGTCGCTGGTCGGACAAAAAGACCAGCTAATCACCCGGCTGCGAGACACCAAATACGCTGAGGTCGCGGCCGCGCATGGGTTCCAGATCCGCACCGGGGAGGCCTCCTTTGTTGATCCCGACACCCTGGTGGTGGATGGGACCCCGGTGACAGCCGGTTCGATTGTGCTGGCCACCGGCGCGGTGCCAGCCTTACCACAGGACGTGACCGGGTTGGACGAGGTGGACTATCTGACCTCGACCACGGCCATGGCACTGACCGAGCTGCCCGAGTCCATGATTATTATCGGCGGCGGCTACGTCGGCATCGAACAAGCCCAGCTTTTTGCCGACTTGGGCACCCGGGTGACGATCATCGGCCGGATAGCCCCCACCGCCGAGCCAGAAATGACCGCCATCCTCCGACAAACCCTGACCCTCGATGGGATTACGGTGCTCGAAGAGCACGCCACCGGGGTGACCCAGGAGCATGACCAGATCCAGGTGGCCACCGCCTCGGGACGCAGCCTGTGTGCTGAGCGCCTGCTGGTGGCCACCGGCCGCCGCCCGTCCACCGAGCATCTCAACCTGCCCGCCGCAGGTATCACCACCGACCAGGAGGGATTCATCCTCGTCGATGACCACCAGCGCACCACCAATGCGCGGGTCTTTGCTGCCGGTGACGTTACGGCGGCCCCGCAATATGTCTACGTCGCCGCGGCCACCGGCAAAGCTGCCGCGGCCAATGCCCTGCGCACCGATCCGCAAGTGCCGGCCACGAAAGTCGATTACACCGGCCTACCTGCCGTGATCTTCTCGCGCCCCCAACTGGCCACGGCCGGACTGACCGAAGCCGCGGCCCGGAGAGCCGGGTACCGGTGTCACTCCCGGGTGCTGAGCTTCCAAGACCTGCCGCGCGCCTTAGTCAATCACGACACTTGCGGGGCGCTGAAGATGGTCGCCGAAACAAGAACCGACAAAATCCTGGGCATCAGCGCTATCGGCGATCACGCAGCAGAGCTCCTGCTCCCGGCAACTTATGCGATCACCGCGGGGATGACCACCCGCCACCTCGCCGACACCTGGGCACCCTATCTGACCACCTCCGAAGCACTGCGCCTGGTGGCAGGCACCTTCCATGACGAGCTGCCCACGTCTTGTTGTGCCTGACCCTTTGTTATTCGGGGGTGTGGGGCAGGAAACTCAGTTGCTGGGCGTGGAAGGCGAAATGTTTCGTGGGGTAGGCGTAGAGGTCGGCCACGGTCATCACCGGCCGAAAAAATGGATCCCACCGGGTGGGAAACGCCATCTGCAGCCCCAAGGAGGCGTGGGACTCGGTTTCCAGGTTGGCGGCCAGCGTGGTCGTGACCCGACGCAACTTCCGGGCCATCCGGTGACGATTGTACACGCGCGATGCCGCCCAAGACCCCCAGTAATTGACCCAATCAAAGGGCTTGGTCCCGGCATCGAGCAACCCAGCAAAGGCATTCCCCACGGACGGTGGCAACCGACCGAAACACTTGACGAGGGGCAGCAGGCGTCGGGTCACCATGTAACCGAACACCATGTGAAACAACAATTCTTCGTTGGTCCAGCGCGTACCGGCGCTTCGGCTACGCAACTCGGCGTCACCAGCCAGCGCGAGGAAGGTTTCCAGATCGCCACAGGCGTGCAGATATCCAACGGTGATCTCAGCACGGTCTATCACGGTGACCTTCTTCGGTCCGGAGCGGGGTCTTGCTCGCCTTGTCCTTTTATTATGGACTGCATTTCAACCTGTCTTGGCAGCATAGTTGCGCACACGTACGCAGCATCTAATCGGGCATAGCATGTCTGACAGATCTCTGCCTCCCATAGGAGCCCCACCATGCGATGCCACCTGATCACCGCCACCACGCTCGCCATCGCCGCCAGCGCCCTGCTCACCGGCTGTAGTGGCGACAGCCTCGAGGGCACCTACCTCGACGCCAAGGAGGGCCGATACATGCTCGTCCTCGGCGAGGACAGCACCTGCGGCCACCAGGAGCGGACCAACCCGCAGGCCGAGATCGACGATGACTGTTCCTGGACCCGCAACGGCGATGAGCTGACCTTCGTCGGACTCATGAGCTACAACGTCTACGGCACGGTCAACGACGACGGCTCGATCACCATCCCGCACCAGAACCACGTCAGCTCGAAGCTACTGCAGAAGCAGGAGAGCTGAGCGTGATCACGAGACCCCCGGGGAGCATCCGCTCGCTCCTCGAGGGTCTCTTTCTTGATCTGCGTGAATGCAGGAGTCGTGGGATAATGAAGCATGCGCATCAAAGACTTCTTCGAGGAGCCAGCGGGGACTGACAACCCCTGGGATTCATCGAAGCCGGTTCTCAACGCCGACCTGATCACCCAGCTCGCACAGGGCACCGCTTACGACCCGAACCCGCTGGAGACCGCGCTCGAGCTCACCAGGCTCGTCCGAGCAGAGTACGAGTCCTACGGCACCGAGAAGTCGCACCTGCGGACCGACGAGGACGAGGCGAGGGCCGCACTCAAGGCGCTCCGCATGCTCCTCAAGCGGAGGGGCATCGTCTTCGACCCTCCATGGCGTGACTTCTCGTCCTTCCACAGTCACTGGATCGCTGAAGGTGCCTATGGGAAGTGGCAAGCCCGCCGCGACATCATCGAGAAGGTGTTTCGGCCAATCCAGGATCAGCTTGAGGAGGCCGAAGAGTGGCAGTTCCTTGGCGAACTGGCCGAAGGCATCTCGCCGCACGGCGATCTCGGCTGGACTGACGTCGACGATCACATCTCACAGCTACGGCAGCGCTTCAGGTCAGCCTCCACGCCTGTCGACTACAAGGATGTGGGCAACCGTTGCGTCGGCGTCCTCGAGGCGCTCAGCGCCCACGTCTACGATCCTGAGGTGCACTGCCCTCCGGTACTCTCAGAGCCTCCGGTCGACAAGACCGACATCCGCATCGGCGCGTACATCGACCACCGTCTGCCCGGCAAGTCCAATGAGGAGCTGCGGGGGCTGACCAAGAAGGCGTCGGCTCTCGCCCACAAGATGAAGCACTCACCGAAGGCCGACCGGACCACGACCGGCATCACCGCGGATGCCGTGATCCTGCTGGCGAACATCTTGCGTCGACTCGAGGAGGGCTGAGGTCCTCCACGCAGACCGGGGCGCCCGTCGATCCTCCTCCGTCGGATCACCGGGCATCGGGAGGTGTGGTTGTGGCTTCGTTCGCTTCGTGGCGGGGTTTTTGCAACGCTCCGTGGCGGTCTTGTTGCCGCGATCACCCAGGACTGGCTGCAGGTAGGTGTCGCGGTCTGAACCGAGAGGGGTGCGCCCGGTCGGGGCCGTTTGGAGCGCTGCCGCTACGTCAGAGTCCGAAGGCTCCGCCGCTGACGAGGATCACGATGCCGAGGCCGATGAGAACGATGGGGAAGAGGATGTGCTCCCAGCGTTCGAGCACTTCGGCGATCGGGGGGCGGGTGGCGACGAACTTTGCCAGGGCCACCAGGACCGCGACGAGCGCGAGGAAGACGATGCAGTAGGCGACTACTGCGAGAGGTTCCACGCTGAGGAAGACAGGGGTGTAGACGCCGATGTTGTCGCCGCCGTTGGCAAAGGTGACGCCTGCGACTGTCCACACGCCGACCTTCTTGCCGGCAACCTTGGCCTCGTCGTCATCGTCGTCATCGTCTCCGCGCCAGGCCTGCCATGCGGCCCAGAGGCCGAGGCCCAGAGGAATGAGACCGAAGTACGGGATGGCTGCCGAGGGCAGGAATGCTCCGGCGCCGATGGTCACCAGGACCGAGGCACCGAGGATGCCGGCGAATCCGAGGTACTGGCCGGCCAAAATGCGGGCGGTAGTGCCGCGCTGGCCTGCCCCTCGCGCGAAGAAGAGGGAGAGCACGATGATGTCGTCGATGTTGGTCGCTGCGAACAGGCCCATCGCCTGCAAGACCGAGGTGAGGATCATGCGCCCTCCCCAGCTGCGTCGCATCCGGGAAGCGAGCAGGCGGGATCGATGCACGGGGCGTCTTCGTCCACTGCCAGGGTGGCATCGACCAGTGCCGTTAGCGCCTGCGCCAGGTGCGAATCGGCGATCTCATATCGTGTCCGACGACCCTCGGGCTCGGAGACGACGATCCCGCAATCGCGCAGGCATGCCAGATGGTTGGACACGTTCGGGCGTGTCAGGTCCAGATCTCGGGCCAGTTCCGCCGGGTAAGCGGGATGGTCGAGCAGGGTCAAGATGATCCGGGATCGAGTGGGGTCGGCCAGTGCACGACCCAGGCGGTTCATCACGTCGAGACGCGAAGCAATAGTCAGCATGAACTTAACTATACAGCAGGTACTGAACACTCGGTCACAGGCGTCAGCCCAGATCGCATGCCCGTAAGGGGATCCTTCACCGTACGTCGACTGGCGCGCTCGCTCCCGGACGCGAGGGACACCGCCGACGAGCTCACCATCAAGGGAGTGGCGCTCAGTCTCGGAGGCAGCGTCTACGACCCCAACGATGCCGTCGGCCGGTTGCTGTTCAACGTGCTCGGCATGGTGGCCGAGTTTGAGGCGGACCTCATCCGCCTGTGCACCCGCGAGGGCATGGCCATCGCCAGATCCAAGGGCAAACTCAAAGGCAAGAAGCCCAAGCTCTCGCCCTCTCAGCGCAAGCACCTGCTGACGCTGCACGCCGCCGGCGAACACACCCAAGCCGAGCTCGCCGAGCTGTTCAACGTCTCCCGCACCACCATCTACCGCGAGCTGCGCCGCACCACGGCCGCCACCTGATCGCGCCTGCACCGCCACTGAGAGATCACAGAAACCCGCCACCAAGCCATCACATCCACAGCTCTTGTCCCTTGTGACCTTCACGCCCATCTTGGAGCCGACCCCCTTGATGAGGTTGCTGATGAGCGTCGGGGCGACGATCACCGAGGCGACGAGCGCCGAGATGCCGCCTGCGATCCAGACGTTCTCGAAGATCCCCATCGCCTGCGTCAACAGCAGCCGCACGACCATGAAGCCGACGGTGTAGAGCGCCGCCATGAGCGCGAGCCGCCAGATGGGCGAGCGGGCCTGGAACGCCTGGAACTCGCGCCATGCCGTGCGCAGGGCACCCTTCGTCTCGCGGAAGTCGGGCCGTCATCCTCCGGCAGCACCAGTAGCCCTGCCTTGAGCATGAGGCCGACGAACTGGAACCCTCGCGGGAGCAGCGTGGAACCGCTACGCCGCCCTGCGCCGCTGAACCCCGAATCTCCTCAGCAGGAGCACGCGGGAGTGTCAGTGCTCAGTGTCTGCGGGTCGAGCGCGGCCGAGAGCATCCCCAGGATCTCGGGAACGACCGCGTAGTAGGCCCACTTGCCGCGCTGCTCACGCGTGACCAGGCCGGCGTCGACGAGCTGCTTCATGTGATGCGAGACCGTGGGCTGGGAGAGGCCGACAGGCTCGGTCAGATCGCACACACACGCCTCCCCGCCGGACTGCGCAGCGATCATCGACACCAACCGCACCCTCGTGGGATCACCGAGGGCCTTGAACATCCGCGCCAACTGCTGCGCATCCTCGACCGCGAGCACCCCACCCGTGACGGGGGCGCAACATCCTCCCGTGTCGGTCGCGACCAGCGACAGTGAGATCGGCATGCCCTCGACCCTACGCCATGCATTGACAACTGTCGATACATCGACGAGCATCAATATGTAGTCGGGGTACCCGCGGGAAATGGAGCAGGCAATGAGCGAGAACGAGAATACCGAGCTGCGTGAGCAGGTCCGCGCCCGCTACGCCCAGGCCGCGACCGCGGTCACCACCGGCACCTGCAACGCCGACCTCCTCACCGAGGAGACCCCCGTCTCCTCGTGCTGTTCCAGCACGACTGCCGCCGAGGGCACTGAGCCGGATTCGGGTTCGTGCTGTGCTCCGACCGAGCGGAGCTTCGGCGCGGGCCTCTACGACGAGGCGACCGCCGCCGGACTCCCATTGGAGGCGGTCGAGGCCAGCCTGGGCTGCGGCAATCCCACGGCGGTCGCCGAACTCCACAAGGGTGAGCGCGTCCTCGACCTCGGCTCCGGTGGCGGCCTCGATGTGCTGCTCCCCGCCCGCAGGGTCGGTAAGTCGGGGTTCGCCTATGGGGTGGACATGACCGACGAGATGCTCCCGCTGGCCGAGAAGAACAAGAACGAGGCCGGGGCGGAGAACGTCGAGTTCCTCAAGGGCACCATCGAGGACATATCGCTTTCGGGCGGGTCGGTGGATGTGGTGATCTCCAACTGCGTCATCAACCTCTCCACCGACAAGCCCGCCGACCTTGCCGAGATGTTCCGCGTCCTCGCGCCGGGTGGCCGTATCGGGGCCTCCGATGTCGTCGCCGAAGACCCCCTCACCCCCGAAGAGCGTGCTGAGCGCGGTTCCTACGTTGGGTGTATCGCCGGAGCCCTGTCGAAGACCGAGTACCTCGACGGCCTCGCCAAGGCGGGGTTCACGGGTGCGAGCGTGGAGTTCACGCACGAGCCCGCGGACGGGATGCACGCCGCGATCATCCGCGCCACTAAGCCTACGAACTAACCGCATACCCCGAGCTGACGAGGAGACTGAGCAGCACGATGCCGGCACCCCCGAACACCAAGAGCACGAACACCCCAGCGCCTGCGGCTGCGGCGAGGCGGCAGTTGTCGACGTTGGATAAGTGGCTGCCGGTCTGGATCGGGCTGGCGATGATCGCCGGCCTCCTCCTGGGCCGCTTCATCCCCGCCCTGGCTGACGTGCTCACGAGGATGGAGGTCGCCGGCATCTCGGTGCCGATCGGACTGGGCCTGCTGGTGATGATGTACCCGGTGCTCGCGAAAGTCCGCTACGACAAGATCGCCGCCGTCATCGGCGACAAGAAACTCCTGGTGTCCTCGCTGGTGCTGAACTGGCTGCTCGGCCCCGCGGTCATGTTCGCCCTCGCCTGGCTGTTCCTGCCCGATCTGCCCGAGTACCGCACCGGCCTCATCATCGTCGGTCTCGCCCGCTGTATCGCGATGGTGGTGATCTGGAACGACCTGGCCTGCGGCGACCGGGAAGCGACCGCGGTGCTGGTCGCGATCAACTCGATCTTCCAGGTCGTGATGTTCTCCGTGCTCGGATGGTTCTACCTCACCGTGCTTCCTGGTTGGCTGGGCCTGGACACCCAGGGCCTGGACGTCTCGGTCGGGCAGATCGCCCTCAACGTGCTCGTCTTCCTCGGCGTACCGCTGGTCGCGGGGTTCGCGACCCGCTGGATCGGCGAGAAACGCAAGGGCCGCGCCTGGTACGAAGAGAAGTTCATCCCGCGCGTCGGGCCGTGGGCGCTCTACGGGCTGCTGTTCACGATCGTGCTGCTCTTCGCCCTCCAAGGCGAAACCATCACGCAGAATCCCCTCGATGTCGCGAGGATCGCGTTGCCGCTGCTGGTCTACTTCGCGTTCATGTGGTTCGCAGGCCTCCTGCTCGGCAAGGGCATCGGCCTCGGCTACGCCCGATCCACCACGCTGGCATTCACCGCGGCGGGCAACAACTTCGAACTCGCCATCGCCGTCGCCATCGGCACCTTCGGCGCAACCAGTGGGCAGGCGCTGGCCGGGGTGGTCGGCCCGTTGATCGAGGTGCCTGTCCTCGTCGCTCTCGTCTACGTCTCCCTGTGGGCTGCACGCCGCTGGTTCCACACCGACCCCTACCAGACAGAAACGAGCCCCCGATGACCACCGATACCCCTCCGACGGTGTTGTTCGTCTGCGTCCACAACGCCGGACGCTCCCAGATGGCCGCCGCCTTCCTCACCCACCACGCGGCGGGCCGCATCGCGGTCCGCTCCGCTGGGTCGGAGCCCGCCCACCAGCTCAACCCGGCCGTGGTCGAGGCCATGCGCGAGGTCGGCATCGACATCACCGCCGAGCGGCCCAAGCTGCTGACCACCGACGCGGTGCAGACCGCTGATGTCGTCATCACCATGGGGTGCGGCGATACCTGCCCGTTTCTCCCCGGCAAGCGCTACGAGGACTGGCAGCTCGACGACCCCGCAGGGCGTGGGCTCGACGCCGTGCGTACTATCCGGAACGAGATCGAGACCCGCGTCCGCGTCCTCATCGCCGAACTGCTCGTTCCTCAGGAGACCGATGAGTGAGCACGCCGACGTCGTGGTGATCGGCGGCGGCCAAGCAGGCCTGGCCGCCGGCTACTATCTGCGCCGGGCGGGGCTGAACTTCGTGATCCTCGACCGGCAGGACCGTGCAGGCGGGGCCTGGCGTCACGGCTGGGACTCACTGCGACTGTTCTCCCCGGCCGAGTACAGCCCGCTACCGGGCTGGCCAATGCCGCGCCAGCGGGGCGAGACGTTCCCCACCGCCGGTCACGTCGTCGAGTACCTGCACGACTACGAACAGCGTTACGAGCTGCCCGTGCACCGGCCCGTCCAGGTCAGCGGCGTCCGCGCCCACAGCCGCGGGCTCAGCGTTGAGACCGACCGGGGCACCTGGAACGCCGAGTTCGTCATCAGCGCCACCGGCACCTGGGACACCCCCTTCATGCCCGCCTATCCGGGCATGGCCGATTTCGCGGGCGAGCAGCTACACACGGTCGACTACTCCGTCCCGGAGCGATTCCGCGGCCAGCGGGTGCTGGTCGTCGGTGCCGGCAATTCCGCCGCGCAGATCGTCGCCGAGGTCTCCACCATCGCGGAGACGACCTGGGCGACCCGACACCCGCCCCGGTTCATGCCCGACGACGTCGACGGCCGCGTCCTCTTCGACACCGCCACCCGAGAAGAAGCCGCCCGGAAGGCGGGAACCCAGGCCGATGGCGTCTCCGGTCTGGGCGACATCGTCATGGTCCCCAGTGTCCGTGCTGCCCGCGACCGCGGCGTGCTGCGCCCCCGCCCCATGTTCGACCGGCTCACCGCCGAGGGAGCGGCCTGGAGCGACGGCACCATGGATCCCTACGACGCGATCATCTGGTGCACCGGCTTCCGCCCCACCCTGAACCATCTCGCGTCCCTGGGCCTGAGGCGCGAGAACGGCGTGCCCAAGACCATCGGCACACGCTCTGCCGACGAGCCCCGCCTGCACCTGCTCGGGTACGGGGACTGGACCGGCTTCGCCTCAGCCACCCTGATCGGGGCGGGCAGGACCGCCAAGGACGCAGTCCATGACATCACCAGCCACCTCCCCGAGGCGTCACCCCCACAATAGATAAGCCGTCGCTTGTGTCATAAGCAGTGGCTTGTTAGTGTGGAGGTATGTCTTCACCGATACAAATTCCGGCCGTGGCCTCGGACCTCTCAGCCAAAGAACGCGCCGCCTACCTGGCCCCCACCCTCTCGGCCCTGGCCGATGAGAACCGGCTCACGATCGTGCTGTGCCTCGCCGATGGCGCCAAGACGAACAAGCAGCTGCAGGAGGCCACCGGCCTTAGTCAGGCGCTGGTCAGCCACCACGTCTCCGCCCTGCTTAAAGCGGAACTGATCGACGTGACCCCGCAGGGCCGGTCGAACCTCATCTCGATCTGCTGCGAACAGTTGGCCGCCCCAGTCCAATGGCTGGCCCACCTTGCCACCCTGACTCCCGCCGGACAGCGAGCCTGCTGCACCGAGGCCGAGATCCCGGCACGCAGTGTGGTGACCGATGCTGACTGACACGCTCGGCACCTTCGCACTGCTGCTGGGCGAGCTGCTGGCCCTGTTCCTCGTCGTCTCGACCGCCGTCGCGCTGATCAACCGGCGATTCGGCCCGGAGAAGATGCGTGACTGGATGAGCAGCGGGAAAGTCCCCGGATCCATCAAGGGACTACTTTTGGGGGCGGTGACTCCATTCTGCTCCTGCTCGACACTGCCGATGCTGGTCGGAATGCTCAACGCCGGGGTCGCCTTCCAGACCGCGATGACCTACCTCATCGCCTCACCGCTGCTCAACCCGATCATCGTCGGCAGCATCGGAATCATCTTCGGGTGGACGACCGCGATCGTCTACACGCTCTTCACCCTGGCCGTCTCACTGATCATCCCGTGGGTATGGCGCGGCCTGGGCCTGAAGAAGGCGCTCAAGCGCGTGCGCGTGCAGGGCGAGACGACGCCCGAGCCGTGGAAAGGAATGCGCGGCGAGATGCCCGGAGCGCTCCGCCAAGCCTGGACCGATCTGCGCCCCCTGCTTGTGCCCATGCTCATCGGCGTGGCGATCGGAGCCGCGATCTACGAGTTCGTCCCCGAGGACCAGCTGACCGCCTTCGCCGGAGCCAACATCTGGTGGGCGGTGCCACTGGCCGCGGTCATCGGCATCCCGCTCTACATCCGCTTGGAGACCATGCTCCCGGTCGGGCTGGCCCTCCAGTCCGCCGGTGTGGCCCTCGGCCCGATCTTCGCCCTGATGATCGGCGGGGCCGGGGCCTCCCCGCCGGAGGTCTCGATGCTCACGGCGATCTTCAAGCCACGGCTTCTCGTGGCATACGTCGTCACCATCCTTACCGTGGCGATCGCCGGCGGCTACATCCTCACGATCACAGCCTGATCCCTACAACTGTCCCCCGTAAACCCACCATAGGAAAGGAACCACCATGGGACTGAAAGACCTGTTCACCGGACGCTCGAAGAACGAGCAGTCAGACTGCTGCAACGTCGAGATCGTCCCGGCCGACGAAGACGATAAGCAGCAGAACACCAACACTACGACGCCTCAGCCAACGGAGGAGAACTGCTGCCAGGACGCCAAGACGGAAGGCTGACGCTATCCACAGAACTTCGATGCCGTCATAGGAACAGCCACGAGGGCCCCGCCACTGGCGAAGGCCCTCGCCGTGTGCGCAATCCAACCCTCCGACCATGCCACGCTGCTCGCCACCGATACCGCGCAGACCTCGGCTGCAGTGAGCACGACGAGATGTGGCGACACCTGCCCGGTCTTCCCCGGCAAACGCTACGAGGACTGGCAGTTGAACAACCCCACAGGACTTGGGCTCGACGCTGTGCGCCCCATCCATAACGAGATCGGTTCCCGCATCCGCGACCTCATCACCGAACTCACCTGACCCAAGATCATGACCGGCCCAGCGCACCTGCCGAGCATGGACCTCTCCCTCTTCACCGATAGCCCCGTCCGGCCCTGGCCGGGGCTATTCCGTCATCTCCATCATCGGACCCTGCCGGTGATCCTGCGCGCCTCGTCCTCATGACGACGCGCCTCGTCCTCGAGCTGCTTGCCCGGCGCCCGCAGCTTGTCGACCCGCTCCATCCGCTCGTCGTAGAACTGGCGGAAGGTGCCCCCGCCCGACCGGATCAGGTACGCACCCGCCTCGGCCTGCTCCGGGATCTGCGCCCCGTCCTTCGTGTAGCCGAACGGCGTCCAGCCCGAGAGCACCGGCATCCCCTCGGTACGACGGCGTTCGTTCGAGCGGATCGTCCGCTCCGCCTTGCGCCTGGCCTCGAAGCGCGCGTGCCGGCCAGCATCGTCGCCCGGAACTCCCCATCGGCCGTGGCGAGGTCGATCTCGCCGTCGACCGTGACGACCTGCAGCCCATGGTCGATCAGCGTGTTCAGATCCTTGGTGCTGCGCAGGAGGCGGTCGATGTCGACGGCGACCACGGTGTCGAACTGACCGGCGTCGGCGTCCTTGAGCATCCTGGCCCAGTCCGTGCCGGCACCACGCGGCTTGGAGGCCGAGACGGAGGAGTCCTCGTACTCGGCGACGACCCGCCAGCCCCTCAGCGTGGCCAGGTCGCTGATCTTGCGGAGCTGGGTGTCGATGGCCCATCCGTCGCCCGTGCGGTCCTGGGAGATCCGCATGTAGGCGGCTACGCGACTCGTCATGAATCCAATGTTACGGGTGAATGTTGCGCTACGAGAATCCGCTGTACTTTGCCGAGGAAGCCGCCACCACCGATCTCATCTCCGATGCGCGTCTACATCTGGGGATCTCCCGTGGTTCTCCTGAGGCGGCCTTGGATGGGCAACACCAGTTCGGTTATCACCGTGACCAGGGCCAGTCCTGGTCTGACTATCCCCGCAACACCGGGGGACGCATTCGACAGGCAGTCTCCGGTGAGCCCATCGCTCACGCTGACCCGGAGTCGTCCTGGGCGCCGGTGGGGGTGGACCGGTTGCGCATCGAACCGTATTCCTCGACCTTGATTAACCGCCTGTATTGGGGAGCCGGAAGCACCTCGTCGGCGGTCTGGGCCGGCGAACAGGGATATAACTTGGTCTCGTCTACCCTGTTGTTGGAAGACGACGGACGCCCCTTCCATGTCCAGCAGGCTCACCAACTCACCGAGTATCGTGCCGCTTATACTGCCTCGGGCCACACGACAGGCGGACAGACGGCGGTCACTCGGTCTATCTACGTGATCGAATCGGCCGAAGACAAGCTCCGTTATGCCCCGATCTCGGGGGAGACAGACTCTGTCGGGATGCTCGATGGTGCTCGAGCTCGGTCCGGGCCCACGGTGGTGGGCACCGTAGACAGCGTCGCGGAGCAGCTGGCCGCAGATCAGGCGGTGCGAGAGGCTGACCTGCTCCTGGTGGCCAACCCCAACCAGTGGGGCGTGGTTGCCAACCGGCGCCTCTTTGCCAGTTGGGTCCGGGTATTTGAGCACCTGGGGTGGAAGTGATGGATCAGCCCGCCGTGCGTCCCACCGTTTCATCTCACCACACCGAGCGCACAAGATAGAGTGAGCATCGTGGAGCCTGTGATCTTCTTCTTACTGGTGGCCCTGGTGATCGCTGTGGGCTGTTGTGCCGTGTTCTTATATCAACGTCGTGTCCAGCGTGCCCGATTGAACGCCTTACAACACAAGATCAAGCGGTTGCAGTCGGAACTGGCACTGCGAGAAACCGACCCCGCTCAGGCCTTGGACCACCCCGAATGGGTCACCGGCCAGCACCCAGCGATTCAACGTCTCCATACACAGTACGCGCGCGCCCAGCGACTCTGGGCACCGGCGGTGTCACCTGTGGACCCAAGTTCTGATGTAGCCACAAATCCCCGCTTATCGAATCGGGATCTGAACCGCATCGAAATGATTACCTCGCAGTTGGAGGATGTGCTCCGGGAGACGGAGACCATTATGCGCTTCACACAGTCCGGCGCCGAGGTCGACAATGTTCAGTTGCAGCAGTATTTGGAACCACGCTGGGGCGAGCGGTTGCGGTACCCCGATACGTCGGGGATGTCCGGTCGGCCCCGGGCGGAATATCTGCTCGATCACCTCTGGCCCTGCCGGCCACGGTTCGTCACCCGCGTCAGCTCCGCGGCCAGCCAGGTCATCCGTGAGCGGCTCGCTCACGGCACCTGGATCACCGACGAGTACGGCTTCCTCTGGCCCGCCAGTGTCAACATCGATCAATGGGCGGTATACCGCACCGTGATGTTGGGCTCACATGGGCGTTTGAAGGATCTGAGCCCGGTGGAGATTGCTAATGTTTATTATGAGGCGCTCGGCGGCGACGATCTCGACGCACAGTCGCTTTTCCATCGGGCACAGCGGATCCTGGGCTTTCTGTTCTTTACACCAAAAAATCGTGAAGTGCTCCAAGATGCACTCACCGTGGGATTGCGTACCGACAGGTTGCGGTTAGTTGGTGAGAACATCGCCCGTGGCCGGAAGGACTTTGAGTCGGGCTACCGCCGAGTGGTGCACGACATCTGATCAGCTCGAGCCAAGATTGAAGCCACGAAAGGTGTGTGTTGATGACAGTCACGGAGACCTACCGAGCCTACCGAGATGACCTGCTACGTTTACGTGAGGATCTCGACCAAGCACGCAAGAGCTTCTCGTGGCCTGAGATCGACCACTTCAATTTCACCTCCGACTGGTTCGACCAGCTGGCCGCCGACCCCGTCCGTGGCGATCAACCAGCTCTGATCATTGCCAACGAGGCCGGCGTAGACATTTCCTTGACCTTCCGCGAGCTCGCGGAGCGCGCTGCCCGCGTGGCGGTCTGGTTCCAATCCCTGGGCATGCGCCGTGGCGATAAGCTCATGCTGATGCTGGACAACCAGGTCGAGCTGTGGGAAGCCATGCTGGCGGCGATCAAGCTCGGTGTGGTCGTTCTGCCCACCACCACGATGCTGGCTCCCCAGGCCATTATCTCTCGTCTGCAACGCGCCCAAGTGCGTTGGGCGATGACCAATACGGACAATCTCGACAAATTCGCCAACTGTGCCGACCAGCTCGATGGTTTGATCACCACTGGGGAGGCCACAGATCAGGCCCACGGGTTCACCCGCGAGGCCACCGGCGAGCTGACCGATCCGGGGCTGACCGAAGCGGCGGAGACGATGCTGATCTATTTCACCTCCGGGACCACCTCGGAACCGAAGATGGTTACTCACACGCAGTACTCCTACGCAGTAGGGCACTTCTCCACTCTGTATTGGATGGGGTTGCGTCCCGGAGACGTCCATCTGAATATCGCCTCCCCGGGCTGGGGCAAACACGCCTGGTCCAGCTTCTTTACACCCTGGATTGCCGAGGCCACCATTCTGGTATTCAACTACCGTCGCTTTGATCCTGAGGCGCTGATGGAGTTAATGGATCGCCAGCAGGTCACCTCCCTGTGTGTTCCTCCGACCGTGTGGCGAATGCTGATCCAGGCAGATCTGACCCAACTGTCCACTCCTCCAACGGTTGCACTCTCGGCTGGGGAACCACTCAGCGCCAGCATTATCGAACACGTCCGGCGCGGCTGGGGCGTGGATATTCGCGACGGTTATGGGCAGACCGAAACCACGCTCCAAATCGCCAACACCCCCGGCCAAGAGCTCACCCCGGGGGCTTTGGGTCGCCCGTTGCCGGGCTACCAGGTCGAGCTGATGGATCAGGACACCGAAGACATCATTTCCGGCCCCGGTGAAGGCCAGGTCGTTCTCCGCCTTGACCCACGACCGGGTGGGTTAACCCCGGGATACTACCGGGACGATGAGCGTAATGCCGAAGCCTTCTCACAGGGCGTGTACCGCACCGGGGACGTGATGAAGCGCGATGAATCTGGGGTCTACACCTACGTGTCCCGCGCCGATGATCTGTTCAAAGCCTCCGACTACAAGCTCTCGCCCTTTGAACTGGAATCCGGGCTCATCCAGCACCCCGCGGTGCTGGAAGTTGCCGTGGTGCCTTCACCGGATGCCATTCGTATGGCCGTGCCGAAGGCTTATATCGTTTTGGCTCAAGGCTATGAACCTACCGAAGAGACCGCGCGGTCCATCTATGAGTTCGGTCGTGAGACACTGCCACCATACGGCCGGGTTCGTCGCTTCCAGTTCTCGCAGCTACCCAAGACGATCTCCGGCAAGATCCGACGGGTGCAATTACGTCGCCAAGAACAAGAACTCCACGGTGACGATGGGCAGAAGACTCCGCCCGTGGTTACCGAAGGGTTCAACGTCGAGTTTGCTGAGGCCCAGTTACGGTCTTAGGCCCCCCCGGAGCTGACGCTTGAGAATTTTGCCGGACTGATTCCGGGGTAGCTCGTCAACGAACTCGTAACTCTTAGGAATTTTGAACCCGGCCAAGATGGGACGCAGGAACTCTTTGAGCTCGTCAGCGTCGAGCTGCTGATCGGGCTTGAGCACCACATAGGCGGTAATGGATTCGATCCATTTCTC
Source organism: Auritidibacter ignavus (assembly GCF_003703835.1). GTDB lineage: Bacteria > Actinomycetota > Actinomycetes > Actinomycetales > Micrococcaceae > Auritidibacter > Auritidibacter ignavus. The sequence continues at coordinate 118,463 of NZ_RDQR01000003.1, forward strand.
ATCGGGGCGTCCAATGACCGCAACTTCCGCAACGGCGTCGTGACGGTAGATGGCATCTTCGACCTCGCGAGAGGCAACCAGAATACCGCCGGTGTTAATGACATCTTTAATCCGGTCGACCACCTCAATGTAGCCGTCTTCATCGAGCACGACCTGATCTCCGGAGTGGAACCAGCCATCGGCGAAGCTTTCGGCAGTAGCCTCATCTCGGTTCCAGTAGCCCCGACACAGTTGCGGCGAACGATACTGAATCTCCCCCGGGGTTCCTTCAGGGACCGGCTGTCCTTCTGGGTCCACCACCCGGATTTGCACCGTGGGTAACGGTAGACCCGCGGATTTCGGCCGTTCATCATGGTCTTCTGGACGCAAGACAGAAACGAGCGGCCCCATTTCAGATTGACCGAAGCAGTTGTAGAACCCGATTTTCGGATAAGCCTCCCGCAGTCTTTGGAGCACCGTGACCGGCATGATAGAGGCTCCGTAGTAGGCGTGCGTCAGCGAGGAGAGATCCCGGTGTTCCAGCTCTGGATGCTGCGACAACGGCACCCAAACGGTCGGGGCTAAAAACAAGCTGGTGGCCCGGTCTTCTTCCACCTTCGCCAAGATCTCTGAGATATCCGGAACGGTTAGGAGTCGAACGGTTACCCCCATCAGCAGATAAGGGGTCAAAAACACGTGGAGCCCGGCCGAGTGATAAAGCGGCATACACACCACAGGACGATCCTGGGGCGTAAAGTCCAGAGCCTGTTGCACCGCACCATAGTGGGTCATCAACGATTCGTGCGTGTGAATCGCACCCTTCGGGCGCGAGGTGGTTCCGGAAGTATAGAGCAGTTGCACTACGTCACTAGATTGTGCCTGACTATCCGGTGTCTCACCAGAGGTGTAGGCCTGGCGTTGCTCAGGATCCTCGAGAATCAACTGCACCCGAGCCAGTAGCGAGTCCATGTCCCCGTGGAGCAAGGTCACCTGTTGCACGGCCGTATCACCACGAACTTCCTCGACTTTGTCATATTGGTCTGGATCACAAAAGACATAGGTGGACCCGGAGTCAATCAACGCATGTACCAACTCTTCACCGGTGAGGGCGAAGTTAATGGGCACGTGAACTGCAGCGGCCCGTAAAGACCCAAAGAATGCCAACACAAAGGCATCGGAGTTCTTGGCATAGGAAGCCACGCGGTCACCCGGTTTCACCCCGGCTTCGATCAGCAGACGAGCGGTGATGGTGGCCGCATCGTCTAGATCTCGATAACTAAATTCGCGTTGCAGATATTTCAGAGCTGGCTTATCGGGCGATCCGACAGCTACCCGGTGCAAAGCTTGCCCAATGGTGTTCAAGCGGGCACGTTGAATCATTTCACTGGTTTTCATGGGGCCCTTTTTATGAGGTTCTTTGGGATACTATGTGAGAGAAAACACGGTGTGACACGGCCGACTCTACACGAAAGCAGAGTGCCCCGTCACCGCCCTAGACACAATCAGCGAGTTGATCTCATAGGTGCCTTCATAGGTGTGTATCACCTCGGCATCACAGAAGATCTTGGCTGCTTCATAGGTCGATAGGATCCCGTTACCACCCAGCGCGTTGCGCGCAATCGCCGCCGATTCTCGCAACAGCCGAGACCCGGTCGCCTTACCCATGGCGGCATGGACCATTTCGATCTGGTTGGTTTCTTGCAAGCGAGCAATATTCATCATCATGCCCAGACATGCATGGGCATTGGAGATCAGGTCTGCAAGACCTTGCTGGATGAGCTGGAACTTCACCAACCGACGACCGAATTGTTGTCGATTCAGCGCATAGTTTCGCATCACATCAAAGGCACCCAGCTGGGCGCCGACGGCTTGCCAGCCGACCCAGACCCGGGAATTGCGCAACATTTCGTTCGCGGAGTCAAAGCCGACCACTCCGGGGAGCATGTCATCGCTGGAAACCAAGACGTTATCGAGGGTGATGTCCGCGTTTTGCATCACGCGCAGACCGATCTTATGCCCAATCTTTGCGGCCGAAAACCCTGGGGTCGATGAGTCAATCAGGAAAGCCTTCACCGAACCATCAGCGGCATCCTTGGCCCAGGCCAAGAGAAAATCACAGAAAGTCCCGGCGCCGATCCAGCGCTTGGCACCATTAATAACCCATCCACCCTCAACCGGGGTGGCAGTGGTTTCCAAACCCCCGGCGATGTCGGACCCGTGATCCGGCTCGGTCATTCCAAACGACCCGACCGCCTCAAAACGGGTGAGTTTTGGTAGCCACCGCTGTCGTTGAGCCTCAGACCCCAATTGGTTGACCATACCGACAATGAGCTCATTATGAATACCCACCAACGCCCCGAGCGAGACATCGACACGACTCACTTCGGAGTAGACGAGCCCACGGTAGAGCCAGGACCGGTCCTGTAAAGCCACATCGGCGAGCCCAACCTCAGCCATCCCCGGAAGCAACTCAAAAGGAAACTCTTCACGGTTCCAGTAGTCGACAATCACCGGGCGAACCACGTCCTGCATGTAGGATCGCACGGCACGCAAAGCTTGACGTTCATCAGCCGTCAGCAACGATGCAACATCGAGCAGATCCGCATCAGGGAAAGGGAGACGAAGCTCAGGGTCGCAGTCCACGGTCGAAGTCATTGACATCCTCTCTCGAAACTATAAAGTGAGCTGTATCACTCCAGTTGGAACTATACACTTGTACAGCCTGTGATTCCATCCCCCTGTTTCCATCCTTGGCAAGGAGAACAATCCTCATGTCAGCTACCGAGACATTTCGCGCAGCCCGCGATCAACTTCTTAGCTACCGCACCGATATCCAGAGCGCCCGAGAGAACTTCAGGTGGCCAGAGTTTGAGCACTTCAATTTCGCCCTAGACTGGGTCGACCACGTGGCCTATGAGACCGAACGCGGGGATCACAACGCGTTAGTCATCGTTGAAGAGGATGGTTCCTCGACGCGACTGACATATCGAGAACTGGCCGACCGCTCCTCGCAGGTTGCCAATTGGTTGCGTTCTCTGGGTGTACAGCGTGGCGATGGCGTGATGGTGATGCTCAATAACCAGGTGGAGCTGTGGGAAACGATGCTGGCTGGCATCAAATTGGGGGCGGTGCTGTTACCAACCACGGTGATGCTCTCGCCCCATGATCTACAGGAGCGCATTGATCGTTCCGAGGCTCGCTGGGTTGTGGTCAACCCAGATAACGCAGAGAAGTTCGAGGCCGTCACCGGTGAGATGACGGTCATCACCACCGGAACCACGAGGTCGGACACCGAAGCGCAGAATGTGGCCCACCCCCGGTTCAGCTACGTTGCCTCGTTCGATGCGGACATCGCCTTTACACCGGATCAACCAACTCCTGCTGATGACACGGTCCTGTTGTATTTCACCTCCGGGACCACATCACGGGCCAAAATGGTGGCTCATTCCCATCTCTCGTACCCGGTTGGGCATTTCACCACGGTATATTGGATCGGTTTAGAACCCGGAGATGTTCACCTCAATGTCGCGTCGCCAGGGTGGGCAAAACACGCCTGGTCGAATTTCTTTGCCCCGTTGATCGCTGAAGCGACGATCTTCCTCTACAACTATTCACGCTTCGATGCCGAAAAATTGATGCAGGTTATGGATGACGAAGGGGTGACGAGTTTCTGCGCTCCGCCGACGGTTTGGCGGATGCTGATTCAGGCGGATTTGACCAAACTGAAGAATCCACCCGACAAAGTTGTTGCTGCCGGTGAACCGTTGAACCCCCGGGTGATCAATAAAGTCCGCGAAGACTGGAATCGAGACATTCGCGACGGGTTCGGACAGACCGAGTCCACGTTGCAGATCGCTAATACTCCCGGCCAGGAGCTCAAGCCCGGTTCCGTAGGCCGGCCCCTCCCCGGCTTTGAGGTGGTCCTGATCGATCCGGCCACCGATGAGCTCATCGAAGGGGCAGGAGAGGGCGAGGTATGCCTGGTTGCCGACCCTCAGCCGGTAGGGCTGATGAAGGGCTACTATAAGGACCCGGAGAAGAACGACAAAGCGTTCCGCGGTGGCTACTACCACACCGGTGACATCATGGAGCGAGATGAGCAGGGAATCTTCACCTATATTGGTCGAGCCGATGACGTGTTTAAAGCTTCTGACTATAAGCTCTCCCCCTTCGAATTGGAATCGGCAGTGATTGAGCATCCGGCAGTGGCCGAGGTGGCGGTGGTCCCATCCCCAGATCCGATTCGACTCTCGGTGCCGAAAGCCTATGTGGTGTTGGCCGCCGGGCACGAGCCGACTGCTGAGACCGCGGCATCGATTTTCGCTCACACTTCCACGGTGTTGCCTCCGTATGCCAAGATTCGCCGGCTGGAATTCGCCGAGTTGCCCAAGACGGTTTCGGGCAAAATCCGCCGTGTTGAATTGCGTGCAAAAGAGCGGGAATTCCACGGTGAGGAAGGCGAACTCACGGATCAAGCTCGTGCCACGCGCACCAGCACCGAAGGGTACAACCACGAGTTTTCCGACACGGATGTCACCGCGTAACTGACCGATTTCCCGGACTTCAGCCCTCAGCACAGCAGGATCCGCCGGCTGGTAGGACACCAACCGGCGGATCCTGTATGTGTGGGGATTTTTAGTGATCTGTGAATTCAGGTTTGCGCTTTTCGTTAAAGGCGGCCATGCCCTCTTTCTGGTCCTGCAGGGAGAACAGGCTATGGAAGGTCCGGCGTTCAAAGAGCACACCTTGTTGCAAGGTGGTCTCAAAGGCAGCAGACACCGCGTCCTTGGCGACCAGAACCACCGGACGCGATTTCGAGGCGATGGTTCCGGCCACCTCGATCGCGGTGTCAAAAACCTTTTCATCCTCGTCGACTAGTCGTGAAACGAGACCGGCGCGTTCTGCTTCGTCGGCTGGCATCATCCGACCGGTCAGCACCATGTCCATGGCCTTGGCTTTTCCGACCGCTCGGGTGAGTCGTTGGGAACCACCCATCCCGGGGATGACACCGAGGTTGATTTCAGGCTGACCAAATTTGGTGGAGGGACCGGCGATGAGAATATCGCACATCATGGCTAGCTCGCAGCCACCACCGAGCGCATACCCGTTGACCGCAGCAATGGTAGGGATCCGTAGATTCGCAAAGGCGTCCCAATCGGCAAACCAGTCGTTGCGCGCCATCTCTACTGCGGTTTTGGTCGACATTTCTTTAATGTCAGCACCAGCAGCGAAGGCTTTCTCGTTGCCCGTAATGACGACAGCCATGATCTGGGGGTCTTTTTCCCAACCTGTGACGGTGTCCACCACCGCGGTCATGACCTCGGCATTCAGTGCATTCAGGGCCTGAGGACGGTTGAGCCGGATCATTCCGATCCGGTCTTGGACTTCGGTCAGAATAATCTCTTCGCTGGACTCAGTCATCGTCTCGTCATCTACCTTTCAGTGGTGGGTCTCGTTGTTTTGTGCTTTCTCGTCGTCATCACGAGGTCAACTCTGGCGAATAGTTTTAATGATCGCTGAGAAGTCCTGTCCTGAGTAGGCACCACCATCTAGCTCGTTGAACTGACGGTATGCCTCGTAGGCTGCTTCCCCGAACGAAGCCGAGGTCCCGGTGGTTTCAATCGCCGCATGCGCCAACCCGAGATCCTTGGCCATCAGCGCGGTTGCAAACCCCGGGGCGTAGCCCCGATCGGCCGGGGCCGTCCCCACCGGGCCGGGCACCGGGCAGTTGGTGGTCACGGCCCAACATTGTGCCGCCGAAGTCGACAGCACATCGTACAGTGCCTGGTCGCTGAGCCCCAGATTCTGTCCCAGCGCGAAGGCCTCACTGGCGCCAATGGTGGTCACCGCCAACAGCATGTTGTTACAGACTTTTGCCGCTTGTCCAGCACCGGAGTTACCGCAGTGCACAATCTTGCGTCCCATGGCCTGGAAAAGCGGTTCGGCCGTGGCAAACGCTTCGGCATCGCCACCCACCATGAAAGTCAAGGTTCCTGCCTCAGCACCGGACATGCCGCCCGAGACCGGAGCATCCAGTGGGCGGTGGCCTGCCTGACGAGCCTGTTCTGCAGCCTGACGGGCTTCATCGACGCTGATAGTCGACGAGTCAATAAACAGCGTGTTCTCCGGCGCGGCAGCTAGTAAGCCTTGATAGGCATCCAACACCTGTTGCCCGTTTTGGAACATGGTGATCACCACCTCGGCGTCGCGCACCGCGGCCTCTCCTGACTCGGCCGGGGCAATCCCCGCCTCGGCGGCACGCTCCACGGCAGCGGGAACCACGTCGAAACCGGTCACCTGGTAGCCGGCCTCCAGCAGGTTGCGGGCCATATGGGCCCCCATATTTCCTAATCCCAAAAACGCGATGTTCATCAGGTTCATCCTTCGTTGAGTTCTAGATCTGCTACCCCATCGACAGGGTCAAAGAAGCTGTTGACCAGCTGTTGGCTGACCTGCGAGAGCTCAGCCGGTTTCCACCGCGGGTTGCGGTCTTTATCCACCAGTTGAGCGCGAATACCCTCGCGCAAGTCGTGGCCATAGGCAGCATTCATGGTGGTCCGCAAATCTTGAGCCAGGGTTTCACCAATGGTCTGGTCTCCGGCCCGTTTGACGGCTTCTAAAGCCACTTTCATCCCGGTCGGTGAATTACGCTGTAGTGCTCGGAGCGCCTTTCCGGCCGGGTGGTCGGGGTGGTTTTCCACCAAGCCACTCACATTGCTCAGCATCTGTTCCACGGTGTCTGCGTCGTAGACTCGGTCGATCCATTCCGCCTGGGCGGCCAGCTCTGACTGGCCCGGCTCAGCCTGAAACTGCCGGATGGTCGGGTCCAGTTGGTCTGCGGTGCTGATCTGAGACACCGCGTCCAAAAGTTCCTCGATGGACTCGTCGTTGACGAAATAATCAGCCATTCCGATATGTAGGACATCGGCAGCTGAAATGTGTGCACCGGTCAGTGCCAGGTGGCGTCCCAGCAGTCCAGGCGCCTGGGCTAGGTAGTTGACTCCAGCCACATCGGGGCTGAAACCGATCCCGGTTTCTGGCATACCCAGCCGGGTCGTCTCGGTCACGATCCGGTGGGAGCTGGGGCCGGCCAGGCCCACTCCCCCACCGAGCACCACACCGTTCATCACGGCCAGCACCGGCTTAGGGTAGACCGAAATGGCGTGGTCGAGCTGGTACTCCGCAATGAAGAACGGCGAGGCATCACGCGGATCATCGACGACCTGGTGGTACAGCGCCACCACGTCCCCGCCGGCACAGAAACCGCGATCGCCGGCGCCGCGCAACGCGACTGAGACCACCGCAGAGTTCTCGCGGAACTGCTGCAGTGTCGCGGTGATGGTGCGGACCATCTCCAGTGACAGCGAGTTCATCGCCTGGGGCTTATTCAAGGTGATGATGCCCAGTGATCCACGGACCTCTGCTATGACGTGTTCGGAATGGTTCTCGGTCATCTTCGTGATCCTTTCGTGGTGGGGTGTTAGTTGCCGGTGGGCATCACGAAGCTGGCGCCGTCTTTGATACCGGATGGCCACCGTTGGGTGACGGTCTTGGTGCGGGTATAGAACCGGAACGCATCGGGACCGTGCTGATTGAGATCCCCGAAGCCCGAGGCTTTCCAGCCGCCGAAGGTGTAATAGGCGATCGGAACCGGGATGGGCACGTTAATACCGACCATGCCCACCTCAATCCCAGCGGCGAATTCCCGAGCAGCGTCACCGTCGCGAGTAAAGATCGCCACACCGTTGCCCATCTCGTGGCCGTGGATGATCTCCACCGCTGCGTCATAGTCGGCGGCCGGGACAATGGACAGCACCGGACCGAAGATCTCATCGGCGTGCAGTGAGGACCCGGGAGTGACGTGGTCGAAAATGGTGGCACCGATATAGAAGCCATTGGGATAATCGGCGACCTTGGGATGGCGGCCATCCAGGATGAGCTCGGCACCCTCATCCACACCGCGGGCGATGGCTGCTTCAATGCGTTCTTTGGCTTCCGGGGAGACGACCGGACCGAAATCGGAGTCCTGAGCCAGCGAGTGTCCCACGGTGAGTCGCTGGGCGCGTTCCAGGACCTTATCGCGAATGATCTGATGTGTCTCAACGCCGACCGGCACCGCCACGGAGATGGCCATACACCGCTCACCGGCCGAACCAAAAGCCGCCCCAATCAGTGCATCGGCGGCCTGGTCCATATCGGCATCGGGCATAATCACCATGTGGTTTTTCGCCCCACCGAAGCACTGGGCGCGCTTGCCCTTCGCGGCAGCGTGGGAATAGATCGAGGCAGCAATCGGGGTGGACCCCACAAAGCCCACGGCCTTGATGTCTGGGTGGTCCAGGATCTCATCCACGGCGGTTTTATCGCCATTAACGACCTGCAGGATGCCATCGGGCAGCCCAGCCTCGGTGAACAGCTCCGCCAGCCGCAGGGGCACCGAAGGGTCTCGTTCGGAGGGCTTGAGGATGAAGGCATTACCGGAGGCAATCGCGCCGGCGGCCTTCCACAACGGGATCATGGCCGGGAAGTTGAACGGGGTAATGCCGGCGACCACGCCCAACGGCTGGCGCATGGAGTAGACATCGATGCCGGTGCCGACTCCGGTCGAGTACTCGCCTTTCAGCAGATGCGGGGCTGCAGTGGCGAATTCCATCACGTCCAGCCCACGTTGCAAATCTCCCTTGGCATCGTCAAAAATCTTGCCATGTTCCAGCGAGAGCAATTCAGCCAGCTCGTCTTCGTGCTGGTATGCGACATCCACGAATCGCGAAATGATCCGAGCTCGTTTCTGGGCGTTGGTGGCTGCCCACGCGGGCTGGGCTCGTTTGGCCTGGGCGATTGCCTCCCGAACCTCGTCGACACTGGCCAGCGGGACCTGAGCTTGAACTTCTCCCGTGGAGGGGTTGTAGACGTCACTGAAGGCACCGGATGACCCCGGTACCCGTGCACCATTGAGGTAGTGACTAAGTTGCTGAACCATGATCGAGACCTCTTTCTCCCGTCGTGCTACCGATTCATGCCACACACCTGCAAACTGTACGAGCGTACAGGACAGGGTTCATCTCTGAATCTAGCACGAGTTGTGCCCCGGATCACACTACCACGGGCTGGAGGTTAAGAGTCACTGCTGACGGCCCTGGCCACCACAACGGCAATGGCGGTGGTGGCCGGGATGGCCAAGACCAGTCCGATCGATCCCACCAAGATCCGGACGACTTCTTCGGCCAGTTCGGAGGAGACCAGGATGGTGCCCAGTCCGGTTTCGTACATGGAGATCACCATCATGACCGGTAACGCTGATCCGGCATAGGCAAAGGCGATGGTATAGACCGTAGAGGCAATGTGGTCCCGGCCGATGCGCATGCCGGCGCTAAAGAGCTCCCTGGCGCTGGCCTGCGGGTTGGCGGCTTGCAGTTCCCAGACTGCTGAGGATTGGGTGATGGTCACGTCGTTGAGCACTCCCAGCCCGGCGATAAGTAGTCCGCAGAGCACAATGCCGGAGAGCCGAATATCGGGCACGACCGAGGAGAGCACGAAGGATTCTTCTTCACCCATCCCGGTCAGATAGGCGGCATCGGTGCTCCAAATGGCCAATCCTGCGGTCAAGCCCAGGCCTAAGAGGGTGCCGAGCAAGGCGGTGGTGGTCCGTAGAGAGAAACCGTGGGCGAAGTAGAGCACAGCGACCATGATCAAACAGCACCCGACGAGTCCAATCCACAGTGGTGGGCCGCCTTCGAGCAGTGCCGGGATCATGAAAAAGAAGATCACCGCGAAGGAGGCGACGAGTCCGATGATCGCGCGCACCCCGCGCCACCGGGCCACCAGCACGACCACCAGCGCGTAGAGGCCGGCCAGTAGCACGATCGGTACGGTGCGCTCGAAGTCGACGAAATCGGCCACCGAGGTGTCAAATCCCGACGAGGCGTTGGGGCGCAGGATTTTCAGTCGGTCTCCCACCTCAATGCTGGCCGAAGCCGAGACCTGGGGCGGGATCTCCACTTCGACTCGTTCACTGCCACCTCCATCGGGATTGACCCAAGCGGTGTGGCAGTCTGGGCTAGCCCCGGTCTCGGAATCGGGCAGGGTCATGGGAGCCCCGGTGGTTGATTCCATCACCTGGTTTTGGTCTTGACAGCTTCGTTCCGCCGTTTCGATGACGGTGGCCGGTGTGATGGTGAAGTTCTCGGTCGTGCCGTAGGGGTCGTCGAGGGTCAGTTCCCGGTAGCTGCCGGAGGGCCACAACAGCACCATGCCGATGATCAGCACCAAGGTCAACGGGGCCAGGATTCCGGTCAGCCACCCGATGACACGGCGCTTTTTGCGACTGGAGGTGCCAGCCACCAGTCCATCGGCGCTGGGCCCGGCCGGTAGGCCGTGGCCGTGCCCGGCGTGCGGGGTCCCAGTCTCCGTCTCGTTGCGGGGGTGCCCAGCAGTGGTTGCTCGATGTGAACGGCGACGGTGATCAGCCATCCGTGGCCCACAGGTGATGAGTTGCTTCCACGGTGGCATAGCCGGAGTCAATCAACTCGTCGATGACCGGGTTGAGCGCGGTGAGTGACTCATCGGTTTCGAGCTGAATCGGGTATGTTCCGGTGAGCATGGCGAGTAAGTTTCTCACGGCGGTGTGCGGGTCGGGAGCCTCCGGGTTCCATCCCATGAGCACCTCGGCCGGTTGCCGTTCATCGTGCTCGGCTCCGTCCGGTCTTTCCACCAGGTAAGAGATCGCGAATGCCTGAATGGTACCCGAGTGCGCTTTGGGGCGGTCTCGGACTACCACAGCGCCGGTCGCTGCAGTTTCAGGTGCCAGGAAAAGCTGTTGAGCCTTGGTCAGGCTGATTTCGCTGGGATCCCAGCTAGCATGCACGGCATTGTAGAAGGTCGCGACCGTTTGAGAGAGCTCAACGGAACCGGTGCCGAGTTCTTCTAACACTGGGGCACCGTCCTCACCATTCTCGCTGAAGGTGGGAGTTTGTAGTCCACCGGGTCCAATCAGCACCCTGCGAGCGGTGTTGATGCGGGAGAACCCGTGCCGGGTTAAAAAGGATTCGGTGGCGGTATCACCGGCCACCGACCGGGCCTTGAGCTCGCTACCTGCCGGGATGTTCTCACCCAACCGTTCCAAGAGCAGGCCGGCAAATCCTTGACGACGCTCGAGCGGAGCAGTTTCGAGGTATACCCAGTGCCGTTGGGGGTGGATGGGTTGCTCTCGCACACCACCGGCAGCGATGGCAATACCGTCGCGTTCAGCGACCAAAGTGATGCCGAAGGGCTCGGTGGTGGCCCTGGCAAGAATGAGTCGGTCGGCAGCTTGCTGGGGCGAGGCGACGTCGGCGAAAACTTCGAGAAGCTTCAGGTCGTCGCCTTCTGCCCAAGGCCGGATGTGAATATCGTCGCCTGGTGTCATTTAGATACCCAAATTGGTGCTGAGGTAGTTCTCCACCTGGTCAAGGCTCACACGTTCTTGGTTCATCGAGTCACGTTCACGGATCGTCACGGCCTGGTCTTCGAGCGTGTCAAAGTCGACGGTGATGCAGTACGGGGTACCAACTTCGTCCTGACGACGGTAGCGACGCCCGATCGCCCCGGACTCGTCGTAATCGACATTCCAGCGTTTCCGCAGGGTGTCGGCCAGCTGGCTAGCCGGGACCTGTAGCTCGGATTTCTTCGACAGCGGGAGCACGGCGGCTTTAATCGGTGCCAATCGGGGGTCCAGGCCCAGTACGGTGCGCACATCAACCCCACCCTTCGTGTTGGGGGCTTCGTCTTCGCGGTAGGAATCCACTAAGAAGGCCATCAGCGAGCGTGTGAGACCGAAGGAGGGTTCAATCACATAGGGTGTGTACCGCTCGTTGGTGCCCTGGTCGAAGTACTGCATCTTGGTACCGGAATACTCGGTGTGTTGCGACAGGTCATAGTTGGTCCGGTTCGCAATACCCATCAGTTCGCCCCACTCAGAACCCTGGAAACCGAAACGATACTCCAAGTCGATGGTGCCGTCCGAGTAGTGTGCCCGGTCTTCGGCAGGAACATCGAACTTACGCAGGTTGTCGGAGTTGACGCCGAGATCAACGAACCAGTTGAAGCAGTCATCAACCCACCGGTCAAAGTGTTCGCCAGCCTCGTCGGGATGGACGAAATATTCAATTTCCATCTGTTCGAATTCGCGGGTGCGGAAGATGAAGTTACCCGGAGTGATCTCGTTACGGAAGGCTTTACCAATCTGGCCGATACCAAACGGTGGTTTCTTCCGGGAGGCATTGAGCACGTTCAGGAAATTCACGAAGATGCCCTGGGCAGTCTCCGGGCGCATGTAGTGCAGGCCTTCCTCATTATCAACCGGCCCCAGATAGGTTTTGACCAGTCCGGAGAACAACTGAGGTTCGGTCCACTGGCCACGAGTCCCACAGTCGGGGCAGACGATTTCTGCCATGGATTCTGCAACACGGTTATGCTTGGCTTCGAAAGCTTCCTCGAGGTGGTCTTGGCGTTGCCGGCGGTGACAGCTCGTGCATTCCACCAGCGGGTCCGTGAAGGTCTCGACGTGGCCGGAGGCCTCCCAGACCTGACGGGGCAAAATAATGGACGAGTCCAGTCCGACCATATCGCCACGCCCACGAACAAAGGTCTGCCACCACTGATTCTTAATGTTCTCTTTCAGCTCGACGCCCAGTGGTCCATAGTCCCAGGCTGAACGCGAGCCACCGTAAATTTCACCGGCTTGGAACACGAATCCACGCCGTTTGGCGAGATTAATAACCTGGTCCAGAGGAGATGACGGGGCAGCCATGAAGCTTCACTTTCTGCGCGGGCTCGCGCGGGACAAAGGTGGTATGAGTGTCTTGATATCGTGGAGGCTCACTCTGTTCGATGGTGCGTAAGCGAGCCTAACGGTGACTAGTCTACGGGCAGTTTGAGTCACGGGCACGGATGCGACACCCAGATCAGGCACTGACAACATCGTTGGCGGGTGTGAGAATGGCATCATGGGTATTTCTGCTTCTGAGCCACCTGACGTCACAGCACTATTGATCAACGATGACATGATCCGTTTAGGCCAGGCCCTCAAATTGGGAAACCTCGTCGAAGACGGAGTGGAGGCCCGTGAGATTATCCAGGATGGCCTTATTGTGGTCAACGGTGAGGTCGAAACTCGCCGTGGTCGACAATTGCACCCCGGGGACGTAATTGCTATCCCGAGCGCAGGCATTGCTGTCACTATCGAACGAGAATCACCCGGGGTCTAGTCTGTTCCTATGTTTTTCGTTCTTTAACCCGGTTAAGACTCAGCCTCCACAACGATTCAGGGTGGTGACGAAATGATTCCGTCACCACCCTGATCGTCAGTGTGAACTATCCCCTCAGGGGATAGGGCCCTTACTCGTGAGCGTTAGCGCGGCGGCGAACCAACAGCGCGCCAACACCCAGAGCCGCTACACCCAGCAGTGCCAGACCACCAATGGTGGCACCAGTGGAAGCCAAGGAGCCCTGTTCAGAACCTTCGGCACCGCCCTGGCCCTTGTCGCCAGCCTCGCCATCTTCGCTAGCCTCGCCACCTTCGCTAGGCTTGCCCGACTCATCTTCATCACCAGGTTGCTGACCAGGCTGCTCGCTGGTCTCGTCATCACCAGGCTGACCAGGCTGCTCGCTGGTCTCGTCATCACCAGGCTGACCAGGCTGCTCGCTGGTCTCCTCGTCACCAGGCTCGGTCGTCTCACCATCACCAGGCTGTCCGCCCTCGTCGTCCCGCTCACCAGTCAACTCAATGGCGCGGGTAATGATGGTACCGGTGGTCTCATCCACCAGCTTGACCTGAACGTTACCGGCAGCCAAATCGAACTGCGACAGGTCGAACTTGACGTTACCTGCTTTGTCTTGCACCTCGACGGTGCCCAGTTCAACCTCGGTGCCATCTTCGGTCACGATGCTGGCCGCGAAGTTCTCCGGAATCGGAGCGTTGTAGGACGGAACACCCAGGGACTGCAGGCCGAAAGTCAGCTCGCCGTTGATGTCGTAGCTATCAGACACATCAGAGATATTGATGGCCTGCTGATCGAAACGCGGAGCAATCTTGCCATCCAGCTCGTCACGCAGGTAGTTGACGAAGATGTCGGAGTCAATCAGCGCGGTCTGCTGCTGGTTCAGGCTGTTACCAAAAGCACGGAAGTTGTCACCACCAGCGGCCAAGAAGGACGGCAGAGCCACCTTGAAGGTCTCGTCACCAGTGACCAGCTTGTCGTTAACCCAGATCTGGTCGATGTTGTTACCCAGAGTCTCGTGACCAGCACGGTTGTTAGCGTTGGTCGACACTTCACCGGTAAAGGTGTAACGAACGTTAGAGCTCAGAGCCAGTTGCAGGTAGGGGCGAGAAGGAATCTCACCATCAGCGGTGGTCTGCCACTGCTGTTCCAGCGCTTCACGGAGCTGCTCGCCGGTGATCTCTACGACGTAGATGTCGTTAGCAAACGGGTTCACGGATACAGCATCAGCAACGGTGACTTCACCAGGTTGCAGGTCTTTGTTCAGACGCAGGCCACTGGGGAATTCGTCACGGAGGGAGCCGGCGGCCAGCACACCGATGTCAGCACTCAGACCAGCCGGGTTGTTATTGCCGGCCCACAACCACGCATCGGCCACCAGGTGACCCATGGTGGATTCGCGATCACGCTGGTCGAATCCACCCTTATCGGTGGCCTCAGGATTGTAACCGGTGGTGATGTAGTCTTCGAGCTCACCGATCACCACAGAGCCTTCTTCTTCAGCCACAGCAGCGGCGTCATCAACAATCTGCTTAACCTCGGTCAGCACCGGGCTGGCAGCGATCTCGTCCTCACTCGGAGCATCGCCGGCAGGCAAGTTCTTGTGCTCGACGTCAATGATCTCGCCCTCAGCATCGAGGCTGAAGTCAACACGAGCCAGGTTGCTGCCGTATTCACCGGTCTGCATAACCGGGCGGGTCTTGCCCTCCTCGCCTGGAACTGGAGCATCCACGTTGTACAACTCGTGAGTGTGACCGGTAAAGATCACGTCAGCTTCAGGGTGGGTGTTGTTGACGATGCGGTCGTTGTCAATATTGTCGGTGTTGACACCCTCGTGGTACGAAGCCACGATGATGTCTGCCTCGCCGTTCGACGCATCCCCATCGGACAGCTGCTCAATGTAGGTGTTGACCGATTCCACCGGGTCTTTGAACTCGACGGACTCAATGCCGGCCGGGTTCACCAGGGTAACAGTCTCCTGGGTCACACCGCCCACGACGGCCACGGAGTGACCGGACTCGGTTTCGTAGATCTTATAAGGATCGGTCAGCGGCTCGCCGGTTTCCTTCACGATCACATTAGCCGCCAGATGATCGAAATCCGAGCGCGGGAAGACACGGTCTACTAAGTCGCTAACGCCCTTATCAAACTCGTGGTTACCCAACGCACTAGCATCCAGACCTAGAGCATTCAGGTAATCCAGAGTCGGGTTGTCATCCTGCACAGAGGAAACATACAGCGAAGCACCAATATCGTCACCAGACGACAAGAACAAAGTGTTACCAGGGTTCACAGCCTGCTGATCAGTGATCAGCTTGGCAAACGGCATGGCGATATCTTCACTCATGCGACCATGAAAGTCATTGATGTTCAGCAAGCTGACGGTGGTTTCTCCGTCTGGGTTCTCGGCGGTTTCCTCATCCGGATTAGGGGATTCGGAGCCCGCGGTCTCAGAACCTTCCGTCTCGGTATCTTCAGTCTCAGGTCCGTTGTCAGCGGGCTGAGTCTCCGCAGGAGCTTCCGACGGCTGAGTAGCCGGTGCCGAAGGTGCGAGATTTTCTTCAGGGGCAGGGGACTCGGAAGTCGCTGCCAAAGCCGGGGTCGGAGCAAGCAACCCCACAAGAGTGATCAGCCCGATAGCAAGCGGGCGACGATTCGACGACATGCGTGTTCTCCTCGGTGATAGTGATCTTGGAACAAGGCTTGGTCAGCCTCAGTAAGAACACGATCACTGTAGGGGCCACAGATTACAGATTGGTAACAACCCATGTCTCCTGATGCACCCCGAAATTCACCTACGGTTAACGCCGGTTCGCGACGTGGCGAACGAGGAATGCGGTGAGATCGGAGATTTCCTGCGGGTGTACCCCATGGCCCACACCTTGGTACGTGTCCTGTGTGAGGTCGACATGCTGGTCAAGCCACATGCCGGCATCTTCGGCCATTTCAGGCGGGATAATGGGGTCTTGTAGGTCGCGACCCCAGAAGACCGGCACCTGTTTGGTTGCCAGTTCTTCGTCGTGACTCAACAGCTCTGCCAGGAGTGGCTCGTTACTCGCGTCAAGAACAAAGCCCGACAGACCAACCACCGCAGCATATTGGTCGGGGCGCATCCGTAACATGGAGGTGGCCATGGCCATACCCTGGGAGAACCCCAAAATGGAGACGGTGCGGAAACCATCAGCGACGCTCTGGATCCAGGAGTCCAACTGCTCAAGGCTGTTGCGAACGCTTTCCGGAGGTGAGCTCAAGTCTTCGGTGATCGGGAACCAGGCGTATCCATTCATCCCGTTGGTCAGCCAGATGGGGGCACGCACCGCGGCTACGGTAAAAGTGTCGGGCAACTCGGCCGTGAGCGGAAGGAGATCGGTTTCATCGGCGCCGTAACCGTGAAGCACCACGAGCAGATCACTATCGCTCCGGGAGGAAAGGTCCTGGTGGCTGAAACGTACTACCAGCTGGTTCGACTCAGTGTTGTAGCTCATAGTCGATGATCTTAGCGAACCAGTCTACCAGTGCAGAAGCTTCGCTTTACAGCTCCAGGACCCGGATGAGTTCATCCGCGATTTTTTCGGGAGCGGTCAGGAAGCCATCATGTCCGATGGGCGAATCGATTTGGTGACTGAGGACATGCTGCGGATGATTAGGATCCTGGGCACCACGGCCGCGGTTGAAGTCGTCGGCTAGTTGCTGGGACTGAGAGGGGAAGTACAACCGGTCCGAGGAGACCGCAGCGATGAACGGTGTTGCCACAATCCGTGCTACCGCGGCTTGTTGCCCGCCACGGTTGCGTCCAACGTCGTGCGACATCAGCGCTTCGGTGAGAACCACGTAGGAGTTGGCATCGAACCGGGAGGCCAGGTCTTTGGCTTTGTAATCCAAATAGGATTCGATCTGGTACCGGCCGGTACGCTGAGTGATCTGTCCGAAGGGGTCTTCCTGCCCTTGAGGTTTCCGAGCGAAGCGGTACTGGAGCTCGGCCTCCGAACGGTAGGTGATGTGAGCAATGCGCCGTGCGATACCCAGCCCTTCCTCGGGCGGCTGTTGACCGTAGTAGTCACCACGGCGGTAGTGTGGATCAAGTTTGATCGCGGCCACTTGCGACTGGGCGAAGGCAATCTGCTCGGCGCTGGCTGCTCCCCCACAGGCTAAAATACCCGCACCCCGGACTCGTTCCGGGTAGGTGGCTGCCCATTCCAGTGCGCGAGCTCCGCCCATAGAACCGCCCAGCACGGCGTGCCAAGTCTCAATGCCCAGCGCGTCGGCCAGGCGTGCTTCAGCATGAACCGAATCTCGGATCGTGGTAAAGGGAAACCGTGAGCCCCACGGTCGCCCGTCAGGGTCCGGGGAAGACGGGCCCGTCGAGCCGTAACAGCCACCCACCATATTGGGTGCCACCACGAACCATTTTCGGGTATCGATGGGGCGGCCCGGCCCGACAAGAGACTCCCACCAGCCCGGATGCGGAAGCGCTTCTGAGGAAACCACGTGGCTATCACCGGTCAGGGCGTGCAATATCAGGATGGCGTTGGAGCCATCCTGATTGAGTGTGCCCCAGGTTTCATAGGCCAGCTGCACCTCGGGTAGCCAGCCTCCGGTTTCAAAGGTCAGTTCACCCACTGAGATGGTCCGAAGCCCCGGTGAGATCGCACGACCTGCAACGATCGGTTCTGCATCCACTGACACGTTCATCATCCTCAGTTCCGGTTGTCGATACTGTGCCCGGCAGTATCTGCGAGTAGCTACGCGGTTGTGGCGCTAGCGACGCTGTTCGACTGCTGCAAAACCTTGTTGCAGATCAGCCAGGATATCCTCGGGGTTCTCCAGACCGACCGATAGCCTGACTAACGACGGCTCGACGCCGGCGGCCCGCTGTTCTGCTTCACTGAGCTGGGCGTGAGTGGTCGAAGCCGGGTGAATCACCAGTGAGCGAGTGTCGCCAAGGTTGGCGACTCGCTTGTGAAGCGTCAAGGCTTCAGCGAAAATCCGACCGGCTTGTGCACCGCCGGCGATGTTGAAGGAGACGATGCCAGAGGTTCCCTCGGGCAAGAGCCGTTGGGCACGGTGATACCAGGGACTTGATTCCAGACCGGCGTAGGCCACGTGCTGAACTAAGGGATGGTCTTCCAGCCAGTGCGCCACCGTCAGCGCTGATTCCACATGGCGGGAGACACGTAAGGAGAGGGTCTCGAGGCCGAGGTTGACGATCCAGGCATTGAATGGGCTGGCTGCGCTGCCCAGATCGCGCAACAGCTGGGTGCGAAGTCGCAAAATATAGGAGAGATTCGCGCCCAGCGGTCCATCGGGTCCAAAATCGGTGCCGAACACCACGCCGTGATACGACTCGTCGGGGGTATTGAACCAGGGGAATTTTTCCGGGTCGGCTGTCCAGTCGAAATGGCCCGAATCAACGACGAACCCGCCGAGCGCCGCGGCATGACCGCCCAGGTATTTGGTCGCCGAGTGCACGACAATATCCACACCGTGTTCGAACGGGCGGAACACCGGCGGTGGAGTCAATGTCGAATCCACGATCAAGGGGAGCCCCGCCTGATGGGCAATATCTGCCACCGCTGCCACATCGAGCACATCGGCTTTCGGGTTACCCAGCACTTCACCAAAGAGCACCTTGGTGTTGGGTTTGATGGCCTGTTTCCAGGCGTCAAGGTCATCGGGATCGTCGACAAAGATCGTTTCAATCCCGAGTCGCGGCAGGGTGTGTTTGAACAGGTTTTGGGTGCCACCATACAGTGATGCGGACACCACCACCGAATCTCCCGCACCGGCAAGGTTGAGAACGGCCAGGGTGGTCGCGGACTGTCCGGAGGAGGTCATCACCGCCCCCACGCCACCTTCCAGTGCGGCGATCTTCTGTTCGACCGCGTCGGTGGTGGGATTCGTAATGCGGGTGTAGATCTGGCCCAGGCTGGAGAGTGCGAAACGATCGGCTGCGTCCTGCAAAGTCGGGAAGTTATAGGACGCTGTGGCATGAATGGGAAGCTGGGTGGAACCGTAGTCGGCTACCTCCGGGATCCCAGCGTGAATCTGTTTGGTGGCTAGCCCCCAGGTGTTGGGGTTGGTGCTGTCTGGTTGCTGTGATTGACCCATGGGGTTTGACTCCTGTTGTCTCAGGGGTCGCAACTCGTGTTCTGACACCGTGCCGGCAGACAGCGTTCAGAGCACGGTGGACCCGCGCTTGCTGCGAACCATTGTGGTTCGCGCCTGGTCCTCACCCGGGGCACCCCACCGCGGTGGAGGGTTGCCGGTCAGTAAGCCGGGGCTGTTTCACTGACACTCGTGACCAATACAAAGTATTCTGCCAGATCTGGGCGGTCATTTCATCCCAGGTCTGATCACATCGGAGACTGCACTGGTTCTGCCTACCAACGACGAGTCCATAGACTACAAGGGATGACCAGTTCTTCATTGTCCTTCCACGACGCCCTCCCACAGATCGGCCACGGGTTACCGGCCGCGTCATTAGTCGAAGAACTTCTCGGGCTACCGCACCGGCTACGCGCGGTGGTGGAATCACCTCCGGGTACGGGTAAAACCACGATCATTCCCCCGTTGTTGGCGGCCAGGGCCGAGCACCGCGAGCCCGGTCTCAAGGTCGTGGTGACCCAGCCGCGCCGGGTTGCGGCCCGGGCAGCAGCACGGCGACTGGCACAGCTCACTCGCACCATCGTGGGGGACCACATTGGTTATACCGTTCGGGGCGATGCGAAGGTCTCAGCACAGACTCAGATCGAGTTCGTCACGGTGGGAGTGTTGCTCCGTCGTCTGTTGCGTGATCCGGACCTGGATGATGTTTCGGCGGTGGTGATCGACGAAATCCATGAACGCTCTGTAGAAACCGACCTCACCGCCGCATTTATCCGCGATCTCTTACCACGACGCGATGACCTGGAACTCGTGGCGATGTCAGCAACTGCGCAGTCGCAACAGTGGGTGAACTATTTTGATGCTGCATTATTCACCGCCCACACCGAGATTTATGCCCTCACCGAAGAATTCTCTAAGCCCCCCGCCGCGCTGGACGACCGTGGCGTCACTCCAGCTTTTCTCGCCCACGTTGCGAAGACGACGGCCCAAACCAGTGCTCGCACCGAGGGAGACGTTTTGGTCTTTCTGCCCGGTGTCGCCGAGATCCGCGCGGTACAACGCCAGCTTCCTGAAGCCCTCGTGTTGACCGGGTCAAGCACCGTGGAGGAACAGGACCAGGTACTCTCCCGAGCCAGCCACCAGCGCATCATTCTGGCAACGAATGTCGCTGAGTCGTCCTTGACCGTTCCGGGGGTCAGGGCCGTGGTGGACTCAGGGCTGGAGCGAACCCAACGGTTAGACACGATGCGGGCCATGACCGGGCTGGTCACCGTGGGTGCGTCCAAGGCCTCGATGCGGCAGCGGGCCGGTCGTGCGGCGCGTCTCGGGCCAGGCCTGGTCGTACGGTGTGTGACGGAACGCGAATACGCTGCCCGCCCCAGTGATATCACCCCGGAGATCCTCACCAGTGACCTGACCTCGGCCGTGTTGTTCCTGGCATGTTGGGGTCCGACCCGTCTCCCGACCTGTCCACCGCAACGCGCATATCGCGCCGCAGTGGAGGTCTTGCGTGCTTTGGAAGCTATCGAACCACCCGATAAAGACTCCGGTGCGTGGCCGGTGGTGACCGATCTGGGTCGACGTTTAGCCTCAGTTCCTACAGAACCACGACTCGCCCGCGCTTTACTGGACGGTTCCGAACTCCTCGACCCTGCCACCGCGGCCACGGCGGTAGCGTTATTGGATTCCGATCAGAGAGCCCCTGGTGTCAATGTGAGAGCACGTGAGCTTCCACGCGAGGCGCACCGATTTCTCGGCCTCACCGGTGCTCCCCCCTCCGGTATAGCACCGGCTGAGAAGCCCCGGGAACAGGATCTCGCCACCGTAGCAGCTCTGGCTTACCCAGATCGCATTGCCCGTCGCCGAGAACGCGACTCCCGAGAATTCTTGTTGGTCTCCGGAACCGCCGCCGAACTACCCCGAGATTCTCGGCTACCACAGACCGACTGGTTAGTGTGCACTGAGGTTGGGCTGTTGCGTGGCAAGCCCATCATCCGCGCGGCAGTGCCGGTTGATCAAGACACCGTCGAGCTGTTGTTACCCGTTACCCAAGAGCGAGTTGCCGAATGGTCGGGGCAGAAAGTCACCGTCCGCGAGGTGTCCCGGATCTGTGCCATCATTCTCCACCAGACCCCGGTGGCGGCCACCAGTGACGACACCTTGCAGGCCACCGCTCGGGCCATTCGCGTCCAGGGGCTCGAGGCCCTCAACCCAAGTCAGCAATTCTGGCAGTACTGGGACCGGCTACGCTTCGCCCATCACCATCTGCCAGACTGGCCCGATCCCCGGAGTTTCACTCCCGAACAATGGGCTCCTTTTGCCCAAGATCTCCTGTCAGGTCTGAAGACGCTGGTGGGCTGGGACAAGGACGCTGAATTACAGACACGAGTCCCGGAACGGCTCACGGTCCCGTCCGGTTCAAGCTATCGGGTGGATTATTCCCAGGACCCACCCGTGCTGGCAGTGAAGCTCCAAGAGATGTTCGGAGCCGTGGAGACACCAACCATTGCCGATGTCCCGGTTAGCATTCATTTGCTCTCCCCTGCCGGAAGACCGTTAGCTATCACCCAAGACCTGCCGTTTTTCTGGTCTGAAGTCTATCCCCAGGTACGTGCCGAGAACCGAGGACGCTACGCCAAACACCCGTGGCCAGAAGACCCCACGACCGCCACCGCGACCCGGCTGACCAATAAACGGTTGCACCGCTGACAGCGGACAAACCGGCCATGGAACGACCCCCAGCTGAGCTGGCTTCTCTCTTTAGCCCTGCTCCCGGCCAATATGTGGCATGATCACGGCCCAGAGAGCCCCCAGCGGAACGCAGATGACACTAATCCATCCCAGCACCCATGCGGTCGCAAACGGCCATTGCGGTCCGTCACCGTCGAGCGAGGAAACATTATGGCCCAAGAGGGTGCCAAAAATAAACAGGTATAACAGTAGCGCCATGAGCGAAAACAGCGCGAGAGCGCCCACACCCAACGGGCCATAAATCAGAAGCTTATTTTTCTGCATGAATGTTCCTTTCACGATGCGTTGCGCGCTGTGTGATCGCGATGCACAACCGCTTACCTTCCACGTGGCACGCCGAGCCCGACGTTAGTGCCCAAACCAGCCCAGGCTTTCGAGTACCGGGAAGCCCACGAAGCCGGCCACGTCCAAGAAGAGATGAGCCCAGACCATCGGCATCACCCTTCGATACTTCAGATATACCAGCACGAATACCACTCCCATGATCGCGTTACCGATCCCCGGACCGATGCCCTGGTAGAGGTGGTAGCTGGCCCGGATCAGCGAGGAGACCAGCAAGACCGCGACCACATCGGTCGTGGTGGTTGGCAGCCAGGTGGTATTTGTACCCAAGTCAGCCGGGGGAAAGGGGGTGCGTCGCAGGAGGCTGACCCGGTCCACCAACCAGGCCAAGATAATGACTTCTTCAACCAGACTGTGCCGGACGGCTGCCAGCGTCAGCACGATGGGAGTCCACCAGTGGTCATTCATGCTCGATCCGATAATCGCGGTGGTCAGCCCCAGAGATCGTCCCACCGCGTAGACCAGCAGAGTGCCAGCACCCATAGTGACAAACAGGATCAGTCCCAGCCCAAGGTCACTCACCGGACGGCGGAAATCCAAACCGAAGCTTCGCAATGGGTTGCGACCGTAGATCCACACCAGGTGAAGCACCAGCACGACCGGGACCAGACCGAACCCAATGCTGAGGAGTTGGCGAATCAGATCAAACACGGGATCTGGTGCCAGCGAGGGGTTGAGCGCGGTGGTTTGCTCGTCTAAAGGTGCTTGAGTGAGCTTTTCCATTAAGTCCACCAGGGCGTAGACCCCGGAGCGTCCCAGGGATAGCCCCAGGACAATCAGGATCTGCCACCAGACCACCGTTCGCGAGAATCTCAGCACCACCACCCCAGTGTAAACCTGTCAGGGGCACTAAATTAGAGACTATGGCTTCTTTGCCCACCGACGACGACCTGGCCCTGGCACAGCATTTGGCCGCGCATTTGCGCGAGGGGATCAGCGCTAGACACCGCGCCCTGATTGAGTCCGCACCGTGGTCTCAAGCTCATCTGATCGAGCGAGGAAAAGATCATCGTCTGGTCATCGTTCCGGGCCACCTTGTGGTGCGGATTCCACGGGATTCGGCCACCAATCTTGAACGTCAGGCAACGTTGCTGGACCAGCTCGCACCCCAGTTACCGTGGCAGGTCCCGGTAGCGTTGTCGATCGTCGACGGCGGAGTTATCCAGCCCTATATTGCTGGCACGGCCCACCCGAACCACAGCGGGGACCCAGAGCAGTTACGCGACATTGTTCACACGTTATCGGAGGTTGACACCACCGGTTTGGCGTTGAACCAGCCCTTTGCCCAGCGTGGCGGGCTGACCCCGCAGAAAGTCACGCGACTAGCCAAGATGCCCGGCCCACCGCTACCGGATTTTGCGCAGTTTATTGCAGACGTCGCGGAACTGACTCATACATGGACCCAAGAAGGCCCTTTCGGGCTCGTGCACGGTGATCTCGCCGGACACAATATGCTCTGGCTCCAGGATCCCTGGCGACTGAACGGGGTGCTGGACTGGGACCAGGCAAGTCGGTGGGACCCGGCCCTGAATCCGGCGATTCTCAGTCTGTGGCACGGCGCCGGTATGCTCCCCCAGATCTGTTCTTCACCCTCCGAGCTGGTGCATGCCCGCGTATGGTCAGCGTCGATGGCACTGGAATCTATCGAGAACGCACTCCGGCGTCAGCCACCAGCCTCTGCCTTCCGTCGGCTCATGCGGAAGACGGTCCCGCGACTCGAAGCGGCCCAGCAGGCACTGCGGTAAGTCGGTCGGCTCAACCCTGCTGGTAAAAGCGGTCCGGGCTGACCCGAGCGACGGCATCAGCACTCACCCAGTTGCCAGCGGTGCGATCAATGAGCAGGTCGGTGGCCAGAGTGGCCATAGCCAGTGAGGTTTGGAATCCGTACCCAGATTGTCCGGCCAGCCAGAACAATCCCGGGACTTGGGGGTCAAATCCATTCACCGGTTCCCCATCGGGGCCTTCAGTGCGCAGTCCGCACCAAGAGCGAATGACCTCAGTGATCTCCAAGGTCGTCTCAGTCTGGATGCGATCGATCAGACGTTGTACGTCGGCATCGCGGGGTTGGGCATCCTCAGCATGCCAGGGCTCATCCTCCCCGGGAGAAGCGACGATGCCCAGTTCGTCGTAGCGGTAGTAGTAGTCGTGGCCGGCACGGCAGACCAGCGGGTGGTCGGGAGTCAGCGGAGTGGCCAGAGCCGCCTCTAGTGCCGTACGACGCTTAGGAATGAGACCCAAGGGCCGGGCCCCAAAGGCCTCAGCGACGATATCGGCCCACGCTCCAGCAGCGTTGATCACCACGTCGGCGACGAATTCCTGGCCGTCCTCAGTGGTCAGCTGCCAGAGCCCACCCACACGTTCAGCCCGGATCATTCGAGCATTCAGCACGGTGTTCGCCCCGCGTTCAGTGGCCTGATCGGCCAACCAGTGCAGGAATGGCAGAGCGCGGACTCGCACCGAGCGGTGTTCCAGTCCGCCATCGTCGAAGCTTTCGGGACGGATCTCCGGGGCGTGCTCGCGCACCTCCTGGTGAGTCAAGGGCGTCATTCCCGGATACATTTCCTCCACGACATGGTCTTGGGTACCGAAAAGCAAGAAATCGGACTGCCACATCAGTGGTTCGTCGAGTCCCTGTTGTCGTTTGTCGAGGTCCTGGACGGTGAACTCGGTAAGCTCTCGCACCGCCTGGGGTCCATAAGACAGTGTCAGTTGCTGGGCGGCCCGCGAGGAGGTGTGATACGCCAACCGGTCTTCGGCCTCAAGCACCGTGACCTGATCGTTGCTGGCCACACGCCGTGTGAGCTCTTCGGCCAGGGAAATTCCGGCTATCCCGCCACCAATAATCACATACTTCATAGTCACTCAGTCTACGTGCGCGGCTGGATGACAGGAGACCACACGGTGGTGGCCCGCATGCCGGTGCGGACAGGTTGAGCCGGGACTAAGGGTGCACTGTTAGACTGCCAAACCTGCGTGACGTCTCGATGCTGACGATGGAGGTGCCATGTCGCTGGCGAAGCAGTTACACGCTCTGGACGGGCAGTCTTACGCCAAATATCGCAATCTGAAGGGTAAGCACCAGCTCGGAGAGCTCACGGTACACCTGGACCATATTCAGGCTGACCCGTATGCGCCGCCGTCGACGGTGCGAGTATTTGCCACAGCCGACCACCTAGAGAACCTCGCCGACCACCTGACCACAGTGGCCACCACAGACTACTTGGCACGCCGGATCCGCCAGCGTGCCCCGCGCGAGATCAGCATCGGGACGTTTGGGCCTGAGGTGTTGGAGCGTTCGTGCATCCAGTTTCATCGCGTCCCAGGGTCGAGTCGGTGGGTGATGGAAATCCACCTGCTGGTGTCCTTGCCGGCTGCGGGTCGCCGGATCAAAGGTCACCAGGCTGCCCGGTTGATCACCCAGGTGTTGCCTGACCTACTCCGGGATGCCACGAAGGAGATTGACCACCAGGAACTGGACGAGACCATCACGCTATTGAAGGACCAGCAGGCCATTCGCGACGAGCTTCCCCGCCGCGGGCTGGTCGCCTTTATCGCCAATGGCTCAGTGCTCCCCCGCGCTGCCGGTAATTCCTCGGCACCGTTGCAATATGCCGAACCGTTCGAGTCCCCGGATTCCGTCTCGGTCAGCTTCGATCTCCCCAGTGGCCGAACTCTCACCGGTATGGGCATCGCCCACGGGATCACACTGATCGTCGGTGGGGGCTACCACGGTAAATCCACGGTACTCAATGCGCTGGAGCACGGCGTGTATCCCCACCGAGCCGGCGACGGACGTGAGTTCGTGATCACGGATCCCGATGCGGTGGCAATTCGGGCCGAAGACGGTCGTTCAGTGGCCGGCGTCGATATTTCCTCCTTCATCTCTGACCTACCACAGGGCACTGACACGACACGTTTTTCCACCACGAACGCGTCGGGCTCCACCTCGCAGGCCACTAACGTCGTAGAGGCCCTGGAAGCAGGAGCAAGCGCTGTGCTGATCGATGAGGATACCTCTGCCACGAACTTCATGGTCCGGGATGAGTTGATGCGTCAGCTAGTCAAAACCGAGCCGATTACCCCATTTACCGCACGCATCAAAGAACTGGCCGACCAAGGCATTTCCACGGTGCTGGTGGCCGGGGGCACCGGAGCGTTCTTTTCGGTGGCCGATCGTGTCCTAGGTTTAGAAAACTACCGTGTCAGTGATCTCACCGCCGAGGCTCACCGGCTCGGTGCCCAGCAACGACACCAGTCCGCTGCGCAACCCCTGAGGTTGCCGAAGGATCGTGTTCCGCAACAGATCAAATCTCCCCGGAAACCGCCTCGGGCACGCGGAGTGCACACCATTCAGATCGGGCACGAAGATATTGATCTCTCCGCCCTCAGCCAGCTGATCAGTGTGGAACAGACCCGGGCCATTGCTGGCATTCTGGAACAGATCATCGTAACGCAACAACAGGGTGACAACCATAACAGGGGCGAGACAAACCTAACGCTACGTAGCTTGAGTGAGCTAGCGCCACGGTGGAAAGGTCACCTGGCAATGCCCCGTCGCCACGAGGTGATGGCAGCGGTCAACCGGTTGCGCTCGCTCAAGGTCAGCTAAGGCGCCAGAGCACGAAAATCGGGCCTAGACAGCACCACGCCGGCCCCGTGATGCGTAAGACGGGGCCGGCTTCGGTGCCGTCAACGACTCGGGAATCCAGGCATAGACCGGGGTTCAGAGGCCGAGCTGTTCATTGATCAGTTCTTGGACACGTGCAGCATCCGCCTGACCGCGGGTGGCCTTCATCACCGGTCCCATCAGGGCACCGATGGCTTTCTTCTTGCCACCCTTGATCTTCTCGACCACGTCCGGGTTGTCGGCAATCGCCTGGGCCACGGCGTCGTTCAGCGCGCCCTCGTCGGAGACCACGGCCAAAGAACGGGCTTCAATGATCTCTCCAGGAGAGCCCTCACCGTCGGCGACGTGGCCGATGACCTGGCGGGCGATCTTGTCGTTGATGGTTTTTTCAGAGATGAGCGCCTCAATCTCGACCACGTGCTCGGGGGTGACACCGAGTTCATGCGGTGCAACCTCAGCTTCATTGGCCAGTCGGGCGATTTCCCCCATCCACCATTTACGGGCAGCTGATGCCGAGGCCCCGGCCGAAACGGTGGCATCGATTTCATCGATCAGCCCGGCTGCGACCACATCGCGGAACTCTTCGTCCGAGTAACCCCATTCGCCTTTGAGACGACGCCGGCGGGCCAAGGGATCTTCGGGCAGTTCTTCGCGCAATTTGTCAATCCAGGCCTGGTCGGTCACGATCGGCACCAAATCAGGCTCGGGGAAGTACCGGTAATCGTCAGCATCGGACTTCGGACGACCCGAGGTGGTGGTCTTTGAGGTTTCCTGCCAGTGCCGGGTCTCCTGCGTGACAGACCCACCCTGATCCAGGATCGCAGCCTGGCGCTGAATCTCGTAGCTCACCGCGTTCTGTACCGCACGCGTGGAGTTGACGTTCTTGGTTTCGGTGCGGGTCCCGAATTTCTCTGCACCTCGAGGCTTCAGCGAAATATTGGCGTCGCACCGCACATTACCGCGTTCCATGCGCGCATCCGAGATATTGAGGGCTTTGACGATATCGCGGATCGCAGTCACATAGGCTCGGGCCAACTCCGGTGCCCGGTCGCCGGCGCCTTCGATGGGCTTGGTGACGATTTCGATCAGGGGCACGCCGGCACGGTTGTAGTCCACCAGGGAATAGGAGGCGTCCTGAATGCGTCCGGACCCACCCTTATGGGTGAGCTTTCCAGCGTCTTCTTCCATGTGCGCGCGTTCGATCTCAACGCGGAATATTTCTCCGTCATCAAGTTCCACATCCACATAACCGCTCGACGCAATCGGGTCATCGTACTGGGAGGTCTGAAAAGCCTTCGCCAGATCCGGGTAGAAGTACTGTTTGCGGGCGAAACCGCACTTCTCGGCGATGTGACAGTTCAGGGCCAGGCCCAGTTTGATGGCTGATTCCACCGCGGTTTTATTTACTGCCGGTAGCGCGCCGGGCATTCCCAAATCGACTTCGGTGGTATTCGTGTTGGGTTCATCGCCGAAGGCATTGGGCGCCGCGGAGAACATTTTGGTCGTGGTGTTCAGCTCGACGTGGACTTCAAAGCCCAGCACGGGATCGAATTTTTCAAAGGCCTCATCGAGGTTCATGAGATCTTGGCTCATCGGGCATCACTCTCATAAGCGTTGGGAAGTAACGAGAAGAAATCGGCGCCATCATGCGAGGCTTTCAGACCGGTTTCCAGAGCGGCACCGATGCGGTACATCAGCGCATCTTCGGTGGCCGGGGCTTGGATTTGCACGCCGACAGGCATGTTGGAGGCCAGTCCACCGGGCACGGAAATCGCAGGAATCCCGGCCAGGTTCGACGGCAAGGTCGCCACGTCGTTAAGGTACATGGCGATCGGGTCGTCCAGTTCCTCGCCCAGGGCAATCGCGGTGGTCGGGGTGGTCGGTGAGATCAAAGCGTCTACCTTTTCAAAGGCTGCTGCAAAGTCGCGCTGGACCAGAGTGCGCACCTTCTGGGCCGAACCGTAGTAGGCGTCATAGTAACCGGCCGAAAGTGCGTAGGTCCCCAGGATGATGCGACGTTTGACCTCATCCCCGAAGCCAGCAGCACGGGTAGCGGACATGACCCGGTCGATCGTGGCCTGCTCAGGCACCACCCGGTTACCGTAGCGGACACCGTCGTAGCGGGCCAGGTTGGAGGACGCCTCCGAGGGCATGATCAGGTAGTAGGCCGGCAGAGCGGCTTTCAGATGAGGCAACGCGACCCTCACGATCTCGGCTCCGGCATCTTCGAGCAGCCTCAGGCTGGCCTGGAAACATTCCAGCACCCCAGCATCGAATCCTTCACCGTCAAGTTCCTCGATGACACCGATTTTCAGCCCGGTGAGGTCCTCACCAGCGACCACAGCCGGGGCGAGGTCGTCCCACTCGCGTTGTAGCGAGGTGGAGTCGTGCGGGTCGTGGCCGGCAATCAGCTCGTGCAGAGCCGCTGCATCAGCCACGGTGCGGGCCACCGGGCCGACAGTGTCCAGCGAGGAGGCCATCGCGATCGCACCATAGCGGGAGACCGAACCGTAAGTGGGCTTAGCACCCACTGTCCCGGTGAAGGAACCTGGTTGGCGGATGGACCCGCCGGTATCGGTACCGATCGCTAGAGGGGCCATGAACGCTGCGACCGCAACGGCGGAGCCACCGCCGGATCCGCCCGGGACGCGGGTGGTGTCCCAGGGGTTGCGCGTGGGCCCGTAGGCGGAGAATTCGGTCGTGGAGCCCATTGCGAATTCGTCCAAGTTCGTTTTGCCCAGTATGGGCAGTTTGGCCTCACGGATCTTGCGGATCACCGTGGCGTCGTAAGGGCTCATCCAGTCCTTGAGGATCGTGGATGCTGCGGTCGTAGGCTGTCCGACGGTGACCAGCAGATCCTTAATGGCAATGGGTACACCGGCCAACGGGTGTAGCTCAGCACCTTGCGCGCGCAACTGGTCAACTTCGACAGCCACCTCGAGGGCTTCTTTGTCGTTGACGTGAAGAAAGGCGTGAACCCCGGACTCGGCGTCACCATCGATGGCGTGAATACGGTCGAGGTGGGCCTGGGTCAGCTCCTTAGAGGTGATCTCTCCGGACTGGAGTTTTTCAGCCATCTGCAGGGCAGTTAAACGTGTCAGATCTGTGGTCTGTGTCATTACTCAGCCTCCAGGATCGAAGGAACCTTGAACTGGCCGTCTTCGGCGTCAGGGGCACCGCCAAGCGCTTGATCTTGGGTGAGCACACCGGATACCTCGTCTTCACGGAAGACATTGGTCAGTGGCATCGGGTGAGAGGTGGGCGGAACGTCGTCTCCGGCCGCTTCCTGCACCATCGCGGTGGACTTCAGGATCAGATCGAGATCACCACAGAACCGGTCAAGTTCCTCGGGGGTTAGATCAATTCGAGCCAGTTGCGCTAGATGCGCGACCGTCTCGCGAGAGATTCCGGACATGAGTCTCCTTTATCACTGCACTGTTCATCTGCACGTATTTCAGTCCGCATCTAGTTTAGCCCGTTGTCTCAGCTGACAAGGGGCGGACGTAGACGAGAAAGACCTCTTCACCGTCGACCGGCTCAGCTAAGCCGATATCAGACAGCGACCAGTCGCGTTCCGGCGCCCGGCGAAAGCCCAGACGTTCGTAGAGCCGGTGCGCCTCCGTCATAGATTGCAACGTCGTCAGCGACACCGCGCGAGCGCCTTCACGTTCGGCCCAATCCAATACAGCAGTGACCAGGGCGGCGCCGACTCCTCGACGGCGTGCCTCCGGGGCGACCACGAGCATGCGAAATTCACGTTCATCCGGCCGAGCGGTTTCCGAGGCATCGTCCTCGGGGCGAACCATGATCACTGAACCGAGCACCTGGTCCGGGTGCGCTGAATCGACAGCGACCTTCAGGAGTTCGGAGGCGTGAGCAGCCACGTCGGCCAAGGTCTCGACATAACTGTCTTCGGGGCGGAGATGACCACCGTCAAGGTAGGAGCGCACTCGTTGGTCGGAAATGGCGGCGAAATCGTCTTCGGTGGCGGTTCTGATCTGAATCACGTGCTCCACCTTTCAGTAGTGACAGCGGTGGCCTGGTTCCAGCCCGAGACTGTTGCCGGTCGGACCCAGTTCCCCGAGCAGACACCAATCTCCCGTCTCAACGCCATTAGACCAGCGAGGCCGACGCACGCTAAGACCAGCTTCTTCACCAATCAACGCGCCAGCGGCCCAGTCATACTCGCTCAAACCGTACTCGGCGTAGGCGTCCAGCGTACCTTGAGCCACCAGACACAGATCAATGGCAGCTGACCCGAGACGGCGGATATCGGCGAATCCTTCGTGCTCCATCAGCCGGTTGGCAGCCTCAATTTGGTAGGGACGACGTTGCTGATCGTAGCTGAACCCGGTTCCCAGCAGGCGCCCCTGCTGTTGAGATGCCGGGCCGGAAAGTCGCAACGGTTCTGGGTGCTGACCTGCTTCACCCGCAGGGACATCGGCCTCGCGCACCAGATAGGCACCCGCCCCACGCGCGGCGTACCAGGTGCACCCCAGCGCCGGAGCGTGGACGACTCCGGCTAGCCATTGGACAGCCCGTCCCTCGTCGGCGTGGTAGCCCACCGCCACACTGGTGGCATAGTGTGGGATGCCCCTGATGAAGTTCGTGGTGCCGTCCAGTGGATCGATGGACCACCGGTAGCCCGACGGGCTCTCGGGGACGTGTTGGTCGTATTCTTCTCCGGTGATCTCATCGTGGGGCCGATAGGCGATAATGACCGAACGCACCGCGTGTTCAGCGCCACGGTCGTAGTCGGTGACCCAATCGGAGGTCGAGGTTTTGTTTTCGGCACCGAGCTGGTCGGCGCGCAACGGTGTCAGTGGACCAGGGCGTCGTTGCAAGGTCTCGGCGCCAGCTCGAGCGGCCGCGCGTGCGACCGCGAGCAGGCCCTGGACCGGATGGGAGCATTCATCGACCATAGGTCCTATCCTTCAACGCCGTCAGGTCCTTGTTCCAACAGCCGTTGGAATCCCGCTTCGTCGAGGACGGTGATGCCCAGTGATTCGGCTTTATCGAGTTTAGAACCGGCATTGGCGCCCGCGATGAGATAATCGGTCTTCTTCGACACCGACCCGGTGGCTTTACCGCCACGAGCAAGAATGGCCTCTTTGGCTGAGTCCCTGCTGAATTCTTCCAACGTGCCGGTCACCACGAGCGTGAGCCCCGCCAGGGTTTTGGTGATGGCTTGGTTGCGTTCGTCTTCGGTGCGCACCCCGCAAGCAGCCCACGCATCGATGACCTTCAGCCGCCATGGTTCGGAGAAGAACTCGACCAGTGCCTCGGCAATAGTCGGGCCAATTCCATCAACGTGAGCAAAGGCTTCAGGGTCACCGGACTGGGCGGCTTTTCGGATAGCCGGCAGTGACCCGAAGGCCACGGCCAGCGCCCGGGCGGCGGTGGGTCCGACGTAGCGGATCGACAGCGCCACCAGCACTCGCCAGAGCGGTTGTTCTTTGGCTTTGTCCAGTTCGGCAAATAACTTCTTGGTGTTCGCGGTGGGTTCGCCACGTTGATTGTAAAAATAGGGCTGTAACTGCCACGTGCCACTGGGGACCAGGTGCCCGTCCTTGTCCTTGACGCGTTTTTCGCGCCAGACCTTCACCTCGCCCAGCGCTGCTTTCAGGTCCGGGTCACCGTTAGTTTCTGCCAAGTCAAACAGCTGAGCATCCGAGGTCAGCACGCCCGGGCCTTGGGGGTGGACGTGCCCGTGGTTATGGGCCGGGTCAGGTCCGGGCCCATTGGTTAGCCAAATAGCGGCTTCTTCCCCCAGGGCTTCAATGTCGAAGGCCCCCCGGGAGCCGGCGTGCTCAATGCGTCCGGTCAATTGCGCCGGACACTTCTCGGCATTGAGACACCGCAGATCCACGTCCCCTTCTTTCGCCGGGGCCAACGGCTCACCACACGAAGGACACTCGGATGGCATCTGAAAGTCCCGAATCTCACCATCGCGCTCGCCGGACTGGATCTGTTCACGAATCGGTAGCACCGGCCCGACAATCTCGGGGATCACGTCACCGGCCTTGCGCAACACCACGGTGTCCCCGATCTTGACGTTCTTCGCTGTGACCACGTCTTGGTTGTGCAGGGTCGCCATGGAGACGGTGGAGCCGGCCACCACGACCGGTTCCATCACTGCGTAGGGGGTGACTCGTCCGGTACGGCCAACGTTGACGCGAATATCCAATAACTGGGTATGGACTTCTTCCGGTGGGTATTTATAAGCCACCGCCCAGCGTGGTGTCCGAGAGGTATAGCCTAACTGGCGTTGCAGGTCGAAGTCATCGATCTTGACCACGATGCCATCAATGTCATGCACCAGCTCGTGGCGCTGGTCGCCATACTGAGCGATATAATCCAGCACATCCTGGTGCGCTGCTTCGGCGGATTCAGCAGAGAAAAAGGTGGTGTACGGGCTGATAGGTAGCCCCCACTCCCCCAGTTGCTGGTAGGTCTCGTATTGGCTGGTGAGTTCCAGTCCTTCCCGAGCTCCAATGCCATGGACAAACATCGATAGGGGACGTTGGGCGGTGAGGGCCGGGTCCTTTTGTCGCAGTGACCCGGCCGCGGCGTTACGTGGGTTGGCAAAGGGCGCCAACCCGGACTCAGCACGTTGCTGGTTGAATTCTCGGAAGGCCTGGGAAGGCATAAAGATCTCTCCGCGGACTTCAACCAACTCAGGGATGTTGTCTCCACGGAGTCGTTGGGGAATGTCTTTGATGGTGCGCACGTTGTGAGTCACATCTTCACCGACAGTGCCATCCCCACGAGTTGCGGCCCGCTCTAAGACGCCATGGCGATACACCAGCGCGATGGCCAAACCATCGATCTTGACCTCCGCTAACCAAGCCGGACGCATATCGGGGCGGATGTTGTGCAGGGAGGTCTCGGTGCGAGTGAACCAGGTGGTCAGCTCCTGCAGGGAGAAGACATCTTCCAGCGAGTACATCTGGTTCAGGTGTTCCACCGGGGTGAAGGCCGCCGAGACGTCGCCACCGACGTCTTGGGTGGGTGAGTCATTGGCCACGATCTCCGGGTGCATCGCTTCGAGGTCTTCAAGCTCGCGGTACAGCTTGTCGTAGGCGGCGTCGGAGATTTCAGGCTCATCGTGTTGGTAATACGCGGTGCGATGCCGGCGCACCTGAGAGATGAGTTGCTCGTAGTGTTCACGTAGCTCGGAATCGGGGATGACGTCTGGCTCGTGATGTTCTGCGGAGGAAGTCATTGCTGAACCTTCTGGTGGTCGGTCTCGGGTGGGGCATCGAGCACTTCCACCACCACGGCGGTGATATTGTCCGAGCCGTCGAGGTCGAGGGCCTGTTCGATAAATGTGTCGGCGGCATCTTGCGGTGTTTGGGCCGACGTGAGCACTAAACCTATTTCGTGGTGATCCACCGCGTTACTCAACCCATCGCTACACAGCAAGAACCGGTCTCCCACCGCGGCATCGAGCATCATGACATCGGCGGTTAGTCGCAGCTGGGAACCCACGGCACGAGTGATCATATTTTTGGCCCGATGGTGGCGTGCTTCATCGGCCGTGATGTGGCCGGAGCGGAGCATTTCTTGGACCACGGAGTGATCCTCGGTCAATTGCACAAGTTGTTCATCGGCGCTGCGGTACAGGTAGGTGCGAGAGTCACCGACATTGATCACCGCCAGTCGCTCTACGCCTTCGTGTTTGACCGCGCAGAGCAACGTGACAGTGGTGCCAGCTCGCCCATTGGAATAGTCAAAGACTTCTTTGTTGCCGGTGGTGAGCCACTGTTGCAGATCCGTGAGTTCTACGAGCTTGTCGCCGTGTTCTTTGCGCCCGGTGAGCAGGGCTTTGACGGTCAGCGCCGAGGCGACTTCTCCGGCATCGTGTCCTCCCATACCGTCGGCGACGATGAACAGGTCGTCAGCGGTGCCATGGCTGTCTTCATTAGTGTCACGTCGGTGCCCCACATCGGTGGCGACGCCACTACGGAATCGGTAGGATGAACTCACCCCACCAGAATAGTCGCCCACTAGTCGATCTCAATACCTTCACCGGTGCCCCGCAACAACATCGCCGGGCGAATTTCACCGAATCCTCGCACCGAAGCCGGTGGCTGGGGAATCAGAATATAGCGGTCATCATCGGCGAGCGCGTTGGAAGCCATCTGGTCAACCAGCACGGTGCCCGGATCGGCCAGCGCGGTCAGCCGGGCAGCAAGGTTGACGGTGGGGCCGTAGATATCTCCGAGTCGGGAGAGCACCCGGCCCCACACCAACGAGACGCGCGCCGAGGGGAGCACCGGGTCATCCGACAGCGCCTTTGATAAGGCCAGCGAGATTTCGGCTCCGTCTTCGGGGGTTTCAGCATTGAACAACACCTCATCGCCGACGGTTTTGACCAGGTGACCTCCGCCCACAGAGATAATTTCTGCGCACCGGTTCTCAAAGCGTTGCACCATTTGGGCCAGGGTGCGTTCGGACATGGTGCGCGACAGCGAGGTGTAGGAGACCATATCGGCAAACCCGACCGCCCGGGCCAGCGGTAGCGAATCATCGTCTTCGGTGCCATCGCGACCCCGGGCTGAAGCGGCGAGCCCTGCTTCAACCCGCACGGCCAGTCGTTGCAACGCTGAATTCAGTTGACGCTTATAGGAGTAGGCCATGACTTCTTCCAGCGAATCCACGACTCGGGGCAACATCTGGACGACTTCACGGCGGGCCTGCGGATCTGAGAGACCTTCGGCATTCATTTTGTCTTCCACTAGGGCCTCGATCTGCCAGACCACCATCCGGTCGGTCATCTGCCCAATGGAGCGTGAGAGTGAGATCGCGGTTTCTTCGTTCAAAATACCGCGTCGCACCAAGTCGATCATGGTGGCGAAGGCGTCAGCGTCACTATTGGTAAAGACTGGTTCTTCTTCGGAGACATTCGGGAAGCCCAAGGCTCGGCCGAGCTTGCGAACGGAGAGCGCCGATACGCCGAGTTTCTGGGCCAACTGGCGACGATTAAGTTTGCGTGGCCCCCCGATGAGCTCTTCATCAAGCACCCGGATCGCCTGGGTCCAGGTTTCCGGGTCGTTGATCGGGTCAAGAGTGGCAGCGGTGTCACCTTTCTGGTCCTGTAAGTCGCTGAGCTCTTTGAGCCCTTCCCAAGGGTTAGACTGCACTACTGGTTCAGGCTGAGTAGGTGTGGGGTCCCGGTAAACCTGGTCTTCGGAATGCCCGGTGTTCTCTGATCCGCGAGCCATCAGTAGCCTCCCATCGGGTGGGGTTGGGAGTTCCCCGGCGTCTGTGTCGACATGCCGTCATGGCGATAGTCGGGCCGATAGGTTGCCGACAACGTGCCAAATTTGCGAGCATAAGCGAGACGTTCGTTTTCCACAAAGTGGGTGAAGTCATCGACGTGTGGCACGTTAGTCAAAGTCCAGGATTGTCCTTGAGCGGTGAAGAGTTGGAGGTCTCCGACCCCGCGACGAGTTTGTCGGCGGGACTGGCGAATCCGGATGTGGACAATACTGGATAGCGCCATCCACCGGCGACGCACAGATAAGGTGCCGTAGCGTTGGGCCACCCGGTGGGTGGTGATTTCATAAACTTCCGTCAACCATTGCCAGACTGGGCGAACCACCAGCACTGCCAGGAGTAAAACCACCACAACAGTTCCGGCGATCGACCACACACGGTCATACGTACTCAGCGCCCAGGGCAGATCAGGGCGGGTTAAGAATCCTTGCCAAGCGCCTTGAAGCCCGCCCAATAACACCAGCCAGATGGCTGGGCCAATCAGGATGGAGGCATCGGCACGGGTACGGATCCGCATTTGTTCTCCGGTGACAAGCTTGGCCATTTATCCTCCTCCTCTCCGACCCGGACGGGGTGCATCTGCTGCATCGACCACAGTATGCCGGACAAAGATGAAGAAATGCTGTGTGCTCAGCGTTCACAGCGTGAGATATGTGACCGGCACTGCCATTCTACCGGTCGAGCCCGACGTGGAGTCGTGCTTGTCTGGCTGGAGGCGAACCTATCGGGGTCTAACGTGATGAATCACTGCTGAGGTCAGATCAACCCACCCGGTGTCGGGATCTCGCGGGAGATCTTCCAGGGTGTCCTCTGGCAGAGAGGGGTCAGGTTCGACCAACAGTGAACCGGTATCCCCGAGGCCTCTGATCCAGCCGGTCAAGCGACGCTGGCCTGGAAGTTCACCGCTAATGTACTGGCCTTCGGTAACGATCAATCGACTGAGACGACGCAGTTCGTCTTCGACGTGATCCGGGTTGGGCGGATTGACGCGCTCAGCAAAGGTCTCGAGTCCGGCCACCAAACGAGTCATCGCCTCGTCAGCAAGCTTTCGAGACCCCACAGTGGCCAGGACCGGGTTGTAATCGCTAAGTGCCGCAGCGGTGTCGACCGGACGTTGCTGGCCGGAACCACCGAAATCGCGGTTGATGCCCAGACCGAGTATCACCCGGTCGTCATCGACAACCTGCGCCAAGATTCCCACGAGTTTTCGTCCGTCAGATCCCAGCACGTCATTGGGCCATTTCACCTGAGCCGTCACACCTAGTTCACCGAACCAGTCGACCAGCGTCGCGGCAGCCACCAACGTAATCCAGGGCCAATATTGGGCCTGGAGGCCGGGTCCTAACCGCGCGGGTTTGAGCAGAATCGACATACTCACCGAGGCGCCCGGAGCAGCCTGCCAGGCGTTTCCACGACGGCCGTGACCTGCCGTTTGATAATTAGCTCCCACTCCACTGGCGTGTGGCCAGAACTCCGGGTGCTCTTTGGCCTCCCTCATCAGAAAGCGTTGCGTGGAATCCACGCTGGGCAACCATAACCGACTGGCTCCCCGCCGGGTATCATCACTGAGGCCGGTGGAGAAACGTTCACGAATCCGTTGCGGATCAGCTGGGATGATGGGCTCAGAGGAAGTAGTCACACTCCTAGCGTAGGGGATGCCTTTCCCGCAGGACACTTCATGGTGCCAGAGCGCTGAGATGAGTACACTAGAGATTCGAATCTTGCTGTGCTCTCCGCGCTAGAATCAGCAGTACCAGCGGGATCAACAAAGCACACCTAACCCATGTTGGAGGAAGCTGTTGAGCACTGAGCCAGACCAGGCGGGACAGACCACTCCCGATCTGACTACCACCGCGGGAAAACTCGAAGACTTCTTCCATCGGCGTGAATCTGCGATGGTGCCCTCCGGCCAAGTCGCGATTGACCGTCAGCACTCCCGCGGTAAAGCCACCGCTCGTGAACGTCTCGACGAGCTGGTGGATGACGGCTCATTTGTCGAATTCGATCAGCTTCGCGTGCACCGCACCACCTCGTTCGGTATGGACGCCAAACACCCCGAAGGTGATGGTCTGGTTTCTGGCTATGGGACCATCGATGGACGTCTGGTGGCCGTTTACGCTCAGGATTTCACCGTGTTCGGTGGGTCCCTGTCGAAGGTCAACGGGGAAAAGATCGTCAAAGTCCAGCAATTCGCTGCCCGTAATGGGTGTCCTATCATCGGGATCAACGACGGGGGCGGAGCACGCATTCAAGAAGGCGTGGACTCCCTCGCGATGTTCGCAGACATCTTCCGCAATAATGTGTTGGCTTCGGGGGTGATTCCGCAGATCTCGATCATTATGGGACCGGCTGCTGGCGGTGCCGCCTACTCCCCGGCCCTGACCGATTTTGTGGTCATGGTGGATCAGACCTCACACATGTTCATCACCGGCCCCGATGTCATCAAGGCCGTGACCGGTGAAGACATTGATATGGAAACTCTTGGTGGCGCTCGTAGTCACAATGAGCGGACCGGGACCGCGGCCTATCTGGCCGAGGATGAAGCCGATGCTTTCGACTGGGTGCGGGAACTGCTGGATTACCTGCCAGCGCACAACTACTCCGATGGTCAGATCTTCGATGTCGACCCCGATCTGGCGACCACCGAAGCCGACCTGTCCCTGAACACTATCGTGCCCGACTCGGCGAACCAGCCCTACAATATGCTCGACGTGGTGGCCACGCTGGTTGATGACGGGGCCTTTTTAGAAGTCCAGCAACTTTATGCTCCCTCCGTGATTGTCGGGTTCGGCCGGATGGATGGGCGTTCGGTGGGCGTGGTGGCCAACCAGCCAATGCAATTTGCTGGCACCCTGGATATCGCTGCTTCGGAGAAGGCGGCACGCTTCGTGCGTTTTTGCGATGCTTTCAACATTCCGATTGTCACCCTGGTGGATGTGCCTGGTTTCTTGCCCGGCACCGATCAGGAGTTCAACGGCATCATTCGGCGTGGCGCGAAGCTGATTTATGCCTATGCCGAGGCTACGGTCCCGAAGATCACCGTGATCACTCGGAAGGCCTACGGGGGCGCTTATATTGTGATGGGTTCGAAGAAGCTCGGTGCAGACCTCAACCTGGCCTGGCCTACCGCCCAGATCGGTGTTATGGGTGCCCAGGGTGCGGTTAATATTCTCTACCGTCGCGAGTTGGCCAAGGTCGCTGACGAGGGCGGAGACGTCGAGACCCGTCGCCAGGAATTGATTGAGGACTACGAGGCCGAGTTGCTCAACCCCTATCAGGCAGCAGAGTCCGGTTACGTTGACGCCGTGATCGCGCCTTCAGAAACGCGCGCCGAAATTGTCAAGGCCATTCGCGCCACGGTCAATAAGCGTGAGTCGCGCCCGTACCGCAAGCACGGCAATATTCCACTGTAAACCCAAGACCACACCGGCCGAGATATGGGAGGAACCTGGATGAGCGTTGAGGAACACCACGATCCCACCGGGATGATCGTGCGTGGTGGCAATCTCACCGCCGAAGACATCGCTGCAGCCACGGCCGTAGTGGGTATCGTAGCCATGGCGCAGCCTGAAACGGCCGAAGACCGAGAAAAGGCCCGTGCCCGTCGTTTTTCGCACCGTCGCCGGGTCTCGACCTGGAACCGTGACGTCACGGCACACTGGCGTATCTCCGCTGGGGAAGACTAATGGCGCGATCTCAGCACCCTGAGATTATTCTGGCCTCCGGCTCCTCAGCCCGAGCCCAAGTACTCGCTCGGGCCGCTCTTCCCTTCACCCAACGTGTGTCCGACATCGATGAACCGGCATTGGTGGCCTCTCAAAACCGCGAACTCACCCCGGTTGAGATTCCCGAGTTGCTTGCCCAGGCCAAGGGCAGGGCAGTCGCTACCGAGGTAGCTCAGGAGATAACCTCCCCAACACTGATTTTGGCGGCCGATTCAGTCTTTGAATTCAACTCCAGCGTTTACGGCAAACCCCATGAACCCGAGATCGCCATCGAGCGCTGGCGGGCCCAACAAGGACAGTCCGGTACCCTGCACACCGGACACTGGCTGGGGCTCCTCCACCCTGAAAAACCCGGTGCGCTCAAGCAACAAGTGGTCACCGACTCCGCTGAGGTGGAGTTCGCAGCGGTGGACGAGCAAACGATCCTCGACTACGTGGCCACCGGCGAACCGCTAGGGTGTGCCGGTGGATTTACCCTCGAAGCCCGGGGCGCATCGCTGATCCAGTCCGTGCAAGGTGATCCCAATACCGTCTTGGGGCTCAGCCTGCGTGTGGTGCGCGAGTCACTTCAAACGTGGGGATACCGGCTCTCCGATTGGTGGGACTGACATCACACCGCTGAAGGAACTCGAAGCATTTTTGTAGACTTCCTCCAAGGGATTCTGCCAATCTGCCAAGAATTTCACGTCAAATTGTAGAATTCCCACCGTGAGGTCCTAGGATTCTTCAAGGGACTGTGGTGGAATATTTTCCTGGCCGTTTGCCGACGTCCCTCGCCAAGTTTTCGTCATTTTTGAGGAGCCTGTGCCTGTATGACCGCTCAACGCGCTAGCACCGAGCTGCTGCTCAAGCCGTTTTCTAAGGTCCTAATTGCCAATCGCGGTGAAATCGCTGTTCGCGTGATCCGCGCAGCCCACGACGAAGGCCTCGACGCGGTCGCGGTTTATGCAGGCCCGGATCGAGACGCGATGCATGTGCGTATGGCCGATGAAGCCTACTCTTTGGAGGGCGACACAGCTGCCGAGACGTACCTGCGCATCGACAAAATCATTCGTGTAGCCCAAGAGTCCGGAGCCGATGCCGTTCATCCCGGGTACGGCTTTTTGGCTGAAAACGCTGACTTTGCCCGCGCCGTCTTAGAGGCCGGCCTTGTCTGGATTGGCCCCTCTCCCTCAGCCATTGACTCCCTGGGCGATAAGGTCGCAGCACGACAGATCGCTCAGAAGGTCGGAGCTCCACTCGCCCCAGGAACTCAAGATCCGGTGGAATCCGCCGACGAGGTTCTCGCCTTCGCCGATGAGCACGGCCTGCCCTTGGCCATCAAGGCCGCCTACGGGGGAGGTGGTCGGGGCATTAAGGTCGCCCGCGAGCGCGCAGATATTCCCGAGCTGTTTGAATCGGCCGTGCGGGAAGCCACCGCCGCGTTTGGTCGTGGTGAGTGTTTTGTGGAGCGCTTCTTGGAGGCACCCCGCCACGTTGAGACCCAGTGCATCGCAGATTCCTTCGGCCATGTTGCCGTGGTCTCGACCCGCGACTGCTCGTTGCAACGGCGGAACCAGAAGCTGGTGGAAGAAGCACCCGCACCGTTTTTGACCGATGAGCAGAACCAGCGTCTCTACGATGCCTCGGTCGCACTATTGCAGGAAGCCAACTACGTCGGCGCTGGTACCTGTGAGTTTTTGGTCGGTCAAGACGGCACGATCTCGTTTTTGGAGGTCAATACCCGACTGCAGGTCGAACACTGTGTCTCCGAAGAAGTCACGGGCCTGGATTTGGTCCGCGAACAATTCCGCGTGGCCCGCGGTGAACAACTTGGTTACCAGCACCCGACCAACCGTGGCCACTCCTTCGAGTTCCGAATCAATGGCGAGGACGCCGGTCGAAACTTTATGCCAGCACCGGGTACCCTAACCCGGTTGCGTCTGCCGGGTGGCCCCGGAGTGCGCATCGACACCGGGGTGGAAGAAGGCGAGACCATCTCGGGCGCGTTCGATTCTATGGTGGCCAAACTCATCGTCACCGGCGCAACGCGTCGTGAGGCCCTGGAACGCTCCTACCGCGCCCTGACTGAGATGCAGATCGTGGGAATGCCAACGGTACTCCCCTTCCATCGTTTCGTCGTCCGCGATCCCGCCTTCGCCCCGGAGCTCAACGAGCCTGACGCTCGGTCCTTCGATGTCCACACCCGTTGGATCGAAACCGAGTTCAATAACACCATCACCCCTTACGATGGCCCCACCGCTCTCGAGACCGAGGCGACCGAACGTCGTAGCGTCACCATCGAGGTCAACACCAAGCGTGTCGAAGTCACGCTACCGGAAACCATGCCGGGGTTGCCCTCGGTGCAACAATCGGGCGGTCGAGCGACCGGCAAGCCCCGTCGCAGTTTGCGTAAAGCCGCCGGAGCGACCGGACCGAAGAAAGCCTCTGGCGATGACTTAACCTCCCCGATGCAGGGCACGCTGGTCAAAATCGCCGTCACCGAAGGCGAGCACGTCTCTGAAGGAGATCTGATCGTGGTACTGGAAGCGATGAAGATGGAACAGCCCATCACCGCCCACAAGTCCGGCACCGTGACTTCCTTGACAGTAGCCCAGGGGGAAACCATCGCCGCCGGTGGCATTCTGGCCACCATCTCCGATTCCTAAAAATCCCGCCACCATCTCGTCTTTTATAGCCTCAACCGGGGTGACCCTCTCACAGAATCTCAAAATGTGAGACGATCACCCCGGTTTTTGCTGTTTCTGCAGCGTTGACTTCAGCGCGGTAGTAGCCTGAAAAAGTTCCACATTCGCTTATTCACTGACTACCTGTTGAGGAGCATCATGGCAGGACAGCCTATGCCTGGTGTCACTGACGACATCGCGTCAGATTCTTATGACCACACCGCTACAGAACTCGGTGTCCCGCGCTGGCGGATTATTATCGCCTCCCTGGTGGGTACCTCCATTGAGTTCTACGACTTCTATATCTATGCCACCGCCGCGGTGTCGGTGTTCCCGCTCATCTTCTTCGCTGAAGGCGACGAGTCGGCCGCACTACTGGCCTCGATGGCGACCTTTGGTGCTGCTTTCGTGGCCCGGCCGATCGGTTCGATCATTTTCGGCCACATGGGCGACCGCATCGGACGCAAAGCCACGTTGATCGGCGCCTTGCTCACCATGGGCATTGCCACGTTCTTGATTGGTCTGTTGCCTACATACCACCAGATTGGGATCTGGGCGCCGGCGATGCTGACCATTCTGCGCTTCTGCCAGGGACTCGGCCTGGGCGGTGAATGGTCCGGGGCCGCCTTGCTCGCGACCGAAACCGCCCAAAAGGGCAAGCGTGCTGGGGCGGCCATGTGGCCACAACTGGGTGCTCCAATTGGGTTCTTGCTGGCCAATGGCTTTTTCTTGGTCCTGACTGTTGCGGTCGGCTACAACTCGGTGGAACACGGTGTCGATCACGTGTTCATCGACTGGGTCTGGCGGCTTCCCTTCCTGCTCTCGGCCGTGATGGTCATCATCGGCTTGTGGATCCGCGTCAGCCTGGAAGAAACCCCGGTTTTCCAGCGCGTCATTGCCCAGGACAAACGGGCCAAGGCTCCCCTGGGTCAGGTCTTCAAGCGCAACTGGTGGGAGTTACTTCTGGGAACGTTCATCATGTACGCCACCTACGTGATGTTCTATTTGATGACCACCTGGATCCTCTCTTATGCCATTGGGAGCCCCAAGCAGGGGCAGGGTCTGGGCGAAAACTACTCGGAGTTTTTGGTCTTGCAACTGATCGGCATTGTCTTTTTCGCGCTGTTCATTCCGGTCGCCGGATACCTCGCCGATAGATTCGGCCGCAGACCCACCCTGATCGTCATCACGGTGCTGATGGTGCTATTCGGGATGACCTTTGGCCCCTGGCTGTCACCGCATTCAGTGCTCCACGACGATGGATCGCTGAAGGTCTGGCAGATGGCTGCCTTCTTAATCGTCGGCATGATGCTGATGGGCTTGACCTTTGGGCCCATGTCGGCGGTACTTCCGGAACTGTTCCCCACCGAAACCCGCTACACCGGTTCGGGCGTTGCCTATAACGTCTCCTCGATCCTCGGCGCCGCCCTGACCCCTTTTATTGCCACCGCTCTGGTGCAAAATATGTCAGTGGCCTGGGTCGGCTATTATCTCTCGATCGCTTCAGCGATCTCACTGGTGGCCCTCGTTGTGGCCCCGGAAACCAAGTACCGCTCGCTGTATGACTTCACTGTCGACGAAGTCCAGCGCACCTGAGGCTAACCCGACATACGGTTCAGGGCTGTCAGGGCTCATCGCGATCCTGACAGCCCTGAATCTCTTTAAAGGCCTTGGGCGAGCATTCTGGTGTATTTAGACGTCTTCGGGGACCGGGTTCAAATCACTGCTACGCACGTGCAACAGTCGGGCAGCCTCGGCCAGGGAGCCCGACAGTGAGGGGTAGACGGTAAAGGTATTGGCCAGATCATCGACCTGCAGTCGTTTGGCCACCGCCAACGAGATCGGGTAGATCAGCTCCGAGGCACGGGGAGCCACCACGATACCACCGACCACACTATTGGAGCCTTTGCGCGCAAAGAGTTTGACGAAACCGTGCTCAACGTTCATCATCTTGGCCCGCGGGTTCGTGGTCAGATCCAGGATCACCTCGTCATACTGGTACTTGGTACGATCGGCCTGCTGGGCAGCCACACCGACG
The DNA here is from genome assembly GCF_003703835.1 of Auritidibacter ignavus. Taxonomy (GTDB): domain Bacteria; phylum Actinomycetota; class Actinomycetes; order Actinomycetales; family Micrococcaceae; genus Auritidibacter; species Auritidibacter ignavus. The sequence continues at coordinate 163,234 of NZ_RDQR01000003.1, forward strand.
GTGGCAATCTCCGGAGAGGTGAAAATATTAGACGAGACCCGGAACGGGTTGAAGGGCTTAACCTCATCACCGATAAGGTGGTTGACCGCGATCCGGCCCTGCATCGCCGCCACGGAGGCCAACGCCAGCCGACCGGTGCAGTCCCCGGCAGCGTAGATGCCTTCCACGGAGGTGCGCGAGACCGCATCAACCCGAATGTGTCCGGATTCAGTGGTGGCCACCCCGACCTCGTCCAGTCCCAGGTGCTGGGTGTTGGGGATCCCGCCAACCGCCAACAGGCAGTGGGAGCCCTCCAGCACCTCGCCGGTGGACAACTCGACCGCAACCCCGTGCTCGGTGCGGGTCACGGCATTGGCGCGGGTTCGGGATACGACGTTGACACCGTTTTCTATAAAGACGTTTTCCAGCACTCGCGCCGCATCAGGGTCTTCATTGGGCAACACCTGGTCACGTGAGGATACCAGCGATACCTTCGCGCCCAGCAGGTTATAAGCCGAGGCGAATTCCGCACCGGTGACACCCGAGCCGACCACAATCATGTGTTCGGGCAGTTCACGGAGTCGGTAGAGTTGCTTCCAGTTGAAAATGCGCTCCCCGTCGGGCTGGGCGGTTGGGAGTTCTCGAGGTGAGGCCCCGGTGGCGATGAGCACCGCATCGGAAGTGATGGTTTCGGTCTTGCCCGAGATGGTTTCCACTTCCAGCACGCGAGGCTCCCGGAAGCGAGCCTGACCGATGACAATCCTGACGCCGGCCTTCTGTAACTTATGGCGGATATCCTCGGACTGTTCCGAGGCCAGCTGGATAATACGCTGGTCCACCTCGTTGAGGTTGGAGAACACTGCGTTCGAATCCAGCTCAATACCCAGACTGGTCGATTTCATCACGCGCCGACGGCCGTCGGCTGCCGCGATCAGCGTCTTCGACGGCACCACGTCGGTCAGCACCGCTGACCCGCCGATACCGTCACGTTCGACAATGGTGACCTCGGATCCTTGGTTAGCAGCCACCAGCGCTGCTTCGTAGCCTCCGGGTCCGGCACCGATAATGGTCAATGAGGGGTGAGGAATCAATGCTGAAGAAGACACGAGTCCTATTCTGTCGTACAAACCCTGCCAAGGCCCACAGATGTAGTGCAGATGACAGCTGAACCTCACAGCTAGGTGTAGTTCCTCGACACGTTGTGAACAGTCCGTGACTTAATGTGAACGGTCCGTGACTTAAGCGGAGACCGCCGATATCGATGTGGGTTACCACAACTCACCATCAGATACGGAGGTCTCCTATGGTTCACCGTAGATCACCGCTGACCCCGGAGGGAAGGCGACGCATCGTAGCCCTGGTTATCGATCAGGGATGGCCCCAGCGCCGAGTAGCAGAGCGATTCCAGGTCTCTGCGGCCACGGTCTCGAAATGGGTGACCCGCCACCGGGCCGGCCACGGATTCCAGGACCGCTCCAGTCGCCCTCACCATAGTCCCCGAAGGTTGCCACAGCGCACCGAGCGCAGGATCATCGCGTTGCGATTCATCCGCCAGTGGGGGCCTCACCGGATTAGCGCTCACCTGGGTATCCCTCGCTCCACCGTGGGCCGGGTGCTTCAGCGGTACCGGATGCCCAGGTTGGAATGCATTGACCAGGCCACTGGGCTGCCGGTGCGCCGTGCGGCCCCGAACCGGTATGAAGCATCCGCACCCGGTGAGCTGGTGCACATGGACATCAAGAAGCTGGGCCGGATCCCTGACGGTGGGGGCTGGCGAGTCCATGGCAGAGGCTCACCCCAGGCGCTGAAGGCCCTGGCTAAGACGCAGAAGGCCGCTGCTGAGGGAGCCTCTGCGGGCAGGGGCTACCGGTACTTGCACCACGCGGTGGATGATCACTCCCGGGTGGTCTACTCCGAGATCCTCAACGATGAGCGCAAGCACACCGCCGCTGGGTTCTGGAAACGCGCCAGGGCCTTCTTCGCCGGCATCGGCGTCGAGGTCACCGCGGTGATGACCGATAACGGTTCATGCTACCGCTCTAAGGAATTCCGCAAAGCCCTCGGCGAGGGAGTCAAACACAAGCGCACCAAGCCCTACAGGCCACAAACCAACGGCAAAGTCGAGCGGTTCAACCGAACCCTGATGACCGAATGGGCCTACGCGCGCGCCTACGCTAGCGAATCAGAACGTGAGGCCTCCTACCAGGCCTTCCTACATGAGTACAATCATCATCGAACCCACACCGCCATCGGAGGCCTAACCTCCTCAGCCCGCGTTCACAACCTCACGGGGAAGTACAACTAGCTGGGGTGCGGATGTCTTCGCGGGCCCCGGCCAGGTGGTCGGCGACCTTGGGGTGTTTATGGTCCAGGGCCTCGACGACACGGTCGAACTGGGCGTGTACTTCCTGGGCATCGGGCTGGTCATAGATGCTGTGCAG
>NZ_RDQR01000030.1 GCF_003703835.1 Auritidibacter ignavus
AGGCACGTCGAGGTCTTTCAGATGGCTTGTGTAGGAACTTCCATCATCGGAAGGCCTCGACCTCTATCCAGCTATCGACGCGCCACTTCCCCGAGACCCCCGTCTACACCCTCGATTGTGAAGAGCCGCTTTGAAATACAAGAAGTAGTAGTCAGTCATCCTCGCCAAAACTCACAGCACAGTTGTAGAGGCGACGGGGTACAAAAGAACCCTTGTCTCGCAAACGGGCGGACGCCATCGCCGAAGGAAATGCGCCCGCCCATAAGCAAGGAACGTCGGTAACGACTACCCGATGTTGGACACAGCCTGACGAGTCCGCGACTGGGTCGTGGTGGCGGTCTGATCGTTGGTGGACAGGGTCTCACGAACCAGAGCGATAATGGCTTTGACCTCGTTGGAGGCATTGCGCCACCGGGTCTCCACATGCTGGTACTCGGCGTCAACGCCATCCATCTGGAAATCAGACATAGCCTGAGCGACCTGTTGGTCTCGCTGGCTCATCAGGTTTTCCAAACGGCCGACAATGCCGTGGATATCGGACTGAACGTTTGCGGAGACGTCGGTGTCGTAGGAAATACGATCCATAGTTGCCATGATGAATTACTCCTGTGAAGTAGAAAAGTCTGGGTTATCTCTCAGCAGTGACCTGACAGGCACCGGGAGGAGGTTAGCGGCTGGAGGAGAACCGGGCGCCTTCGAAGTTGGCCTTGCTCTGGCTCTGGCTGGCGTTGTCTGCGGTCTCCTGGTCACCGGTCACGGTGGCAGTATCCATCTCGGACTGCCCCTGGACGATGCGGGCCAACGAGGAGTTCAGGTCATCAGCTACCTCATCGGTGCGAGCCTTGAACTCGTCAAACCGAGCGCGACCTTGACCGTTGAACTTACCTTCCAGCGGAGTCACGGCATCAACAAGCTGACGGACCAGTCCGCCCAGATCATCATTGGAACCGGAGGTCTGCTGGTTCAAGGTGGACAGGGTGCTTGAGCCCATATCGAATTTCACGATAACTCTCCTTTGATCTTCTCTACGACGCAATACATCGAAAGTCTAAAAATTTAATGATTCACGGACTGTCTTCACATTGTCGACCGAACTTTCCGGGTACAGATGCAACTATTGCAGATACGCCCCGCCAGAATCCACCGTTCATCCCTGATAATTTCCTGAGTATTCCGAAGTCAGCGACGGATCGAGACGCTGCTTCCGCATGAGCATGGGGACGTAGCGAGATTGTCGTGATTCTGAATAACTTTGCACTGACCTGGGAGAGTAACGACCACCCAAACGCAGGTTACTCAGATTTAACCCTTTATTCATCGGAGAGAAACACTTGTCCACTCCGAGGGGATTTATTTTCGTTTGCAGATTTGAAATACCTGGCACGGCTTGGGGTTATATTGATTTTTCCGACTAAACCGTCAAAAATGAAGTGTGCCCACCTGGGACAACTTTGCCCCCATGACAGAAGTACAGGACTAGTTGATGCTCGATCATGACGAACAACTCCTAGAGTCTCTCTCGGTTCGTCGCCAGCGACTAACGATGGCTTTTCTTTTTGGCCGCGAACGCCGCAATAGAAAGTACAACGACGGAATCAAACACGCCATTATTAGCCTCGTGGTGGCCGCTCTGATTTGCGCAGGATGCGTGGGATATTCCTTCATCATGCATCTGTTTCAACAACAAGAGCGGCAACGACTGAATCCTCACGGTGCGGTAGTGGTGATGATGATCGATCAGGATGGAATGCACGTCGAGTCATGAGCAAATACTTACGCCTTACTGTCTTATCTGACCAGCGCAATGTCGAGCTGATGCTTCCGGAGTCCGTTCCAGTCGGTGAGCTGATGCCCGAAGTTCTCAAGCTGACCCACCCACAATCTCCGCCGAACCCCCGCGAACTGACCTTGACTCCGGTTGGTGGTCGCTCCTTATCGACCTCTCAGACCCTGAGTGACGCCTCGATTATTGATGGCGCACAAATTCGGCTGGATCGTCGAGATCACGCCATTCATGCCCCCATCGTCTACGACCTGGCCGATACCACCGGGCAACTCACCTCCGATTCCGCCGCCACGTGGACCATTCGCCGAGGCCGGCTGACCACGATTGCTCTGCTCACGATGCTGCTCACCGTGCTCGTGACCGGCCTACAAGGTCAGCTTGAGCCCGATCTGGCCCGCAATATCGGACTAGGTATCTCCGCCGGCCTCCTCGCTCTGATGGCCGGCCTGGGGCAGGAACTGGTCAAGTGCGACCTGGAACTGGTCATCCCCTCAGCACTGATCTTCGCGCTCACCCAGTGGAACTACCGCGACGGGATCACCTCGGCGTGGTTTGAATCCTGCCTATGGTTCGGACTGCTAGTGCTCTGTCTAGCCGTTACGCATCGAGCGATGCACACCATCGTGATCGCGGTGACCTCCATGGTGTTCTTCGGACTACTGTGGTGGGCTGGAATCACCTGGATCGATGATCTGGGCTACCGGGGCATGTCTTTGGCCACCGCAACCGTGATTATCATCGGGATCTTGCCACGCTTCGCCTTGATCCTCTCCGGGCTCACCAGCATCGACGATCACCTAGCCGCCGGTGAGCGACCCCAGCGAGTCCGCATCTCCCGGGCGGTCAGCCAGGCCCACGAAGGTCTCTCCACCGCGGTACTGGTATGCTGCCTGTCCTTTGTGACTGGGCTGTATCTCCTCCGTGAGCTACGGGATAATGGCTGGGCCATCGGATTGGGTCTGGTGCTCTTGGCACTGATCGGACTGCGAGCGCGCACCATGCCGCAGGTGATTGAACGTACCGCCATGATCGCGACCCTCTTACTGGGCTTGGTCTACTACGCCTGGCTGTTCCGTAACGACGTGCCCGGCTGGCTGACCATGGTGCTGTTGATCGCCACCATCGTGATCGTTGTGGCCGTGCGGCTGCTTCAGTTGCCACCGCATATCGCCGCCTGGCTGCGGATTGCCGCCCGCCGGGCAGAGATGCTGTTGGCCATCACGATCTTCCCGCTGTTGATCGGAACCTTCGGTATTTACGGCCAACTGGTCAATGTGTTCTAGCCGGTCATTGACTCCCGCCGGTGACCACCACATCATGTCCCAAATTTGAGAGGACTTACCGAGATGAACTCTCACGGAAATGTTTCTCGCCTCAATTCCACTCCCCCACCCCAACAGCAGAACCCGCTACCCGAAACTCCGCGTAGCCAACGTCGCCACCAACAATCCGCGCCCTCCTCCCCGGAGTTGCCGGCGCGTCGCGGCGATAGCCTGGTGCTACGTGGCTGGCGAGCGGTGAAATACCTGTTCGCCTCCGATCCCTTCCCGGAACAGCTCGAGGACGCCCTGGAGATGTGCCAGGCCCCGGTGACCTCGGGGCGCCGGATCGCGGTGATGTCGCCGGTGGGCGGGGCTGGGGTGAGCACCCTGGTGGCCTTGATGGCACGCCAATTTGTCTCGATTCGTACCGAGCCGATCTATGCCGTTGAGCTCAACCACCCGTTATCCGCTGAGGCCGGCCTGCAACGACGGATCGACCCGGATCCGGCCGAGAACCTCACCGTGGTCAGCGAGTTCGCCGCCCACCCCGATGATCTGGATCGCGAGTGCATCAACGATGCCTTCCAGTACTACGCCCAGAACGCTGCGGTGACACTCTTCGACCTGCCACCACGCCTGGACCTGCTCGAGCCACTGCACCACGGGCTACACGAGCTGATCATTCCGGTGCCGTGTTATCCGGCTGCCGTGGAAGCCACTGAGAAATTCTGCGCCCGGGTCGCCGCGGCCTACCCGGAGCTGGCGATGATGCCGTTGCTTGTCGATAGCTACCGAACCAGCCGGGCCACCCGGCGCGATTTCTGGAAGATGGCGCGCCACTCACGCTTAGAGGACCATTTCGCGGCCACCCGACGGCGTTCGCTGTTGACATTGCGCTACGACCTCCACCTGGCCGCCGGAGCCCCGGTACAACTATCACTGTTATCCGAGAAGGCGCGCCTCCAGGTGGCCTCGATTGCCGGCCGCGCCCTGAAAATTGCCACGGACGGAGAACTGTGAGCCTACGAGCAACGACCAAAACCGCGAACCCAGAACCACAGGCAGAAGAATCGGCCACCCCCATTCACGAGGCCACCGCCCTGACCGATAGCCGGATCGACACCGGCGGGCTCTTCCACCGTCCGGCCCGCTCCACGGTTCCGGTCAGCGAACCGGAGCCACATAACGTCAATAAACCCCCGATGATCGAGGATACTGGTGCAGCCGGAATGGGCTTTATCGGGCTGATCCCGCTGATCGGTATTGCCGCGGCCATGTCGGTGATGATGTTGCTACGCAATTCCCCGTTCGCCGCCGTCGGGGCGATCATGATGGTGGTGACGGTGATCGGGGCGATCGTGATGATGATGTCCCAATCCGGTAAGGCAACCCGCAAGCGCCAGCGCGCCAGGAATTCCTATCTGGAATACTTGGAGAGCGTCCGTGATGAGTTAACCGCCAAAGAAAATCAGCGCCGCCAAGAACTTGCCGACGTCAATCCGCCGCCGGATGCCCTGATCGAGTATCTGGCCACGCCCTGGCGTGCCTGGGAACGTCGCCGGCATCACTCCGACTTTCTCGACATTCGTCTCGGTGTCGGCGATGGCGCCGGGTTCCCGATCCGCCTGCAGGGCGAAGAGGACTACTCCCAGCAAACCGACCCGCACCTGACCGAACAACTGCAGGTGCTCCAGGACCGATTCGCCACCACCCCGGAATTGCCACTGACGCTGAATCTTGCCCAACAACACACGGTTTCGGTGATCGGATCCTCGCTTTTCTGCTCGACGGCGATCCGGAATATCATCCTGCAGCTGATCAGCCTGCACTCTCCCGAAGACGTGCACTTAGCGGTCGCGGTACCCCGGCATGCTCAGGCCGAATGGTCTTGGCTGCGCCGGGTTCCCCATATTCTGGATCAGCGTCAGCCCACCCAACGTGGCCCGCTGCCCCGGCTGGCCCCGAGCATGCCGGAGCTAGCCAAGCTACTCAAACAGGATCTGGCCCACCGGTATCAGTCCTCGGCCGAATCGCGCCGCAATACCATCCACGCCAAGATTCTGCAGACCGCGGTTCCCCGGTTGATCATTATCGATCTGACCCGGTCCCGCTCGGTAGAGAATTTCTCGGTCCCGGGTACCGAGACCAGCCACCAGCTGGGTGTCACCGTGATTCACGCGGTTGCCGAACAGCTGGATGAGCCCGGGGAGATCTCAGCCCGCATCAAGGCCACCGGAAATATCGGGGAAACCCAAACCCGGATCGAAAATTTCGGTCTGGCCGGCACTGGAACCCCACAGACCTTCTTGGGCGCACTGGATGATTCCGATCCGGCACTGGCCGCCGGGATCTCTCGGATGGTCGCCCCGATGCGGCTAGATCATGACTCGCTGGAGCACACGGAAAATGATCAGGCCCAGTCCTTTACCAAGCTCTTGGATATGACCGAAATGACCGATCAGGCCCTGGAGCGGGCCTGGCAGCCCCGGATGGGCCCGGACTTTCTCAAAGTCCCGATCGGCCTGGATGATGCCGGGGACCCGGTGTTGCTGGATATCAAAGAGTCCGCCCATAACGGTATGGGCCCGCACGGGCTGTGTGTTGGGGCCACCGGCTCGGGTAAGTCTGAACTCTTGCGCACCTTGGTGCTCTCGCTGGCGCTGACCCACCCGCCCGATATGCTGAACCTGGTGCTGGTCGACTATAAGGGTGGTGCGACCTTCGCGCCCTTTGCCGGGATCCCTCACGTCTCTGGTATTGTCACCAATCTGGCCGATGATGTCTCGCTGGTGGACCGCATCTATTCCTCACTGCAGGGCGAGATCCTACGCCGCCAGGAGCTACTCAGCCAGGCCGGCAACTTGTCCTCGATCACCGAGTACCAGCAATTACGCCACCGGTTGGCCGATACGCCTGAGGGTGAGGCCATGCCCCCGCTACCGCACCTATTTTTGGTGATCGATGAGTTCGGCGAGTTACTCTCGGCCCGGCCAGACTTTATCGAACTGTTCATGTCCATCGGCCGTATTGGGCGCTCGATCGGGGTGCACCTGCTACTGAGCTCCCAGCGCCTGGAAGGCGGGAAGATCCGCGGACTGGATACCTATTTGTCCTACCGGCTGGGCTTGCGAACCCTCTCGGAGGCCGAATCCCGCACGGTGTTGGAGACCCCCGATGCCTTCCACCTGCCGCCGCTACCCGGCTACGGTTATCTCAAGGTCGATACCACCGTCTATACCCGGTTCCGGGCCGGTTTCGTCTCCGGACCGATGGCAGCCGAAACCACGGACGACTCGGTTCCGGTCACCGACCACCCCGGTGCGATCCCCGAGTTCTACTACGCCAGTGAGCTGCTCGACGATATTGCCCGGGTCCGGGCCGAGGAGCTGGAGGCCGAGCACCAGCACGAACTGGCCGAAGCCGAGGAAGACGAAGGCTGTGGCGAACAAGAGCTGGTCCCCGGTGGCGGGCTAGAACCTGAAACCCAGGGCCCCACGGTGTTGGGCACCGCGGTGGAGCTCATGCGCTCCAAACCGCGGGTCACCGACCCGATCTGGCTGGCCCCGCTACCGGATTCGGTGAGTTTGGATGTCGCGGTGGCCTCCACCGGGCGCACCGAGGCCCCCGGGGTCTCCACTGCCGCCCTGGCCGAGACTCCCACTGCGGGGCGTGGCACCCACCGCCATGATTCCTCGGTGCCGGGACCGCTGACCGCGACCCTGGGTCTGCTCGATGATCCGGCCCACCAGTGGCAGGGGCCCTGGCAGCTGGACTTGACCCGCGCGGGCGGGCACGTGGTGATCCTGGGCGGACCCTCCTCGGGTAAGTCCACCGCGTTGAAAACCCTGGCCCTATCGCTGTCCGATAACTACGACCCCCGCCAGGTCAGCATCTTCGGCTTGGACCTGAAGGGCACCGGTCTGCTGGGCATCTCGGAGCTACCGCACGTGGCCGGGGTCGCTGGGCGCACCCGGCGCGAACGGCTACGCCGTACAGTCGAAGAGGTGGCCGATCTACTCACTGAACGCGAGCAGATTTTTGAAGAGCGCGAAATCGACTCGCTGGCCACCATGCGTCAGCTCTTCGACGACGGGCAACTGCCCAATATTGATGTCCGCGATGTGGTGTTGATCGTTGATGGCTGGGGTGGGCTGCTCGAGGAGTTCGATGAACTCCAGGACGCGGTCTACTCCATCCTGACCCGCGGTGGCGGATTCGGTATCCACGTGATCGCCACCGCGACCCGCTGGAATGAAATCCGGCTAGCCCAGCAGTCCTTCTTCGGGACCCGGTTGGAACTGAAACTCTCCGAACCGGCCGATTCTGTCCACGGTTCAAAGATCGCCAAGAATATCCCCGGTGATAAACCGGGCCGCGGGTTCCACACCGATGGGCTGATCGGTCAAATCGCACTACCCCGCCTGGATGCCAACCCCGATCCGGCCACCCTGGGTCAGGGGCTGTCGGTCACGATTACTCAAATCACCCAGAAGAACCCGGTCTCCTCACCGCATACGGTCCGGTTGCTACCGCACCTGATCCGCCAGGATGAGCTCGTCGCACCCACCACGCCGGGCACCCTGCGCTTGGGCATGATGGAGCGGGATTCCTCAACTCGGTATCTGGATCTCACCGGGTCTAGCCCGCACCTGTTGATGATGGGCGATAACGATTCCGGCAAGACCTCCACGCTGATCGCGCTGGCCCAGGAGCTGATGTCCCAGTACACCAGTGAGGAACTCGTCTTCGCGGTCTGCGACCCGCGCCGGGAATTGCACGAGGTAATCCCGGAGCCGTATATGGGCGGTTATGCCACCTCGGCATCACTGGCCACCCAGCTCTCGGAGGCGGTGGTCAAGGAGCTGACCAACCGGGTCCCGCAGGATCCCACGCCCGGGGCCTTCCAGCCCTCGAGTGAGAACCAGATCGTGTTGCTGGTTGATGACTACGATGTGCTGGCAGCCGGCGGGGTTTCTCCGCTGACACCGTTTGTGCCTTTCGTGCCCATGGGCGTGGATATCAACTTCCACGTGCTGATGGCGCGCCGAATCCGGGGGGCCTCCCGGGCGATGTTCGAGCCGTTTATCACCAGTGTGCGCGAGACCGGTGCCACCACGATCATGCTGGATGGGGATCCGGATGAGGGCCGGCTGATCGGTCGCAACAGGCCGCGGAAATTCCCGGTCGGGCGCGGGATGATCATCGGTGATGATCTGCAACCGCGCACCATTCAGTTGGCAGCCCCCTCCGATATCGCCCAGCGCGGTTAGCCGGGACTCACTACCCGGTTAGCCGCGCGGAGGCAGGAACCCGACCTTGGCGTACACCTCGGCCAGCACCGGGGTAGCAATCTCGCGCGCTTTCTCGGCACCGGCGTCCAGAATGCGGTCTAGTTCGGCGGGGTCATCCAGTAACTCCAGCGCTCGGGTGCGCACCGGCTGCAACCGGGTAGTGACTGCCTCGGCGAGATCGACCTTCAGGTGCCCGTACATCTTGCCCTGGTACTCGGCGACGATCTCATCGATCTCGCACTCGGTGATCGCAGCGAAGATCGACAGCAAGTTGGATACCCCGGGTTTAGTTTCCGGGTCGAAGCGGATCTCGGTCTGCGCATCGGTCACCGCAGACTTAATGCGCTTGGCGATCACCTTGGGCTGGTCGAGAATGTTGATCAACCCATTCGGTGACTCTGCGGACTTCGACATTTTCTTTGTCGGTTGTTGCAGATCGTAGATGCGGGCCCCGGTTTCGGGGTAGAAGCCGTTGGGGACCACAAAGGTCTCCCCGTAGCGGGAGTTGAACCGTTGCGCCAGGTTACGGGTCAGTTCAATGTGCTGGCGCTGGTCGTCACCAACTGGGACTCCCTGTGGCTGATATAGCAAAATGTCGGCGGCCATCAGCATCGGGTAGGCCAGAAGCCCCACCCCGGCGTGCTCGGTACCTTCCTTGGCGGACTTGTCCTTGAACTGGGTCATCCTCGTGGCTTCGCCGAACCCGGTCATGCATTCCAGCACCCAGGCCAGCTGGGCGTGCTCAGGCACTTGGGACTGGACAAAGAGGATGGAGCGTTCCGGGTCGATTCCTCCGGCAATGTACTGAGCAGCAGCGACCCGTGTGCGTTGCCGGAGGTTTTCCGGATCCTGGGGAACGGTGATGGCGTGTAGATCGGGGATGAAGAACAGCGTTTGGAAATTCTGCTGAGTCTTTACCCAGTTCACCAACGCCCCCAAGTAGTTCCCCAGGTGCAAGGAATCCGCCGAGGGCTGCATGCCTGACAGCACCCGGTGCTCGGTGCCAGAGGCCCCAACCAGGTGGGCGGTCTTGGACAGATCAGTGGCGAGCACGTCGGCCGGGCCCAGCGGTCCCGATCCGATCTCGGTCGGTGCTGCGGGGGTCGAGGAAGTGCTGGATGCATCACTCACGGGAATCTTGGCCTTTCTGAGCTCGTGGCGCGTCGAGAAGAAGAACAGGGGAAAACAGGACAATCAGGACTACAGCATCAACATCACCGACACCAGGGAGAGTCTTAGAACTGGTAGTCCACCACCAGCGGCGAGTGGTCGGAGAACCGGGTGTCGTAACTGGGGGCTCGATCCACCACGGCAGTGATGGCTTTGTCGGCCAGATCGGGTGTGGCCATCTGGTAGTCGATCCGCCACCCCGCGTCGTTATCGAAGGCCTTGCCCCGGTAGGACCACCAGGTATAGGGGCCGGGGATATCTCCGGCCAGGCGACGCCCCACGTCAACCCAGTTCAGCTGGTCCGGGTCAAAGAACCGGTCGAAATAGGCACGCTCTTCGGGCAAAAAGCCGGAGTTTTTCACGTTGCCTTTCCAGTTCTTGATATCGAGTTCGGTATGTCCGACGTTGAGGTCACCGGTGACCACAGCCAAGCGATGCTCGGTAGCCAATTCGGGCATGCGGACCAACATTTGGTCGAGGAACCGGTATTTATCATCTTGTTTCGGGGTGTCGACTTCACCGGAGTGCACATAGGCGGACACCACGGTGACCGGCTGACCTGACGGAAGCGTGAGATCGACTTCCACCCAGCGCCCAGCGTTGTCGAAGTAGCTATCCCCAATGCCGGTGCGGGTCTGGTCAAACTCCCAACGGGAGGCGACGGCCACCCCGGCACGGCCCTTAGCTTCTGCCTCAGCGTCGTGAATGTGGGTCACATCCCATTCGTCGCCGGTGATCTCGCCGAGCAACTCGCGCAGGATCTCTCCGTTGGCCCGGACTTCTTGCAACGCGAGAATGTCTACTCCGCGCCCATCGAACCAGGACTTCATCTCTCGCCGGTAGGCGGCACGAATGCCGTTGACGTTGACCGTAGCCACCCGCACTGCACCTTGGGGTTTGGGGGCCCCAGCATGGGCGTGGCGAACGCTGGCTGTGCCCCGGGCGGGTGCGGTGGTCTCTGGGCTTGGGGTCTGCGGCGAATCAGTCACCCCACTAGCCTACCGCGTGAAGCCAGCAACCCGGATTAGTTAATGACGGTCCCGGAGACCGCTCCCCCACCGGAGTCTTGATCGTCATCAGAACGACGGTGGCGATCCGGGCGGATCATGTCTCGGGCGTTAGCGGCAGTCATCTCGATGGTGTCGAGGGCGCGGTCGATCATCTCCATATCGGCGTGCTGACCTTTGGCCAGTTCTTGGGAAATCACCCGCTTTTGGACCTCAACGATCTTGAATGAGTGGTCCAGTTTGGTATCACGCATCGGATCGGTTGCCGGCTCATCCACCACGGTGGTTCCCCCACCACTAGCAGAACCGGGATTGGCCTGAGCAGCCAAATTGGCGTTCAGGGTGGTGGCCTGCCGGCTAATGGCTCGGGCACCTTTGCGTACCCAGAACATCGCGATAATAGCCAGGATTAACCAGGCACCGCTGATGATGACCACCAGCCACCCGATCACGTCATTCTGGTTGGCCGCGAACACGATGGCCACCAGCAACACGATAATCATGACCGTCAACGACAGCCGAGAAACCGTCAGAGTGGTACGGCGGGATTGTTGTTGCTGGGATGAATCCAAGGACTGCATGCTATTTAGTATCGCTGAACCATCGCGTGCCACGCCAATTGGGTCTGCAATGTTGCCACCGGGCCGGACTCTACCCACCGGTGCGGTGAATCACCTCAGCAGGTTGATCGTGGTCAACACTGGTGGCCAACGGCGTCTTGCGCACGAACAGTAAAGCGATAAAGGCCACAGCCACTAGTGGGGTGAGAAACAGATAAATCGGCAACAGCGCGTCGTTATACGAGACCACAATCGCATCTTGCAGGTGTGCGGGTAGCTGGTGGACTGCCTCCGGGGTCAAGGAGTTCGCGTCGCCGTCAACACCGGCGACCTCCCCAGAAAGAAGTTCCGGGAGTCGGTCCTGCAATGCTGCCGTGAGTCTCTGAACGAACAGTGACCCGACGACGGAGGATCCGGTGGTGGCACCAATTTGTCGGAAGAAGTTGGTGGAGGCGGTGGCGGTTCCGACCATGGAATGCGGGAAGGCGTTTTGCACAATCAGGGTGAGAATTTGAAGCGACATGCCCAGCCCGATACCGAAGATCGCCAGTGTGGTGCACAGCCACCACAGCGGTGAGTCCACACGCAACTCGGACATCAACACGAGCCCAAGGATGATCACGATGGTTCCGACCAGTGGGAAGATCTTATAGCGTCCGGTGCGTGAGACCAGCATACCGGTCACAATGGAACTGGCCAGGAAGAAGCCCATGAGCGGGACCATCAGCAGTCCGGCCTGGGTGGCGTTGACGCCGGTGACCATCTGAATATACGTGGGGAAATACCCCAAGGCACCAAACATGGCAATCCCGACCATCAGCGAGGCCAGGGAGGACAAGACGAAATTCGGTTCCTTAAACAGCGACAGCGGGATGACCGGTTCAGTGGCCTTGGCTTCGATCCAGATAAATGCGACGGCAAGTACTACCACTGCACCGATCAGCCCCAGGATGGTCGGTGAGTTCCAGGCGTATTGGTGTCCACCCCAGGTGATCACCAGCACCAGACAGGTGGTGGCGGTGGCCATCACGGTCATGCCCAAATAATCCAGTTTCACGTAACGGGCGTGTTCGTGGCGGGGCAGGCGCATAAAGAAGGCCACAGCAAGGACCGCTACCAGTCCCAGCGGCGGGTTGATCCAGAAAGCCCAACGCCAGCCGGGACCTTCGGTAAACCAACCGCCCAGCAAGGGGCCTACTACCGAGGACAGGGCAAAAACTGCCCCCATCAGCCCCATGTACTTACCGCGTTGTCGGGCTGGGACCACATCTGCGATGGCTGCTTGGGAGAGAATAATCAATCCGCCACCGCCGATACCTTGGACCGTGCGGGAAACGATCAGCCACTCAATACTTTGCGCTAAACCACCGACCAGGGAACCGGCCACAAACAACCCAATCGCAAAAAACAGCAGGGGTTTTCGGCCAAAAATATCGGAAATCTGCCCAAAGATAGGCATGGCAATAGTGGTGGCAAGAATGTAGCTGGTGATCACCCAGGTCATCTGGTCAACGCCACCGAGTTCACCGACGATGGTGGGTAGAGCGGTGGAGAGAACCGTCTGGTTCATCGAAGCCAACAGCATGGTAATCATCAGGCCGATAAAGACCATGATGACCGAAGTCGTCCCGGAATCCTCGGCCGATCTGTGCTGGCTACTGGCAGTACTCACCCAAACTCCTGAACAGGAAACCTCACCGTCAGTTCGATTTCGAACTCTCTTCCGCTCAGGCTACTGTAACACCCGCTAATTCGAATTCAAACTCAGCGCGGAAAGCTCGTAGGATAGCCTCATGATGCCCGCTCATGATCTGTCCGATGACCAGGTACAGACCTACACCGCGTTGATGACCGCGGCCGCCTATTTGAGGCGTCAAACAGAACGCCTCATGCAGGAGAACCACGAGCTCACGCGGGTACAGTTTCATATTCTGGATCGGCTCAATCGCCACCCGGAGGGCTTGCGTATGCATACCCTGGCTGATTATTTGGCGCATGGATGACCTACCAGATCTCTCAACTAGAGAAGTGTGGAATGGTGCAACGGGCAAGCAACGCAGATAACGAGCGGGCAGTGGTGGCCCAAATTACCGAACTCGGCGCACAAGTGTATACCAGTGTGCTAGCTGATCATCGTTCCACGGTGAAAAAGCACTTCCTGGACGTGCTCACGGAGGACGAACAGCGTACTATTCGGCAGGCTATGTCGAAGGTGTTAGATACCTTCGACGGTCCCCGTGATTAGCCGGCGTTGGCCACGGCTCGTTCGGCAGCTTCCACCACGTTGGAGACTAACTCAACCCGGGTCATGGGTCCCACGCCACCGGGATTGGGCGCCATCCACGAGGCTTTTTCTGCCACAGCAGGGTCAATGTCTCCGGTAATTTTGGCCTTGCCATCCTCACCGACGGCGCGCGTGACGCCCACATCCAGCACGATCACACCGTCTTTGACTTTGTCGGCGGTGACCATATGCGGGGATCCCGCAGCTGCAATGATCACATCGGCTTGGCCAAGTAGCTCATCGAGATTGGTGGTGCCGGTATGAGCGAGGGTCACCGTGGCGTTGACATCTTTACGAGTCAGTACCAGGCCCGCGGGGCGACCGATGGTCACCCCGCGACCAATCACCACAACGTGCTTGCCGGCTAGGTCAATGCCGTAGTGCTTGAGCAAATCCACGCACCCTTTAGGCGTACATGGCAGAGGAGAGTTCAGCTCCGCTGAGGCCGAGGCAACCAGTGCCCCCAGGTTCATGGGGTGCAATCCGTCGGCATCTTTACTCGGATCAATCGCCTCCAGCACAGCTTGGGTGTCAATGTGCGCAGGCAAGGGCAATTGCACAATGTACCCGGTACAGTTGGGGTCCTGATTGAGTTCTTCCACCACAGCCAACACCTGATCCTGGGTGGCATCTGCAGGCAGTTGCTTCTGAATGGAGTTAATGCCCACCTCAGCGCAGTCACGGTGCTTACCAGCCACATAGGATTGTGACGCTGGATCATTGCCGACCAGCACAGTCGCAAGCCCCGGTGTCCTGCCCCGCTCACGCAGAGTTGCCACGCGGTTTTTCAGGTCTTCTTTGATGGCAGCCGCTGTAGCTCGGCCATCAAGTTTCTGAGCCGTCATGAAATGAAGTCTCCTCCGGCAGCGTCGTTACCAGTTTTCCAGTCCCGAGTACAGCGGAAAGTTCTCGGTCAGCTTGACCACGCGAGCACGTAGCTGCTCTTCATCGGCACCAGGTTTCAGGGCGGTTGCGATGATATCGGCAACTTCTTCGAACTCGGTAGCGCCGAATCCGCGGGTGGCCAGTGCAGGGGTACCAATGCGCAGGCCGGAGGTGACCCGCGGCGGACGCGGATCCCACGGCACAGCGTTGCGGTTGACAGTAATGCCGGCGCGGTGCAACAAGTCCTCCGCCTGCTGACCGTCCATGGCCGAGTTGCGCAGGTCCACCAGCACCAGGTGGACGTCGGTACCACCGGTGAGCACAGAAACACCGTGCTCAGCCACATCTGAGGCGCTGAGACGTTCGGCCAGAATGTTCGCGCCTTCCAGTGTGCGCTTCTGGCGCTCGGCGAATTCTTCCGTACCAGCGATCTTAAAGGCCACAGCCTTACCGGCAATGGCGTGCATCAACGGACCACCCTGCTGACCCGGGAAGACCGAGGAGTTGATCTTCTTGGCCAAATCCGCGGTGGAGAGAATGAAGCCAGAACGGGGGCCGGCCAGGGTCTTGTGCACGGTGGAGGTGACCACATCAGCGTAGGGCACCGGGTTGGGGTGCAAACCGGCGGCAACCAAACCGGCAAAGTGTGCCATATCGACCCACAGTTTGGCGTCAACCTCGTCGGCGATCGACCGGAAGGCTTCGAAGTCCAGTTGACGCGGGTAAGCCGACCAGCCGGCGACGATCACCGCGGGGCGTTCGGCCTTGGCCTGCTCGCGCACCTGGTCCATATCGATGCGGTAGGTATCTGGGTCTACTTCGTAGGCGACCACGCGGTGGTTGCGTCCAGAGAAATTGATCTTCATCCCGTGGGTCAGGTGACCACCATGAGCCAACGATAGGCCCTGCATGGTGTCACCGTGGTCCATCAGTGCCTGCATGACGGCCACGTTGGCTTGAGCTCCAGAGTGGGGCTGAACATTGGCGTGTTCGGCAGAAAACAAGCTCTTAGCCCGATCAATCGCCAGGTTCTCAGCGACATCGACGAATTCACACCCACCGTAGTAGCGCTTCCCCGGATAACCCTCGGCGTACTTATTGGTCAATACCGAACCCTGAGTTTCCAGGATGGCCCGCGGAACAAAGTTCTCCGATGCGATCATTTCGAGGGTGTTACGCTGCCGGCCTAATTCATCGTTAATGGCGGTAGCAATTTCGGGGTCGAGCTCTGCTAGAGGTTGGGTGTTGAGCGAATTCTGCTCTGTCATCGTGATCCTTCACAATCGTGGGCCGTCAGCCACCGGCAAGGTGGTCTCACGGGTGCGCGACTCGTTGCGCACGTTCGTTTCAGGAGTGCGGAACCCTGGTGAACGGCTCCATCACCCGCTCTATCTCAGCGCAGTAGCGGTGACACAGTGCAACGTACCTGACGAAAAAAACGCCTGGCAGATCACACCTCGCACAGCTAGTGCTGGTCACTTTCCGCTGGTGTGGCCACCTACGCAGTGTGCAACCGCTTCTATCCTAGCTGGCTTCGCACCCCAGCTACGCTGTCGATGACATCAGTTTCAGGGGTCACTCCAACCCATGAGAAACGGTTATTTTGAATCATTCATGCTTAGGTGCACCTCACTTTTCTGAGTCATTCAAAATTGGGAGACTAGAAACATGATCGCAGAGCATGGACACCGACCTCATGATGCTCCGGGGACGCTTCAAGCCCCGGTGTCGCATGACTGGCGTCCTGAACTTCGCGAGGCCGGGCTTCGAGTCACCAAACAGCGCCTTGCGGTGTTGGAAGCTCTTGAGGCCACACCCCATCAAACGGCCGACAACGTCTTAGACATGGTCCGACGCACTCTGCCAGGTATCACGGTCCAATCGATTTACACCGTGATCCACTCGTTGGTTCATGTTGGCCTGCTCCGTAAGCTGGAATTGCCAAATTCCCCCGCCCGTTACGAACCCGAACTCAACGACAACCATCACCACGTGGTCTGCACGGAGTGCGGTCGCATCGATGATGTCAGTTGCGCGGTCGGCCATGCCCCATGTATGCACCCGGAGGGCTACCACGGGATGAAGATCACCGTGGCCCACGTGGTCTACCACGGGATCTGCACTGAGTGCGCAGCTCAACAGGCCGAACCTGAAGTTCTCGACCCAGCGTCTGCGGTTGCATCACGGTCACAGAACAACGAAACCGCACCCGAATGATTTCCTGCCCCTACTATCCACCCCACTATTTCAAGGAGTATTGACATGGCTGATTCCAAGAACGTCAATCCCGGTGGTTCCACCACCCAGGCAGGTATTCCTGCCGTGAGTGACCGGAACTCGCTGACCGTTGGCCCCGATGGTCCGATTGTCCTGCACGACCACCACCTGGTCGAGACTCTGGCACACTTCAACCGGATGAACGTTCCCGAGCGTCGCCCGCACGCTAAGGGTTCCGGCGCTTTCGGTAAGTTCACCGTGACCGAAGATGTCTCGAAGTACACCAAGGCCAAGGTCTTTCAGCCCGGTGCTGAAACCGAAATGCTGGCCCGTTTTTCCACCGTCGCCGGTGAGTTGGGCTCTCCCGACACCTGGCGTGACGTTCGTGGCTTCGCGCTGAAGTTCTATACCGAAGACGGTAACTTCGACCTGGTTGGTAACAACACTCCGATCTTCTTCGTGCGCGACCCCATGAAGTTCCCGCACTTCATTCGTTCCCAGAAGCGTCTGCCGGACAGCGGCCTGCGTGATAAAACGATGCAGTGGGACTTCTGGACTCAGAATCCCGAGTCCGCACACCAGGTCACCTACCTGATGGGACCGCGTGGTTTGCCGAAGTCGTGGCGCAACATGAACGGCTACGGCTCCCACACCTACCTGTGGTATAACGAAGCCGGCGAGAAGTTCTGGGTGAAGTACCACTTCATCTCCCAGCAGGGCGTGGAGTACCTGTCCAACGAAGAGGCCCAGCAATTGGCCGGTGAGGACGCTGAGTTCCACCGTCGCGACCTGATGGAAGCCATCGACGAAGGTAACTTCCCGAAGTGGGACCTCTACGTTCAGGTCATGCCCTATGAAGACGCCAAAACCTACCGCGTGAACCCCTTCGACCTGACCAAGGTGTGGTCGAAGAAGGACTACCCCCGCATCAAGGTTGGTGTGATGGAGCTGAACCGTAACCCGGAGAACTTCTTCGCACAGATCGAGCAGGCTGCCTTCTCCCCGGCGAACATGGTTCCCGGTATGGGAATGTCACCCGACAAGATGTTGCTGGGCCGTAACTTCGCTTACGCTGACGCACAGCGCTACCGCATCGGTACCAATTTCCAACAGCTACCGGTTAACAAGCCGATCGTTCCGGTCCACACCTACAACTTCGAGGGAAATATGTGGTACGAGCACACCGGTGCCCGCTCCTACTACGTGCCGAACTCCTTCGAGGATTCTTACTCCGATGAAGAAGGCGTTGTGCCTAGCTCGTGGGAGGCCGATGGCGAGCTGGTTCGTCAGGCCTACACCTTGCGTGAGGACGACGATGACTTTAGTCAGCCCGGTGCCATGGTGCGCGAGGTCTTCAGCCAGCAGGAGCGCGACGACCTGGTAGACACCGTCTCCGGTGATCTCAGCCAGGTCATTGAGCCGGTGGTCTCCAACGCCATCGAGTACTGGAAGAACATTGACCAGACAGTCGGCGAAGCCATCGAGAAGAAGGTTCGTGGCTAGTCTCGGTCGATAAGTTTCCACCCCACCTGGAATAATGATAAAGTCCCGGCTCGGGGCCTCCCGTGAGGTTCCCGAACCGGGACTTTTGCTGTCTGGCCTCTGATCGACACGGCCCTAAGATCAACCTAGTGTTGATGAGCGTGTCTGCGTCTCAACAGCCATCCACAGCCCACCAAGGCACCAGCCAACAGGACCAACCCGCTGGCGGTTGCACCGGTCTTGGCCAGAGAGGACCCTGCCGAGGCCTCGTGCTCATCGCTGGCTTCAGCACTACCGCGCGCCTGGCTGACGACCGACCCGTTATCCAGCCTTGAGGCAGTCGTTGTCTGGTCCCCACCCGGCTGCTGACTGGTAGAGCCCGAGTCCGAGGTAGCCTGGGTCGGACCCGAATGGAACCACGCATCGACCTGTTGGCCAGCCAGTGATTCCAGACCACCCAAGGTGACAGCGCTTCCGGCAGGAGTCTGTGTTGGGTCGACAGTCAACGCGAGGTGCTGATGATCGCCTGCACTGTCGTGGGCAGGGCTCTCGCTCGCAGACCCTTCAGTGCCGACATCAATCGAGGGGCGTTGCGGCGGCTCTGGCATTTGTGATTCAGAGAAATCGGCGCCGGGCGCGGTGGTCTCCGCCGGTGCACTCTGGCTGGGTTCTGAGACCCCGGGAATATCTGGCATCTCGATACTGATTTCGACGTCCTGGGAGCTATCCTCCGCACTTTGAGCAACCTGATCGCTGAGGTGATCCGGTGCCTGATCGTTGCTTTGATCGCTCACTGAATCACTGCCCTCAGCGTTGGCATCGTCGCTGTTCTCAGCACCAGCCGTTGGTGACAGAGTTTCACCAGGCTGGGCAGACTCAACGGAAGACGGAGAGCCAGGCTCGGTAGCAGTCTTGAAAGTGATATCTGTACCCTTACCGGTAAATCGTGGGTCTCACACAAAACGCAGGTAAACGTTTGCGGTGTACTCTGTGTCCGGCTCTAGCCGGCTCAACGTGTAGTGGGATGTATCGGCTTCTGCAACAACAACCCGGCGTGCACTCTTACCAGTACGGAGTCTGGCTCAGCTACCTTCTTGATTTCCACCAGGTCACTGCGACGCTCATTTTTGCCACAGCTGATCGTGGCCCGAACATCAAACACGCCGTCTACCGTCAGGTTCTCAGGGACCGTGGCTCAATCCGCCGCCTGCTCCGCAAACAGGGCCTCACCCTGTTCGTCCGTGAGCTCGATTTTGGCCTGATAGCTCACCGTGTCGGGGGTCAGCTTCCCCACACCGGCCCGGGCGGCCACCCAGTATTCACCAGAGATCCGCCGGAACGCTCAGGGTGGAGCGCTGTTGCTTCTGATTGGGTGTCTGCATGCCGTAGGTCAATGTGTCCGCGGTCGACAGCGGGGCATGGGAGACCGGCCGAGAAAAAATACCCATGAGCATCGCGATCTTCATGCGTCCGGTCGGCGCCGGTAAATCATCAAGCGACAAACCGGGCTGAGTCAGTTCAAGGCTGAGACCATCGGTGGCCTCAGCCTTAGTAATCCGGTGCGCAACTCCGTCGTTCTTCGCTTCCGGGGTGAAGGTCTTGGTATTCCATGCTGTGGAGTTTCCACCGGCCAGCGAACGAACGCGCCTCACGTATGGTGTCTTGGGCTTTAGGTCGGTGACTTTGGCCGTGTTGTCCTGCGCAACGGCTAGCTCAGACCATCGCTGCTCACCAGACGCACCGTATTGAGCCTCATACCCAGTAGCGCCGTAAGCGGTCGACCATGTCGCCACCGCACTGGTATCTGTCACGTCTTTGACCTGCAGGCTGGGCGCCGCAAACAGGGCATCATCTTCTACAGTGGAGAGCGTGCGGGACACCGAGATAGCCTTCGGTGGCTTCTTCGGGTCAGCAGCGTCGCCAGAGCTGTACCAGTAAGCTCCCAACTGGTCTTTTCGACGAAATCCACGAACTTCTGCGGGAAAGTCCCCCAGGTGTTTCCGTCTCGCTTGTGCGGTGTCGCGACGTTCTCCACCGCGACGCCCTGGAAATCGGGAGTCACGGAGAACCCGTCGTCCGCCAGATCCATGGCGCCGTTGCGGAAAGTTGCGATGTCCACATCATCGGCGCGTTCCAGCACCTCGTTCCCGCACCTCCCCCTTGGAGAAATCATCAATAGCTGACCCGAAAACGGTCATATCAGCAGTGACTGCGCCGTGGCCATTCTCCCAGGTGAGAACCCGATCGTGGTTGGTGAAGTAGACCATGCCGGAGTAAAACGTCACGGTGAAGCTACCCTCCCATTGGACGGGACCAGAGTTCGTTACTGGGGTCCAGATAGCCCGTTCCGTTCGCGATATTGACGGACGATCCCGGTGTGTAGCGGTTCGTCACGGTGTTAACATCACCGTCAGGCCCGGTAATTGAGACGTTGCCTTCTTGACCACTGAAGTAGCGTTCAAACTCATCATTCGACAATGTGCGAGCACTGTGGAAGATGCCGTCGTTGACATTCGGGACCTCCCCAGCAATCAACAGATTGTGGCCCAAGGGGGGCCCGGCCTGGCGACTCGTCATTGATTCTCCAGCTGAAAGTTTCCCCTCGACTCGTTGCATCATCGCCATAGCTGGCTGAGTGACCACGACGCCGGCCGCAACGACAGCGGCCACTACAATAGCCGCGATTAACCACCTCACCACTTTCACAGGAAAGTCAAACGTACGACACCCGCGGGTCAAAGTCTCCTCGGAGCGTAGGATTGACACCGACCGAACCGTTTGTTCGCCACACACAGTGCTGCGCCGAGCGCACCTGACGATGATAAGGATTTGAATGCCCGCCAATACCGCCGCTGAGCACCGTCTGGTCGTGACCCTGTCATGTGCCAATCAACCCGGAATCGTGCATGCGATCACCGGCTGTCTGCTCGAGTTAGAAGGTGACATCACCGAATCACAGCAATTCGGCTCACCAGACACGGGGACCTTTTTTATGCGGGTGACCTTCACATCCCCCTACAGGCGGGACGAAGCTGACCCGGTATTCGACCAGGTCCGTGAAGAATTCTCTATGGACCTGAATGTCTGGGACGCCAACGGACGGACCAAGACCATCATCATGTGCTCCAAAGACGGCCGAACACTGAACGAGCTACTCTTCCAGCAGCGCGCCGGGACCTTGCCGATCGATGTCCCAGTCATCGTGTCCAATCACCTCGACCTGCAGCCGATGGCATACTTCTACGACATCCCCTTCGTACATATCCCGCTGGTGAAAAACGCCGATGGTACCGACAACAAGGCCGATGCCGAAGCCCGCCTGATGCAACTGGTCGACGAATACAACGTGGAACTGGTGGTGCTAGCACGGTACATGCAGATTCTCTCCGATGAGCTGGTGCAGAAGCTCGAAGGCAAGGCAATCAACATTCACCACTCCTTCTTACCCTCCTTCAAGGGTGCCAAGCCTTATCACCAGGCCCACGCTCGGGGTGTGAAGCTGATTGGTGCCACCGCACACTACGTGACCGCGGACCTGGATGAAGGCCCGATCATTGAACAACGCGTCCACCGGGTTAACCACGGACTCACCGCAGGCGATTTTGTCGACCGCGGCCGCTCTGTGGAGGGGGCCACGTTAGCGCAAGCTGTTCAATGGCACGCTGAACACCGAGTGCTGTTGGATGGACGTCGCACGGTGATTTTCGAGTAGTCCCGCCGGCAGACAACCGCCGGCCCACCCGTTAAGATGGTGTTATGGCACACATTGTGACGATTGCGGGCGCACGCCCGAGAATTGATTCCACCGTTTTCTTGGCCCCAACCGCGACTCTCAGCGGAGATGTAGCGATGGAGGAGAACTCTTCGGCCTTCTACGGCGTCTCCGTTCGTGGAGATACGGCACCGATCCGTGTGGGGCGCAATACCAACCTCCAAGATAACGTCGTCTTGCACGCCGACGCGGGTTTTCCGTGCACCATTGCCGACAACGTTTCGGTAGGACACTCCGCGGTGATCCACGGGGCCACCGTTGAGACCGAATGTTTGATCGGGATGTCAGCGACCGTGATGAATGGTTCGGTGATTGGTGAGCAGTCGTTGATTGCTGCCGGTGCCCTGGTGACTGAGGGCACCGTTATTCCGCCCCGGTCACTTGTCGCTGGTGTTCCGGCCAAGGTGCGCCGGGAGCTGAGCGACGAAGAAGTGGCCCAGCTACAACGCAATTGGGAGATCTACGTGAAGTTAGCCGCCCAACATCAAGACGCTCCCGAAAACCAAAGCCACCTTGACCGTTAGTGCGGTTGCTCAGAGCGGGCGAGCTCCATTTCGCGAGCCCGTTCTTCGGCCTTAAGCCGCGTCAGCTCCTGCCCACGTTCAGCGTCACGTGTCAGGTTTTCCCCGGTTTCCGGGTCGAAGATGTGGATTCGGGAAGAATCGAGCCACAATTTCTTGCTCTGCCCGGGGCGGACCAGCGACTCAGAAGACAGCGTGGCCACGATCTGGGGACGTAGCTCATCGGCATCCAGCTCGCTGGCCAGCTGGTCTAGGTGTCCTGCCACGCGCGGATCTTGTTCGAAAGGAATGTATCCATACTGTTCTGAGCCCAGCCACTCCACGTGGCTGATATCGGCGGAGAACACCGAACCGTTGTCGAGTTTGCGTTCATCAACCAGGCTGGCGTCTTCGAAGAATTCAGGGCGCAACCCCACCAAGACGATATCGCGACCAGATGCTGCCTGGCGCAGTCGTTCGGTTGCCGGGATATCGGCCACCGGCGAGGACAGCACCGGACCATCCTCTGTATCTTTCAGCGTGGCAGGTAAGAAGTTCATGGACGGGGAACCGATGAATCCGGCTACGAAGAGGTTCAGCGGTTGTTCATAGAGCTCACGGGGCGAGCCCACCTGCTGAAGTTCACCTTTTTTCAACACCGCGACCCGATCGCCCAGGGTCATCGCTTCGGTCTGGTCGTGAGTGACGTAGACCGAAGTCACTCCGAGACGCCGCTGGAGCTGAGAGATTTCAGCCCGCATCTGACCACGCAACTTGGCATCGAGGTTTGACAGTGGCTCGTCAAACAGGAACGCGTCGGCATCCCGGACGATAGCGCGCCCCATGGCCACGCGCTGACGCTGACCGCCGGAGAGGTTGGCGGGCTTGCGCTCCAAATGTTCGGTAAGCTCCAAAAGTTTAGCGGCCTCCGTGACTTTTTCGGTCACCTCAGCATCGCTGGCTTTAGCCAGACGAAGGGGGAAAGCAATATTTTCGAAGACGCTCAGATGCGGATAGAGCGCGTAATTCTGGAACACCATGGCCAGGTTGCGGTCTTTGGGCGCATCTTCATTGACGCGCTGACCGTCGATGTACAGGTCGCCGGCGGTGATGTCTTCCAGTCCCACGATCATCCGCAACAAGGTCGACTTGCCGCAACCGGATGGACCGACAAGGATCACGAATTCTCCGTCCGAGATCTCCAAAGAGACGCCTTTAATGGCGGGGAATCCGTCGTCGTAGTGTTTGACTATCTGGTCCAGAGTAATCGATGCCATGATCCTGCTGGTGTCCTATCTATTGGTTGGATGTTCTGTCATGCTACCGCCGGGGCCGGCGCTGGACTAGCCCTTCACCGCACCGCTGGTCAGGCCCGAGACAATCTGGCGCTGGAAGAGCACCACGATAATAATGATCGGAATGGTGACCACTATCGCCGCGGCGGAGATCGCACCAGTGGGGTCCTCGAACTGGGAGGCGCCCGAGAAGAAGGCGAGCGCCGCCGGTACGGTACGAGCAGATTCGGTCGAGGTCAAGGACATGCCGTAGACGAAATCGTTCCAGGCGATAAAGAACGCGATGATCGCGGTGGTGAACACTCCGGGGGCAGCCAACGGCACAATGACTTTGCGGAAGGCCTGGAATGGGGTGGCGCCATCGACCTGGGCGGCTTTTTCCAGCTCCCAGGGGATCTGCTGAAAGAACGCCGCAAGTGTCCAGATTGAGATCGGCAGCGTCAGCGACAGGTAGGGAATAATCAACCCGAGCCAAGTGTCGTAGAGACCGACGGTCCGCCACATATTGAATAGTGGTGTGACCAAAGAGATCACCGGGAACATCGAGACCATCAGGGACACCCCGAGCACAATCCTTTTGCCGGGAAATTCCAGTCGCGCGATGGCATAGGCGGCGATAGTGGCTAACACGACGGCGATCGCGGTGGCGATCACCGAAATGCCGATGGAGTTCCACAAGGCGGAGAGGAAGAGCTCACGGGAGTCACCCACGATGATTTCTTCGTAGTTGACCAGGGACAAGTTGGTGGGCAGGAAATTGCGGTTGGACAAATCCGCCGGGGTCTTAAAGCTGGTGGCCAAGATCGAGGCGACCGGGAACAGGCACCATAGGGTGACAAATCCAACCAGCACGATCCAACCGACCTTGATCCATAAACCGCGACGTTTGGCTTTCTCCGCGGTGGCCTCCATGGAGGTAGCCTCACCAGTGTTGCGAACCGTGGTGCTCATTTCTTGGATCCTCCTTGACCGGTCAGATCGACTTTGAAGATCTTAATAGAGACCAAGGCAATCAGTGCGACTGCCAAGAACAGCAGTACCGAGACAGCAGATCCCAAACCAATTTCGAGTCGTCCGATCGACGTGCGATAAGCCAACAGACTGAGCACCTCGGTGCCGTAGGCGCCCTGCGTCATGATGAAGACCGCATCGAAGATGCGGAAGGCATCCAGCGCGCGGAACAGCACGGCCACCATGATGGAAGCCTTCATATTGGGGATGATGACTCGCCAGAGTCGCTGGAACCAATTGGCGCCGTCAACCGCAGCAGCTTCCTCCAGTTCCTGAGGCACCTGGGCAAGCCCGGCCAAGAGCAGCAGCGATATGAACGGCGTGGTTTTCCAGATTTCGGACAACATGATCACTGTGAGTGCGGTACCGGCCTGGGCAAACCAGTTCAGGTTTTCATCGACTCCAGGCAGAAAGTCCAGCCACGAGTTCATGTATCCCGAGTCGGAGGAGAACATGTAGTACCAGGCGTAGGCCGACACTACGGTAACCAGCCCATAAGGAATCAGAATCACGGTGCGGACGAAACCACGGGTCCCGCGTATGGCCTTATGCATCACCAGTGCGAGCGCGAAGCCCAATACCAACTCCACCAACACCGTCACCACCGTGATCAGTACGGTGACTCCTAGGTCCCGCCAGAACACCGCATCGGTAAGCACTGTGGCATAGTTACCCAATCCGACGAAGGCACGGTCATCGGGTGCGGTCAGACGGTAGGAGAACAGCGAGTCCCACACCGCTTGGAGCAACGGGTAGAAGATCACCAGCACCATGATGAAGAAAGCCGGTCCGGCCAAGAACCATCCGAGACGGGCTTCGGATTTTGAGCGTTGGGACCGTTTCTGTTTCCCTGGTGCCGGCGCGTTTGTCGTCGGCCGGCCGGGTTCTGGGGCTTGTTGAGTAGGAGTAGCTGAGCTCACAATAACGCCTCGCCTCGAAGTACTTCGGTGATGAAGTTCCCGGTACGTCCCGCGGTCTCTTCGCTCACCTCAGACGGTGGTGTGAATTCTTGCTGGATGGCGGTCGAGACCTCGTTGTAGTACGGGGTCTGTGGACGTGGGGCTGCGATGTCCAGAGAATCCCGGATGGCGTCTTTCATCGGGTACTGTTCATCGATGCCCGGGTAGTCATAAGCCGACGCCGAGGCCGGCGGGTTGCCGTTGCTGATGAAGTATTCGGCTTGGTTCTCGGGACTCACGATGCACTCAATGGCGTCCCAAGCCAACTCCTGGTGTTCTGATTCGGCACCTACACCGAGGTTGATGCCTCCAGTGGGTGGGGTGGCTTGCTGATCAGCGAAGGTGCGCGGGTATGTGGTCCAACCAATATCGTCGAGTAGCGACTCGTCGAACTGGCCTTCTTCCACTGCAGACTGGGTGGCCGGCCAGATAAACGGCCAGTTGACCATAAAGGAGCCACGGTCTTGCTGAAAGACCAACATGGCTTCGTTCTCGGCTTGGGTTGGTAGCCCAGGGCTTCCCAGGCCTTCGGACCCGATCGTGCCGACGATCTCGGCAGCCTTGCGACCTGCCTCAGAGTCCAGACCAATTTCCGTATCTTCCACCGAAGCTTCAGGGTTCTCCACGATCTGTTCACCACCGGATTCCATCATGGCGTTGACCCAGACCGTCATCGACTCGGCTTGTGCGCCGTGGACTGCTAGGAATTTGTCCTGATCACGAGCCACCTCGATGAGTTGATCCCAGGTGACCGGTTCATCCATGTCCAGTCCGGCTTCTTCAACCACGGATTTGCGGTACCACAGCAGCTGGGTGTTGGCCCAGAATGGGACGCCCATGAGCTGGTCTTTCCACGTCGCGCCTTCCAGCGCACCGTCGAGGGTATCGTGGGTGGTTCGCTCGGCCACGTCATCTGGTACCGGAGCCAAGAACCCTGGTTCGGACAACTCAGGCAGATACGGCGGGTCCAGACTCATGATGTCCATGGTGGAGTCGCCGGCGGCCAGCCGTCGGGTGAGTTGCTCGCGTTGCGAAGAGGCATCACGCGGTAGCATCGAGGTTTCGATGCGGTAGGCGCCGTTAGCTTCGGCGGTACACTGTTGGGCCAGTTCGGCTTGTCCGCCGTCATCGGGGTTGGTGTACCAGGTCAGCACCGGAGTTTCGTCTTGCGGACCGCATCCGGAAACCACGAGAGACAAGGCGACACCCAGGCAAGCGAGGGTGCCCGCTCGGTGGCGCCGGGTGGACTGATGTGCCACAACAATCACTTCGCTTCACAATATCGGTGGTCCTCACGCCAGGTGACTCTGCCCGATCATGAGGAGCGTTTATGGCCTAACCTTAGACCCACCATGGCGCAATTTGAAATATTTCACACCAAACTGGTACCGCTACTCGGTTGTTGTCAGGGAATAATACGCCGCTCAAACCATTCTGTGCTGATCTCCCCCACCTCTTCGGGCGGACGCCGGTGCCACCCAGCCAGCAGGCCAATCATCTCGCACAAAAGTGTGATATCCACCATATCAGGTTACCCTGTTAACAAAAAGATACGCCGCTATTCACATTGGGGCGCATCGTGATGTAACTTAGGTCATACAGTCAGTTAGTGAACCATACAATCAAAGAATGCGAGGTTAGCCGTGAAAAATAAAGTACTAGCGTCTGCGGGCTTCGCTGTGTGTTTCCTACTTGCAGGTTCCCCCGCGGCAATTGCGCAGACTGATCATCACCAAGACAATTCTCCAGCTGTCTCCACAGCTCAAGGAGAAGGCAATACAGTCGAATACAATGCATTTTTTGAACGCACCGAAGAGGGCTCGGAGTATATCCATCTAGAATTGTCGCACGGCAAAGCCTCTCTTCAAGAAGACGGAACCGTCATCGTTACCTCCGATAATGGTGAACTTGTCGAAAAGCTAGATACGAAAATCCCCGTCCCTGCCTACGACGAAGTAGTCGAGGTGTCATACGAAGTCAGCGACGACGGTCAAGATATAACCGTATCACTCCCATCGTTACACTCAGAGAGTAATTCAGAAACGGATATTGTGGCTGTGCCGTATGAGGTCGAATGTGGCCTCCCTGGCCTTCTCGTAGGGCTAGGTGGCGGAGCCTTACAGGGACTAGGCGGCGGGGCAGCCGGCGCTGCACTCGGAGCATTAGGTGGAGCCATCACGTCCGGCATCGCCGCCGCAATTGAATGCTAAGCCAAGAATCGCGTCATGACCCGTGCGCCTTTACCTGATTGCGTTATGACTGGATACCTTGGAGCCAAACATGAACTACCTACAGGCCTTTATATCTGGCACATTGACAGGCCTTGCAAGTATTTTGCTAGTGTATATTTTCGATGACACGCTCTCGGTAGTTACCGCCCCTATATTTCTAATAACACCAATAGCAATAGGACTTGCAGCTACATTTATATCTAAGAAACACTCAGCTAAGGGGCCCCCAGAATAACACTGGCGTGTGGGCGAGTCTTCAAATTCGAAGACATAGCTTGGTGTCCCACATTTGCGAATGTCACACAGGGATCGGGCCAGGGCGTCTGGCACTTTAGCACCGAGTGGCGTCGAGCCGGTTGCAGAACACCTCGACGTGTTGCGCGTAAGGTAGCTGTACCCCTGATCTGCCAGTTGACAACCATGTGCGTGACCAGATCGGTCACAGCCGTGGAATAGCAAAATGCGGCTCTTCGTGTTTGAGGGGGTGCCCCTACACACCGGTGCGGGATTGCTCACTGAACGTCAGCAGACGCGCTTAGACGAACTATTCCATAACGACCAGCATGTTGAGGTTGAAGCCACCAGAGAGCGTTCTATCAGTGGATGGTTACCGCCTACCGGGACCGGGACCCAAAGAAAGGCAAACAAACCATGCAACACGTCATCAACTCTCTAACCAGTGGTATCTCGAGCGTGTTAGGCGAGGTTCGTCAGCTCGCCGGCACCCTGAAACAACGAGTTGGAGACATCCTCGCCTACTTCGACCACCCCGGCAGTAGCAACGGGCCCACAGAAGCAATCAACGCCCGACTCGAACACCACCGTAGCTCAGCCCTCAGGTTCCGGAACCCAACCAACTACATCACCAGAAACCTGCTCAAGGCCGGCCGATCCAGACCCCACCTGCACCCTCAGTAACAATGAGCCCAAAATGCAATCTCGCTAGGATGCGCTCATGAGCACTACCAAGATCATTATATTCGGCGCACTACTAGGCCTTGTAAATATATTAGCCATTGCACTGTCAAATGACCCATTAACACCGTTTTCTATCTCTGCCTATTTTCTCATGCCAATCGCGATCGGATTTTTAGTTAAATTCCTTTTTAGGAATGAATCGAAAGAATAACACCACATTACAGGCTCATCGTAATTGAGAGTGTAGAACCGGTCTGAAGCCGCCGGACTCGAGCAGACATCTCGCGATGTAGTGCGTGAGGTTGCGGAAGCCGAGTGCTGACCCGCGTAGGTGTTCGAGCCTGCCATTGATCGCTTCGGTAGGCCCGTTCGACGTTCCCGGTCGGGTGAAGAACGCCAGGATATCAGCAGCTCGACGCTTCAGAGTCCGTCCTAACCGCTTGAGTTCGGCCA
>NZ_RDQR01000031.1 GCF_003703835.1 Auritidibacter ignavus
GGACGCTGAAGAAAAGGGCGGCAGACATCCTGGCCTACTTCGACCGCCCCGGAACCTCCAACGGACCCACCGAGGCCATCAACGGACGACTCGAACACCTGCGCGGATCCGCCCTGGGCTTCCGGAACCCAACCAACTACATCGCCAGGTCCTTGCTCGAGAGCGGAGGATTCAAGCCCCGTCTACACCCTCGATTGTGAAGAGCCATTAAAGCCAGAAGCCGGCGAGAAGATCTCTCGCCGGCTTCCGAAACGCGCGATCACTTATTTCTTCTTGGCGTCCTTCTTGTCGTCGTTGTTGTTGTCGTCACCCAAGAACTTGTCCTGAGCCTTGTCGACAGCGTCGTTGATCTTATCGCCGTGTTGGTTCTTCAGGTCGTTCAATTTATCTCCAAGTCCCATGATCACTCCTCAAGATTGGTTATCAAGGATAGTGCCATGCTAAACATGCCGTTGCCGGCACTGTCTACCGCTGACACCTTGGCTCGCGCCACAACGTCCTATGAGTTTCCTGAACCGTTGCTGTCTGCCTCCGGTGTCTGCAAGTGGTGCACGTAGTCCACCAACCACTCGCGCAACTCGGGCCCCAACTGGGGGTGTTTCAGCGATAATTCCACGTTCGCCTTGGCATATTCCACCTTATTACCGGTGTCATAGCGCCGACCGTGGTGCACCACGGCGACCACTCCTCCGTATGCGGCGGGATTGTCGGCCATGGTCACCAGCGCATCGGTCAGCTGAATCTCGCCACCGGTACCGGTGCCGGTCTCTTTGAGCACCTCGAAGACCTTCGGCGAGAGCACATACCGACCAATCACCGCCAACTGAGACGGCGCCTGCTCCGGGGCGGGTTTTTCGACCATGGTGTCCACCCACAGTGCTTCCCGCCCATAACGGGTGAGCAACGGATCAGCCTCCGTGGCCGGAGCAATCACACCGTAGGAGCTGACCTGCTCGGCCGGAACCGGCTGGACCGCCACCACCGAGGCGCCGGTCTGCTCGTGGACCTGCAACATTTCGGTCAACAGCGCCCCGCCCTGATCGATCAGGTCATCGCCGAGCAACACTGCAAAGGACGCACCACGCACGTGGTGAGCGGCCTGAGCGACCGCATCCCCGAGCCCGGCCGGTTCACGCTGTCGCACATAGTGGAAGGTGGCCAGATCGGTAATGGCCTGCACCTGTGCGAGCATCTCGGTTTTCCCCTTGCGCTCCAGCGTGTCCTCGAGTTCCGCCACGCGATCGAAGTGATTGACCAGGGGGTCCTTATTGCGACCCACCACAAACAACACGTCGGTCAGTTCAGCATCCACGGCCTCCTCGACCACGTGCTGGATCGCGGGACGATCCACCACCGGCAACATCTCTTTGGGCAAGGCCTTCGTGGCCGGTAGGAATCGCGTTCCCAATCCTGCCGCGGGAATCACCGCGGTAATCACGGGCTTGGTCACGAGGTAACCTCCTTCGCTGTCTTTTCGCGGGTCTGGGCGCTGCGGCCCATCCCCAGGTAGTGGAATCCTGCAGCCGTCCACGCGTCCATATCCAGCGCATTGCGGCCGTCCAGCACGATCCGGCCGGTCATCGACCGTGCGATCGTGCGTGGATCCACCTCGGTGAATTCTTTCCATTCGGTCAGCACCGCCACCGCGTCGGCCTCCACCAGGCACGAGGCCAGATCATCGAGGACTCGAGCCTGTGGTAGTGCAACGCGCAAATTCTCCCCGGCCTGGGGGTCATACATACTCACCCGCGCCCCGGCATCGATCAGCTGTTGAGCCACCGCCACGGCCGGCGAATCCCGCACATCATCGCTATCAGGCTTGAAGGCCCCACCCAGCACCGCGATGCGAGCGCCGTTGAGCTTGAGCACCCCGGCCAGTTTCTCCACCGCCCGGGTGCGAGCACGCTGATTGACCGCATCCACTTCCGACAGGGTGCCCAGCGCCTCCTCCAATCCGAGCTGTTCGGCCCGATCCTGGAAAGCCCGAATATCCTTGGGCAAACAGCCTCCACCAAACCCAATCCCGGCGCGCAAGAACTTCCGACCGATCCGGTCATCGTGGCCCAGCGCTTCGGCCAGGGTGGTCACATTGGCCCCGGTGGCGTCGCAAATCTCGGCCATGGCGTTAATAAAGGAGATTTTGGTGGCCAAAAACGAGTTGGCGGCGACTTTCACCAGTTGCGCGGTGGCAGCGTCGGTGATCATCCGCGGCACGCCGTCTTCCAAAAGCTGTGCATACACCTGATCCAGGGTGTCTGCGGCTCCGGGCGTCATCGTCCCGTACACCAGCCGATCCGGGTGCAACGTGTCCTGGATGGCGAATCCTTCCCGCAAAAACTCCGGGTTCCACACCAGACCGAATCCAGCCGGCACTACCCGCTCGGCCAGCGACTCGGCGGTCCCGACCGGCACCGTGGACTTACCGGCGATCAAGCTACCGGGCTGGGCTTGTTCCAGCACAGTGTCCACCGCCTGATTGACGTAGCTTAAATCCGCGCCCCGTCCCGCACTGAGTTGCGGGGTGCCCACGCAAATAAAGTGCACCTCGGTCTGCTTGATCTCAGCGGGATCGGTCGAAAAGCTCAGACGGTCGCCTAGCTGGCGGGCGATCAGCTCACTCAGCCCGGGCTCGTAGAACGGAAGCTTCCCACTGACAAAGCCATTAATACGGCGCTCGTCCACATCAATACCGACGACCTCGTGGCCCAGCTCGGCCATGCACGCAGCGTGCACCGCCCCCAGGTAGCCACAGCCAATCACCGAAATTTTCACGGGTTTGACGACCTCTCTTCACGATTCATCAGCCGGCGCGGTCACGCCGTGCCACACGATTAAAGCCCCTGCCGGTCACCAACGATCAAGTCCCGTTTGATCTCAAAGCAACTGTCAGGTGTCCATCGGGTTAACGACCGGCCGGGTTCAT
The DNA here is from genome assembly GCF_003703835.1 of Auritidibacter ignavus. GTDB lineage: Bacteria > Actinomycetota > Actinomycetes > Actinomycetales > Micrococcaceae > Auritidibacter > Auritidibacter ignavus. The sequence continues at coordinate 2,924 of NZ_RDQR01000031.1, forward strand.
CGAGTATTTACATACCCGTCAGCCTTGGGCTACCTCATCGTGACTACGCGGTCGTTCGCGCCCGTCATCCTGGGAGGTATGAGAATTCAGTTCGTTGCCGAGTCCTTTCTGCCCCTGATGAACGGGGTCACCAATTCAATTCTCAGGGTCGCCGATCACTACGCGGCCACCGGCCATGATCTGTCGATCATCGCCCCCAAACAACGCGGGGCGCAGAAGTTTTGGAAGGCCTCCAACGGCCGAAAGATCCGGATTCGCCACGTCTCCTCGATCCCGCTGGCCGGATACACCAGCGTACGCATTGCCACCACCAACGTCGCTCAACTCAAGCGCCGGATCCTGGACTTCGACCCAGATGTCATCCACCTGGCCTCCCCCGCCGTGCTGGGACGCACCGCCGGCATCGCCGCCCACAAGCTCGATATCCCCACCGTGGCCGTCTACCAGACCGACGTGCCCGGCTACACGGCCAAGTACGGGTTGGCCCTGCTGGAACATACCGCCTGGCAGGTGTTGCGCGATCTGCACAACCGCGCTGATCTGACCCTGGCCCCCTCCACTGCCACGCTGAAGCAGCTCGACGACCACGGCTTCCAGCGCTTGAACCTTTGGCGTCGCGGTGTGGATTTCTCCAATTTCTCCCCCGATCTAGCCAAGCCGAAGTTGCGAGCCAAGCTCACCGGGGACGATCCGGACCAGCGCATTGTGATCTACATCGGCCGTCTGGCCCCGGAGAAGCAGGTCGAGGACCTGAAGATCATCCACGATATGCCAAACGTGAAGCTGGTTGTCGTCGGCGATGGTCCGGAAAAGTCCACGTTGCGGAAGCTGATGCCCAACGCCTACTTCCCGGGTTTCAAATCCGGAAAGGAACTGGGTGAACTGCTGGCCACCGCCGATCTATTCATTCACCCCGGCGAGCTGGAGACCTTCTGCCAGACCATCCAGGAAGCCATGGCCTCGGGACTACCAGCCATCGCTCCCCGCGCTGGCGGACCGGTCGATCTGATCACACCGGGCCACACCGGGTGGCTGTACACCCCGGGCGATCTGAACCAGCTGCGCGATTACGCCTACGATCTGCTGTTCGACGACACGAAGCGCGCCTACTTCGGCCATGCCGCCCAGGATTCCGTCCGCAAGCGGTCCTGGCCGGTGTTGGCCGAACAGCTCATGGGCTACTACCACCAAGCCATTGAACACCGATCATATCGGGGCTCAGACTCCGCCACCAAAGGCCACTCGATCACCTCGGAGTTCTAGCCCGCAACACACAGCACGGCACCCAGGCCAGCAGGCACCGGGCGCCGTCGTGTATCAAGGAGTTTCTTTATTCGGATTCTGGCCCGACGATCGCGGCCAGATTATTCAGCGAGCCCTCGAGCTGTTCCTCAGTGAACAGCGGGAACAAGTTCTTGGCCAGCAGGTCCTGATCGGTGACCTGCGACCAGTCGTAGGTCAGCGTCACGCGGGTCTGATCTGAGTCGAGCGGCTCGAGCTCGTAGATCCACTGCCAACCTGGAGGCTCGGTTCCGGCCGGAGCGGTCTTCCAGCCTAGTAGCTGGTTTTCGTCGTAGGCCACCACGTGGTTATCAGTTTTATAGTCACCACCCATGTGATCGCCAGTCATGTTCATGCGGAACACATCGCCGACCTGCTGAATTCGGTCGGTCTTATCTTCGGAGACGACGGTGCTGGTGCCATCAATACGAGCGTGATTATCCGGCAGAGTCAGCACCTGGAAAATTTCCTTATTCGGTGCATCAATAATACGGCTGACCTGGATTTGAGTTTCACCATGTGCGGTTTGATTTGTCGTCATATCTCTCACGTTAACGAGCTCATCGGTCAATGTCGAGACGTGGACTGTGGATTCACAGCGGATCACCAGCTCGATGTCATCTTCTCATCCACAGTTGGCATCTGCACCACATAATAGAACACAGTTTCGATAGTCTAGAAAGCAATCGATCAGCGCTGCGGATGACACCCGCAGATCCATCGTCGAACGAACCGAGGAGGTGGCCATGCCGACACCGGATCTGAGCTTCGTCGATCTCGATCAGTTGCGCGCTGCCACCTTTGGACAGAAGGCTGAGCTGGTCAAACTCGTCATGACTGAATTGGCAACAGATTTCCAAGCTCCTGACGCCTATGACCAGTTGGCCAGATGGCGCGAAGATCATGGCTGTGCGGAATGGAATTCCCATCTGGCTGCTGAGAAAACACCGACCACGCTCATTCCACCGGCCAATATTCATGATTCCTTGCCGACCTTGCACCACACCACACAGCAGGTCGCCAGAAGCCTGGATCATGTTCATGCGCTCTTGACTGGATTCACCACCCGCGCGACCGCCACGGCGGAGGAACAACAGGCTGTTTTAGGGATTCCCCGCACTGCTCGCGGGTTTAAGAATGAGAAAAAATACCTCACCGATCGCACCGGGGTTGGGTCCGCCGATGCTCAGCAACATATCGAGCGTTCCAAGTATCTGAGCCCACCAGCCCCACCTATTTCCGGGGGCCCGGCTCCAAAAGTGGAGTTCCCCGCCCTTGGTGACGCTTTTCGCTCCGGAAAACTCCCCACCGCTAGCATGGATCGACTCATTCGCCTGATCAAAGAGATTCGTCGCTACGGCGCCCAAACGTCAACTCCAACCACGCTGGTGGAGAAGGTTCTCGAAGAAGCGATTCCGGTTTTGACTGACCAGGCGAGTCAGATGTCGGTCAATGACTTCGCCAAAACCTGTAAGGATTGGAAACCCAAGCTGTGCTTCTTTCTCGACCAAGATGGACCGGCACCGGAAGAAGTGCTGGAGCCCCAACGAGGCACCGATCAGTTCTGGGTTAAACCTCGTCATGATGGCGGTGTCGATTTCGGTGGCACCGCTTACGGGCACTATGCCGAGCTGCTGGCCACCATCGACCATGCGGCGAATAACTTCGCGGTGATGAAAACTAAGGTCGGTACCACCGGTACTAAGGCACCTGAGAACCCTATTCTGACAGCGCTCAAGGCAAACTTCCCGGAATTGGACCCGTCGACCATCGTCAGCATTGACGAGCAACATCGTGAGCGGCTCTATTCCGAACAGGCTCTTTTCGATACTCGAGCGCGGGCTCAGCGTAGCTTTGATGCTCTCTTCGGCGTCTTGCTGGCGGGAATTGCGCTGGGCAAAAACAAGACCGGACTTCCCCACACGCGAGGCCAAGCCACCAAGGTCCACATCACGATGGACTACGAGACGTTCTCTCACCAACTGGCGCATCGATATCAGCTCGATGACGACCAGCGACGATCTTCTTTAGACGCCTTCTACACCACCCACCGAGGAACTCCAACCACACCGAAGGGCCACAAATTCCGCTCCGAAGGACAATTCATCGGCACCGTCCACCCACAAAGACTCAGGGCGGCTGTGTGTGATGCCGGAATCATCCCGCATGTTCTGGGAGCAGAAAATGAAGTGTTGGACTTAGGACGCGAGAAAAGAGAATTCTCTGGGGCACAGCATCGCGCTCTCATCGCCCGAGACCAAGGTTGCGCCGCTCCGGGGTGCACTATGCCTGCGGCCTGGTGCCAGATTCACCATATTGTCGAGTGGGAGAACGGCGGGCACACAGACATCAATAATGCGGTGCTACTGTGTAGCGCCCACCACGTGGATGTACATACCACGAAGTGGACGATCGACCGCATCGACGAGCACGGAGTGTGGTTTGTTCCAGCGCCGTGGCTGGATCCCGATCCATCCCCTCGACGCAATGCCTACCGGAAACACTAAGGCCGCCACCGAGTGCGGTGACGGCCTTGAGTGCTTAGGCTTCGAGAGCTTCCCGCTCGGGAGCGGCGTCCAACTCCGAATCTCCCTCCACCGGGGTGAAGGTCAATTCTGCGTCAACTCCTTCGCCGGTGGTAGAGATCATGATCTTGGATCCGGCCGGAATATCACCGAACAAGATCTTTTCGGAGAGTTGATCTTCCACCAACTGTTGCACGGTACGACGCAATGGACGAGCACCCATCGCGGGATCGTAGCCACGATCGGCCAACAGGTTCTTGGCTGCTTGATCGAGCTCGACCGAAAGGTTCTGCTCGAGCAAACGGGCCTGGAGCCGGTCTACAAACAGGTCCACGATCTGCACGATCTCGTCCTTGGACAGCTGTGGGAAGACGATGACGTCGTCAACGCGGTTGAGGAACTCGGGACGGAATTGCTGACGCAGTTCTTCCTGGACTTTGCCCTTCATCCGTTCGTAACCGGTAGTGGTATCGGAGGCGGATTGGAAACCGGTCATCACACCCTTGGAGATATCGCGAGTACCCAAGTTGGTGGTCATGATAATCACGGTGTTCTTGAAGTCCACGACCCGGCCCTGGGAGTCGGTCAGACGACCATCTTCCAGAATCTGCAACAACGAGTTGAATAGGTCGGCGTGGGCCTTTTCCACCTCGTCAAACAGCACCACGGAGAACGGCTTGCGACGAACCTTTTCGGTGAGTTGGCCACCTTCTTCGTAACCGACATATCCCGGAGGGGCGCCGAACAAGCGAGACACGGTGTGCTTTTCTTGGAACTCCGACATATCCAGAGTAACCAGCGAGTCCTGGTCACCGAAAAGGAATTCGGCCAGGGCCTTGGCCAGCTCGGTCTTACCCACCCCGGTAGGTCCGGCGAAGATAAACGAACCGGACGGACGGTTGGGGTCCTTCAGGCCGGCACGGGTGCGACGGATCGCCCGAGATAGCGACTTGACCGCTTCGTCTTGGCCAATGACGCGCTTGTGCAATTCGGCTTCCATATTGCGCAACCGGTCGGTTTCGGACTCGGTGAGCTTGAAGACCGGGATACCGGTGGATTTCGCCAGAACCTCGGCGATCAGATCTTCATCGACTTCGGCAATACCGTCGGTTGCTTCCTTGCGCCACTGATCCTCGCGCTCATTGCGCTCCTGTTGCAATTTCTGTTCTTTATCGCGCAGGCTGGCAGCACCTTCGAAGTCCTGGCCGTCAATGGCGGCTTCTTTCTCCTTGCGGACTTCTGCAATCTTGGCGTCGAATTCTTTAATCTCGTCAGGAGTCGACATCCGTTGAATGCGCAACCGGGCACCGGCTTCATCGATCAGATCGATCGCCTTATCCGGCAGGAAGCGATCGGAAATATAGCGATCGGCCAAAGTAGCAGCTGCTTGCAACGCATCTTCGGTGATGGAGACCTTGTGGTGTGCCTCGTAGCGGTCGCGCAGACCACGCAGGATCTCTACGGAATCTGCGACCGATGGCTCGTCCACCTGGATCGGCTGGAAACGACGTTCCAGAGCAGCGTCTTTTTCAATGTGCTTGCGGTACTCATCCAAGGTGGTCGCACCGATCGTCTGCAACTCACCACGAGCCAACATGGGCTTCAAGATGGAAGCTGCGTCAATGGCACCTTCAGCGGCACCGGCGCCGACCAGCGTGTGGATCTCATCGATAAACAGGATGATGTCACCGCGAGTGCGAATTTCTTTCAGGACCTTCTTCAGCCGCTCTTCGAAATCACCACGGTAGCGGGAGCCGGCAACCAGTGAGCCCAAGTCCAGGGTGTAGAGCTGCTTGTCGGTCAGACTCTCAGGTACATCGCCACGCACAATGGCTTGGGCCAGTCCCTCAACCACGGCGGTCTTACCAACGCCGGGCTCACCGATCAGGACCGGGTTATTCTTGGTGCGCCGTGAAAGGACCTGCATGACGCGCTCCATCTCGTGGGCACGACCGATGACCGGATCCAACTGAGATTCGCGAGCAGCAGCGGTCAGGTTCCGACCAAACTGGTCCAGCACCACCGAGCCGGACGGGGATCCGTCGGATCCGCCACCGGGGCCGGCAACACCAACGCCTTGGGCTTCTTTTCCTTGGCCACCTTCCTGGTAACCGGACAGCAACTGGATCACCGTTTGGCGTACGCGGTTCAGATCTGCACCGAGCTTGACCAGTACCTGGGCTGCCACGCCTTCACCCTCGCGGATCAGACCCAGCAGAATGTGCTCGGTGCCGATGTAGTTGTGCCCCAGCTGCAAGGCCTCACGCAAAGACAGTTCCAGGACTTTCTTGGCACGGGGAGTAAAGGGAATATGTCCCGGAGGGGCTTGCTGCCCCTGGCCGATGATTTCTTGAACTTGTTCGCGCACTGCGCCCAGGGAAATGCTCATCGATTCCAGGGCCTTGGCGGCGACGCCGTCGCCCTCATGGATCAGACCCAGCAAAATATGCTCGGTGCCGATGTAGCTGTGGTTGAGCATCCGCGCTTCTTCTTGTGCGAGCACAACCACGCGCCGAGCGCGGTCGGTGAATCTCTCAAACATGTGCACATCTCCTTGCTGACTATTGCTCTCGATCCTACTGTCCAATAACCAGTTCGTTGATGGCTGTTCGCGTGTGGGGGAACCTAACGTTTATGCGCGTTCCGGTAGGCCTCTTCAATATCCCGATGGAGGCGACCACGACGGGAGACGTTATAACCGTTCTTTCTGGCCCATTCCCGAATTTTTGCTGCTTCATTTCCAGGAGCCGGTGGCGCAATCGATTCCGCTTTGCGGATATAGGGCTTCAGCAATTTTCGGAAAGCGTCGGCATTCTCTTTCGACAGATCAATTTGATAATGGCGACCGTCAAATCCGAAGATTAAGGTCTCATCGGCCGGTGAACCATCTAAATCATCGATCAAAACAACTTCGGTTTTGCGTGCCATTTGTATCCTCAATTCGCCGTAAATGGTGTTTGACAGCTGTTGAGAATAAGTCTAGAGCAGTTATTGCTCTGGATAAACCTTGAAAAGTAATTTATGTCTAATATTTCACCGGATTCACATGGAATATCGTTCCCAGGACAGGCGTGACGAAGACTGGCTCAGTTCTGCCCGGTATCGGATTTCTCAGCCTTAGCACGTGCCCACTCCTGGGCCTCTTCTTCTTCAGCGCGCGCTTTGGCAGAGCGTTCCTTGGCGTCGCCACGAAATAATGAATGCATGACGAGCCAAAAAATCAGCCCCACCCCGATCGACGGGGCCAGAACTGAGAAATACTCCCAGAAAGTTTCCATTTTTAGGCCTCAGGTTTCAGCAGAGGGAACAAAATTGTCTCTCGAATTCCCGCACCGGTCAGTAACATGACCAATCGATCAATGCCCATACCCAAGCCACCCATGGGGGGCGCACCATATTCCAAGGCGCGCAGGAAATCCTCGTCGAGTTGCATGGCTTCTTCATCACCGGCTGCAGCTGCCAAGGATTGGGCGGTCAAGCGTTCGCGCTGAATCACCGGGTCGATCAGCTCCGAAAAGGCCGTGCCGATCTCGGTCCCGCCGATAATCAGGTCCCATGCTTCGATAACGCGGGGCTCTTCCGGGTGGGGGGAGGCCAGTGGCTGGGCCGAGGGCGGGTAGTGATAGACGAAGGTGGGATTGATCAGTGTGGGTTCGACGATCTCACCGAAGAGTTCAATCACCAGCTTCTCCGCGTCCCACTTCTCATCGATGGAGACCTGGTGTTTTTCGGCGATCTCACGCAAGGTCGCCACATCGGTATCGGGGGTGATCTGCTGACCGACGGCCTCAGACAGGCCGGGGTAGACCTCGATCCAGTTCCAGTCGCCTGACAGATCGGCAGTACCACGTGGGGTCTCGATGTGGTGGCCCAGACCGACGGCGTCCACGGCACGCAGGATAATGGTCTTAATCCGTTCGGCCATTCCATACATATCGGAGTAGGCCTCATAGGCCTCGACGGTGGTGAACTCCGGGGAGTGGGTCGAGTCGACACCTTCGTTGCGGAAGACTTTTCCGATCTCAAAAACGCGATCGATACCACCGACCACAGCACGCTTGAGGTAGAGCTCGGTGGCGATGCGCAGGGTCATGTTTTGATCAAAAGCGTTCAGATGGGTTTCGAAGGGGCGAGCCTGGGCGCCACCGTGGACCAGTTGCAAGATGGGCGTTTCGATCTCGGTGTAGTCGGCATCTTCAAGCGTCCGGCGCACCGCGCGGGTAATCGCCGCCCGTTTGTGCACCATTTCGCGGGCTTCGGGGCGCACGATCAGATCCGCGTAACGCTGGCGGACTCGGGTCTCTTCGTTCAGGTCGGCGAAGAGTACCGGCAGAGGGTTCAGTGCCTTAGAGGCCATCTGCCAGGTGTCAACCATAATCGACAGTTCCCCGCGGCGAGAGGAGATGATCTCACCGGTGACCGCGAGGTGATCGCCCAGATCGACCAGGTGCTTATAATCAGCCAGCGCTTCTGCGCCGACTCTAGCTTGGGAGAGCATCACTTGCAGGCGCACACCGGATCCGTCAGATCCGCCTTCCTGCAACGCCGCAAAGCACAGCTTGCCGGAGTTGCGCTGGAAGACGACGCGACCGGCGACCGAGACGATCTGGCCGGTTTCGGCACCGGCTTCCAAGTCGCTGTAGTGGTCGCGAATGTATTCCAGGGTATGCGTGCGAGGCACCTGGTGCGGATAGGCCGGAACCCCGGCCTGCAGAAGTTCTGCGCGCTTATTGCGACGCACCTGGCGCTGGTCACGGGTATCTGAAGGGGTGCTCACAGGTGTTCAGTCTAGCGAAGGGTATTTCTGTGTGCAGAATACGGCTAATTGGTGAACGAATTCTGCGATCTCTCGGCGGGCATAATGATCGGGTTTCACCATGGCACACAATTCCATCGACAACGGTTGGCCCCGGTGGATGATCCGCAACGGTTTCAGCCCGAAGGCTGGGTCATCGGTGACGACCGCGACACCACCGCCGGTGGCGACCAGGGCTTGGGCGACCTGTCCCGAGTTGGTCTCTTGTACCTGGTGGAGCACGAGGTTCTCCAGTTCCAAGGCGGCGTCGAGTTTCCGGCGAGCGGCGAAATTCCGGGTGGGGACCGACAGGGATTCTTCGGTCAGTTCGGCCAGCTCAATCTCGGTGCGCGAGGCCCACCGATGGGTGCTTGCCACATGGGCCCAGACCGGCAGGTTCAGCAACTCGGTACTGGTGACAGTGTCATCGGGTTCGGCCGGGAAGATCACCACGTCGTGGGTTTCCACCGCCTCACGGATGCGTAAATCCAGGGCGGCTTCGGTGACCGAGGTGCGCGGGCGATCCGGGCCGAGGGTGGCCACAAACGGAATGATGATGTCGATCAGTGTGGTGCCCGGGGCGACCACGGACAACTCGCGAAGAGTGCCGTCACGCAGATAGGCCAGATGATGTCCGGCCTGATCGTGTTCTCTTAACAGGTGACGGGCGGTGGGCAGGAAAGCCCGACCCGCTGAGGTGAGCGCCAAGCCTGGGCCACGGCGTTCCAACAGCTGAATCTCATGGTCGCGTTGTAATTTCTGCAACCGGCGCGTCAGAGCCGGCTGGGTGATCGATAGCTGGTCGGCGGCCTCGGAGACCGAGCCGGCATCGGCCACGGCGACAAATGCGTGGACATGGGACAGATCAAGACCAGTCATGCACGCTAAGCATAATTGATATGTTCGGGATCTATTAGACATGCATAGCTACCCGGGGTGACAATAGACACAAAACCAGTACCACATCACGGAAAGGAAGTGTTATGTCTGTTGAACAGTCCCGTCATCTGGTGACCGAGTTGCCCGGTCCGAAGGCGAAAGAATTAGCTGCCCGTCAGGCTCAGTACGTCTCACCTGCTGTGGCCTCATCGACCCCGACGTTCGCTGCGCAAGCCTTTGGCGGAATCATTGAAGACGTTGACGGCAACCGCTTGATCGACTTGGGCGCCGGTATTGCGGTGACCTCGGTGGGTGCTGCGCATCCGAAAGTGGTTCGCGCCGTGCAAGATCAGGTCGCCCACTTCACCCACACCTGTTTTATGGTGACTCCGTATGAGGGGTATGTGCAGCTGGCGGAGAAACTGGACCAGCTGGTGCCGATTGCGGGACAGACTCGGACGGTGTTGCTCAATTCCGGTGCTGAGGCGGTGGAGAACGCGGTCAAGATTGCCCGGGCGCACACCGGCCGTCAGGCGGTGGCGGCGTTTGATCACGCCTATCACGGTCGCACCACGCTGACCATGGCGCTGACGGCGAAGAATATGCCCTATAAGGATTCGTTCGGCCCGTTCGCCCCGGAGGTCTACCGTGTGCCCGGGTCTTATCCGTATCGGGATGGACTCGATGGCGCCCAGGCGGCCGAGCAGGCTATCGCACGTCTGGAGACCCAAGTGGGCGCGAAGAATCTGGCCGCGGTGATAATGGAACCGGTCCAGGGTGAGGGCGGATTTATTGTGCCGGCCGAGGGCTTTTTGCCTCGGATCGTGCAGTGGTGTCGGGACCACGGCATTGTGTTTATTGCCGATGAGGTGCAGACCGGTTTTGCTCGCACTGGGGCAATGTTTGCCTCCGAGATCGAAGGGATTGAGCCGGACCTGATCACCATGGCCAAGGGTATTGCCGGGGGCATGCCGCTTTCGGCGGTGACCGGTCGGGCGGAGATCATGGATTCGGTGCACGCCGGTGGTCTGGGTGGCACGTACGGTGGGAACCCGCCGGCCGTGGCTGCAGCGCTGGCCGCGATCGAGGTGTACGACGAGGAACAGCTGACCGCCAAGGCACAACGGATCGAGGAGATCATCACCGCGTTCTTCGATGATCCGCGGATCGGTGAGATCCGTGGTCGCGGGGCGATGATGGCTCTTGAGCTGGTGCACCCGCAGACCAAGCAGCCGGATGCACCCCTGGCCAAGAAGGTGGCCGCCGAGGCCGGCAAGCAGGGTGTGGTAACCCTGACCTGCGGGACTTACGGTAATGTCCTGCGGTTCCTGCCTCCACTGGTGATTGATGAAGACCTATTGCGTGAAGGCCTGGGCGTGGTCGCCGACGCGCTGAAGAACGCCTAGATGATTAATTCCTATTGATTTTAGTGGTCATAAGCGATCAGGGATCGTTTGTTGGGTGCTCCGATTTTCCAGTTGTGCCAGATGCCGGCGGCCATGGCCAGCAGTTTGGCCCCGATTTTGGCTAAGAGTCCCTGGATGGTGCGGGCACCGTGGTGTTCTAAGCCCAGTTGGCCTTTGAGCGTGTCGGAGATGGATTCGATCCATTGGCGGATGCCACCAAGATTACCGAATCGTGGGGTTTCGTCTTTGCGGTCTGGCCACAGCAGCCTGGCGTGCAAGTCGTCGGTGATGAAGGTTTCAAAGGCCTTGCCGGAGAAGCCTTTATCGCCCAGGATCACTTGGCCCTCGGTCAGTAAGTGGCGGCTGCCATCCAGCAGGGTTTGAGTGATGGCGCGTTCGCCCAGTTTGGGATTGCCCAGCCCCCAGATGACCGGCATCCCGTCGGGGGTGCTGATCAATACCAGGCGCATGCCCCAGAAGTATTCGTTATGTGCCGCACTAAATCCGTAACCGGCATGGCCGGCTAATCCTGAGCGTTGCACGGTTTGTTTGGACCGGCCACACGGGATCGGGGTGGCATCCAACAGACGCAGCACCTCGTGCCAGGTGTCGGTGTCTTTGGCCAAGGCCACCAGGGTGGTCTGGATGAGCCCAAAAGCGGCCCGGATCCGTTTGTTATATCCAGATTGCAAGGGGATATACGGAAACATATCGCGCAGATGTTCTCGGGCGTAGCGGACCCATTTGGCTTCCGAGGACTCTCCTCGAGTCAGGTGCTGGGCCACTGCCAAACACAACAGCTCGGCATCCGTGAGCTGGTGTTTGCGGCCACGCCGAACCGGTGGATCATAGGCCGGGATGACTTTATCGGTGATAAAAACGTACAGTGTTATCAGGAGGGTGTTGAGTTGTTTGTTCACAACATATGCTTAACACCCTCCAACCCGCTTTAACAGGCCCCACCGCCTCAAGCACGACGAACTATCCGAGCATGAACATCCCACCGCACCGCAACGGCAATTAGGAATTACTCATCTATGTGGGGTGACATCGGTGCCAACCAGCTTCGTGGTAAGGCCACGGAGACGCGGAAGGTGGAGTTCTGGAAGCAGTACCTCCAGGAGGCGCTGCACACGCGGCTTGTCCCAGGAGAGCGTCTCGAGCTTCGCACTGCGATCTGGTGGGATATTCGTCTTGGACGCGTAGGAGACGAAGAGACACAGAAGGTTGTGATTGCTGTGGATACCTCTGGTTCCATGCAGACCTCTGTGCTGAACTACATCGCTGACTTGGTGGGAGAAGAGGAGGACTTGGAAATTGTCTGGGTGGCCTTCGACAGTGAGTGCTACCCGTTCCAGCCAGGCGATACCTTCCGTGGAGGCGGAGGCACGTCTATCGTTGACGTGGAACGATACCTCGAGGACGAACTCAACCACGACTACGACGCCGTAGTTTGCGTCACCGACGGTTACTTCAATCCCGTTCCGCCGAAGGAAGACCCGGAAAAGTGGGTTTTCCTGATCACCCCGGGTGGTGATGGTGACTGGATGGATAATGCCGGCATGACGGTATACGACCTTGACATCGACCAGGAGATTTAACTCCCCAAACTAAACCCCCGAAGCAGCAATACTGCGTCGGGGGTTATCTCATGCCGCCGGCACTGTGTAGTTCTACAGGATAGAGAGGAATGCAAACCAGTGCCAAGAGGCAAAAAGGGGACGCACCCCAATCTGGAGGGACATTGCCCCGATGTCGCCGCAGAGTGGGACGAGGAGAGAAATGGCTTTCCAGCTAGCGAATGCTATATAGGTGCCGCACTAAAAGCGTGGTGGAAGTGCACAGAGCACGGACGCGCGTGGGCTGCCTATGTGATTTCACGGGTCAAGGGCGCGGGGTGCCCGTATTGCGCTGGCCGAAAAGCGTTGCCAGGATTCAACGACCTTGAGCTGAGGTTCCCTGAGATTGCTAAAGAATGGCACCCGACATGGAATGGTGACACAAGAGCCTGTGATGTCATCCCTGGGACTACGAAAAACTATTGGTGGCGTTGTCTAGAGCACGGCCATACCTGGAAAGCCACCCCTTCGAATCGAACTCGGAATGGCACTAAGTGCCCATATTGTACGGGCAGCAAGGCGTGGCCTGGGTTTAATGACCTGGAGACCCTGCGCCCTGATTTGGCCAAGCAGTGGAATACCAAGAAGAACGGCGGCCGTACTCCCGACACCGTAACTATGGGCAGCAAGACAAAGTTCTGGTGGACATGCGATCTGGGGCATGATTTCAAAATGCATGTCTATCGCAGGAGCCGAGGTGGAGGCTGTTACTACTGCTCGAATCAGAAACTCCTCAAAGGGTTCAACGACCTGGAAACAAAGCGACCTGACCTGCTTCCAGAGTGGGACTACGAAAAGAACAACAAGATCGGGCTACATCCGACAACCGTCTCACCGCACAGCCACAAAAAGGCTTGGTGGAAGTGCAGTAAAGGGCATTCCTACGATTGCACAATTGGCAACAGGTCCAACGGCAAGGGAACTGGGTGCCCTTACTGCTCAAATAAGCGAATCTTGATTGGCTTTAATGACCTGGAGACCACTGACCCAGTGATCGCAGCCCAGTGGCATCCGACCTTGAACGGTGACGACAAACCGACGGACGTGACACGCGGTTCTAGCCAGAAGAAGCGCTGGTGGGAATGCCCTGACAACAAGGAGCACATCTGGAAGGCAACACCTGCCCAGCGAACAGGCGTCTACTATGGGCAGGGCTGCCCAGAGTGTTCCTCCCGGCGCGCGTCCAACATCGAAGCTGATCTCCGCGAGCGTCTCACTAGCGGCCCGCTTGGCTTGCCCAACGCCAAACGAAAGCTGCGGTTATTCTGGCGTAAGAAAACGTACATGGAGGTCGACTTCCTCGGCCAGCTAGGAAACTCAGACACCCGAATTGTGGTCGAGTATGACGGCGAGTACTGGCACAGCAAGAAGGGATCATTCGAGCGAGACGCCGATAAAAACCCAGGCGTTGCTGGATGCGGGATACCTTGTCGTCCGGATCCGGGAGGAGAAGCTTCCGCACCTGGAGTTGGAGCATCCCAACTTGCTGCAGTTCAACCAACCCTGGAGCTACGACGACACGCATGCTGATGACATGGCACAGATCGTGGAGAAGTGGGCGAAGGGTCGATTCGCCTTGGCTGCATAGCTGGTCCTGCGCTACTGGACCGACCACTCAGTAACTCGTGGACTCCTAGCATTAGAAGTCCACGAGTTGCTGGCGGGCGGCGGGGCACGTTTTTTGCAGAACCGGGAGATGCTACGGGTCCGGGTAGTCCCGTTCGAGTTGCTGTGCGGTGATGCGGAAGGTCGCGCTCCACCATGATCCCTGCGACACGTCAAGTGCCATAGGAAGCAAGCTGGTTACCACGTCGATGTGCTCAGCGCCATCGTATTGGACGCCGTAACCACCCTCTGTCTCTTTCGCGTTGATGAGATGCCCGGGCAGATATACCCAGGTGCCACCAAACAGTCGGACGAGACCTTCACCCAGAAACCATTCATAGTAAGTGCGCATCTCGCTGCTCAGATCATTGGGACGATTGCCCCAACTTTCGAGAAACGCAACCTCCATTCGATTCAGTGATGCTGGTGCCCATGGGTTCTCTTCCGGCGCCGCAGGAAGCACTTCGATGTACTTCTGGGTGTTGATAAACTGGCGCGCCTGAGTCTGCCATTCCTTGATTCTTACAGAACTGGTGTCGGCTCCGATGTTGGTAGTCATGCGCGCACCAAGTACCAAGCGCTACCGCTTCGTTGGCATTCCAAGGTGTGGAAATCAGGGAACATGGCGTTATACGCCACCCGTGCTGCTTCACAGGCTGGTTTCGAAGTAAAGATTCGAATGACTGCACCCCACGCGATCTAGGGTTCGGCTACTAGTTCGTCGGTTTGCGCATCATCCGAGTGCTGCTCCGTGGCAGTAGGTGCTGTATTGGTCTGAGATTGCGCTAAAGCTGTGGGGGCGGATGTCATGCCAAGACCGGCTATGAGAAGGCCGATCAGGAGAATCTAGAAGAGTGTTTTGGATCTCGTGTCGGATCCGGTATTCGGAGTATCGTGAGTAAGTTCCATTTTCAACTTGATATGCCTTTCTCGTGAGGGGCGGCAGTGGCGATCCATAAAGATTCGCCACTGCGAAACTACCAAAGGTGATCGTGCGAGGGTGTCAGATTGTTTGTGTACAGAGTCATCGATGAGAGGACATGATGATGACCATGACAGATGATCGTGTTGATCAGCCTGGTGGGGCTGATGTTGTTGCGCAGTTGAAGGCCAGTGGCGCCTTGGACGAGCTTTTCGCTCGGATCG
>NZ_RDQR01000032.1 GCF_003703835.1 Auritidibacter ignavus
GGACGCTGAAGAAAAGGGCGGCAGACATCCTGGCCTACTTCGACCGCCCCGGAACCTCCAACGGACCCACCGAGGCCATCAACGGACGACTCGAACACCTGCGCGGATCCGCCCTGGGCTTCCGGAATCTCACCAACTACATCGCCAGGTCCTTGCTCGAGAGCGGAGGATTCAAGCCCCGTCTACACCCTCGATTGTGAAGAGCCCGCAAAGTCTGGTCCAACAACCCCAACGAGAGACTCAACCGCGAGATCCGCCGCCGCACCGATGTCGTGGGGATCTTCCCCGACCGCGACTCCATCACCCGGCTGGTCGGAGCGGTGCTGGCTGAGCAGCACGATGAATGGGCAGAAGCCCGCCGATACCTCTCGCTGGAATCCATCGAAACAGCCCAGGCCCTCGAGCCCACCAGCAGTCAAAAGGTGAGCACCACAGAGCCCACCCTCGAAGCCATCCCCGCCTGAACACACCCTGAAACGAGACCACACCCCGAACACGACTCATACACCACTACTCAGGACTTGACCTGGCATTCGCTTGCTTCTCCCTATGGGCAGTCTCTCCCTCAAGAAGTCTCATACCTCAGGCATAACCCACCAACTCGCGTAGGTGCCCTCGACGGATACCCCACAGATGTGAGAGTGCGACCGTCGAGGGCACCTTTCCGTGAGCCCTCGAAAGTCGGCGGATAGTCCTGTCTTCCCTGTAGTGGGTGTTCAGGGCCCGACTCCTATGCAAAATCAGCGAACTCAGCTACGTGCTGAATACATCGAGGGTGGAACTAGCAGGGAGACAGAGCGCTGCACCTTCGTCGGCTCATAGGCATGAGTTCCTAGGAGTGGCAGGCGGCGAGCCGCTGAAAGCGGGCTAAGATCCTGTAGGGCTGTGGTCAGATAGTGCTTTCTTCGCAAGGCTTGGTCTGCGCCCGGAGGGGAATAGTGGCATTAGTCAGCTGGGGACCACGGCAGAAACCCCGGGACAGTCAATAAGCTTGTTGGTGAGGGAGCCGTCCGTGAGCAAGTCTTTGTAGCGCTTCGGGGCATCGTGGGCTGCCAACGATGGAACTGTCCTACCACGCTAACCCGCGCCTCAACAGGGTTAGCTCCCGGGGATCAGGCTTGCTGTTCTCCAATGGGGTTGCTGACCTGCCCTACATAGATCAGGGATCCTGCGGTGTCTTCAAGGCTGACCATCTCTAGGGTGTTCTTGAGCTGGAGGCGGTTGTGGCAGCACTGGTCGAAGGATTCTGGTGTGAAGTCGATGACTCGACGCCGGCCAGGACTCTGTGCTTGTTGTGCGGCGATGGTTTCTGAGACCAGTGCCCAGAACTTGTCCTCGGGGAGTACGCGGTCGACGTGCAGAAGGGCACCCAGGTGGCGGAGGAAACCGATGAAGACGTCGGTGAAGATTCTTTGGGCGTGTTCGGTGGGGTCTTGGATGCGGCGTAGTTCTCCGAGTTCCGGGGGCAGGGGGCGGTCGCCGAGGATTCCGATCTCTTCTCCGAGGTCTTTCATGAGAACACCAGTGACGACGCCTTCCCGGATGCGGAGGATGAGGTTCTCTCCGTGGGGCATGAAGGCTAGCTCGTGGGCCTCCAGGCAGTGCACCAGGGGCGCGAGGTAGCTGGTCAGATACTGCCTGATCCATTCTTGGGCACTGAGGCCGGAATGTTTGATGAGTTCGGGGGTCACGGCGGTTCCAGCAGCGTCGCGGTGAAGCAACGCGGCCATGGTCATTAGCCGCTCTCCTTGTTCCAGACGGGGAATGGGACTTTCCCGCCAGAGGACGGAGAGCATCTTCTTCTGATCAGACCGTCGTGGTGTCTGGTGATAGACGTCTCCAGTGAAACCGATGGCGGCGTGTTCTCGGAGCACGTCGAAGTTCATCTGTTGGAGTACAGGGTCGGTGCGTACTGTTTGGGCTACCCAGTCGCTGATGGCTGGGGCGAACCGCATGAACTCAGGAGATTGGCCTCTGAGGAACCCCATGTTCTGGATCGACAGCGCGGTCTTGACGTAGGACCGCTGTGGGTTGGAGCGGTTGAACGTGGTGCGGATTGATTGCTGGGGCTGGTAGAGGTCCTCGGCTTCGCCCAGCACGATCAGATCATGTCTTGCGATCTCAGGGGCGAAGGTGATGGCCACCCGGTGTCGGAACTGCCACGGGTGGACCGGCATCAACGTGTACTCGGCGGGGTCAAGGCCCTGATCGTTGAGCTGCTGCTCGAATTTCGAGAGTGTTTCTGTTCCGAGTTCTGAGTTCCAGTGGTGGTTCTCGGCCAGTCCTTTACCGAGGGTGACTTCGGTCTTGTTTCGGCGGGCTGCCAGCCAGAGGTACCGGAAGCGTTGTCCGGTTTCGGGGGCGTAGGCAAGGAAGTCATCGAGACTGAAACCGATGCGACCGTTGGTGGCCACAAAACAGGGGTGTCCTTCGGTCATCGACGCTTCAGTCTGCTGATAGTCACCAGCGGTATCGAGGTCTCTGCGGCCGCGGGCCAGCTGCTCTGCGGTGGGGCCGCCGATGTGGTGCTTATAGGCTGCACTGGCCAGGGTGGAGGCGATCTCCTCCAGATAGGTATCCAGCAGGTGTTCTGGAATGGCGAGGGCAGAGTTGAGTTCAATGATCAGTTCTTGGGCGTTGAGTTCTGTCTTTGCGTCTCCCTGGAGTCGCTGGAGACTGGCTTGGTCGATTTCCCAATGGCTCAGAGCTAGATGCTGAGCCTGGAAGCGGTAGGTGCTCTCTCCGGCTTTCACGCTGAACCACTGCTCTTCTGCGGTCTCGTCGTCGAGCTGCTCAGTGCTGGTCTCTGCATGTGGGGTGATGAGCTTTTCGTGGGCGAATTCGGAGAGCGCTTTGGTCACCAGGTGGCGTTGTGCAACGGCCATAGCTGCAGGTTCAAGGTGATCTGTGAGCCCTGCGCCGGCTGCGGCAGTTTTGTCTTTCTCTAAGACGCTCAGTGCTGCTCGTTTGCCGGGAAGGTCGATCTCTCTGAGGAATTGGAACCCTGCTTCTTGGTTCTTGCGGTGGATTCTGGTGTTCTCGATGTCTGGTTCCACCACGATGCGCCGGGCGCCGGTGTTGAAGCACAGTTCGACTGTGGCTTCCATGACCTGTGTGGTCAGTCCGTGCTGCCTCAGGGCCGGGTTTTCTGGGGCGGGAGCCACCAGTAGGTGCATGCCGATGTCATCGTCTTCTGCGGCGAAGACATCAGTGAGCAGAACGGCTTGGGGGTTATAGGTTTCGATATAGGCCACCGGTCCGGCCTCGGAGTGAAGCAGCCATCCCTGTTCGTCCTGAGAGTCAGTGATTGCTTGGAGGTATTGCTGGACTTGGCTCTGGGTGTAGTGGAGCATCTGCCAGTACTTGGCCGAAGGATGGGTGAGCCACTGATGCAGCAGCGGCGCATCCCTGTGAGGGTCGATGGGATGCGCGGTAAACCTGTGGGTGAGTTGCCAGGTCGGGGCGTCAAAACTAAGAGTGGTCATCGGGGAAGCTCCTGAGGGGTGTTGTCAGCCAGTGGGCCGAAATGTTGGAACGCTATTTTCCGCTCGATGGGATAGATCTCTTTGCCTGTGATGCAGGCGAGGATGGTCGCATTGCGCCAGGCGCCCATGCCCAGATCAGGGGCGGTCAGCCCGTGAGTGTGTTCCTCGGCGTTCTGGACGAATATGCGTCCTCCAAGAGTGTCCACGTGGTAATCCCTAGTGACAGCGAGCCGGTTTTTGGAGTCTCTGGTGATGAGATCGCCCAGGGGGTTTAAGAAGTGGGGTTCTCTGGGCCGGTAGCCTGTCGCGCAGATGACGTGGCTGGCTTCGCGGCGGAAGGTCGTCTGTGTCTGAGTGTGGCGGAAGACCAGTTCTCGTCGGTTGTCTGCCGAGCGGCTGGTGGCTTCCAGCAGTTCGGTATCGGTGAGCAATGTGGTGGCAATCTGCTCATGTACTGAGTGCTGGTAGAGAGCGTCGTAGATCCGTGCGATCAGTTCTGAGCTGATGCCCTTGTATAGTCCGCGCTGTTCTCGTTGGAGCTGGTCCCGGACGGCTTCGGGCAGGGCATGGAAATGGTCGGTGTATTCCGGGGAGGTCATCTCAAGGGTGAGCTTGGTGTCCTCCATGGGGAAGAACCGCGGTGACCGGGTGATCCATTCGAGTCGATACTGGTGGCCTGGTTGTGTTTCGAGCAGGTCGAGATAGATTTCCGCGGCTGATTGGCCGCTTCCGATGATTGTCAGCGAGTCACCGTCGAGAAGTTCGTCCCGGTGGTGCATGTAGTCCGATGAGTGAATGATTCCGGTGAGGTCATCGCCGAAGACCGGCGGGGCCCACGGTTCTGTACCTACACCGATGACGACGTGCCGAGCCTCGAAGGTGCGTATTCCTTCCGGGGTGATGGCTTGGACGCGGAAGAAATCGGCCTGTTGGTCATAGGTGATCTCTTCGACGTGATGGCCCCACCGCAGGTTCGGCAGATTCTCGGCTGCCCATCGGTAGTAGAGGTCGAATTCACTGCGCAGAGCATGAACATCTTCTCGGATATAGAAGGGGTATAGACGCCCTCGTATCTTGAGCCAGTTCAGGAACGAATACTCTGAGGTCGGATCCGCAAGTGTCACCAGGTCTGCCATGAAGGGCACCTGGATAGTTGCCTCTGGGAGCATCATCCCTGGATGCCAGCGAAACTCCGGCCGTGAATCGAGAAAAAGGGTGCTGAGGCCGTCCACTGGCTGGCTCAAGCAGGCCAATCCCAGGTTGAAGGGGCCGATGCCTACACCGAGGATGTCGTAGGGCTGGGGGTGCTGGGTCATACTGCGACCTCCTCTGGGGCAGGTTTGACCTGGTGGTCCCTGTGCAGCGATTCGGCCACATCGGCGACGTCTTCAAGAACAGCCCTCACATCAGCAAGTGTTGTGGCCGGGTTCAGAAGCGTCAGCTTCAAGCACGGGAGACCGGCGAGGACCGTCTTAGCGATCATCGCCTTGCCGTTGCGCTGCATCGTGTCCCGAATTCCACTGACCATCGCTGCAGCGGTATCCGGGTCGACTCCCTGGGGCTGCCAGCGGAACAACACGGTGGACAGATCGGTGCTGGAACACAGCTGCAGGTCAGGGTGTTCCGTGATGAAAGCATGGGCCTTTTCGGTCAGGTCAAGCACCTGATCGATCGATCTCCCCAAACCGTCAACCCCGGTACTGCGCAGGGTGGCATAGAGCTTCAGGGCGTCAAAAGGTCTGGTGGTCTGCAGGGATTTATCAACTTGATTGGGCTCCTGCGCGCCCTCCGGGTTGAGGTAGTCCGCGTGCCATTCTGAGCCTCGTAGGTCCTGCGGGTACTGAATAACCAGCACCGAACAGGTGATGGGCTGGAAGAACATCTTGTGGAAGTCCACCGTGACGCTGCGGGCCCGTTCGATGCCCTCAAGCATGCTTCGGCGAGTCGCAGAGACCAGCAGACCGCCTCCATAGGCCGCATCTACGTGGAGCCACACACCATGGTCATCGGTGACATCAGCCACATCGATCAATGGATCGATGATGCCTCGGTCCGTGGTGCCGGCAGTAGCGACTACGGCCATGGGCTGGAATCCGGTGCTTTTGGAGCGGCGAATTGCCTCATCCAGCGCTTCCGGGCGCATTCTGCCCTCGTGGTCGACTGGTACTTTCACTGCTGCATCGGCTCCCAGGCCCAGCACCATGGCGGCTTTCTCCACGCTGAAGTGGCTTTCTTCGCTGGTGAACACCACCTGGCGGGACTGGCTCACCGCCCTAGAAACCTGCGGCAGCACCCCGAGTGCGGCTTCTCTGGCTAAGAGAAGAGCTTGCATGTTCGACTGCGTCCCACCCGAGGTGAACACTCCATCACAGGAGGAGAAGCCGACCCTCTTCCCGATCCAGTCGACGACGTGGCGTTCGATGAACGTCCCGATACGAGACTGATCGTAGGTGTCCATCGAGGTATTGACAGCAGCGAGCATGGCCTCGGCCGCTACCGCTGTAATCTCCACCGGGCAGTTCAGGTGCGCCATGTAGTGCGGATGGTGGAACCAGACCGCTTCAGCCAGGAACAGCTCATCAATCTCTCGAAGGGCTCCACTGGGGCCTATGCCTGGGCTATCGAGATTGATCGCTGCCACTCTCGCCTCCAGGTCTCCAGCCGCAGAGTTGGTGGCTGGTTGAGAGCGGCCCTCCAAGTGGCTGCGTATTCGGACTGCTGCCTCACTCATGAGGGCTTCGTATTCACCGGATGATGTGCTGTTCAGTATCTTTGCTGACTCGCTCTGAGGCTCACTCATGAACTTAGGGTAACCATAATGAGAGAGGTTACGTAAATATGACCTATGCTCACACGTTGGGCGCAGAGGGCGGTCGAGACGAGGCTATGGCATGGATGAGCTTCACATTTGTGTCGGACTTATGGCAGGCCTATAATGATTTCGCAAGCTGCCCCTTACCTATTGCTGGCCTGGGCCGCCAGCGGAGATCTTCATGGAGGAAGTTATGAACAGTGTGGTTCGACGGTGGTCAACAGCCGGTGGTGCGGTGGTGCTGGCCGCTTCTTTGGCGGCATGCTCAACCGGAGCAACTGGTGGTGAGGATGAGGACTCTGGTTCCGACACGGGGGTGGCGGCAGCAGAGGATGCTTTCCCCCGCACCGTTGAGCATGCCTTTGGGGAGACCACGATCGAGGAAGAGCCTGAGACGGTGGTGGCCATCGGGTGGATCAACGGTGACATCCTGATGTCTCTGGATGTGGTGCCCGCCGGCATGGGCGAGATTTCCTGGGGCACCAACGAGAACGGCTCCACTGACTGGATCGATGCTCAGCTCGATGAGCTCGATGCAGAGATGCCGACCCAGATCGATGAAGGTGACGGGATCAACTTCAGCGAGATCGCTCAGCTGGAGCCCGATCTGATCGTCAACGTCATCGGAGCCATGAGCCAGGAGGACTACGACCAGCTCAGCGAGATCGCTGATGTGGTGGCCTTCGACGAGGGTGGGGAGAACTACACCACCGGGTGGGATGAGGCGACTTTGAAGATCGGTGATGCCCTGGGACGTCCTGATGATGCCCAGGAGGTTGTCGACCGCGTCTCAGAAACCCTGGCGGGGGTCACCGAGGACAACGAGGTGCTGCAGGATAAGACGATCCTGGCGGGCCGGCTTTCTCCTGATTCTGATTCGAAGGTCGGTATCTACGCGCCCAATGACACCCGGCCGATCATGTTCGAGCACATGGGCTTCGAGCTGGCGCCGGTGATGGATGAGATCGACTTCGCCCCCGGGGAGTTCAGCGGCTCCTTCTCTGCGGAGCGGGCTTCAGAGCTGGAGTCGGATCTGTTCTATACCTGGGCTGATGACCAGGCCCAGGCCGAAGCCATCCCTGAGGACCCGCAGCTGCAGCACATCCCAGCTTTGCAGAATGACGCGATGATCATCCAGTACGACAACCACCAGGCCAACGCCATCGGCACCTCACCGGCGGCTTTGGAATGGCTGGTGGAGGAAAGCGGATTCGTCGACGAGCTCATCGAAGCCGCAGAGAATGCTGAGACAGCGAACTGAGCTGGTGACCCGCCCTGTTCTGACCAGGAGGCTCTTCTGGTTTCTGGCCCCGGTGGTAGTGGCGCTGGCAGTGTTCCTCAGCCTTGCCGTCGGGGCCCGCACTGTGGTGGTCGGCTTCGAATTCGGTGCGGTCGCCGATGTTCTCCTCGGCGGCACCACAGAGGGCGAGCTTGCCGACACGGTCTCGGTCCGGCTGCCGCGTACTGCGGTGGCGATCCTGGTCGGGCTCGGCCTGGCTGTGTGCGGGGCTGCCATGCAGGGGCTGACCCGTAACGCGCTGGCTGATCCGGGCATCCTGGGTGTCAACAGCGGCGCGGCCATGGCAGTGGTCCTTGGCATCTACCTCTTCGGTCTGGCCGGGCCCTGGGCCTATGTCGCCGCTGCCTTCACCGGAGCCATCGGAGTGGCGATCGTGATCTACCTGGTCTCCGAGAAATCCGGGGACTCCCCGTTGACCGTGGTGCTGGTGGGAACAGCCATCACCGTCGGTGCTGCCTCGGTGATCTCAGCGATCATCGTGCTCAGCCAGGAGACCCTCAGCTCTTTCCTGCTCTGGCAGGTCGGCTCTCTGAACCGCGGGGACTGGGAGATGGTCCTGATCCTGGGAGCAATCGCCCTACTAGGGGTGCTGGTGCTGATCGTTGAAGCCAGAAACCTGGACAACCTGACTCTGGGAGATGAGTCCGCGACCTCGCTGGGGATGAATGTGGCCCTGCATCGCGGGGTCATCACCCTGTGCGTAGCTGTGATCTGCTCCGCGCTGGTGGCCCTTGCCGGGCCTATCGGTTTCGTGGGCCTGGTGGTTCCTCATATTGCACGCAAGTTTGTTGGAGGCAGCTATCTCAGGATCATCCCAGCCTGCTGTCTGCTGGGTCCGATGCTGGTGTTGGGCACCGACGTGATCGGCCGAGTCATCCTGCCCCCAGCCGAGGTGCCCATCGGTGTGGCCACCGCGGTCGTCGGAGCCCCGGTATTCATCATGCTGGTGCGAACCGGCCGTAAACAGGTAGGTGTCTGATGCCCACGGTCACATCACATTCCTCCACACGTAGGCGCCGGGTCGCTGTTCCTGTCCTTGCTGCGTGCCTGACCGTCCTGGTGATGGGGCTCTCTCTTGTCCGGGTCCTGCTGGGTGATTACACCATCGCGTTCGTGGACTTCTTCCGCATCCTCGGGGGCGAAGAGATCCCCGGTGCTGGTCCGGCCCGGTTCATCGTGATGAGCGACAGACTGCCCAAAGTGGTGCTGGGAGTGCTGGCCGGAGCAGCTTTCGCACTGTCCGGGACAATCTTCCAACTGTTGCTGCGCAACCCCCTGGCCAGTCCCGATGTCGTCGGGGTCTCTGCTGGAGCATCCCTGTTTGTGGTCATCGGGCTGGCTTCGTTCTCGCTGAATGGCATCCACCAGGTCGGTGCAGCCCTTGCCGGTGGGTTCAGCTCAGCGATCCTTGTCTGGCTGCTCAGCCGCGGCCGCCGACGCAGCCGTCACGGAGTAGGCAGCCCCCATTCGGTCGGAGCACAGGCCTCCTCCTCGGTGAAGTTCGTCCTTGTCGGCATCGGGGTCTCAGCAGTAGCCACCTCCCTGGTGACCTACATGATGCTGCGCATGCACATCGGCCAAACTTCAGATGCTGTGCTCTGGACCCGTGGATCCCTGAGCATGGCCACCTGGGACCGGGTCCAGTACATGGCAGTGCTGCTGGTCATCTGTGTGGTGCTGCTGTCGCTGCTGGCCCGGAACCTGCACATGCTCTCCAGCGGAGACGAACTGGCCCACGGCCTCGGGGTCAACGTGCCAGCCACCCGCAGAGCACTGCTGTGCCTGGCCGTGATACTGGTTGCCGGGGCCACAGCTCTGACCGGGCCGATCATGTTCGTCGGCTTCATGGCAGGCCCCCTGGTCCGCCTGGTGCTGCGCGGCCGCGACAGTCTCATCTGCTCAGCGTTGGTCGGTGCACTGCTGGTCATCACCGCCGAAGTCGTCGGCTCCATGCTCATGCCACGAACCGTCCCGGTCGGTGTGATCACTGGAATCGTCGGAGTCCCCGTCCTGCTGAGCATCATCCTGACCCGAACCATCAGAAAGACCTAACACCCATGACCACCCTCACCCCCGACACCGGCACACACCAGGAAACTGGGCCCGAGCCGGTTCTGAAAGCCGAGGCCATCACGGTCGGCTACGGCGGCCCGGCCGTTCTCAAAGATGTCTCCGTGGAATTGCCCAGCGGGAAAGTCACCTCCATCATCGGACCCAACGGCTGCGGCAAATCAACCCTGCTGCGCACCTTCGCCCGCCTCAACAGCCTCTCTGGCGGCTCAGTCGAGGTCACTGGCAGACCTATCACCAGCTACAGCAGTAAGGAGTTCGCCCGCACTGTCTCCCTGCTGCCCCAGACCCCGGTGGTCCCCGAAGGCGTCACCGTGGCTGAGCTGGTCGCCCGCGGCCGCTACGCCCACCGCAGAGTATTCGGCGGGCTGACGCGAAAAGACCGCCGCATCATCGACCAGGCACTCGAACAGACTGGGGTCACGGACCTTGCTGAGACTGCTGTCTCAGAGCTCTCCGGAGGGCAGCGCCAGAGAGTCTGGATTGCCATGGTCTTGGCCCAGGACTCGCAGATCCTGTTGCTGGATGAGCCCACCACCTACCTGGACCTGAACCACCAGATCGAACTGGTCGACCTGCTGCAGCAGCTGAACCGTCAGACCGGCAAGACCATTATCATGGTCCTGCACGAGCTCAATATCGCCGCCCGCTGCAGTGACCGCATCATCGCCATGCGAGACGGCAATATCGTAGAAGACGGCGCCCCGGTAGAAGTGCTCACCGAGGCCAACTGTCACGACATCTTCGGCCTCGACGCAGCCGTCCTGCACCCCGAGGAAACCGGCACACCCGTGGTGGTCGGTAAAAAGGGGCGATGAGCCCAAACGGGGAGCTCTTACCCTTCGGTGTATACACCGGTTCCGCCGATTCGCCACGGAGCCATCAGGGAGAAATGTAACGGTATTGAAGGGCGCGGACTACGAGCTGAGCTAGGTTCTCAGCGTAGAGTTTCTCTCTTAGTTTCTTCACATGGGAACGGACTGTCCATACGGTGATGCCCTGGCGTTTCGCGATTTCTTCGTAGCCGTGCCCGTCTGTGATGAGTATGAGAATGTCACGTTCGGCTGGAGTCAAATGGGGAACCACTACGGGCGTATCAGGAAGCAGGTCGCCACTGATCACAGTGTCTTGGGCTAGGCGTTTCAGCAGTCTTGGATCATCTCCCTGAGCGGCAGCCAGAACGATTTTTCGCAAGTCAGCTTCTGACGCAGTTTTCCGAGCGACCGCTAACGCGCCGGCCTCTAGAGCGCGAGCCAGCCCTGGCCCAGGTGAGACCGTGGTGAGCACGATAATACGTGCTTCTGCGTCGAACTGACGGATCTTCTCAATAGCGGTCACGCCGTTCATACCCGGGGACATATTCAGGTCCATCAGCACAATATCGGGAGAGGACGAGCGATACGCCTCGACTCCTTCAGCTCCATCCGATGCGGCGATGACAATCCGGATTGCGGGGTCTTTCTGCAATGCCATGTTGATGGCCTTGGTGGTCCACTTATCATCATCAACCACCAGGACCGAGATCGGCTCTGAGGGAGTGGGGCGCGGGCTAGTCACAGACAGTACTTTCGATACTTGGGCTTATTGATGAGACGCCATAACTTACATTGGGTCGGCTTCGCGTAAGCTTCTGCGGTTGCTTCGACCGATGTTACAAGTGCGGTTGATTGTCCGGGGGAGCTCTTGGGCTCGTAGCGGCGTTTGGGCTTCGGGAGTCGGTACAAGTGTGGACAGCAGGAAGAGCGTGGTAACTAGAGTCTTCATGCCCCCATGAGAAGCCGGTGCTCATGTGTAGAGCATCCCTCATCTGAGGGTCGCCTGTTCGCCTGCGGATGTGATCGGCAGAGTCACAGTGACGGTGAACTGCTGTTCTTTGAGTTGTGTGTGACAGGTTCCACCTAGGCTGCTGACCCTGTTCGCGAGGCTCTCTGGGGCTGGGGCGTACTCGGCAGTAGCGTCCGGGATAGTGGTGTACGAGCTTCGGTGAGTCGGCTGTTGGAATGACAGTGACGGCCACCGCGTGTTCTTTCGAGTGAACCTCTCACAGCACTCTCGAAAGGTGCCACGACGATGACCGTCACCCCTTCCAGTATCGACCTGAAGGCCCTTCTGGAGAAAGAGGTCCTGCAGGCCTTTCCGGACCTGATTCGGGAACTGCTGCAGATCTTCATCAACACCCTGCTCTCGGCCGAGGCTGACGCGGTCTGTGGGGCCGAGTACGGTGCCGGTGATGCATCCCGGAGCAACCGGCGCAACGGCTACCGGCACCGAGAGCTCGATACCCGGGCTGGGACCATCGATGTCGCGGTGCCGAAGCTGCGGGAAGGATCCTACTTCCCCGACTGGCTGCTGGAGCGCACAAAACGCGCGGAGCGGGCTCTGACCTCGGTGGTGGCCACCTGCTACCTCCTCGGTGTCAGCACCCGCCGGATGGACAAGCTGGTCGGCTCTTTGGGGATCACCAGCCTGTCGAAGTCCCAGGTCAGTGACATGGCCGCCGAGCTCGATGAGCAGGTCGAGGCCTTCGGCACCCGGCCGTTGGATGCCGGGCCCTACACCCTGGTCGCCGCAGACGCGATGGTGATCAAGGTCGGTGAGCATGGGCGAGTGATCAACATCCACGCGCTGATCGCTACCGGAGTCAACAGCGACGGATACCGTGAGATCCTCGGGATCCAGGTCACCTCTGCTGAGGACGGAGCCGGATGGCTCTCCTTCTTCCGCGACCTGGTCGCAAGGGGCCTGTCCGGGGTCAAGCTGGTCACCTCTGATGCCCACCCCGGGCTGAAGGCCGCGGTGGCCGCGACCCTGCCTGGGGCAGCCTGGCAGCGGTGCAGGACCCACTACGCGGCGAACCTGATGAGCATCACTCCCAAGCAGCAGTGGCCAGCAGTGCGGGCGTTGCTGCACAGCATCTATGACCAGCCCGGCCCTGAGGCCGTCCATGCCCAGTTCGACCGAGTCGTTGAGGACCTCGATGCCAAGCTGCCCAAGGTCGCTGACCACCTCGCCGCCGCCCGGGAAGACATCCTGGCCTTCACCGCCTTCCCCAACCAGATCTGGCGCAAAGTCTGGTCCAACAACCCCAACGAGAGACTCAACCGCGAGATCCGCCGCCGCACCGATGTCGTGGGGATCTTCCCCGACCGCGACTCCATCACCCGGCTGCTCGGAGCGGTGCTGGCTGAGCAGCACGATGAATGGGCAGAAGCCCGCCGATACCTCTCGCTGGAATCCATCGAAACAGCCCAGGCCCTCGAGCCCACCAGCAGTCAAAAGGTGAGCACCACAGAGCCCACCCTCGAAGCCATCCCCGCCTGAACACACCCTGAAACGAGACCACACCCCGAACACGACTCATACACCACTACTCAGGACTTGACCGGGTGTGATTTAGGGAAGACCTCCGGGCAGTATGGGGTTACCACAACTCCTACCTAACCCGGAGGTCTTCATGACTCACGTTAACGCATCTTTCAGCCCGGTGGGGCCTCAACGCATCGCCGGGCTCATTGTTGATGATGGATGACCGATACGCCAAGCCGCAGAACGCTTCCCATGCTCACCGGCTACCGCCAAACGATGGGCAGACCGTTACCGGGCCGCACTGCCCATGACAGACCGTAGTTCCCAGCCCCACACCTCTCCCAACTAACGTCCTGCCAAGACCGAACAAGGAATCATTAACCTGCGGTTTAACCGCAAGTGGGGGCCACACCGGGTCAGCTACCACCTGCGTATCCCACGCTCGACTGTGGGGCGTGTCCTGGAGCGCTACAACATGCCCAGGCTCTGCGATATCGACCAGGCCACCGGGCCTCCCGTCCGCAAGCCCAAACCCAAACGCTACGAAGCCGCCGCTCCAGGGGAGCTGGTTCACATCGATATTAAGAAACAGGGCCGGATCCCAGACAGTGGTGGCTGGCGAGTCCACGGCCGGGGAAGCGAGGGTCACCATGCGGCCCAACGGAACAAGATACAGGCACGTAAAACCGTGCCAGTTCACGGATACCGGTATCGTCACCACGCGGTTGATGACAACTGCCGGGCCGCGTATTCAGAGATCTTAGATGATCAGAAGAAAGAAACCGCAGCCGGCTTTTGGAAGCGAGCTAACGCATTCTTCAACGATCTGGGAAACACTGTCAAAGCGGTCATAACTGATAACGGTGCCTGCTACCGCTCAGCCGCTATTGCCAAGGCACTCGGTGAGGGTGTCAAGCACAAGCGGACCAAGCCATACCGACCCCACACCAATGGCACGGTGGAAAGATTCAACAAGACTCTGGCATCGGAATCGGCTTACCCCCGGGCCCTACACCAGCGAGAACGAACACGCTGATCCCTACCAGGCCTGACTCCATCACTACAATCATCACCGACCCCACACCGGCATCGGAGGTCTCACCCCAGCTGAACGCGTTCACAACCTCGCGGGGAAGTACAACTAGCCAATCGTCTTCGGTGTCGTGCTTTTTTCCGACGACAAAAGAGATCCACGCGCCAATGCGGCTCATCGTAATTGAGAGTGTAGAACCGGTCTGAAGCCGCCGGACTCGAGCAGACATCTCGCGATGTAGTGCGTGAGGTTGCGGAAGCCGAGTGCTGAGCCCCGTAGGTGTTCGAGCCTGCCATTGATCGCTTCGGTAGGCCCGTTCGACGTTCCCGGTCGGGTGAAGAACGCCAGGATATCAGCAGCTCGACGCTTCAGAGTCCGTCCTAACCGCTTGAGTTCGGCCA
>NZ_RDQR01000033.1 GCF_003703835.1 Auritidibacter ignavus
GCGAGCGTCACGGCGTGATCACATGGAGAGCCGGATGCTCAGGAATGGGCACGTCCGGTTCGGAGGGCGGCCAGCAGAAACCCATCCAGCGGCAACGCGGGCAGGGCGCTGCTGGCCGACCCTACACGTATGTGCGCACGACCAGCGGGTTCTGTTATACCGCGTTTGTCACCGATGCATTTTCTCGCAAGATTGTGGGGTGGTCGACCCGGACCACCATGCGCACCGATGTGCTGCCGTTGGAAGCGTTGGAACACGCGTTGCTCAGCGCCAAGGATCAAGCGCTGGAAGGGTTAGTCCATCACAGCGATCGAGGATCGCAATACGTCAGCATTCGCTACACCGAACATCTGGCCAAGGCGGGCCTCACGGCTTCCGTGGGAACTGCTGGAGACGCGTACGACAATGCGTTAGCAGAGACCGTCAACGGGTTGTATAAGACCGAGTTGATCTATGCTAGGCCCGCTTGGCCCACAGCCACCGAAGTCGAATTCGAGACGATGAACTGGGTCCACTGGTGGAACACGAGACGATTGCATGAAGCCCTGGACTATCAGACCCCGACCGAATTCGAAGCAAGTTATCATATGACCCAGGCTCACGTCCTGAGCCCCGTATAAAAAGCGGAATAAAACCCAGGACGCTTCACACACTGTCGAGGGTCCGCCGGTGGTGAGTCGGCCGCGCACGATCGGGGCGGTGTCGGATGTGTTGTGGTCCACGCTGGAAGCGGCGTATACGAACCTGGGTTTCGGCGTGGTCGGTGATGAGGTGTTCAAGCAGGTGGTGCTGGCCAGGCTGGTAGAGCCGACCTTGAAGCGCGATACGGTCCGGGTGCTGACCGAACTCGGGGTGCCGGCCCCGCACGTGTCAACGATCTATCGGCATCTGGCCAGGGCTCAGGAGAAGAACTACCGGGATGCGATCGCGTCGAAGTGCTTTGCTCACTGTCTTAGGGACGGTGATGTCAGCTTGGTGATGTACGACGTGACGACCCTGTATTTCGAAGCCGAGCACGAAGACGGACTACGCAAAGTTGGATACTCCAAAGAACGGCGCGTGGACCCTCAGATCGTCGTTGGTCTGCTGGTGGATCGGACCGGGTTCCCGCTAGAGATCGGTTGCTTCAAGGGCAACAAAGCAGAAACGGTGACGCTGCTGGAGATCATCGAGCGTTTCCAGACCCGCCATGGTATCGCTGACATGGTCGTCGTCGCTGATGCCGGGATGCTCTCAGCAGCCAACCTCAAAGAGCTCGATGAGGCCGGTCTGCGGTTCATCGTCGGCTCCAAAGTAACGAAAGCACCCAACGATCTGGCCTCACATTTCCGGTGGCACGGGGATGCGTTCATCGACGGGCAGATCGTCGACACCGTCACCTCACGCTACGGCAGAACGGCCACCAACGACGTTCTGCTGCGCGAGGAACCAGCGTGGAATCCAGAGCAGATGGACAAGAACTGGCGGGCAGTATGGGCATTCTCACGCAAACGAGCGCTACGGGATCAGCAGACCCTGAACCTCCAGGCCAACCGTGCTCAAGAGATCATCGACGGGCAACGCCAAGTGAGGTCCGCGAGGTTCGTCAAGACCACAGCAGCCGGGCGGAAACTCGACGAAGCCGCGCTCAAGCGGGCTCGCCGCCTGGTCGGACTCAAGGGCTACGTCACGAACATCCCCGCCACGATCATGCCCGCCAAGGAGATCATCAGCTCCTATCACGACCTGTGGCAGGTCGAGCAGTCCTTCCGAATGTCGAAGTCCGACCTTGCAGCCCGGCCGATCTTCCACCACACCCGCAACGCGATCGAAGCCCATCTGACCATCGTGTTCACCACACTTGCCATCGCCCGCCACATGCAAGCCAGGACAGGACTGTCGCTAAAGCAAATCATCACCACGCTGCGGCCCATCCACGCCGCACTCATCGAGACCAACGGAAAGATCGTGAAGATCCCGGCCCGCATCCCAGACAACGCCGCAAAAATTATCACCCAAATCAAGGCAGAACCGGGACACTAAACAAATGCGCTAAGTCAGGTCCGAGGTGCCGGGTCGGCTGAGCCTTGTGAGTGTGCAGCTGTTGGAGGGGTGCTGGTCTGCATTAAAGCGTGAGTCTGGCCTCTAGAACCCCGCTCCAACCCCTACTGAGCCCAGCGGTAGTCAAGCCTTTGCAACGCCCACGCCCAGTTGATGCGTTCCTGTTCCAAACGCACATTGCTACCCAGCCGGTCCGACACTAAATCGTCGTACAGGGCTCGCTCCGTTGGGGTTAAATTCTCCAAATACGCATTCGTCGGTGCAGGCTCAGAACCCCACAATTTGCGGTGCGCTTCCAGGGTGTCTTCATCCATTAACACTGATTCAGCTTGCGGCAGCTGTGTTCGCACCCCGTGCAGAATGCTGAATCCGTGTGTATCCACATCGCCCCAATACAACACATCCGATCCCACAAAAAACGCGAGTGTTTGGCTGCGCTGACTCTCAAAACCCTTGCCCCACACCACGGCCCCATCGGCGGGCACGGGAACCGTGAGGAACGTAATTTCGTTCTCCACAATCAGGACGATGTCCGGTACAAAACCAAAATCGGACATCTGATCCGCTCGAAGAGTGAACTCATCCACACCGGGTACCGGGGAACGAGCAGGGTCTACCCGCATGCGCACATACGCAGGCTTTGTCGCCAAGCCCAATGCCTGCTCAAACTTGCCCTTCGCGGCAGGCACCCCGAGTATTTCCGCCAACGGTCGTCGGTTGGACTCCACGAACTTCGTATCCACCCCGGCCGCATCCACCTGCCGCAAATAGCGGTCTGAACCCCGCGCCGTATCCAACCACTCGTACGCTGCCAACACCTGCGGCCACTCCGCTGCCAACCGCAGCGCCTCCAGTGGACGGCGCAAAACCCATTGCCAGGGAGCCCCCAACTGCCACTTTTTCGTCACCGACAACAACTCATCAAAGGCGGCAACATCCCGGCCGACCGAAAGAAGCTCCCAAGCCTGATCGAACCGACTGATCACGGCCCTGTGAGGGACCGAGTTCGCACCTACCGCACCCCGACCCCCAACAGACTTAAGTTCGAGGTCGTAGTGAGCTCCACCTCGTGAATCGTGGGAAAGGTCAGAAGACCAGGCACGCCATTCGTCCCAGCGGGAGGCGAGCTCAGCGGAAGTCGGCCCGCCCAGGCGCACCGTGATTACCGGGAAGTCCTCACCCAGGGCGTAGGCGCGCAGCAGCGACCCGTCTTTCCAGCGGCGCTGCACCGCGGTGCGGATGTCTTGCGGGGTTTTCCAAGCGCGGACTCGACTCACACCGAACCCCCGGGCTTCGAACCACCGGGCTTCGAGCCGCCACCGGAGTCGGCCATGTTGTTGTAGTACTGCTCGATGGTCATGGTCAGCAGGCGAGAATTATCGCCGCCTACGTTGTCGACGAAGCCGATGCTCTTGACGTACGGGGCGATGATGTGGACCTTCTGCAGCGGCGTGACAATCAGCAGCTGCAGCCCCAGTTTGCGGAACAGGTCCAAGGCATAGCGGGTCGAGGAATCCGAACCTCGGCCAAAAGCCTCATCAATCACGGCAAAGCGGAAGTCCTTCGACTTCGCAGCACCCCACTTCAGGTCGAATTGGTAGGCAAGCGAAGCGGCGAGGATCGTGTACGCCAGTTTTTCCTTCTGCCCTCCGGACTTGCCGTCAGAATCGCGGAAGTGCTCCCATTCCTCATCAGTTTCATGATCGCGCTCGGATGCTGAGAACGTAAACCAATTGCGCACGTCGGTAACACGGGCCGTCCATGTCTTGTCGGCGTCTGTGTGACCCTCGCGGCCCTTGAATCGCTCGATGATCGCCCGCACATCCTGGAAACGCTGCTCGGAGTACAGGGAGGAATCGTCGTTGTCGCTGACTTCGGCGGTAACATCACGCAGATCACTGCGGAACTTGCGCACATCCTGGTTGATGGTGGCGGACTTCTCCAGACGAATGTAGCGGCCTTCATTGAAGTCCACGGCTGACAGGGCCTCGTTGATCTTGCCGATTCGCACGTCCATTTCGTCCGCCTGCCGGCGGAGCCAACTGGAAAAACCAGCAATTTCGCGAATCGCGTTGGTGTTCAGCTGCTCCTTAAACTCCGTTTTGAACCGCGGGAGGTCGTCATTTTTCACCCGTGAGTGGAATTCGCGGTAGGCATTGCGCGCGTCCACGCTGACATCCATTTCCGTGGTTTCTGCAGGGAACTGTTCGCGCACATTGCCCATCTGCGTCAGCAGCGTTGTGGTGTGGCCGTTGATCTTCTCCTGCGCCGATTCAATGTCCTTCGCAATCGCACTGACTGTCGAGGCTTGGAGCTCGTCTGCCTGTTCAACGGACGCGATGTGCTTAGGCACCCGGGCCTGGAGATCCTCGAAGGATTCTTGGGCTCTCTCGAAAGTGCCTGCTGCGAGGATTTCACGGTCACGTTCTAGCGCTGAACGCTCCTGGTCCAAGCGCATTTCGAGGGTCGTTGCATTCCGGGCAACATCATCTAGCGCGGCCTCGTTTTCCTTAATCTGCTGTTCCACGAACTCAAAGCTGCGAGTGATCTCCGCCAGCTCTGAGGAACCGTTCTCCAGACGCTCAATCTCAGCTTCAGCAGCTTGCACACGGGCGCGAGCTGATTCCCAATCGACTTCATCCCACGAGTCAAAGTCCAGAACCGCACGCAGAGCTTCGGACTGAGTTTGGACTTCTGCCTGCCTGGTCTTAAGCCGTTCCCGCGTCTCATTCAGCTGCGACTGACGTTGGTACTGTTCTTGGATTTCACGAAGCAGAGCTTCTTGTTTGCGCTCGCTGACCCGACCCAAGACCCAAGCGCGTGGATCGTCAACACGACGCCGGTCGTCTTTTTCGTGACGGTCGCGCGAACGCACTTGGCCCTCACGCGTGACCGCGCGCTGCGCTCCGCGAAATTCCTCAACGGTGTTCGCACACAGGTGGTCAGCGCGGGACTCTACCTCGCTCTTCAAATAGGTGCGGAAGGGCGAATCCTCGATCTCGATCGTGTCCGCAAGTCGCAGCCCAGCCGAAGGTTTGCGCTGCAGCGGCACGTGCCGATCCGGTACACGTTCATACACCAGACGCACACCCTTGGTGCGGCCACCGCGACCCGAGGTCTGCAAACGGGTTCTGTTCACCCATTCGGCAACCGCGGGGTAGTGTGCCTGCGGAACCAACATCGACAAGGCGAAGTTGCTAAGCACACGTTCAGCGGCGCCTCGCCATTCTTCGAACTCCTCGGCAACATCCAGAAGCTCACCCGCAAAGGGGAGCTCGTCTTCAGCAATTCCGGTGGCAGTACTGAGCTGTTCACGGATATCCAGCAGGTTGCTGGGCAGGTTGTTCCGGCGGGCGGCCAGACTATTCAGTTCGCGTTTGGTTTCGCGTTCATGCTCGGTGAGCAGCAGCTTTTCGGCTTCGATGGCCGAACGTTTCTTATCAAGTTCGGTGGCCTCTGGCTCCAGCACCGCCCGTCGGTCTTGAGCCTTGCCGGGCATCTGGTTGAAATCAGCCTGCGTTCTAACCTCAGCCAAGCCTGCATTCTGCAGTTTTACCTGCAGACGTTGGTTTCGAGCGTGGCGCTGCTTTTGCTGTTCACGCGCAGACGCAGCCTTGTGCCGCAGGGTCTCCAGGCGCTCGCCACCAGCCGAGGCACGCGCCGCGATGAGATTGTCACGTTCAGCAGACAGCTTGTCGCGGGTTTCCCGCTTCGCCGCCAACTGCTGGTTGACGGTGGTGAGATCAGCTTCCAACTGCTCGATACTGGCAGTTCGCAGCGTCGCGCGTATGTCGGAAAAGAACACGGCCACAGCGTCGCGCTGCTTAGCCAGATTGTCTTTCTTGGCAACCACGGCGTCGTATTTATCCGCGTTTTCCACCAGAGGGGTCAGCAACTCCAATTGTTCCTGGGCTCGCTGCACGGCCTGGTATGCGTTTTCAAGATCATCGAAGTGGTCGATGATCTTCCGGATCCGACCACCAGCGTCGGTGGGCTCGAGCATGTGTGTGCGCACAAACTCGTTGAGATCCCCCACGGCCTTCATTGACACCGTCTGCTGGAACAAGTCCATGGCCTGTTCTGACCGGATGCCCAGAAGCCTGCGCATGCGGCGGGCGTAGCTCGGGAAAGTGTCGTCAACAGCGACGTCTTTCTTCCGCAGATTGCGCAGCAGGTCGTTGATATCGGTGCCGAAGCCTGAAAAGTCATCCAGGATGGTCAGCCGCTTGGGTGCTGAGAAGAACCGTCGCCACGGCTGGCCCGTTGAATCGCGCTGTTGGAACACCTGGGCCAGGGTCACAGTTTCGCCGTATCCCTCGTTGGTGAAGGTCCCTAGAATCACCGAATACGCATTGTGACCGCGCAGCGCAACTGGGCGAGACGTGCCGGTTTGTTCGTCGCGCTCAGATTTGTAGTGGCCCTCAACGTAGCTGCGCAAACTGCGCTCACGCCTACCGGCACCTGCGGCCTTGTTGTATTCAATCGTGTGCGAAGGCAACAGCAAGGTGCTTACAGCATCGACAATCGTCGACTTTCCACTGCCGATATCACCTGTCAGCAGCGCCGTTTCACCATTCGGGTACAAGTAGCTGACGTGGTTGTCGAACGTACCCCAGTTGCACAGTTCAATCCGTTCAAGTCTGTAGCCAGGTTTGCCCGTCGCCTCAACTTCAACTGCGGAGAACAGACCTTCGCTCATTGTCCACCCTGGTTCAGGACGGACTTATATTCGTCCAGCTTCTGCGCAAAATCAGACAGCGTCTGCGCATCGACGTAGGCCTTCAGAATTCGGCGGACTTCCCAGACATCGTTTTCACCGCGCAATTTGCGCAGAAAACCGAGCTTCTCGATCCTGCCTATGCTCTGGTCGATGTTGTTGATGATCCGTGCTTCGTCAGAAGAGTCAGCCAGAAAGACCCGGAGCGAATCAACGATGTCATCCCGATCCACCGCCAGGCGGCCCTGATCACCGTGCGATTCAAATTCCACCAAGCGCCTGCGCAGCAACACTAGCAGCAGGGAATCGTTGTAGGGGAGTTTCCGGCGTGTGATCAAACGGGGGAGTGGTTCTTCACCCTCCCGTTCTTCCTGCATGCGCAGATAGGCGTAGCCCTCGTTTTCATCGACCACAACATCCAGGCCGATGGTGTTGAAATGATCGCGCACTGGAGCGGGGTTCTTCATAAGCTCACGCCAGACGTCTTCTGCAGCTTCCTGGTACACCACACCGCGCATCAGGGCGATGATGCTGCGCGCCGCCGCTGTTTCCTCGGGAGTTCTCATGGCTGCAGTGTCCTCAAGATCTGGTCACCTTAATCTGTGCAAGCCGCACCTGGTACGTGAGTTCGTCAGCCTGGGCTTCAATGGTCGATTCAACATCGTCGTTGATATTCACCTGAACATCCTCAGCCGGCAGGGACAGATAGCCGATGAGTTCGCTCACGCCCTGTTCTATCGGGTACATCTGCACAATGTCGTCCAGCAGCGCCGATTCGCCCTGCGGGATGATCGCGGCCAGCTGGCTCAAGAGTTTCGTCTGGTCAACAAAGACCTGCGACGTAAGCGCAGTGGTGTCGACGTTTTCGGCCTCGCTGGGTTGTAGGAGACTGTCGACCTCGGCGGTTGGACGCACGTCATACAGTGGGCGTTCCAACGGCAAAGCAACATCAATGCCCGGGACATCGACTTCGATGCCGACGGGAGAGTCCTTCTTCGGCGCTTGCGCACGGACATCGACGGCATGGCGCTCGATGTCTTTTACCAGTTCCAGAACCCTGCGGTTTTCCACCCAGATTTGGTCATCCAGGAATCTGCGAAACTGTTCAGATATCTGGCGCACCGTCTGCTGAGTGCGCTCAGCGGCATCCGCCCAGTTGTGATGGATAGTGCGCAACCGGCTATCTGTCTGTATCTGGGCAAGTTCCGACACGCGGCCAAGCAGCTCCGACAGTTCTTCTTGTCTGGCCTCCGACAACAGCAGGTCATAAAACGCCTGAAAGCTGCGGCCCTGATCCGAACTATCGATATTGGCCCTGGTCGACACCAGTTCATCCAACAGTTCGCCGCGGCTGCCCTGCCACGTGGCGATCTTTTCTCGAGCACTCCGATCCAACGAACGGAAGTTTTCCTCCACCTGTCGAAAGTCCGCCAACAGTTCCCTGGCGGTGGACGTGAACTGCTGATACCGATCCCTCAGCCTGGTGCCATCGAGCATGCCAAACTGCGGGTCCTCGTCAATCTGGCGAATCTCGCGGTCAATTGAATCGCGGCGCCGTTTGAGTTCCGCAATACGTTCCTCAGGATCTTCTTCCGAACCCATCGAGATCTGCCGCAGCAGCTCTACAATCGTCTGCAGCCTCGACTCGGTGGCCACAAACGGGCGCACCTGCAGGCCGAGCACCCACGAATACGCCTTCTCCAGCGCAGGCGTGGCGTCGTAGTGAAGCTCGTCAGAATCCACCGGGTAGAACCTGCGCAGCCAACCGGAATCGTCTGCCGCCCAATCCTCTAAATAATCCGTCGGGTCCTTGGGGTATGGCGCTGGTTCGTCAAGGCTGAAGGCCTGGTCATTCAGCCCGTAGAGCTCGTCATCCAGCGCACCCGCAAGTGTGCTGGCGGCCGTCGCCCCGTGGTTTTCCTCGATGAAATGCCGACCCAAGAACGACAAAATCAAGGGCGCGTTCTGCGCGCGCAGCAGCTTCCACGCGGGGTTCAGACGGCGCAGCCGGTCGATCTGTTCGGTATCCATAACGCTCCAAGGTTAGCCGGGAAATAAGGGGGATAACAAGGGATGAGGTGGCGGCTCCTCCCGGGGCCTCTCCGGCCCGTTCTCACGCGGCTCGCCATAGTCTGTGGCCTAGCTGTAGTGACTCGGTGCCTGATGCGACGGTAACGATGGCGGAAACACCGCCGGCGACGCCGCCGTCGCCGACATCACCGCCAACCCCGAACGTAGCCCCGCAACAACCCGACTACGGTATCCCTGTTGACGCTGGACATTCGGTTGATGCTGAGCTTCCTGCTGAGGCCAGTATGCCGGCAATCTCGGCTGATCCAGTAGCTACGAATCAAGGATACGCCCCCGGTGCCCAGGCATCTCCCGAGGCGTATACCCAGCCTGCGGTAGCCAAGCCGATGTCCCGAAAGACGAAGCGGAACTTGTTGATCGTCTTGATTGCCGTCGTAGTGCTGGCGGGGCTCATCGTGGCGTTTTTCGTGACCCGCAGTGTGCTGGCTTCCAGTACCTTTGGGGGCTCTTCACAATCGAGGGTGTAGACGGGGCTTGAATCCTCCGCTCTCGAGCAAGGACCTGGCGATGTAGTTGGTTGGGTTCCGGAAGCCCAGGGCGGATCCGCGCAGGTGTTCGAGTCGTCCGTTGATGGCCTCGGTGGGTCCGTTGGAGGTTCCGGGGCGGTCGAAGTAGGCCAGGATGTCTGCCGCCCTTTTCTTCAGCGTCC
>NZ_RDQR01000034.1 GCF_003703835.1 Auritidibacter ignavus
TACGAACAATCTGCTCGGGAGTATGCTTGCTGAACTTCTTCACCATTCATCCATTCTCCCCACCCACAGGCGGGGCATCAATGGACAACACTCAAGTCACCTGGACCTAAAAACCTAGGGCACTCCATCAAGGGCCTGACCCCGATGCAATATCGAAACCAGACCCTTGAGCCTTTAACCGCCTAGAATTAAACCAGTCCAACTTTCGGGGGCTAGTTCAGCACGGCGTGCACCCGGTGACCGGCGCGAAACTCGGCCACGCCTACCCGACCCTGCGCCCACCGCATGAGCGGATTGCTGACCGGGTTGCCAAGCTCAGCCCGGACATGCCGGCTGCGCAACGTGAGGTCGCGATCCAGGACATCCGCGACGAAGAGATTGCACGCAAGCCTCGTGCAGCGATTGCAGGTTTCGACCTGACCTTCTCGCCACCGAAGTCCCTGAGCAGCCTCTGGGGTGTTGCGGACGCGCCGACGCAAGAACTGCTGGCACAAGCCCATCACGCCGCGATGCGCGATACCGTCGCCTTGCTCGAAGGGCGGGTGGCCTCGACCCGGGTCGGCAAGGGCGGGATCGCGAGGATGCCGATCACCGGGATCATCGCCACCGCCTTCGACCACTACGACTCGAGAGCCGCCGACCCGCAGCTGCACACGCACCTGGTCGTCTCGAACAAGGTCCAAGGCGAGGACGGGAAGTGGCGGAGCCTGGATTCGCGGCGGCTGCACAAGGCCACCGTCGCGCTGTCGGCCAACTACAACGCCTACCTCATCGACCACACCGCCGACCTGCTCGGCCTGACCTGGGCACCCGTCGACCGAGGTAAGGACCGGAACACCGGCTGGGAGATCACCAGCATCCCGCCTGAGTTGATCGCGGAGTTCTCCCGCCGCACCACCGGCAGCGTCGGTGTGGAGGGTATCGAGCAGGCGAAGAACCGGCTCATCCGTGACTACCGGGACGCCCACGGGCACGCACCCAGCCCGGACACGATCGCTCGGTTGCGCCAGCAAGCCACCTTGGAGGCCCGGCCCGAGAAGGAGTTGCATTCGTTGGCTGAGCTCACCGCGGACTGGCGGGAGCGTGCAACCCAGCTGCTGGGCACCGATGCAACCACCTGGGCACAAGACGTGTTCGCCCGCGCACCGGAAGCACCTCGGTTGCGTGCCGAAGACCTCGGCGCGCAACAGGTCGAGGACCTGGCATCGGTCGTGGTGATGACGGTCGCGGATCGGCGCTCGACCTGGACGCGGTGGAACTTGCACGCCGAAGCCATGCGCCAGCTCATGTCCACCCGCTTCACCACCCCGGCCGAACGCATCGCAGTGCTGGATCAGATCGTGGCTGTTGCTGAAGCGCAGTCGCTGCGCCTGACGCCCGAGTATGACCGTGCGGTGCCGGGGCACTAGGTCGATCAGAGCGGGAACCGTTTCCAGACTGGCGATCAGGTCGCCTATTCCAGCCAGGAAATTCTCGACGCCGAACACCGCCTCCTGGAGCACTCCGAGGACACATCCGCGCCGCGACTGCCATCTCGGATGGTGGCCCGGCACGTCTCCCGGAAGATCCAGGGCGTGAGGCTGGCCGAGGATCAGGCCGCCGCCGTCACCCGCATCGCTCGTTCTGGGCGGGGCCTGGACCTGCTGGTCGGCCCGGCCGGTGCGGGGAAGACCACCGCGCTGCGCGGCCTGCACCGTGCCTGGACCGCCCGCCACGGGCAGGACTCCGTGATCGGTTTGGCACCCTCGGCGGCGGCGGCCGAAGTTCTCGGCGAATCGCTGGGCGTCCGCGCCGAGAACACCGCCAAATTCCTCTACGAACACGAGAGAGGCCGCTGGGACTTCCAGCCCGGACAGCTGATCCTGCTCGATGAGGCCAGCCTCGCCGGAAGGCTCACGTTGGATCGGATCGCCGAGCACGCGAGGCAGGCCGGGGCGAAGCTGGTGCTCGTCGGCGATCCGGCCCAGCTCAGTTCCGTGGAAACCGGCGGGGCGTTCGGGATGCTGGTGCGCCACCGTGCTGCCCCGCCGACGCTGACCGATGCGCGCCGGTTCGTCCACGAGTGGGAGAAAACGGCCAGCCTCGGCCTGCGCCGCGGCAAGACCGCCGTGCTTGAAGACTACGAGAACCACGGCCGGCTCACTGATGGGAGCATCGAGCGGATGCTCGATGCCGCCTACAACGCCTGGCAACATGACCGCGACGAAGGGCTGGCGACGCTGATGATCGCGGGCAACGTCGAGATGGTCGCCGAGCTGAACACCCGCGCCCGCAAAGACCTCATCATCGCCGGGCACGTCGAGCGCGACGGGACCGGACTGCATGACGGCACCACTGCCGGGGTAGGGGACCTGGTGGTGACCAGGCGCAACGACCGACAACTGAGTCTCGGCCGGTCCTGGGTGAAGAACGGCGACCGCCGGGCCGTCACCCGACGGCTCGAGAACTGGGCGCTGGCCGTGCGCCGCCTCGGACCCGGAGACCACCCTGCCGGGGCTGAGCTGATCCTGCCGGCGGAGTACGTTGCCGAGGACGTCGAACTCGGCTAGGCCACCACCGTCCACCGGGCCCAGGGGGCCAGCGTGGATACCGTGCACGCCCTGGTCGATCCGGAGACCGCGCCCCGGGAGCTGTTCTACGTCGCGATGACCCCCGGCAAGCAGAACAACAGCGCCCATGTGATCCAACCGGACCCGCACGATGTCGAGACCCACCTGGAGCCCCCGGAGCCGCTGACCCGAATCGGGCAGCTGCACCGCGTGCTGGCCCGAGAGGCACAGGTCGAGCGCGTGGCCAGCTACCTCGATGTCGCCCCGTTC
Organism: Auritidibacter ignavus; assembly: GCF_003703835.1. GTDB lineage: Bacteria > Actinomycetota > Actinomycetes > Actinomycetales > Micrococcaceae > Auritidibacter > Auritidibacter ignavus. The sequence goes on from NZ_RDQR01000034.1 coordinate 2,820, forward strand.
CCGGAAGGGATCGCGGACGAGGTGTTCACGAGCCCGCACTACGAACAGCTCGAGGCTGCGGTGATCCGCCACGAGGCCGCCGGGCACGCACCGACCCGGATCCTTGCTCGTCTCGCTCCGCGCTTGCAGTCGTGGACCGAGGAGAAGGACCCCGCGGCGTGGTTGGCCTCTATGATCGACGCGGTCACCACGCAACTGCCACGTCGCAAGACGAGCACACCCGGGCGGGTGGCGGGGCTGATCCCGCGCCCGACCGGCCCCCTGGATGATGACATGCGAGTCGCCCTGCAGGAGCGGGAAGATCTGATCACTACCGCAGCCGCGGCTTCGCTGGATGAGGAGATAGAGTGCGGGGCCGCCTGGGTGGCCAAGCTCGGGAAACCTGGACCGATGTCCCGTGAGCGCCAGCGGTGGCGTGGCCTCGCAGTGCGCATCGCGTTGTACCGCCGGCGCTATGACATCCACGAGTCCGCGCCCCTCGGTGATCCGGACACCGTGGCCTCCCCGCAACAGGCAGCCGAACGGCGGATCGCCCAGATCGCGCACTCGCGACTGTGTTCTCAGCCCCAGTCGAGCTCGTCCCCTCAACCAGACCGGAAGCCAGCACAACGGGCACTGCGCTCGAGCCTCTAGGGTGGAATTTGTGTCTGTTCGCGGATACTGAAGACCAAGAAAGGCGCTACCGAATGACCGAGGGAAGAGAGCCCCGGGGAGCTGAGAGCTAGTACGCCCACCCAGGCATACACGCTTTCCTGCCAAGCGGCTCATTGCTCACTGGACAGCCTTGACAGCACCTTCTCTAGAACTCCTCGTTGCGTAGCGTTCAGGCCCTCGAAAAAGACATCGACCAGAAGCCTTGAAGACAACGAATCCACCGTAAAAGCATCTTTTCCGTTACTCTCGGTATGGCAAGTTGCCGTTGCCCTAGCTTCGGCGAGAGAGTCTGTAAGTCGATTAATGAACTCCCGCAAACGTTCCTCACTTGTGCTGGCATCAATTAAAGCGAACTCCTGGTTTATCTCAGAATAGTCACTAGGCGGAGAGGCAACAAAATGCGCGAAAATCTCTAGTTGTTCCGATGGGAAAAGCGCGCCGAGAAGTACGCCAAGTCTAAGTCGATTTGGCCCATCCACACCTTGAGCTGCCATAAAAGCATCTGGGCTAACATCCGCAGGGACGCCGCGCGTGCGCGCAAGGCGAATTTCCTCCCGAATCGCTTGCAACTGTGAAATCTGGGACTCCAGCTCAAAATCAAGGCTATCGATGAGCCGTTCTTCCGAACCCTGTTCGCCCCGCATCATATCAGCAACATTTGATAGGGAAAATCCAAGAGCAGAAAGCCGACGAATACGCAAAAGCGCCACCAAATCCGAAGTTGAGTACTCCCTGTACCCGTTAGGTCTCCGCCTCGGCTCCTGCAACAGGCCTATGTCATGATAATGACGAATTGTTCGACGCGTGACTCCAGATAATTTCGCAATCTCGCTCGTGCTCAGGGACATATTCCAACACTCATTAAATGGTTGAAGGTTCGTATCGAAACACCAGGACATTCATAAATGAGGCAGTCTCAATCAACGGCGATCCCAAATAGTCGCCATAAGCGTCTACTAGATTGAATCCGCACGATTCTGCAACCTCCCGAACTTGCTCAGCAGGGTAAAGGGATATTTCTTCGACAAAGGAGGTAACCTCATCTTTAACTATCCAGTGCTGGTTAATCCTGAACAATCTCTCGGTGGGACGACTGAAGAACTGGACAATGCCCGAGGCTTCGTTCGAATCATTCTGTTCAAAGCTCGACACAACTGACGCCTCAGTAAATAGTGAATCCAACGCCACAGGGTTCTGAAAATCGACAATGAAAAGTCCGGCTGAGTCGAGGTGCCTGGCTGCCGTCTTGAAGATTTCCGTGAGTGCGTTGTCCTCCAGAGACATGCCCAGGGTGTTCCCAAGGCATATAACTGCAGAGTACTGTTCGCTCAAGCATACCGACCTGACATCGTCGATTGTGAACGTAACACCAGCAAGTTCCGGTTTGGACCGAGCTTGAGCGATCATCTCCGGAGAAATATCCACTCCATGAAGTCGATACCGAGTCAATACCTCGTCCCGCTGCAAGGAACGGGCAATTCTAGAGAGAACCCGACCCGTGCCTACCCCAAGGTCGAGAATACTTGTTCGCTCTGGTCCAATGGTGCTAAGCAACCATTCGGCCGCCTCGTCGGGAAAGCTATCAGGTGCGGTAACTTCGTCATAGAAGCTGGCCGTGAGCTGACCATTAGAAATTACGTGATCAATCATTGTGTTGGCCTTTCAACTAGCCGGGAAACTATCGACCGAACGCTTAACAGCACTGATCTGTGCAACGGGCGCAGAAAGGCCCGGTTGCAGAGGGGCTGGATTGGATATCTCGAATTGCTCGACATAAAATCCAGCACTCTCCAGCTCGACTCGAATAGTGGCTTCGTTCAGTAGCGCCAGTTGGTGACTTGCTAGAATTCGTGAGGTTGGTGCATCCGCGGCATCGACCTCGGCCAGAAAGTAAGTGGTTTGAACAGCATTTTCCACATCGCGAAATACCCCAGACAAGACGTATCCCCGTTCACCACTCAAAAGCGGTAGCCCTATAACGTCTTCCGAATCAGCCTCAGGAGGCAATGGCATATCAAAAACTAAACGACCGCCTTGCTTCAGATGACTCCATATGTGGTGAAACAAGTGAAACCGTTCCGAGTCGTTCAGAAACATAGCCACGGACATCTGACCGGTTACAACAGAATCGTACTCGGCCGAACCAGGAAAATCGAAAACGTCACCGAGAATTCTTCTGACCCGCGCGCCACTCGTGTTCTTTCCTGCTGTCATATCGGGAGATACCTCAACTGCGGTGCACTCATGCCCGTCTTCAGCAAGACCCTCCGCAATACGACCTGTACCGCTAAAAAGATCGAGAACACGTAACTTCTGCTTCCTGCCGATCGCTTTACGATACCACTGAATATCAGAATCAATGAGAGAAGTGTACTCTGCATAAAAGCGGGCGAAGTAGCCCTTATAGAGGCTAGATCTTACGACCCCCGGGACATACGCAACGATCTCCCGAAAAGGTGAGTGCAGTGGCTTGTTCATTAGGATTCCTTCTGAGTATTTGGGTCAGTTTCCAAGGTCTTGCTCATTAATCGCACCACACTGGAAATATCGGCCGGGCCACCAAACTCGCCGGTACGAGTAGCGGCGGTAACCGCTGCTGATGGTTCATGTACCCAATACCCAGACTCCTTGAGGAGCGAGATGTTCCGAACCATCGAGGGTGCCTTCCAGATCTTTTCGGGTACAGAGGGCACCAAGACAACTGGTGACGGCGACACGGCACATGTCATCAGTGCCATGCTGTCTGTCATCGAGTGCGCCAGCTTGCTTAAGAAGTTGGAAGTAGCAGGATATACTAGAACGAGATCGGCCCAAGCGGACAAGGCGCGATGCATGACCGCTGGCGACGAGGCGCCTCCGTCCTGAACAGCTACCGAATGACCGGAAATTGCGGCGATAGCGCGCGTGGAGACCAACGCAGTAGCAGAGTGCGTGAGCACAACCCGGATTGACATCTGTGGATACCATGTTCGTAGGACATTAACCCAACTGGGCAAGAAGGTAACTGAGATTGCGCCCGTTCCGACAATAAGCAACTGCCCACGTTGCAAATTGAGTGCAACAGGGGGTTTAGCATGATTTTGTGGATCAAAGGATGTCATCTTACCCCTTTCCATGGTAATCCTACTTCAGCTGGGTTCTTAGCTACCTTCACAATTGCTGGCCAGAAGATATCAACGGTCTCAGCTGGAGCCATTGGTGCTGATAGACGTCTTTGGACATGGGCCGAGAAGGCCAGCAGGGTGGAATAAAGCAGAAGGTTAGGGTATTTCGGCGAGGAATTTGCGACGGAAACCGCCAGCTTGATCGCCATCTTTGCTTTGAATTCGCTCTTGGCTTGAATGAGTGAAGAAGCCCAAATAAGTTCTTCAATCAGTCTTCCAGCGGTTGCAGCTTTTGGGGCTGCATCGCCGAGCGGTGCAAGCACCATTCCTCGACCTGTTGGATCAAGAATGACTCGGCCGAGTCCGATCGGCACCCCCGGCTTTATCGGATATTTCTCACCAGATTTTCCGACGTTTGACGGTTCACTGACAGTATCAATCGTTTCCAGGACTTGCTGTGAAAGTCGAGTGAGCTTCTCCTGCTCGTCTTTGCTCGTGTCAACGTACTGCCGCGTTCGCCCTATTTGGTCAGAGCTCCATGCAGCCTCCCCAGAAGCGGAGATTGTGGCGAGACAACGTAAGGCGTTCTCATAACAAGCCCAATGTGCTTCGTCATACTCACTCTCGTTGAGAAGGTCATCAATGAGCGCATGGTCTGCGGGCACGTCTTCATAGATCACAGTCCCCTTAGGAGTCTTTGGGCGAATCGAGTCAAGCCCTAACTGCGGTACTGATTCACCATACCTGAACTGCTCCGCGGACAGCTCCCAGGTCCATGCTGATTCGCCTTGTTGGCTAATTCGTCTTGTGCCGATCTTCTCTGTGCTCAAAAGAGGGCCTCATTCCAATTATCGATTCCGATTGCTGTCGCGGATTCTTGGAGGATTGCACAAAGTTCCGGGTGGCGCCACAAGTGGGATAGGACTCGACTAAGTACTCACCGGCTTGCCTAGCCACGGTCACTCCAAAACTTGATGTCACCCCAGCTCGATTCAGACCGTATGGGATTCCGTACGGGCCAATAAGTGCGAATCCAGGACCGTTAAGTTCGATGGACTGGGTTGATGGTGCTGCTTGCTGGAGTGCTTCAAATATTTTACAAGCATCGCCAGTTGAGCAATAAAGTACAGTTTTATCTGGACGTTGTGTCGCGAAATTGGCGAACTTTATCATCCACCGGCTGACCGCTTGGTCCAGCTTATCTATTAGATTCTCTGCGCTGTGGCTACTATTGACCCACGGAATGTACATTCGCAGATCTGGAGACAATGGATTGCCATCGAGGCCAGTTATACTATCCCAGCCACTCAAGAATCCTTTACGGGCTCTTCACAATCGAGGGTGTAGACGGGGGTCTCGGGGAAGTGGCGCGTCGATAGCTGGATAGAGGTCGAGGCCTTCCGATGATGGAAGTTCCTACACAAGCCATCTGAAAGACCTCGACGTGCCT
>NZ_RDQR01000035.1 GCF_003703835.1 Auritidibacter ignavus
ATCCGTATTGTGCGCTTTTACCAACGTCTAGCCCCAGGATCACATCGTAGGTTGTTGTCATGGCAGTCTTCCTCACTGCTGGTAGCAAGGCCGCTGTGATCATGACACCCGATGCTTGCACCCACGTTACGAACAGACCTCAACACACTGCTTGGGCCGCATCCCTATGAGAAGTCAACGCGCGTCCTGGACCTCTGGCGGCAACACCCCCGGACCATGAAATGACAGGGCAACACAGCCATACCAGAGCCAGCGACCAGGTCCTTGGTTAGACCTAAGAAATATCCTAGAAGGACCTATAAACAAATGTAACGGGTGTCCCTATGCTCGATGCGCCTATCACGGCGATCACGGCCTGAGGGAGCTCCCGGCCTCTGGGTTGGGCACATAACATGGTCGTTCACCTTGCGCGGCAGCCCTCCCTTAGTCAGACAAAACGAGGACCGCGTGCGCTGCCCAACGCTTGCCGGGGTCACGCGATAGCGGAGCAAGACACCTCTGGGGCGTATCTCCCATATTTGCGGTGAGGTGCGCAGGATGCTCTGGCTGGGTGAGGCCAGCAGGTCCACGGTATCGAGTGATCACGGACGAGCAGTAGTGGGAGCGCATCGAACCGCTGCTGCCCTCGGACGCGGACCGCCGCGGTCATCCGTTCGGCGATGAACGGCGCGGATCATGGAGAACGTCGCGTACCGGTTCCGGACCGGGATTCCATGACGGGATCTGCCTTACCAGCAGTTTGCGCCGTGACAAACGGCGTGGAAGCGGCATCGCCGGTACGCCGGTGACGGCACCTGGAACCAAGTGCTGACGTGGAGCCTTGCCGGGGCCAATTCTGCGGGGAAGAGCGACTGGGCCGTGTCGATCGATGCGACGATCGCGCAGGCCCATCGACCCGCAACGAATACCACCCGCCCTGCGCAGGACACAGAGAGCGAGATCGAATCACAAGAACCCGCCGCGGCGGGAGATTGAACCACCCGGTCACGGCATGGGCCGCTCACCTGATGGGCTGAGCACGAAGATCCACCAGGCCATCTATGGGCGCGACTGACCGTTGGCAATGGTCCTCACTGGCGGGCAGCGCAACGATGATACCCACCGAGAGTTACGTCCTTCGGCTCGGGTCGCCCACGCACTCGCCCGGACGCTGTGACCGCCGACCGCGCCGGGGCGAGCGGTGTCATCCGCAATGAGCTGCGCCGCCGCGGCATCACGGCCGTCTCCAGACGGGCGAGACCAGAGCGCTGCCAGGAAGTGCAGGGGCAGTTATGGCGGTCACTCTCCCGGCATCGACGCCCGCCGTGGACGGAACGTGATCGAGCGGTTCCTCGCCCTGGCCACTCAATGGCGCGGTATCGCCACTCACTTCGACAAGCGCGCGATCACCTACCGCGGTGGCACAACTCTTTGCGCCATCCTCATCTGGGAGCGGCCATTGGGAGACACGCCCTAGTCAGTGCACCGGCTACTCCCGCACCGGCCCCGCCGAGCACGACGTGGCGCTCGGCGACTGGTGGCCACAGCTACGCATGCAGCGATCCGGAGGCCGCGGCAGTCGCTGCAACTGTCATCACCAGGTGTCAATCTACGTGTGACGGTGGCGAGACGAGACGAAGCTTGGGAAGTTGTACACAGTAGGCCATGTACTGCCAGATGTCAGAGAAAGGGTGCTCACTCACAATGTACGCAACAACAGAGGCTGCCGCCGTGCAGGCGAGGTCTGTGAACCTTGCAGCCGGGAACACTAGGATTCTGCGAGACTGCTCGGTAAGAATCCCGCAGAGAGGTCTGACGTCCATAGTCGGACCGAGCGGCGCCGGAAAAACCTCACTCCTATACTGCCTGAGCGGACTCGACCAGCCAGACACAGGGCAGATCCTTGTGGGGCAAACCGACATCTATAACCTGCGGAGCGAAGCGAGAGCAAAATTCCTGAGGGAGAACGTTGGATTCGTATTCCAACAATACAATCTGATCCCGTACTTAACCGTCGAAGAAAACATTACGCTACCCTCGACTATGGCCCGCAGGAAAGTGGACCATGGTTTCCTAACCCATACGATGGAGACGTTTGGATTGCTTGAGAAACGGAAAGCTCGGGCAAGTCTACTTTCAGGTGGCGAGCAACAGCGGGTTGCGCTCTGTCGTTCGATCATACTATCGCCGGCAGTCATTTTCGCAGACGAGCCGACTGGTGCTCTTGACTCAAGAAACTCGGCACTGGTCCTGCAGTCGCTCCGAGACTTGGCTTCCCAAGGCGCGACGATCGTTATGGTTACGCATGACGTCGATGCTGCTGCACTCGCAGACAGAGTCGTGTTCATGCACGACGGAACCGTAACGAATATCTCTTCGGATCAAATCAGCCCAAATGAAATATCATCCGTTCTTCGAGGCGAATGGGGAAGCAATCTGGAGCATCGGGGAAGTGCGACGTCATGACACGTTATATTTGGAAAATTTTTGCCAGTGATGCTAAGAACTGGATTCCAACTATAGTTGTCGTGGCTATAGTGACTGCTCTCATCGGGGCTTGCATTAATCAGTTCATCTGGACGAACAGCAGTCCCTTTCAAGCCGCTGCCGCGAATGCGAAACTCGATCCAAGTGAGTTTTCAATAGTATCGGTTACCATCTACATCCTGATTGCTGTTGTGGCCGTCTTTACACTCACGGTGGTTGGTGCCGCTACCGTAGAACGCACTCGTCAGACCTTCTCCCAGTGGCGTCTAGCCGGAGCCAGCCCTCGTCAGGTGCGTGGCGGGCTTTGGCTTCTTCTGGGGCTATCGAGCGTCATAGGAGCTGTGCCGGGAGCGGTGCTTGGGGCCTTTTTGAGCACAGCGGCTGTTCCGCTATTCAACGAGATGGCAGCCGAAAGTTTCCCAGACGGAACCGGCAACTTCAGCGCGCCGCCCTTCTTTCCCTCTGTCGTGGCCACGATCATGTCGTTCCTCATTGGAGTCGTCACCTGCCTAGCTGGAGCAGTCGTGCCAGCTAGACGAGCTTCGAAGGTAAAGCCTGTCGAGGCAATACGTGGCGTGTCCGCGGTCGCAGGACGGCGCAGGGTGCTCAGATGGATAGTAGGTTTGATCGTGCTGCTTGTCGCGGTCTTCCTCGCCTTCAGTAGCTCACTCATGCCCCAGAATGCTGATGTCGGTGTTGAAGCCGGCAATATGGTCAACTCAGCGATCATGGCGGGGCTCGTGGCGGCGTTTGGGGCCTTCGTCCTAGGCTCCGAAGTCATCCCCATCGTGCTGGGTGGCATCCGAATATTGCTTCGGCCGATTCCGGGCTCAGCGATCGCACAGGTGGCCGTTAAGCAAGCGAACGCCCGAGCGGGATTCAACGCGAACATGATCGCTCCTCTCGGTGCCGCAGTGGGCCTAGGCGTCGTTATGTTCACCACACTGCGTTCCTACCAAAATACGATGGCGGCCGAAGGGTTTGCCCTCACGAATCCCAACTACACAGACACAGTACTGATGACCGGCCTATTTGGCCTTGCCGCTTTGTTGACCAGCATCGCAGTTATCTGCCTTTCAGGACGAGATTCCGTATTGGAACAAGGCACCTTGAGGACAGCAGGTCTCACGCCACATCAAGTCCTGGCTCTCCTGGTATGGCAAACTTTCCAGCTGACAGTGAGCACAATCATCATCGCGCTGATCCCGGTACTCATCACGAGCACCGTCTTGGTGGCTAGGTCCACCCTAATCGCTGGAACCTCGATGCTCTCAATCCCCTTTCTCCATTTTATCGCCGCAGCATTTGTATGCTGGCTTGCACTATTCCTGGTTCAATGGGCGCAATTGGCTCCATGGTTGCGCCGTAGTCCCGCGGATAGCCTAAGGAGGGCTTGACATGATGGGCGCACCGAAGTCACACTACTCGCCAACTGAGGTAGCTCCGGATGACTCAGACAGCTCTGGGGTCCTCGTCTCACTTATGCTGGGGATGCTCCTCTGTCTTCCCGGTGTCCTGCTCGCCTGGGCATTGAGAACGAGTGACAACCATTGGAAGAGCGGGGCCGCTGCCGCAGCTTGGACGGGGTGCCTGTTGTCTCCGATTGTCTGGATTTTGCTGATTGTAGTCGGTACCGTTTTGTTTACGCTTGCCGCACTGCCGTCCGGCGAGCTCGCGAAGTATGTGTGGCCAGACCAACTATGAGGGAGCACCGCAAGTGCCTTACGAGCAGCGCCAGAATCCAGTAAAGGAGACGGCCGCACGCTACTGGCAGGTGCTCGGCGACTGGCTGTCGCAGTCGGCAGTGCCTCCCGGCAGGCCATCTGCTGGCCTCATCGCAGGCGTGATCATCTGTTCCAGCTACCAGACTTTCTTTATTGCGCGCCTCCTGTTCGTCGGTACGCCCACGGACGGTACCGCCTTCCACCTTAGCGGCGTCTGGTATGGCGCGGTATTGCTCGCCGTGGCGGTCATTGGCTCCGCTGCTGTCCTGATAGCCTCATCTCGTGCTCCACTAACAGTGCTGGGGGTTGAGTGTGTCTTACATGTTGTGGGCTCGGCTCTCGGAATGGAGAACTATTTTGTTTTCCCCCTGTTGTTCGCTCTGTTTAGCTGCATCACCAGGTCTTTGGCGTGGGGTGTCACAACTGGGATTCTGACCGTCCTCGTCGCGATGGCCGCCAGCTCTCTCATAGTCGCTCGTCCGGGAACCTTCGCTGCCGAATTCGTGGGCCAACTCATCACTGCGGCCGCCTTCGCTGCGGTTGGAATTGCGACCCGCAGCGTCCGTGCGTGGCGTAGCTCAAGTAGAAGGGTTCGCACTGCGCTGGCCCAGGCTCAACACTTCGAGTACGAAAGAGATGAGGCCATCGTATGGGCACGCATTGCGGAAGAACTGCATGATAGTGTCGGCCATGGTTTAACCACCATCGCCGCGTTGGCTGAAGGACTAAGCGGCGTGACCGGCGACGCCCAGTTCGACGAGGCATTGGACGGCATCAATCAGGTAGCGCGCGAAAGCCTGGAAGATACCCGTCGCGCAGTACATCGGCTTTCGGCGGCTGCTCACGTATCCGAAGGCCCCGACGTCGCACTTATTGAGACGGGAGCCACCGTCGATGCAGGAAACGGTGAGAGTCGGTCTCGGTACCGTCACTGGGACGACATAGTACCTATCCTTGACCACGTACGGTCCCTCGGCGTGACTGTCATATTTACAGAAACCGGCCGGCGTCAGGAACACCGGGAACATTCGCATTTGTGTTTTTCGATTACCCGAGAAAGTCTGACCAACGCCATCCGCCATGCCGCTTGTCTCAAGCGCGTGACCGTGTCATGGGACCATTCAGAAAAAGCGACACGCATCACTGTGAGGAACGACGGAGTTGAGCGGTCGCTACCGCCGAGCGCCGGCTCCCAGTACGCGCCCGGGACCGGACTCCGGAGGTTGCAACGACAGGTGGAGCAAACTGGGGGTTCTCTATCCTCTGGCTACGAAGACGGTGCGGACTGGGTACTAGTGTCCGACGTTCTAGTTCCCGATAAGGAGGTCGGCCACCCATGACGGATTCAACTTTGACCGCAGTGCACCACCGGACGTTGAAGGTCATGCTTGTTGACGATCAGCGGCTCGCTCGCACAGGATTCTCCTTGATGCTGGCGAAGACGGGAACGGTCGACGTGATAGCGGAGGCCTCCGATGGCCAGCAAGCAATTCAGGTGCTGGATTCACGCTATCGCAGCTGCGACCCCCTCCCCAACGTCATACTCATGGATGTCCGGATGCCAGTTATGGACGGCATCGAGGCAACCAGACGCATCACGATCAGTTATCCCAGCGTAAAAGTCCTCGTGCTGACGACTTACGACGAGGATGACTATGCGTTCGGAGCACTCGCCGCAGGCGCTTCGGGCTTTCTACTCAAGGATGTTCGAGCGCCCCAGCTTGCCACGGCGTTGCAGTCTGTGTCGCAGGGGGACGCGATCTTGACTCCACGTATCACGCGCCAAGTCCTCGAACGTGGCGTACTTAGGGCTTCTTCCGCTGGCGAGAAGCGCGCCCGGCAAGCGCAGTTCGCACAGCTAAGCCCTCGCGAATTCGATATTGCACGTTTAATCGCGGATGGCCTTTCAAATGCTGAAATAGCGCAGAAGCTCGTTCTTCAGCCGGCATCGATCCGCCGAAATGTTAGCCGAATCTTGGCAAAACTGGAACTCCGCGATCGGGTACAGATCGCCGTCGAATGGTATAAGTCAGGCATGTGACTTCCGAACCTCGCATCTATGTTGCAACCGGCGACAAAGGCAAGCAGCCGAGGTATGCCATGCCTCTCCGACGCGCATATCAATATTGCAGGTGCGCAATGAAACTCGCTCCCGTGGAGTGACAAGTTGAAAGTGTTCTCTCGACCCCACGTCTTCACCCTCGTCACTTACGACTCGCGTACCCGTCATGTTGCGCCTAAGGCCTACGCCGGCAACGGTCTGCCCTGGTAAGTAGCTCAGGCACAACTGCGAGCACCCTCAGAGCAGGATCTGGTCTGTAGGCTATGGCTTCCTGAGACCGCCCTCAACCATACGACGTACCTTATTCATATTGAGCGCGTAGCTCAGGTCGTGCCTCACGTATCGTGAGCGCGAAGCCATAGTGTGAACGCATGGATAAGGACATTGTCTCGATGAGTGCTCGGATTGAAGTCACCAAGCAATTACGTAGGGATTATCGCACGGGGTCCAAGGCGGAGAAGTCAGCGATTTTAGATCAGTTTTGTGCTTCCACTGG
>NZ_RDQR01000036.1 GCF_003703835.1 Auritidibacter ignavus
TACGAACAATCTGCTCGGGAGTATGCTTGCTGAACTTCTTCACCATTCATCCATTCTCCCCACCCACAGGCGGGGCATCAATGGACAACACTCAAGTCACCTGGACCTAAAAACCTAGGGCACTCCAACCGAGATCAACAACCAACCCCGAAAATGCCTGGAGTGGTTCACTCCCGCCGAAGTCTTCCAAGAGCACCTAGAATCAGAACCAACCGATCAGTGTTGCACTTCAAAACAGAACTCGGGTGAGGGGCTCCAGGAATTGGTGTGGCCCCCCAGGCACCGCCCAGGTCGACTTCGGCCAAGCTCAGGCGCTGATCGCGGGAGTGAAGATGCTACTGCATATCCTGGTGGTGAGCTTCCTGTATTCGAATATGCGCTACGTCCAGGCCTACCGAGGTGAAACCGCAGAGTGTGTCTGTCATGGGCTTCGGGCCATCTTTGAACACATCGGCACTGTTCCTCGGCAGCTGATCTTCGACAACGCTACCGGCATCGGCCGGCGTACTGGTAAGAAGGTCATCGAGTCGAAGCTCTTCGGTGCTTTCAAAGTCCACTATCGGTGCCAGGCCCGCTACTGCAACCCCTACTCCGGTCACGAGAAGGGCAACGTGGAAAACGCCGTGGGGTTCTTACGCCGCAACGTGATGGTCCCTGAACCCGAAGCGCAGAGCATTGAGGGGCTGAATCAGATACTACTGGTCCGATGCGCCCAGTTGGCTGAAGCCGAGCATTACCGTAAAGGTGTTCCGATCAGTGAGCTCTTCGCCGAAGATATAGTCGTGGGCCTGCAACTGCCCGGGATCGGCTGGGCTTTTCAATGAGGCACGGCCCCTGGTTACGCGGGGACTTGTTATGAGTCTCGCCGAACGATTGACGAGGGATATGAGTTATGTCACTCTGGTAGCAGGTGGATGCTTAACAGCATCGACACACCACCTAGAAAGGAACAGGAAGCTGCCAGCAGTTGGGAGGATCCGATGCTGACTGAAATCTTTGTTGCTACAGGGGTATGTATATTGTTGTCGGCTCTGATGCTTGCTTTAAGTACTAACTGGACAGTATCTCTCGGTCCGAACGCTGCCTTCGGTCTGAAGACTAGAGCTACAAAATCCTCTCAGGAGGCCTGGGAGGCGGGGCATCGAGCGGCCCGACCAGTTCTAGTAACTTCCGCCGTATCAGGGCTTGTTGCAACACTTTTTTGTGTTGGATTTCATTCGGCCAATGCCGAAGCCTCTCTAATCGCGGTGGTGGTTACGGCGCTTTTCCTGACCGCTTCGCTGGTAGCTTCAACATTCATCGCCAATAGAAGAGCGAAAGGTGTCATGATATGAGCTTCTCAAAGAGAGTAACAGCAACAGGAATTACTGCGGCCCTCCTCTTTGCAGGTGGAATAGCACCGGGCTACGCCTCACAGGGGAATTTGTCAGTCCCTCAGGATGAAATCTCAGATAGTGCCTCTCTCCAGGAGTTGAAGTACAGTGATCAAGAGGTTATGCAGCTGCTTCTTGCGGGTCAAGGCAAGATGGCAGAGGAGAATCCTGATCTAATCGCGTACCTAGGTTTTAATGAGGAGACTCCGCATACTAATGAGGAGAATCTGAACGAAATAATCGCGGATTACCTGGCATATGAGCCTAATTTCGTAGATAACGTCCGTACTCCCCTTGCGAGTGGGGAGCCTCATGAAGTCGAAGAAGCTCTGGTGTATCTCTCTAACAGCTTCGCTGAGTATCTTGAGACTCTTGAAGCGGATATGCCTGATGCTGAAACCCAAGGTATTTGCGACGGTGGCGCGGAGATCTGTACTACTGCTTACGCCATCGCGGTCGTGAACGGGCTCGTTTACGCCAACGTTGCGGGTGCTACTGCCGCAGTTGCCACTCTCGCCGTAACATGGGTTTATTTGATGGATCCCGAAGGTGACAGTACTCAGCTTGAGCGTGACTTGCTGACTGTGAAGATGATTGAGGCACTGGAGAAATAGAACGGAATCGGAGTTTCTAGAATAGGTACGTATCCGACTATGATTGAGCAGAAATACACCTGGTCTAGTGCTTCTATATCTTTTGTATCTACAATTATTCTTCTGGGATCATTCTTTTTAGTAAGTATATTTTATTCACTCCCAAGTAATGTCCTGAGCCAAAGGGACGGAGGTGACCTTAGAAGCTTTTTCGTTCAGGCAACCCCTCAAGGCTGGTCTTTCTTTACCAAGCCGCCGACGGACCCAGAGATGGAAGTCTATCGTGTGAGGGAGGGCGAGGCTGAGTCTCTATTGACGACTCCCCAAGCGCGTCCGACTAACCTTTTTGGGTTGTCTCGGGAACAGCGGACTCAGGGCCCAGAGGTCGCCATCTTTATTGATGAAGTAGACGTAGATAGTTGGGAAGAGTGCGAGGGTGGTGGTTCTATCGAGGAATGTGCAGTTGCCACGGCCGAAAATACTACTGATCCGGAAGTGATCGAAAATCACTCACCGGTACCTACGGTTTGCGGCACAGTAGTTCTTGTAGAGGCTAGTCCAGTCAATTGGGCATTCAGAGAATACTATGACTTTAAACGTTCTCCAGAGGAGGCCGTTGCAGTTGATATTTCATGCGAGAATGGTGAAGAGGCATGAAGTCTATTGCCCCCTGGATTGACAAGGCGATTGACAATCACTCCCCTGAGACCAGGGTTCTTGGGACGGGAAGAAGCCTGATAGCTCTGGCTCAACTGTCGATTATAGTTCTTACGCCTTCATCCAATTTGCTAAATATTCCCGTTAAGGGTCAGCCGACTAAGCCTTCTTGTGAAGGTATTGGGAATATGGGCGCTTTTTGCGTATTTCCTCAGGAAATAAGCTGGCTCGCGAAGTCTGTACTGGTTCTAGCGCTCGTTATAGTCATATCCGGGTTCTACCCACGCATTACAAGTTGGTTGCATGTATGGGCCACATTCTCCATTTCGGTAGGCATATCGTTGCCTGACGGGGGCGAGCAAGCTGCACAGGTGTTGGTGGTTCTCATCGCCTTAGTCCTTCTAGGCGACAATAGAAGGAATCACTGGAGTTCTGGAAGTTCGCAGCGCAGAAACTCTGTGCTACTGGGGGTCTCTACCGCTTCGCATATTCTTTTGAGGCTTCAGATCGCGTTCATCTACATTGATGCTGCAATAACAAAGACTGCTGTTCAAGAGTGGCAAGAGGGCTCTGCTGTCTACTATGTCTCTCGCGGTGCTTATTTTGGGGTCTCGGGTCCACTCTCTGATCTGGTTCTCTGGGTTACTGAGAAACCCCTAGTCTCTTTGGTTCTGACTTGGGGGACCATAGTCCTGGAGCTAGCAATTGCTTTCTTCATCCTTCTTAAGGTAAAGTTCAGATGGGTTGCGTTGGCCGTATGCACCCTATTGCATATTGGAATTATTTTGATAATCGGTTTATGGTCTTTTGCGCTCGTAATGATCGGGGGCACATGCTGTGCGGTCCTCCGGCTCCCAAGAGCTGATAGACAAGAAATAGACTCCAGTCCTGTCCCTGAACAGCTTGGAAAGTAATTTCTCGGGGCCTGGTTGGACAGGTATAGGCTCCTTAGTGAAGTGACTCGAAGGTTCTTGTCGAGTTGGGATCGGGCCAAGGCCTCCTCACCGCTGGTTCTGGCCGCCACGCACTAGTTTCTTGCAGGCCACAGGCGATCTCTCCAGTAGAATCGCTCAGGCCGGTTCGGTCGACCACATTGAGGCGATCGTCTTCGGTGTACTTCGGGTACCGACCTCGCGGCATGGTCAAAGCAACTGCTGAAGCTCAGGCTGTAGCAGCCACCACTAGATTTCGCCTGATCAGCGAATGAGCTCATAGCAACTCGGTTCCGGAAGCATAGATCTGTCTTCGGCAATCTTTGGTGCACCCCGGACACTCCCACAGGGTGAGAGCACCCACACTGACATCATCCCGGGTCTCCGGGATGGGAGGCCATCACTCGGCTTCCGCGCAGAAGGCCGAGCGGCTGACGCAACCGGAGATCCTCTCCGCCTTGGGCCCGTTTGACGGCTCTTCACAATCCAGGGTGTAGCCCCGGGCTGCGGGCGGAAGGACGCGTCGGTGGTCGGATAGGGGTCGAGGCCTTCCGATGATGGAAGTTCTCACACTGCCTATCTGGAAGACCTCGACGTGGTTGAGGCTACCTTTGATGCCTCTGACCTGACGACCTTCGCCCGCCTCCACGAGCTCGGTCTAGAAGCCACCGGGCAGCTCATCGCACCGCGGCGTGCGGTGCTTGCCTGCCGCGTGGTTGAACCTGATGACTGGTGTCATCGCTGTGGATCCCCAGGCACCCCTCGGGGCACCGTGATCCGCCGGCTAGCCCATGAACCGTTGGGGTGGCGACCCACCACGCTGCAGATCACGGTCCGTCGCTACCGGTGCGCCGGCTGTGCGCATGTATGGCGGCAAAACACCACCAAAGCCGCCCAGCCGCGGGCTCAGCTCTCCCGCCGGGGCCTGCGGTGGGCACTGGAGGCACTGGTGATTCAGCATCTGAGCGTGGCTCGGGTCGCCGAATCGTTGGCGGTGCGGTGGAACACCGCCAACGACGCGGTGCTGGCCGAGGGCAAGCGGCTGCTGATCAACGACCCCCATCGGTTCGGCAACGTCACTACGATCGGCGTCGATGAGCACGTGTGGCGCCACACCCGGGCCGGGCACACCTACGTCACCGTGATTATCGACCTCACCCCGCTACGGGCCGGCACCGGACCGGCGAAGCTGCTAGACATGGTCGAGGGCCGCTCCAAGCAGACCTTCAAGACCTGGCTGGCCGAACACGACCAAGCCTGGCGGGACAACGTCGAAGTAGTAGCCATGGACGGGTTCACCGGCTTCAAAACTGCTGCTGAAGAGGAACGGCCCCAGGCCACCGCCGTGATGGACCCTTTCCACGTGGTCCGCCTCGCCGCAGACGCGGTGATAACGGCCTGTATTTGAAGCGCCCCGGGTTCTGTAGAGACCGTGCTTACTGGATCCCAGCAGGGGCTGGGTGTTCTAGAGGATACTCACGGACCGAGTGGTTTTCCCAATAGAGCGCCTCGGCTTCGGCGGGCGGGATGTGTCCGATCTCGCCGTGGAGTCTGCGGTGGTTATACCAGTCGATGTACTCGGCCACCGCGATCTCCACGTCATTGATGCCTCGCCACCCTGATCGGCACATGACGGGGTTGCGGATGCATTCAGCTTTGAACAGCGAGTTGAACGCCTCAGCCATCGCGTTGTCATTGCTGTCGCCCTTGGACCCCACCGACGCCACGGCCTCGGCATCATTGAGGCGCTCGGTGTAGCGGATAGCCCGGTACTGGGCAGGTTCAACCGGTGGTTGCAACACCGGCCTGTTTCAGGGATTGTAGTGCTTCGCCGAAGACTTCGGCGGGGGTCTTCCATCCGAGGGTCTTGCGGGGTCTGTTGTTGAGGGTGTGGGCCACCGCTTCGAGGTCGTCTGCGCTCCAGCGGGACAGGTCGGTGCCCTTGGGGAAGTACTGACGTAGCAGGCCGTTGGTGTTCTCGTTGG
>NZ_RDQR01000053.1 GCF_003703835.1 Auritidibacter ignavus
GGATGTCTTCGCGGGCCCCGGCCAGGTGGTCGGCGACCTTGGGGTGTTTATGGTCCAGGGCCTCGACGACACGGTCGAACTGGGCGTGTACTTCCTGGGCATCGGGCTGGTCATAGATGCTGTGCAGCAGAGTCTTCACCCAGAGCCAGGAGGCCTTGGGGGTAGTGGCCATTAGGTTGGCCGCTTAGTGTGTCCGGCACCGCTGCCAGGCTGCACCGGGTAAGGTCGCAGCGATCGCGGCCTTCAACCCAGTGTGGGCATCAGAGGTCACCAGCTTCACTCCACTAAGGCCCCGGGCGGTCAGGTCGCGGACGAAGGACAGCCAGCCGGCCCCGTCCTCGGCGGTGCTGACCTGGATGCCGAGGATCTCGCGGTGGCCATCGCGGTTGATGCCGGTAGCCACCATCGCGTGCACCGGGACCACACGGCCGGACTCACGGACTTTGAGCACCAGCGCGTCAGCGGCAACGAAGGTGTAGGGCCCAGAGTCTAAGGGTCGGGTGCGGAAGGCCTCGACCTGCTCATCGAGTTCAGAGGCCATCTGCCAGACCTGGGACTTCGACAGGCTCTCGATCCCCAGGGACCCGACGAGCTTATCCATCCGGCGGGTAGAGACCCCCAGCAAGTAGCAGGTGGCCACCACCGAGGTCAGTGCCCGCTCAGCACGTTTGTGTCGTTCCAGCAGCCACTCGGGGAAGTAGGTCCCCTGCCGCAGCTTGGGTACCGCCACATCCAAAGTGCCGGCCCGAGTGTCGAAGCCCCGGTGCCGGTAGCCGTTGCGCCGGTTCTGCCGGGCATCAGAGCTCTGCCCATATTCAGCGCCGCAGACCGCGTCAGCCTCGGCTGAGAGCAGGGTGTTGATGAACATCTGCAACAAGTCCCGGATCAGGTCAGGACTTGCCTGCAAAAGCTGTTCCTCCAACAGGCCGCGAAGGTCGATACTAGAAGGGGTGACGGTCATCGTGAAACGTCCTTTCGAGAGTGCTTTGGTAGGTTCACTCGAAGGATCACACGGTG
>NZ_RDQR01000037.1 GCF_003703835.1 Auritidibacter ignavus
TGAAACTCTTGTGGCTAGCGATCTGCACGATCGAGGACAAACGCGCACGCCAACGAGCCAAGGAACGCGGCAAACCCGCCAGCCAGCGCAAAGCCGCCGGCAGACTCGTCGAAGGACAAGTCACCACGAACTGGAAACAGGCACTAGCCCAACTCGCGGCAGCCTACCCCGACCGAATGAACCCATACCTGTAAACCCAACCCCCGTACACAACAGAATTGACAACCTCTCCGTTGGTACGAGGGGAAGGAACCTTTTACCTGCCCACGGAAGTGGCACTCCCACAGCACCAATCAAACCGATCACAGCCATGACCAAGGAGCCAATAGTCAGAGCCGTACCGACAAAGTCCGTGACTAAACCGCCCCAATATCCCGAGATTTCGTGCAACATCAATACGGCAAAAGCCATGAAACGGGGAACAGTACGGGATGACCCCACAGGTTAGGAATTTCACGGTGGTCCCTATACCAATCGGTGTTCTCTTGCAACCGCACAAAGATCATGAAATAGATAAACACCGCGGTCGAAACAACGAACAGCCCGATCCAGAGCAAAATCTCCATGAGAAACGACCTTCCTTCCCAATACTGCCTAGGCTATCCGCCTTCTTTTCGCCTCCGACGACGCGCCTTCCTTTCAGCACGATCTTTCTTACGTCGCTCAACCACCCAGCGGGGAGCGAAAGGCCACGGTAAGGGGATACCGAGCACCCCCAATAGCCCAATCGGAATCATGAGGATGGCAATTATTGCGACAACCCGCAACAGATTGAAGACGACAACACCGCCCCAATACCCCGACTGTTCGTACAGCCCAAACAATGCACCGCAAATCATCGCCGGAGTCCAGTAGGGCATAATCCAAAGATTCCCCGGCTCGCGCCAATCGTCATACCATTCCGCGTTCTCTTGAAACCGAACATGGAACATATAGAAAATGAATACCGCCGTGGTAACGACGAGGATACCTATCCAGAGAAGAATCTCCACCAGCTCACGCCCCTTTTATGACACCGTCACTGGACCAATCCGCAGGCCTACCACGTAGAAATCATTCGCTGTCTCGGCAGCTGATAAGAAGCCATCATGAACAACATCCAGGCGTCGACCGGCTCCAAATAGTGCGCTTTTCCAAAAAATTTCCCAGGTTGCAAAAAGAAGGACAGATAACCGTGTGGAGTCGACATCCAAGCAGTCGCAATCGGCGTTGGTCCCTGCTCAGTAGGCGATTCAGAGACAACAACAACCTGCTGATAGAAACCTCGACGAATCTAGGCTATCCGCCTTCTTTTCGCCTCCGACGACGCGCCTTCCTTTCAGCACGATCTTTCTTACGTCGCTCAACCACCCAGCGGGGAACGAAAGGCCACGGTAAGGGGATACCGAGCACCCCCAATAGCCCAATCGGAATCATGAGGATGGTAATTATTGCGACAACCCGCAACAGATTGAAGACGACAACACCGCCCCAATACCCCGACAGTTCGTACAGCTGACCCAATGCAGTGACAATCATCGCCGGAGTCCAGTAGGGCATAATCCAAAGATTCCCCGGCTCGCGCCAATCGTCATACCATTCCGCGTTCTCTTGAAACCGAACATGGAACATATAGAAAATGAATACCGCCGTGGTAACGACGAGGATACCTATCCAGAGAAGAATCTCCACCAGCTCACGCCCCTTTTATGACACCGTCACTGGACCAATCCGCAGGCCTACCACGTAGAAATCATTCGCTGTCTCGGCAGCTGATAAGAAGCCATCATGAACAACATCCAGGCGTCGACCGGCTCCAAATAGTGCGCTTTTCCAAAAAATTTCCCAGGTTGCAAAAAGAAGGACAGATAACCGTGTGGAGTCGACATCCAAGCAGTCGCAATCGGCGTTGGTCCCTGCTCAGTAGGCGATTCAGAGACAACAACAACCTGCTGATAGAAACCTCGACGAATATCGTCAGCCATGTCAGGTGATACTTGGGCGACCAGCTCTGAGGCTTGTCGTTGGGCTAGTTGTTGGGCTAGTTGCTGTTGTCGTCCAGCATCTGGACCGACTACCAGACTTTCCCATGTCTTGGCTGGGATCTTGACAGCATCTACCGACACGAAGTTCGTATCGGCAATAGCCACCAGTCCCATCAAATCAATCAACACGGTATACCGGCTTGAGAGTGGATGAGATCGCAATAAAAAGGTAGGAGCATCAGACCCTGACTGAACCTGGATGGTTTCAGCAGTCACGCACGCGTCTCTCCCCAGCCACAAAAACCTATTGTCTTCAATTCCGACACCATTTGTGGAAGAAATTGTGACGTTGTAGCGCTGTGTCTGAAGCGTATTCCAGATCTCTTCCGTGCCCTGAGCGACGTGCTGGCTACTAAAGACAACCCGCTCGTTCACATCGAAAATTTCAGATCCATCGTGAGGCACTCCCTGATCCAGCAGGGTCATGAAAGTCTCAGCACTGAGTTCTACACCGGAGCCTTCCCGGCCGGTGCTTCGTTGCTCAATCATGATGCCACCTCCTTCCACAACAGTCCATGCCCCATGTCTAAAATCAGTTGAGCGCGCTCTCCGAGCATCTCTGTCGGGTAGGTGATGGTGAGGTCAACTTGGACGTTATTTTGTACTACCACCCACTGAAACATCGTCAGAGGAAGGTCATCGGGGTTTTTATAGGACGCTACACGAAGCAACCCGAGAAGACCTTGCACTCCAATGGTGTCTGCATCCAGATGCAGTAGCCGATAATCCGCTAAGGCTTCGAGATATGAAGCTTCAACAGGTTCTTGGGCGCGTGCTAAACCTTCCAACGATTCGGTGCCAGGTTCAGCTGCTCGCTGGATGACAACGATATTGGGACGAAACTGCTGGTTCCAGATCTCGTCGGAAAGGTAGATGAAGACCCCGCGATCAGCTCCGGAGAGGTCTTCTTCCCACCCGCGAGGTGCAAAAACCTCAAAGACCATCTCCGGATGGGTATAGGTTGTGTTGTCCGTTGACCCTGCCTTGCCTGAGTTAGGCATTCCATCTCCTTACAACTTATCGCTACTCCCGAGCTCCCTGAATAGCGCCGGAACTTGAACGCCTCAACAACGTCAGTTAAATAATCCGCTGACGAGGTCTTTGGCCTTGTCGCCGAACCAGCCACCAGCCTTAGATCCTGCAATACCGCCGACAATACCGCCTGCGACACCGCCAACCACAGTACCAACGGGGCCTGCGAAAGAACCAACGGCGGCGCCAATTGACGCACCGGCCTTGCCACCGGCCCATCCACCAGCGGCAGTAAAACCACCAGAAACAACCGCCCGTGTGCCTTTTTCACCGGTACCCATATTGGGATGTGTACTGGAGTCGGTCTGCCAAGACTCCACTGTAGAAGTTGCAAAGGACAAGACGTTCCCGGTACGGGAGGCAATCTTGGACCCCTTCGCGACTCTGTCCCACGTGCCACCTTTGCCACCATGACCCGCATTGGGGATTCGCGAGTTCTTACCATCAAGCTTGAGGGTACTCCGTGCAATCACCGTCTGAAGGGCTTCAAAGGGGCCCTTCGGGTGTGCCATCGGATTCATTGGCGAGTTCTTGGCAAGGAACTGACCGTTGTTCGTGACAGCGCTAGCGTCCCATTTGGACAGGATCCTGGCCAGACCTTCGCCAAACTTCCCCCTCCCTGCAAGGTTCTGCAAGAGCTGAGGGGCCCAACCTTGCCGCAGTTGAACACGACCGTTCCTGACGAAATACGCCATACTGCCGTACTTGACGGAATCAGCACCCAGTCGACCAACCTGAAATAATGTGCCCAAGGCTCCCTCGACATTATTGTTGCGGAAAATGGCATTCAACAACGTTTCACCAATGCCATCACCAGCGCCTTGAGCAGCCGACCGGATCGAGGTGGCACACTCTGAATCTGCTTTTTCTACGCCTACCCTAAGGTGAAAACACTTCCTATGCAGTTCGGCTTCCCACCGCTTGAAATACTCCAGGACTGCAGGATCGCTAAGATCAGCCGCCACGTTCGCCGCCTGGTAAGCGGCAATTTCCCCTAAAAGGGCTTCTCTACGTTGTTTCAACACCGCCAGTTCAGAAGAGTATTGGTCCAACTCAGTGCCAACTTTATCCGCGGCAGACATCAATTCTGTCGCCATCTCTTCAGGTGTCCTCATTGCGCGATACACTTGGCTTGCTTCAGGCGCACGATATTGGCCACGAATCGGTTGCCAAGCGCTGGAAGCATCTTTCATCTTCTGGTCGATCTTCTCCCCAGCAGTCCTAATCTCCTGGGCACCAGAGCTCACGACCGACGGACTGTCCACCTCCGGGACATCAAAAGCCATCTCAATTCCTCTCTGGTCAATCCCTCTTACCGAACACCTGGCATATCAGTAACGTTGACCTGTTGCAGTGCCCCATCAGCAGCCACGCACATAGCTTGATCACCGTTGCCATACTCATTGACGGCTTCCGTGGTGGCGGAAATATTGTTTTGGAGCATTGAGACCAACGCTTCTCCAGCGGACTGGAACGCCTGGCTGACGTCGCCGTTCAATGCGCCCGAGGTCTGCGGACTGTAGGAAAGCTGGCCTCCCAAGGACGATGCCTGAGATTCCAGAGAATCGTTAGCGGACTCGATTTCAGGTATTTTGCTACTCGTTTGCGAAATGGTGGACCGGGCTGCTTCGGGGTGAATTTCGTAGAACATCTTAGATCTCGCGACTTTCTGGGGCTTTGAAGGCTCTTCACAATCGAGGGTGTAGACGGGGCTTGAATCCTCCGCTCTCGAGCAAGGACCTGGCGATGTAGTTGGTGAGATTCCGGAAGCCCAGGGCGGATCCGCGCAGGTGTTCGAGTCGTCCGTTGATGGCCTCGGTGGGTCCGTTGGAGGTTCCGGGGCGGTCGAAGTAGGCCAGGATGTCTGCCGCCCTTTTCTTCAGCGTCC
>NZ_RDQR01000038.1 GCF_003703835.1 Auritidibacter ignavus
CGGCGCTTGAGCTGCTGACGGGCATGATCCCGGTGCCAGCCAGTCAGCTCCACCACCGTATCCAGAATCTGACCCTTGACCTTCTTGGAAGCCGCAGCATACCTGGCCGCATAGTGCTTGGTGACTTTAATCCGAGTCTGCATCGAAACATCCTTATGCGTCATACCCCATCGTCGCCCCACCCCAGCCCACCGGTAAAGACATTTCGCGGGGAAACTACCTGAGGCACGGCCCCTGCCTACGCGGGGACTTTCTATGAGTCTCGTCGATCTCTGGATTTAGCCTGTGCTCGGCATGTAGAATCTCGTCATACCCTGCCAGTTGGTGACGCCCGTTAATCGAGGAGTGTGCAGTTCCGGTGAACATGTGATCTCCACTCAGCCCTGCTGAGAAGTGACCCAAGCTTCTACCCCCCGGAGATCACTATGCCCGCAATTGCCCTCGATGATGTTTCTTTTTCCTATGGCTCCCGTCTCGTCCTCGACCGTGTGAGTCTGCACGTTTCTGCCGGTGAGCGAGCCTTCTTAATCGGCCCGAACGGGGTCGGTAAATCAACGCTGCTGAAAATTCTGACCGGTGATCTGATACCCGTTTCGGGAGGAGTTGTTTCTGGCGTTGTTCCTCAGCGTATTCCCGATCCGGAGTCTTTCGACGGCAGCGTTGCGCAGTTCCTCGACTCGGCACTGGCACCGTTCAGGGAGCTGTTGTTGCGTTTTGAGCAAGTCACTGAGGCCATCGCGTCTGGGCAGGATGGTCTTGCGGGCGAGTACGATCAGATCCTCGCTCGGTTGAACGCGCTGGATGTATGGTCATTGGATTCACGCGTGAACGAGACTCTTGCCGGGCTGGGTCTCGTCGAACTGACTGGGTCTGGTGCAAATCGGATGTTGGTCAGACTTTCGCCCGGCCAGCGTGCGCGGTTGGAGCTAGCTGTGCTGCTGATCATCCGGCCTGAGGTGCTGATCCTCGATGAACCGACCAACCACTTGGACGGCGAGGCCATCGAATTCCTGGCAACTGTCGTCAATAACTGGGACGGTCCAGTGCTCGCCGCCAGCCATGACCGGGCTTTCATCGAGAATTCCGCCACCGTTATCTACGACATGGATATCACCGTGTGGCAGGAATTAGCCAAAGTAGACGGTGAGGAGCTAGTGGGCGTTTACCGCAACGCGGGCAACTACACTGACTACCTAGCCGCCAAGGCGACCGCCCGAGAGAAGCACCTGCAGATCCACGCCGCGCAACAGGACGAAAAGCGCGAGTTGCACGAGCACCGGCACGAGAGCATGAAGATTGGCCGCGGTGGTGTCCGGGTCGAAACAGCGGTTGGCAAGCAGAAGAAGTTCTTCACGGACCGGGCGGCAGCGACAGCGGTAAAGAGAACGCGTGCAGATGATGTTCGCTTGGAGCGCCTTGTCCAGCGCGAGGTACGAAAACCCCGTCACTACGATTTGGAGTTCCCCTCCCTCGAAACTGACCCTCGATCTGGTCTGGCCGTTTCAGCCAGGGACGCGACGGTGGTAGGTCGGCTTGCGCCGGTCACGTTCGATCTCAGCAGAGGCGAACACCTCGTCGTGACGGGGACAAACGGGGCAGGGAAATCAACCCTGCTGAACTGGGTTGCTTCCGGTAACCCGCCGACCAAGGTGACCAGCAAGGGCACCATTACCCGCGATGAACCCGTCGGTCAGGTGCTGCAGAGGCTTCCAGCTGAGTCAGACCCAGGCTTTGAATCGCAGACGTGGAGGAACGGGGTTGGCTCGGCTGGGAAAGGAATCTTGCATCCGTCTATGTGGCGCACCCCAATTCCCGACTTGTCGGCAGGGAATCAACGCCGCGCCCAACTCGCAATCGCATTGGCCCGTCGTCCAACCGTGCTAATAATCGACGAACCTACCAACTACCTCGATTTGGAGACGATGGACGCGCTTGAAGAAGCGCTGCGCAACTGGCAAGGAACCCTAATCATCGCCAGTCATGACCGTTGGCTGATTGAACACTGGCACGGACGCCATCTCCACCTCAAGCCTATGTGCCAGTCACCATCAATATGAGAATTGGGAACCGTCATTGAAGCTTTGGCAGAGCTGATGGTTGCTGCTAAGGAGATGGGGGAGCTGGACGAATAGCCCCCTAAAGATTTTGTCGGACTGACAGGATTTGAACCTGCGACCCCTACACCCCTAGTGTAGTGCGCTACCAAGTTGCGCCACAGTCCACCGCCACCCTTTAAAAAGGGCAACGGCGATAAGGGCGCTGATGAAGCCCGCGCAGATGAGTGTCATGACCAGTACGTAGGCGCAGGCCGATGGAAAACAGCATGAGGGTCACGCCGATGACGGCGAGAAGATCGAGGAACTCGACATGTTTCACACCCGGGGCATTGAGTGCGAAGCCGGAGGCGACGAACCCAATGAAGGGCGGCAGTCGCGCGGCCCAGGCGATGAGGCCGCAGGCGAAGAGTGAATCGAGGAGACGAGCAGGTCCCGGAGATGGGGGGTCTTTTCAAAAGATCCTTCTCAAAACGGGAAGCTTCTTTTCTCGTATGGAGCGAAGGGGTAGTGCGTGGGGGAGTTCGATGCTTTGTTCGAGCGTAACCGGGTGGTGTCTATCCGTGGTGTTGCAATAGAAGACGAGACGGAATGTGCGTGTCCCGAGAATGTTTTTGGACAGTACGTTTACCGTAGGGATTTTAGCCCCAAGGAGGCATGCTCGGAGGGGTACAGCGAGGAAATGATTGATTGGGAGGTCCAAAGCAAGTTCGGTTTGTCCTTCTTCAATACCTCCCGGCTGAACTTGACCACCATTGCCAAGCTCGACGATCACGTCTACGACGCGCTGATGGACTACGTCGGCGCGTTTTCTTCCTCCGTGCGCGACGTGTGGGATGCCTTCGATTTCGCAGTGAAGATGAAGACCCTTGACACTGCGCACCGCTTGTGGCCGGTTGTGAAGCACTTCGCCACCATCGACATGAGCATGCAGGATCTGCCCGACGCACAGATGGGCGACCTGTTCCAGCACGTCATGTACAAGGCCTTTGACACGAAGGGTAAGGCTGCGGGTGCGTTTTATACCCCGCGTGATGCGATCCGGCTGATGGTGGATATTCTATTCGTTTCCGAGGACGTTGGCCTGACCTCCGACGGCGCTTCTCGCACTGTCTATGATCAGACAAATAGTTCTAGACGCAGACTCGAGGAAACTACCCAAACTCGGTGTTCCTCGAGTTTCTAGACGGCGCAGGATACGCGGGGGCTTTGCGTGGCGACCTTGGACACATGTTGAACTTCGAATCCACTCAGGATTTCATACAGGTTAAGTCAATCCTGGTGCGCTTACGCAGAGCACTTCAGCAGATTTGTTTCCTTACCCCTCGCGAAATCGAGCATGCAGTGCTGCTCTCACCAGAAGGGGATTTACAAAGAGTCCAGCAGTACCTGAAGAGCGAAGGCTATCCCCCCGACGAGGTCGCTCGAGCCATTCAATCTGCAGTTGCTAGGGGAATCATCCGCCGTGAAACAAATCGGCTCGTCATCTCGTCAGAAAGGTTGCCGATCGCACGTAGCCTCCTTCTCCTAGATCTTGTCGTTCTTTCGTCAGAACATCTCGAGGTTCCGCTAGGGGGCTCAGAAACGGTCTACATGGTCCCTGGATACGGAGCCGACTTCGGCTGCACCCATAGAAAGCTGACTCAGAAGATTCAACTAGCTGGTACAAGCGCCTTATGGCCTGACGACACAGCCGTGCAGCAAGACCTTGAGTGGCTAATGGTCGAGCAAGTGCTTAGTAAGCACCCAATCGATGACGACTAGGTGGGTACGCCTCCTCTGCGCTGCCCGAGACTTCAGTCGTGTGGCGGTGAGCTCGGAATGTATCCGCTCATTCAATGGGCTCTTGGGTGCCCAAGCTCACCAGAAGAGAATTGACCAAGCGGTAATGAATCCAGAGTGGCTAGTCCGTTGATCATCGTTTTTCATGGCGTCGACTTCTTTCGTGTTACGTACGAACACCATCTGATTAGGCTAATAGCAACTCGTTGATGGCGATACCATTCGGCGACTTCTAGGCCTTTTGGCGCTCCAAGAGCAGTCGGAGGTTTTGTCAGTTAATACTGCTGCGGCCAGCTGCTGCCCCGCTATTGTTGCGCGCGAAATCCCGACTGGTTCACCCCTCTACGGGCACCAGCCGAAGTGGAGGCGTGCCGGACACTCAGCGGTTCAGCAGGTTAATCTCCAAACGACGACGCCGGTACGAATTCCCAGGTCATAGCCGGTAATGACGCTATCCGATGGCACCACTCTGCACTTGGGTCTTGTATCCATCGTGATAAGTTGTGCGATGGTGATGTTTGATGTCGGATACATGGCTCTTCACAATCGAGGGTGTAGACGGGGCTTGAATCCTCCGCTCTCGAGCAAGGACCTGGCGATGTAGTTGGTGAGATTCCGGAAGCCCAGGGCGGATCCGCGCAGGTGTTCGAGTCGTCCGTTGATGGCCTCGGTGGGTCCGTTGGAGGTTCCGGGGCGGTCGAAGTAGGCCAGGATGTCTGCCGCCCTTTTCTTCAGCGTCC
>NZ_RDQR01000039.1 GCF_003703835.1 Auritidibacter ignavus
GGTGTTTGGTGGGTTAAATGGTGGTCGGGGACGAACAGAGCCTGGGCGGTGGTGGCGTCGTTGTCACCGGTGTGGTCTGTTCGTCCCCGACCGTGTAATGATTGTCCGGCGGTGTCCTACTCTCCCACACACTCCCGTGTGCAGTACCATCGGCGCTGTAGGTCTTAGCTTCCGGGTTCGGAATGGGACCGGGCGTTTCCCCTACGCTATAACCACCGTAACTCTTCTCACCAACCCCCAGGGGGTGGGGGTGGGAAACCTTGTCTTCGATTGTGTGGGCCTGTGTGTTTCACACACGGCGGTGTTTGTTGGGGTAATCCCATAGTGGACGTTGGCATGGTTGTGCTGGGCTAGAACACGATGGGTGTCGTGTTTTTTGTGTGTGCCGTGAGTGTTTGCTCGTGATCACCCTGACAGGCCACCCCCGGTAGGGGTGGTGTCGTGTCAGGGTGTGGTGTTGTCTCTGGCTTACCATCTCACACCCCAGACCCGTGATCCTCCACCAACCCCCGGCGGGCGGGGAGTGGTTTGTGGTTGGTTGGGGGTGTTTGTAAGTCTTTGGTCTATTAGTACCGGTCAGCTCAACACGTCGTCAGTCCGTGCTTACACACCCGGCCTATCAACCCAGTCATCTACTGGGAACCTCTCACACCACAAGGGTGTCAGGAGAATTCATCTTGAAGCAAGCTTCCCGCTTAGATGCTTTCAGCGGTTATCTATCCCGAACGTAGCCAATCAGCCATGCACCTGGCGGTACAACTGACATACCAGAGGTTCGTCCGTCCCGGTCCTCTCGTACTAAGGACAGCCCTTCTCAATTCTCCACCGCGCGCAGAGGATAGGGACCGAACTGTCTCACGACGTTCTGAACCCAGCTCGCGTACCGCTTTAATGGGCGAACAGCCCAACCCTTGGGACCAACTCCAGCCCCAGGATGCGACGAGCCGACATCGAGGTGCCAAACCATGCCGTCGATATGAACTCTTGGGCAAGATAAGCCTGTTATCCCCGAGGTACCTTTTATCCGTTGAGCGACGACCGTTCCACAACGAGTCGCCGGATCACTAGTCCCAACTTTCGTTCCTGCTCGACCTGCCAGTCTCACAGTCAAGCTCCCTTGTGCACTTACACTCAACACCTGATTGCCAACCAGGCTGAGGGAACCTTTGGGCGCCTCCGTTACCATTTAGGAGGCAACCGCCCCAGTTAAACTACCCATCAGGCACTGTCCCTGAACCGGATCACGGTCCGAAGTTAGATATTCACTATGACCAGAGTGGTATTTCACACAACGACTCCACTACCACTAGCGTGCTAGCTTCACAGTCTCCCACCTATTCTACACAAGCCACACCGAACACCAATACCAAACTATAGTGAAGGTCTCGGGGTCTTTCCGTCCTTCTGCGCGTAACGAGCATCTTTACTCGTACTGCAATTTCACCGAGTTCACAGTTGAGACAGCGGGGAAGTCGTTACTCCATTCGTGCAGGTCGGAACTTACCCGACAAGGAATTTCGCTACCTTAGGATGGTTATAGTTACCACCGCCGTTTACTGGGGCTTAACTTCACCACGTCGCCCACAAGGGCTAATAGCTCCGCTTAACCTTCCAGCACCGGGCAGGAGTCAGTCCATATACATCGTCTTACGACTTCGCATGGACCTGTGTTTTTGATAAACAGTCGCTTCCCCCTGGTCTCTGCGGCCCCTACCCCCTCCACCCACCACGTGGGTGTCAAGGTCGAGGCCCCCCTTCTTCCGAAGTTACGGGGGCATTTTGCCGAGTTCCTTAACTATGATTCTCTCGATCGCCTTAGTATTCTCTACCTGACTACCTGAGTCGGTTTAGGGTACGGGCAATGTCAACCTCGCGTCGATGCTTTTCTTGGCAGCATAGGATCACCAGATCTCCCACCACGTGGGAGCCCATCACGTCTCAGACACACACAGAGCGGATTTACCAACCCTGCATCCTACACGCTTAGACCAGGACCATTCCACTGCCTGGCCCGGCTACCTTCCTGCGTCACACCTGTTAACACGCTTGCCTCACCAGTTCAGGTCCCACGCTCACCAACCACGTCACCCCGAAAGGTGATCCAGGAAGGCTCGGGTGGTTAGTATCACCAGCTCAGCAGGGACGGTCTACCACTGGTACGGGAATATCAACCCGTTATCCATCGACTACGCCTGTCGGCCTCGCCTTAGGTCCCGACTAACCCAGGGAAGATGAACTTGACCCTGGAACCCTTAGTCATCCGGCGGAAGGGTTTCTCACCCTCCTATCGCTACTCATGCCTGCATTCTCACTCGCACGCTCTCCACAACCGTTCACACGACTGCTTCACCACACGCACGACGCTCCCCTACCCAACCCACCACACGGTGGTTTGTCACAGTTTCGGCGGTATGCTTAAGCCCCGCTACATTGTCGGCGCAAAATCACTTGACCAGTGGGCTATTACGCACTCTTTCAAGGGTGGCTGCTTCTAAGCCAACCTCCTGGTTGTCTCAGCAACTTCACATCCTTTTCCACTTAGCACACGCTTAGGGGCCTTAACCGATGATCTGGGCTGTTTCCCTCTCGACCATGAAGCTTATCCCCCACAGTCTCACTGCCACGCTCTCACTCACCAGCATTCGGAGTTTGGCTGACGTCAGTAACCTTGTCGGGCCCATCAGCCAACCAGTAGCTCTACCACCAGCAAGAAACACGCAACGCTGCACCTAAATGCATTTCGGGGAGAACCAGCTATCACGGAGTTTGATTAGCCTTTCACCCCTACCCACAGCTCATCCCCTCCATTTTCAACTGAAGTGGGTCCGGTCCTCCACGTGCTCTTACACACGCTTCAACCTGGCCATGGGTAGATCACTCCGCTTCGGGTCCAGAACACGCGACTCACCGCCCTCTTCAGACTCGCTTTCGCTACGACTACCCCACACGGGTTAACCTCGCCACGCATCACTGACTCGCAGGCTCATTTTGCAAAAGGCACGCTCTCACACCCCACAGGACGCTCGAACGGATTGTAAGCACATGGTTTCAGGTACTCTTTCACTCCCCTCCCGGGGTACTTTTCACCATTCCCTCACGGTACTGATCCACTATCGGTCAATAGGAAGTATTTAGACTTACCAGGTGGTCCTGGCAGATTCACACGGGACTCCACGAACCCCGTACTACTCGGGAAAACACCAAAGCCCGGCCAACGCGTTACCACTACGGGACTCTCACCCACTACGGTGTAGCATCCAAACTACTTCGCATACACGCAACCATCACTCGCCAGCCCGGTAGAACCAGCACAGCGCATCCCACAACCCCTAGCACGCAACCACTACCGTGTATCACACGCACCAGGTTTAGCCTCATCCACGTTCGCTCGCCACTACTAGCAGAATCATTATTATTTTCTCTTCCTGCAGGTACTGAGATGTTTCACTTCCCCACGTTCCCTCCAACTGGCCTATACATTCAACCAGCGGTCACGCACCACCACGATGCGCGGGGTTACCCCATTCGGACATCCTGGCATCAACGCTCGGTTATCAACTCCACCAGGCTTATCGCAGATTCCCACGTCCTTCATCGGCTCCTATTACCAAGGCATCCACCATGCGCCCTTCACAACTTACAAACACCACCAACCCCCACAACCCAACACAACGAAGGAATCACAGGGGACAACCGATGGCGCCACACGTAAGCCACAAAACAAGCAACACCAACACCACACACAACACCAAACCAGCATCATGCGATGGTGACTGGACACACAAAACAAACAACTAAAGCAACCACAAAGAAACACCACCACAACCACCAACCCCAACAGGCCAATGATCGCAGCACAAACTCATGCTCTTTGCAGCACAACCACAACACCACAAACCGCAGTGTCATGATAGATGCTCACGTCCACTATGCAATTACCACAACAACACCCCACCCACCCCCATCACCACCAACACGATGACAACAAGAGCAGACAGGCCACCAGGGAACAATTACCCCATAACCCAACAGTGCACCAAACACACCAGAACACCACCAGCAACCACCACACTCCACGAACCACACCACACACAACACGCGACGCGGAACAGTACTAATAGCAGCAACCAGCCAAGCCCACAGCATGACCCCCACACAACCAGGGATTCATTGATGATCCACCCAAACAGCACCCTGGCACCAACACCACAACAGCATCAGTCACCACACCAGGGCACCAACAAAAACACTGAGAAAAAAACTTTCTCCTTAGAAAGGAGGTGATCCAGCCGCACCTTCCGGTACGGCTACCTTGTTACGACTTAGTCCCAATCGCCAGTCCCACCTTCGACGGCTCCCCCCACAACGGTTAGGCCACCGGCTTCGGGTGTTACCAACTTTCGTGACTCGACGGGCGGTGTGTACAAGGCCCGGGAACGTATTCACCGCAGCATTGCTGATCTGCGATTACTAGCGACTCCGACTTCATGGGGTCGAGTTGCAGACCCCAATCCGAACTGAGACCAGCTTTAAGGGATTAGCTCAACCTCACAG